>NZ_CP061941.1:3047055-3694110 GCF_014805825.1 Marinomonas algicola
GGATCAAATTAATAATGCTGTAGAAACGCTTGTATCAAGTTCCAATACATTATTTATTCTTTTAGGCGCGATAATGGTATTTGCGATGCATGCCGGATTCGCATTCCTAGAAGTTGGGACAGTGAGACAAAAGAATCAAGTAAATGCACTGGTTAAAATCATGACTGACTTTGCTGTCTCAGCTCTAGTCTACTTTTTCATCGGCTACCAAATTGCCTATGGGAGCCATTTTTTTTCAAGTGCAACAGAACTCTCTCAAAATAATGGTTATGAACTCGTCAAATTTTTCTTTTTAATGACATTTGCGGCCGCTATTCCAGCCATTATATCGGGAGGAGTCGCGGAACGCGCACGCTTTTATCCCATGCTTATTTCCGCCGCCATTATAGTAGGCCTTGTTTACCCTTTATTCGAAGGCATGATTTGGAACGGGAACTACGGCTTTCAATCTTGGCTAGAAACGCAATTCGGCGCAGGATTTCATGATTTTGCGGGCTCCGTTGTCGTGCATGGTGTAGGAGGATGGGTCGCTTTAGCTGCCACCTTACTTTTAGGACCTCGAACAGGACGTTATCGAAATGGTAAAGTTGTCGCATTTGCACCGTCCAACATCCCCTTTCTTGCACTTGGCGCATGGATTTTATGCATTGGCTGGTTTGGTTTTAACGTGATGTCGGCGCAAACTCTAGATGGTGTCAGCGGCCTGGTTGCGGTTAATTCATTAATGGCCATGGTTGGAGGCATTATTGCGGCCATGGTATTTGGTAAAAATGACCCTGGCTTTATTCATAACGGTCCATTAGCGGGACTTGTCGCAATTTGCGCAGGCTCAGATATTCTTCATCCAATTGGCGCTCTTGTGACTGGCGCAATAGCTGGCGCACTTTTTACCTGGCTGTTTATCTTAATCCAACAAAAATTTTCTAACCTTGACGACGTATTAGGGGTTTGGCCGCTCCACGGTATTTGCGGTGCATGGGGCGGTATTGCAGCCGGTATTTTTGGAACAGAAGCAATGGGCGGACTTGGGGGCGTAAGCTTAGTCTCCCAAATCATTGGCACGGTAGCTGGGATCAGCATTGCCTTGATCGGGGGATTTCTTGTGTATAGCGTCACCAAAATGCTTAGTGGACTTAGGCTGTCTCAAGAAGACGAATTTAATGGTGCCGACTTAAGTTTGCATAAAATCAGCTCAACGAATAAAGACTAATCTTGTAAAACCAGTTATTACTGGTTCTTTATAACCCTAGCCAACCTAGCTAGGGTTTTTTTTATCCTTTATTATAGGTCCCTCACTACGATGATAATAAGTCACCTATTATCAGCCCAAGTTTTTATAACATTAAGCCTTATAATACGATGCAAATTACCCTACTTACTCACTCTAGAGAGTTAGTCAAAACCACAGGCACTGGCCCAATTGTAAAAAAAGTCCTATCCGACAAATGCCATATTATCGAATGGCAAAGAAAAATACCTGATAAGATATTTGCTTCTCTTGATCCCTTAAAAACAGCGCTTGTGTATCCGATAAAAGAGACGGCGAAGTGGCCAATATCAGAACTAACTGATGCACAATTACCTAACATTGAGCATTTTGTTATTTTAGATGGCACCTGGCAAGAAGCTCAAAAAATGTATCATAGAAGCCCTTATTTACATGGGCTACCGCATTACGCCATCCGCTCTCAACATCGCTCTGAGTATCAACTCAGAAGAAATCAAAAGTCCGTTGGCTTATGCACAGCTGAGGTAGTTATTGAAATATTAAGAAGCAAAAAGTGTACTGAATTAGCAAGCCTACTTCACCAGCGATTTACGGCTTTCAATCAATTCTAGGCCGCCATACACCTTTATTAAAAAAAAGCACACTCAAGGTGCGCTAAAAAAGTCCCAGTATAGAAACCGATTAAGATCCTAAAATGGAACCTTGAATGATCATACTTTACAGTTAGGCCCTCCTAAACGTTAGAAGGGCCTAAGAATAAAGTTAGGACAAAATAATTATTAAAGATTTCTAGAAACCATAATTTCTAGAAACCATAATCTCTAAAAACCGTAGTAAGCACCGACGGCTGTGAAATCAAGCTCATCTGCAGATTGCTGACCGGCTTCAACATACACATAAACATCTTCACCCAAGTTATAGGTCGCACCCAGAGCGTACTCGTCATAATCTTCTGAGTTAGCAAGATCTAGCTCTACTTGTTGGAATGAGCCATACAAGCGACCTATGCCATATTCATAGCTGGCACCAACACCCATACGCGTATCAACGTCTGTATTTTCTTCATACTTCGCTTTTAACGTCATTGCAGCATCCAGTTGATAGCTTGCTGATAGACCGATGGTTTCTTTTGCATTGGGTGTGTTGTCTAGAGTGTCATAACCAAGGGCGAGCGTTAAAGCGTCTAGATTATATTTAACGACAGCCGTAAACGCTTCCCCTTCTTCAACCTGAGTTGATGACACCTCAGACTCAGCATCCCCCTTAACCTGAGCGGCAAGCTGAACTTCAAACCCGCCAAAAGATGGACTGAAATACGCAAGAGTGTCACCTTCTGTCGTCGTTGCTGAACCACTGATGCCTGCGAATTCAAATTGGTCTAAGCCATCCTGTATAGCATTATTATAAATACTGTCAAAAGTACCGATTTGCACTTTACCAAAACCACCTTTGGCGCCGACATACGCCTGATCAAGATTTACATCTATATCACTGGTTTTTTCGTCGGCATCGGCTTCCAATTCATATTTGAAAAAACCCGTCAAACCTTGATTTAACTTAGTTTCGCCCTTGAACCCAAAAGTTGAACCATTATCTGTAATTTCACTCTCACTATCACCACCAGCTACATCAGAATTATGGTATACAAGCTGTATATTACCGTAAGCATCTACGTAAGAATCATCTGCAGCTTGTGCAATTGATGTGAAAGCCGCACTTGAAACAGCCATTGCGATTAAAGATCTTTTCATCGGTTATTCCTTCTTAATTATTGCACTAAATCAGTCGAACGCTCAGACCGAACGCATTCGGTGAAACCAATATAAGCCGAATTTTTTTGTAAACAATATGGTCCTAGGTAATTACTTTTTTGCTCAATATTTCATGCAGAATTAACCGAATATGGCATCAAGAAAGAACTTACATAATCATGACTAAAATTACACATTAAAATAAATACAGCAAAATCAACAACTTAAATATAATCTTATTTTTCTTTGCTTTAACTGAGATCCTGATTAATACACTTATTCATATAAGTTAAAACTAATGGAAATAACTCAAGAAGAAAAAGGCAAAAAAAAAGGATACGGAATCCTTGATTGGGGATCAAAAATCAAAAAAACCAAAAGAAGTGTGCAAACGAGCCGATTTTACGAAAAAAATAGAGAGGCAATTAACAATTAGAAAGTAAAAATAGTCATAAGAAATTCAGAAAATACACCTGATTCTTACCTTTTCTCTAAAATAAAAGAATTAATCGGGTAAAAACCAAGTGTTTTATGAAGGCTAATAAAGCACTTACTAGAAAACGGTCAATTCAAATCGACCTAATCCCTCTATCGAAGCCTGCATGGTTTCACCCACTTTCACAGGGCCAACATTTTCAGGCGTACCCGTCATTATCAAATCCCCAGGATGCAACTCGAAGAGTCTGGATAAATGACTAATTACTTCCGCTATAGACCACGTTAAATTGGATAAATCACTTTTCTGTTTTAAAACGCCATCCACTCTCAACTCAATGGCCCCATGATCTAAAACGCCAACTTGCTGAATGGTTTTAATCGGTGTTAATGGGGCCGATAATTCAAATGATTTACCAACTTCCCAAGGACGCCCTTTTTTCTTTGCTTGGGATTGAAGGTCCCTCCTTGTCATATCAAGACCAACAGAGTACCCAAAAACACAATCCATCGCATCAGTCTTTGAAATATTGAACCCACCTTTAGAAAGAGCCACGACAAGCTCCACTTCGTATTCATAGCGACTGGTTTCAGCAGGGTATGGCACAGAACTAGAATCACTCGAAAAAGGTATCTCAAAAACGCTAGAAACATCCTTACAAAAGAAGAACGGAGGATCACGCTCTGGATCATCACCCATTTCCCTTGAATGTTCTGCGTAGTTTCGCCCAACACAATAGATTCGATTTATTGGAAATTTTTGTTCACTTTCAAAAATGCTAAGAGAAACAGTCTCCTTAGGAGGAAAAACAAAGTGACGAAAGCTCATAAATACAAATACTCATTTTAATGCAAGTTTAAGACAGTAAATCATAGATAAAACAAATATCTATTGCTTTTTATTGATCCACATCATGATAGATAAGTAAACCCTTACCATGATTACTCTAAGTTATGGATACTGTGTATTTTCAAGAACGAGTTTACTTTACATGCTTCACAAGCTTGCGCGTAACTTACAATTCAAGCAAATTTTAGCGTCTTTTGGCTTTGCTATATTTTCTTTATTGATCATTTTTTTCTATCTTTTATGGGAAGAGAAATACAATAGAGGGGTTGATTTTATTGAATTCAAAGAAAATGCCATCTTAGAGCATGAGCGAAAGATTGTTCAAGAAATAAAAGATGTTATTGAAACAATCGCTTTTGAAAGTAACGAAAATCGAAACAAGCTTAAATATTTGATCAAAAGCGAAGTGTTAACAGCACACATCATCGCTACAAAGCTCTTTCATGAGTTACAAACGTTCCTTCCTGAGGAAAAAATCAAACACACCATTATAGAAACACTCAGAAACATTCGATTTTTTGATGGCCGTGGGTATATTTTTATTGATGACTTACAAGGAACCAACCTCCTGATGCCTCCCTCTCCAGAGATTGAAGGCAAATCTATCTCTGATAAACAGGATGATTCGGGGAAATATATTGTTAAAGAGTTCCTTGAAATCGTCGCCTCAGAAAAGCAAGAAGGGTTCGCAACTTATCGATGGACAATCCCTCAATCAAATCAAGCATTACAGGAAAATAAGCTGTCTTTCGTTAAAAAATTCACCCCTTATGATTGGTTAATAGGTTCAGGAGATTATATTACCCATGCAGAAAAAGACCTAAAACAGAATCTACTTAACCGCATTCAATCAAAAATCAACGACAACATTTTTTTTATTTCTATAAAAGACAATGCGGGGAAGAGTCTTACACCTCATGAAAGAACGCAAAGCAACACGCTGAGTAATTACTTCTTTTTACAAGATGAAAGCCATTCAAAGCACGATAGCAACTTCATTATAACTCAAACCATAAAAGAGCCTATTTGGGATTGGGAGATTAGTGGTGGCTATTACTCAGACCAATTCGATGACTATATAAATCAGCAATGGTTAGCTCAAACGATTAAACAAAATAAAAATTTCAATAACCTAATGCTAGGGCTATTAACTGTCAGTGCTTTTATCTTATTAAGCGCGCTATTTATGTCAATCTGGATAAATAAAACATTCAGAGCTTACAGAGAAGAACAAGAGAGCCAAAGAGAAATCCTATTACAAAATCAAACCGACCTTGAGCTTGACGCTCGTGTTTTTAACAGCACAAATGAAGGCATTATCATTACCGACAAGGATAACAGAATAATTAAATGCAACTCAGCGTTTACAGAAATTACAGGCTATGAAGAAACAGAAGTTAAGGGCAAAAGCCCTTCATTTTTAAGCTCTCAAAAAACCCCTAGACACACTTACCTATCCATGTGGGAAAGCCTAACAAAAAAAGGCCATTGGCAAGGTGAAGTAATCAACAAACATAAAACGGGTTTTTTATTCCCCGAGTGGCTATCGATCAATGTACATAAGGACAAAAACGGTGACGTTATCAGCTACATAGGAACCATTACAGATATTACGTCACGCAAACGTATTCAAGAAAAATTGGAACATTTAGCCCATTTCGACTCTCTCACAGACCTCCCAAACAGACGACAATTAAACGATTTTATAGAACAAAGCATTACCGATGAAGAAATCCCTTACTTTTACATACTCTTCATGGACCTTGATAACTTTAAGTTCATTAATGACAGCTTAGGGCATGCAGTAGGTGATAAAGTACTACAAAAAACAGCCTCACGATTAGCCAACTTAACCAGCTCAACTAACTTAGCTTGTCGACTTGGTGGTGATGAATTTGTCGCCGTAATCAAAGACCCACTTATCACTCCAGACATCAAATTATTTGTTGAGAACTTAAAAAATAGAATTGGTGAACCTATCCATATTTTAGGGAATTCCTTAATTGTCACTCCCAGCATAGGCATTTCTCAGTACCCTAAAGATGGAGAGAGTCATGATATTTTACTAAAAAATGCCGATACAGCGCTTTATTTAGCTAAAGATAATGGACGAAATCGCTATGAGTTCTTCACTTCATCATTAAGCAAAATGGCGGCCGAAAGAGTATCTCTTGAGCAGGATTTAAGACAAGCAATACAACTTAACCAGTTCGAACTTTACTATCAACCTCAAATAGACCTCAACACAGGCGACCTAACAGGATGTGAAGCATTAATAAGATGGCACCACCCTAAAAGAGGACGAGTGCCACCTGATGTATTTATACCCATTGCAGAAGAAACAGGATTAATTATTGTAATAGGGCATTGGGTTCTAGAAGAAGCGCTCAAGCAACTATCACACTGGGAAATAAAAAATGATGCCTTTAACATGGCAATCAATTTTTCAGCCAGACAGTTTGATGAAGATGTTCCCCAAACGATCCATAGATTAATCAAAAAGTATCAACTAGACGCCAAAATGATTACCTTTGAAATAACTGAAAGCTTACTAATAAAACAACCCGCACAAGCGATTAAAATGTTAACCGACATACGAAACCTAGGAATCAAAATTGCACTTGACGATTTCGGAACAGGGTTTTCAAGCCTCTCTTATCTAAAAAAATTCCCTTTAGATAAGTTAAAAATTGATCGCAGTTTCATCAAAGAAATGCATCATAATAAAGACGACATTGCTATAACTAAATCGATTGTTGCAACAGCAAAGCATTTTGACTTAACCACTATTGCGGAAGGCGTTGAAAACAAAGAACAGGAAGCACTTTTACAGGAGATTGGCTGTAACCATGTTCAGGGTTACTACTACTCCAAACCTGTCACAGCCTTTGATATGCAACAAAAAATCAAACAAAACACGTCAGGTAAACATCAGCTCGTCTTTGGAGGTTGACAAATACACTTGAGATCAGCTTCGAAGCGGATCGATCATTCTCGATTGCGTCTTCATGTTTATTAATACGTATTTACCACATCAAATCATCTGGGATCTTAAAGTCTGCATAAGGATCGTCTTCGTCTTCAATATCCTCTACCCTATCATTACAAACCAGCACATAAGAATCGTCTCTCTGACTAATCTTTACAGCTACAGGCTCGGCGACCAGTTCATATTTATCGTCTAACTTAACAATAGCTAATTGACCGGCGGCTAATTGATTGTGCATTTGTTGACTAATATAAAGCTGCTTCACTTTTTTATTGTCTTTAAAATGGTATGCAATATCACCTTCTTCTTTAGGAATTCGATTCATTTCTATTATCTGGCGGATTTGTGCTTGCACAGCCCTTTTAAACGCCGCCTCTTCTTTTTGCAGGTTAAGCAAGCGATCTTTCTCCGCCTTTTCATCTCTTTGCTTCTTTAACTCTTGCTGCTTTAGGTTTTCATCTTCTGCTGTTGCTTTACCGTTTTTAACCTTTTGTTTATGCTGTAATTTTTCTGCTTTAAGTTTTTTGACTTTCTTTTTATCAACCAATCCTGCTTTCATTAGTTGCTCTTGAAGAGATTTTGCCACTTTTTATTTCTCCTAATAAAATTCTTAAATAAAACACCAAGATAAAAACTCTTATTTTTTATTAATAAAAGGTATATTACCTTATCTAATTAATCTTAACTCCGAACTGGACTCAACAAAATGGACATGAGCTTAACCTACATAGCCCTTCTTTTAGGCACCGGTTTTGTAGCAGGTATTATAAACACTTTAGCAGGCGGTGGCTCTAACCTTACTCTACCGGCATTAATGGTAATGGGAATGCCGGCAGATATTGCCAATGCCACCAATCGGGTTGGCGTACTTTTACAATCTGTCGCGGGTATAGTCGGCTTTAAGAAAGCCAAAAAAATAGATACATCAGACATTGTCCCTGTTCTAATCCCCACGCTAATTGGGGGTGTCGTTGGAAGCATTATCGCTTCATTCGCACCACCTGAGTTACTAAAACCACTATTGCTGTCTGCCATGATAGGCATGACGATTATCATGCTACTTAAGCCTGGTATCATATCACCGCCTCCAGGTACCATTCCTCATAAAATAAATAAGAAACCAAGCGCATGGATTGCCCTTTTTATTGCTGGTGTTTATGGCGGATTTGTTCAAGCAGGCGTAGGTTTTATTTTAATAGGGGCACTTGCAGGAACATTAAGATATGACCTAGTCAGGACAAACGCATTGAAGATGGTTTGTACCTGTGCATTTACGACACTAGCCGTCGGTGTTTTTATTTGGAACGATCAAATTTTGTGGGCGCCAGGCTTAACCTTAAGCATTGGTACCGTTTTAGGCTCACACCTAGCGGTGAAGTTTGCGATCAAAGCCGATCCTAAAACGCTGAAGTGGTTCTTATTTATTATGACCTTGTGTGGCAGTGCGGCCGCCCTATTATCAGACTAACCTCTTAGAGGGCACAATTAGGGTCTTTAGGTCTTTAGGTCTTTAGGTCTTTAGGTCTTTAGGTCTTTAGGTCTTTAGGTCTTTAGGTCTTTAGGTCTTTAGGTCTTTAGGTCTTTAGGTCTTTAGGTCTTTAGGTCTTTAGGTCTTTAGGTCTTTAGGTCTTTAGGTCTTTAGGTCTTTAGGATATCTATGTATTTCCATAAAAAAAGGCATAAAAAAAGACGACATATGCCGTCTTTTTTAAAAGATCAAACCGCTCTGGGACTAACCAGAAACGTATTCCTTATAAAGGAGTTACGTTTTGCGCTTCTGGACCTTTTTTACCTTGAGCTACTTGAAACTCAACTTTTTGACCTTCAGCTAAGGTTTTGAAACCGTTAGAGTTGATCGCAGAAAAGTGAACAAAAACATCAGGGCCTTTATCTTGAGTGATAAAACCGAAACCTTTAGTTTCGTTGAAAAATTTAACTGTACCAGTTACTACTTCAGACATATCTTGTATCCTGTATATATATTTAAATCTCACAATAGAATTCATTTCCAATGTGAGGCAGTGCTAAAAAACTCGGTATTACTTATGACTGACAGGACTGAGTATTACTGAAGTAATAGCCGTAACTCTGGACATAAATATTGCCAACTCTTTATAACGACTTCATTGTATCCTGCTATTTTATTAGGGTCAATCATATAATGACTTTATTTTAAAAAAAGCACCAAATAAAAATAAAACCATTATAAATCAATAAATTAGATTAAACATCACATCCAAAAAAGGATCGAGACAGAGCTAAAATAATGAAAAATCAAATATAAAATGACAATGTATGACTTCACCTCTTCTTTTTAAAAGAAGAAATTAACGCGTATATCACTCAAACAAACTACACTCAACACATATAAGCCACGCCCCGCATCAACATTCACTTAGGCGGGGCGCAACAAAGTGGTAAGATTCCTTAATCATGCAAATACGTCAAACGCCCATAAAAAGGATAGTCGATATGAAGGTTGCGGTATTTTCTAGTAAGACCTATGACAAACAAACACTCACACATGAGAATGCTTATGCCAATATAGAGCTGGATTTTTTTGAAAGTAGATTGAGCACTGAAACCGTTGCTCTAACAAAAGGATTTGATGCCATATCTTGCTTTGTAAATGATCAAATTGACAAGTATGTTTTACAGCAGCTTTCTGCTAATGGCATCAAAGCCATCGCTCTCAGGTGTGCAGGTTACAATAATGTCGATATAAAAACCGCTATCGATTTAGACATATCTGTCTATCACGTACCTGACTACAGTCCAGAGTCTGTAGCTGAGCATGCCGTCGCTCTTATCATGACATTAAATCGAAAAACTCATAGGGCATTTCATAGAGTCAAAGAAGGTAATTTTTCCCTAGAAGGATTGATGGGGTTTAATTTATCAAATAAAACAGTAGGCTGTATTGGGACCGGTAGAATTGGCCAAGCCTTCTCAAAAATTATGATCGGCTTTGGCTGTCGTGTTTTATGCCATGATATTAGACCAAGTCAAATGCTCATTGATTTGGGATGCGAATATGTTGACTTAGCTTCACTTTATGAACAATCCGATATCATCAGCCTTCACTGCCCTTTAACCAATGAGACCAATCATCTAATAAACAAAGATAGCTTGGAGCAAATGCGCAAAGGTGTCATGATTATTAACACCAGCCGCGGAGCCCTAGTAAACGCCCAAGAGGCAATCGATGCGCTTTATTCAGAAAAAATTGGTTACCTAGGTTTAGATGTTTATGAACAAGAAGGCACCCTATTTTTTGAAGATATGTCAGGCACTATAATCCAAGACAGCGTCTTCCAACTTATGTTAACGTTCCCTAATGTTGTTGTGACAGGGCATCAGGGTTACTTTACAGATACCGCTTTATCACACATAGCACAAACGACCTTAGAAAATCTTTATCAGCACGAACACAGCATACAAAGCAGCAGAATCCTAACTCAAAGCAACTAACCAACACCTATTTGATGAAAAAAAATAATTCTTTATGAAAATAACATTAAGACAATTACAGATTTTCGAAGCCGTTGTACATACAGGCTCAGTGACGGCCGCGGCCGATTTAGTTGCTATCAGCCAACCAGCTGCAAGCCAAGCATTGAGAGAGCTTGAGGCGCTTCTCGGCAGACCTTTATTTAGAAGACACGGGAAACGCCTACAAATAACGCCTCAAGCTAGGGACCTTTTACCTCAAGCTAGAGCCGTTTTGAGTCAGATAGAACAGATTGAGAGTATGGGTGATTCTGGAGAGTTAAGTGGATCACTACAATTAGCATCGAGTGTCAGTGTTGGTAACTACTTACTTCCAAGGCAAATGGCTGAATTTAAAGAAAAACATCCAAATATCCGTTTCAATTTAGAAATTGGTAATACACAAAGTGTTATTCATCAACTTCTAACAGGCAAAGCAGAAGTTGGTTTTATTGAAGGTTATTGCCAACATGCAGAACTGCTTGTTGATACTTGGCTTCAAGATGAAATGGTTGTATTTGGCTCAGCTCTACTGGATGGACCAGACACACTATCATGGGACGACCTATCAAAAGCAAACTGGGTCATGCGAGAAGCGGGCTCGGGCACACGAAACATATTGGAACAGGCAATTGGGGCGAATGTGCCACAATTAAATATCAGCCTATCGCTCGCCCATATGGAAGCCGTTAAGCAGGCCGTAATTTATAAAATGGGGCTAGGATGCCTCTCAAAACTCGCATTAAAACAAGAACTAGACGCTGGCTTAATTAGGATATTTAACACACCGTTAAAACTGAACAGAAACCTTTTGATCGTAACGCCAAAAGGGTCTACTTTGACGCAAAACGCTCAGAAATTTGTGGAGCAATGCCAAGAAGTACAGCTTTCCACCTTAATCAATTAAAATGAGCACTATTTGTCTTCGGGATATTGAGGTAAATCATCATTTATCTCATACCAACTAGGCTTGGAAGAGACATATATATGGTATTCAGGAGGTAAATTTGGGTCGCCATCAATGATGGATAAAGGAATATCTAAATGACTTGGGTAATCTTTATTGTAGTAATAAAGGTTACTTCCACAGGCTTTGCAAAAGCCTCTTTTCACTTTTTCGGAAGATTCAAAACAACGTATTTTCTTTTTCCCAGATAACCATTCGACATCACTTTTTAAAATAGCACCATAAGCGACACTACTGGCTCCGTGACTTTTACGGCATTGACCACAATGGCAATAGGACGCACTAATAAAAGGAGATTTTATTTCCATTTGAACAAGGCCACATAAACACGACGCTTTCATACTAATATACACTTTCTAATCAAATACGATTGAATAAAACAGACTTGTTCGACTTTAACACAAACCAGTAAGACATCTCCATATAAGAGCAATCGCTTTCAAACGCAATTTACCGCTTTCTGATTGAGGTTTTGATATTTATCTGTAAAATAAATTCACTAGAAAAATACAACGAAATTAAAATATAAAACGTATGAATATTAATAGAATCGACCTTAACTTACTAATCTATTTAGACGTCTTACTACGAGAGTGCAATGTTACGCGCTCTGCAAGCAAGTTGAACATAACCCAACCGGCCATGAGTAATGGGCTGAAGCGCCTAAGAGACCTACTCGGCGACCCATTGTTAGTACGCACTAGTGAAGGTATGAAGCCAACTGAAAAAGCCCTTAGGCTGCAACCCATTGTGCGACGGGTTTTATTAGAGTTAGAAGAGGCGCTACAACCTGCCGCGGATTTTAACGCAAAAACCAGTACCAGAGTGTTTCGCATTATGGCCAGCGATTATGCAACCTCAACCGTCATTCCTTTATTATTAAATCGCCTTAGAGAAAATGCACCAGGAATAACGCTGGATATTATGACACCAAGTGATGTCACCTTTCATGATGTCGAGGCTGGAAAAATAGACATGGCGATTAATCGCTTTGAAGAACTGCCTCAATCTTTTCATGAAAAAAGCGTATGGATGGATTCATTTGTTTGTTTAATGAGTGTTCATAATTTAGTGCGGCATAATTTTGATTTAGATAATTACCTTGCATCACAACACATTTGGGTCAGTAAAACAGGGTTTGGAGTAGGCGTTGGGATGGACCCTACTGACGTTCAAAAATTAGGATGGGTAGATGAAGCCCTTCAGACCATTGACAAAAAACGCAGTATTCGTGTGTTTACTCGAAGCTATCATACAGCCATGCATTTATCTCTTGAACAAGATTTGATCGCGACCTTACCCCGCAAAGTGGCCATGATTAATAAGAACAATCCTGACCTTGTGATTTTAGAGCCTCCTTTTGAAATCCCGCTTATTGAACTGAAAATGATCTGGAGCCCATTATTGCATCACGACGCAAGCCATATATGGTTTAGACAGCAGGTCAACGAACTTGCAAAAGAATTTCAGCTACAGAACAACTACTAGATAGACAAATAGAAGAGCAACGACTAGATAGACAAATAGACTTTTTATAACGTCACAGTTTTAGGTATAAAAAAACCGCTGATTTCAAGGCGAAACCAGCGGTTTTAGACATCATGAAATAATTACAGCTTATCACCGCTTTCAGATAGGTAAGACGCTACACCTTCCGGTGTATTTACCATACCTTTATCACCTTTATTCCAGCCAGCAGGACATACTTGACCGTTCTCTTCGAAGAATTGTAACGCTTCAACCACACGAACCAATTCATCCATATTACGACCAATCGGCTCATCATTAACAACTTGAGAGCGAACAATGCCTTTTTGGTCAATTACAAAAGAAGCTCGCATTGCAACGCCAGCAGGGTAATAAGAGTCACCACCCTCAGATTCAATACCGTATGCTTTCGCAATAGCATGATCCATATCGGCCGCTAGTGTGTACTCAACAGCACCGATACCACCTTCATTAACTGGCGTATTTCTCCAAGCATTATGTGTAAAATGAGAGTCAATTGAAACACCAATCACTTCCACACCAAGCTTACGAAATTGTTCCATACGATGAGACATGGCAATAATTTCAGAAGGACAAACAAAAGTGAAATCCAGTGGATAGAAGAAAACAACGGCGTATTTTCCTTTAATTGTTGCTGACAAGTTAAAAGAATCAACAATTTGACCGTCTGCTAAAACAGCTGGAACAGTGAAATCAGGTGCTTGCTTACCAACTAATATTGTCATTCTAAGAGATCTCCATAATTAATTAAAATTCATTTACTAAATAGAATATTGCCAAAACATTATATCGTTAAACTTAAGGTTCTATGCGATTGATAATATTAATAACGGCAATAAAATTTATCTATCATGGGCTATGTTATTCGGCACTTGATGCCACAGTTTCTTCGATTAGCGTTTTCAATTCGCCATTCGATGCCATTTCAACAACAATATCACATCCTCCCACTAATTCACCTTTCACCCACAACTGAGGGAATGTCGGCCAATTAGCAAATTTCGGCAGTTCAGCGCGAATATCTGGATTTTCTAGAATATTAACGAAAGCAAAACGCTCACCACAAGTCATAAGAGCTTGTACAGTTTGAGCGGAAAAACCGCATTGAGGCGCTCGTGGAGTACCTTTCATGTATAAAAGGATAGGATTGCCGTCAATTTGTTCTTTAATTGTATCAAGTGTACTCACGTTAAAACCTCTTGTTTCATAATTAGAATCATTTATGCCCTAGACACGATTAAGCATGCCAAAAATACGCCGTGTATTTAATAAGGCTTTACGGGTGTTTATATGGGTTCTAAAAATAGAATACAAGGCCTATATCCTATTTAGAGTGAGTTTCTAGCCTTTACTAACTCTGTTCAGTGTATTACATTGGCCGATTCCTTTTTAAATTAATATCTACAGGAGTAGCCTCACGTGTCCCCAAGGCATTTTTTAACGCTAATGGATCTTTCTTCCGACGAACTGAAGCAGATTTTAAATCGTGCCTCTGAATTAAAAAAAATACATCGTGACGGAACTCAATATCAACCTTTAAAAAATCGTGTTCTAGCGATGATTTTTGAAAAGTCTTCAACTCGAACGAGGGTTTCTTTTGAAGCGGGTATGGCGCAATTTGGCGGTCATGCTATTTTCCTATCCCCTAGAGATACGCAACTAGGCCGTGGGGAACCGATAGAAGACAGCGCGAAAGTCATTTCTAGTATGGTTGATGCTGTGATGATCCGTACATTTGATCACGCCAGCATTGAAACTTTTGCTAAGCATTCCTCGGTACCTGTGATTAACGCTTTAACTGACGATTTCCACCCATGTCAACTACTGGCTGATATGCAGACATATCAAGAACATAGGGGGGATATAGACGGTAAAAAAGTGGTTTGGGTTGGTGATGGAAACAACATGTGTCATTCCTACATTAATGCGGCCGAGCTATTGAACTTCAATTTAGTTGTTGCCTGTCCAAACGGATATGAACCAAATGCACAGCTTGTCGAGAAATTTGCGCATCGCGTGACGGTATTAAACCATGCACAAGAAGCCGTTAAAGAGGCCGATCTTATCGTTACCGATGTATTTGCATCAATGGGTCAAGAAGACGAACAAGAAAAGCGCTTAAAAGATTTCCAATCATTCCAAGTAAATCAAGAGCTGATGTCTCTAGCCAATAAAGATGCGTTATTTATGCATTGTCTACCTGCACACAGGGGAGAAGAAGTAACGGCAGAAGTAATTGATCATCCCGACTCTGTTGTTTGGGATGAAGCAGAGAATCGATTGCATGCGCAAAAAGCCTTACTTGAATTCCTTCTTTGTTAAGCATCTTGCGTTCATACAAGAACGATAAGAAAACCAATTAACCATCATAATAAGAATGTTATGGTGGTTATTTTTAATGCTCTCTTTGCATAAGATCAAATCAGTATGAGCCTCATTGAAGTTAGACATCTAAAAACATTAACCGCCCTGAGAGAAACTGGCAGTCTCGTCGAAGCCGCCGATAGAGTCCATTTAACTCAATCCGCACTGTCTCATCAATTAAAAGATTTAGAAGAAAAACTTGGCTGTCAGCTATTTATACGTAAGACCAAACCCGTTCGCTTTACCAGCGCGGGACTAAGATTATTGCAATTAGCTGACGATGTAATACCTTCATTTAGAAGTGCTCAGAGAGACATTCAACGCTTTGCGGAAGGTGAAAGCGGAAGGTTACATATTGCCATTGAGTGCCATAGTTGCTACGAATGGCTAATGCCTACGATTGATCACTTCAGAGAACACTGGCCAGATGTAGAGCTTGATCTATCAACTGCATTTAGCTTTATGCCGCTCCCTGCATTAGCTCGTGGCGATTTAGACCTGGTTGTCACGTCTGACCCTGTAGATATCCCCAACATCGAGTATGTTCCACTTTTTCAATATGAATCTCAGGTTGCACTTTCTCGACATCACAAACTTTCCACTAAAGAGTATATTGAACCTCAGGACCTTGAAAATGAAACCCTTATCACCTATCCCATTGAAGCGGAAAGATTAGATATTTTCAGGAATTTTTTAGACCCGGCGGGCATACGCCCTGCCAAAATTAGACACTGTGAATTAACATTAATGATGATGCAGCTTGTCGCAAGTGGCAGAGGTGTATGCTGCTTACCCAATTGGGCGCTTACGGAATACACCAATAGACAATATGTTATTACTAAATCGCTTGGTGAAGAAGGCATTTGGTGTAAATTGTACCTTGCCATTCGTAAGGATCAAAGAGACAGCTCTTACATACAGGACTTAATTAGCACGGCGTCTCAAACCTGTTTCAAAAACTTAAAAGGCATTTTATCACCAGACTTATGATGGCCACTTTTAGCTAACATCCTTTTTATGGTAGTTTTTTGACCAAATAAAACTAAATTTTGCCCCTCCCAAAGAACTACCATCAATGAGCACTGCACCGCCGTGCCAAAAAGCAATTTTTTGCACGATCGCCAATCCCAGTCCATACCCACCAGAAGCTCGAGTACGACTGTTATCTAAACGCTGGAAAGGTATAAAAACTTTATCTCTGTCCTCAAATGCAATACCAGGGCCGTCATCCTCGATATCTATTTTGCAAGACACATCATCACAATCAAAACTAATTTTCAGTTTGCTTTTCGCGTATTTTGAGGCATTCAAAATAAGGTTTTGTAATGCTCTATGGAGATGATGAGCATCAGCTAAGACTAGGCTTTGTTTAGGGTCAATTTCAATTTCTATGTCAAAATTGGACAACAGAGACTCATTATTTTCTACAATTGAAGAGATAACGTCATCTATATCCACTTTTGTAAAATGCAGCGTCAACCCACCTTCTTCTAACTTCCCATAGGTTAACACTTCGTCCACCAGAGTGTTCAACTCTTCAACATCACCCTCAAGCCCATCAATAGCTGGGAGGTTATTGTCGTTTACGTCATCTTTTAGTGATTCAAGTCCAAACCTCAAACGTGCAATGGGGGTTCTTAGTTCATGGGATATCGCATTAATCATGTCCCTTTGCACCCTAAGTAAGCGCTGTATGTGTAAAGACATAGAATCAAAGGAGCCAGCCAATTCCTCTAACGTCCCGTCATCAGAAAGATTCTTTGGAACTTCTGCATTCCCCTTCGCTATCTCTCTTGTAAAGTCTCTAAAAGTCTTTCTTTTTTGCTCTAAACTTAATAGACCTTTCCAGATGAGCACTAACATCAGCAGAATAGTAACACCAATAATATTAGTCATCAGCAGTATGATGTTTTCTGAAATGTGGACAGGTATCGCAATCTTCAACGAAGGGGTTCCCTTTTGAACCCAGATAAATGCACTGTTCCCTAAGTCAGAGTGAAAAGCAGACAAACCGATGGGTGATCCAGAAGAGTTATCGTTATATTCAGCCGTAATACAAGGTAAGGAATTAAGTAATTTTTTTCGATCAATCTGACTGAACTTAGGCGACTCTAAAAATGACTTTAACAATCCTTCGATTAGATACATGTCGGAAGTGTGGGAAAATATGGCCGAGAAAATAACCTCTTTATTATCAGTGTAGAAGTAAAACCTATCTTCGCGTAAAAGGTCAATATCAGACAAGTTTCGCTCTACTATGCTGACAATCTGATCCGCCGTAAAAGGTGAGGAAACATTCGATGTATCCCACTTAAAACGAGACAGGGAAGTGTCTCTCCCTATCATGACATTAAGAGCACTTATCCCTAAATCTGCACACATTAAACTTTTTGAATGAGAAAGCATGTGATTTGATTGAGCTCGGTATAAAGAGACAAGACTAAAAATCAACAGAACCAAGCCACCTAAGATAAAACTTAGGTAGAGTTGCCAACTGCTTCGAGCCATTTTAGAGGCTAAAGCCGTAAGGTTAAACCTCTTTGACAAAAAGATAACCTTTGCTACGAATGGTTTTAATTTTTCTTGGGTGAACAGGGTCATCGCCTATTTTCGAACGAATCCTAGAGATTCGAACATCAACAGATCTATCTTGTCCATCGTACTCTATTCCACGCAATTGACCAAAGATCTCTTCTCGACTTAAAATCTGCCCGGCATTACTAGCAAGCAACCACAAAAGATCAAACTCAGCACTCGTTAGATCGATCTCTTCTCCAGTTACCCATGCTTCCCGTCTAGAATTATCAATTTCCAAAGGTCCAAAGGTTAACACGCTACTCGCTTTCGCCGACATTGAAGAAATAGAAGAAAAGTCAACATCTTGAGTACTTCGCCTCAGCAGAGATTGAATACGAGCTAGGAGAACTCTTGGCTTCACAGGCTTTGCGACGTAATCATCCGCCCCAATTTCAAGACCCAGAATTTGGTCCACATCATCACTTCTTGCTGTAAGCATTAAGATCGGCGATTGATACTCTTCTCTCACACTACGACATACAGTAAAACCATCGGCGCCAGGTAACATTAAGTCAAGAATGACCAATGAGGGCTTTGTTTCAATAATACGACTGATGGCACGACGACCATCTGACTCAATCTCAACAACAAAGCCATTTTTTTGTAGATATTCTTTGGTGAGTAGCGCTAAACGCTCATCATCTTCCACTATTAGGATGGTTTGAGAGCCAGTACTTGTCATTTAATATCCTCTTTATGAGCCTTTTAAAATGAACGGATGAAATTAAGGCTGATTAGTTGAAATAAATTCTTTCATTTTAAGCACTCGATTACGATTTACATCCATATCTGAATAACCAACACGTGAGGCAGAGCGAACATGAAGTACGCTGTCTGCCTCTGGCCAGTAAAGTTCGACATCATCGACAAAACCAAAGAAAGAGCTTTTTATTTCAACATAAAAGTAACCAAGCTCACTCGTTACTATATGAGCATTACCTTGGTCTAAAAAGTATTTCTCTAACAATAGCTGCATTTCAAGGTGAGGCTGTTTATAGATTATGGGTTCAACGTAATGCACTTCATCAGACTCAGGAGATTGAGAAGAAACACAATTAGGCGATTCTGAACATGGCAAAAATACGCCATCCGTTACACCTAAATTTTCTGGTCTATCGTTATTTAAATTAATATAAAATAAAAAGCCAACAAACAACGCAACAATAAACACTAGAACCCGACTAAACATGTACTACTCACCTCCAACACACGCCGTTACGCTTTACATTATCGAAATGTACGCTTTCCTGACTTTTTAGGCTTAAACTCTGGTTTATCAGACGTCTGCCAATCAAACCCTTTAGGACGCTTTTTACCACCTGTTTTAGAATTTTGACGTTTGGCGTCTTTTTTATCTTGAACTGTTTTGGCAGAAATGGGTTTCTGAGGTAAGTTAACCAAAGAGCATAGTCCATTGACTTCCATTTCGTCCATTTCAACAAAACGACCTACTTTTGCTTTTGATGGTAAAAATACCGGACCAAATCTTACACGTTTTAATCGATTAACTTTTGCGCCTTGTGATTCCCACATACGACGTACTTCTCGATTTCGGCCTTCCATCAAACACACATAAAACCAACGGTTAATACCTTCACCACCACCATCAACAATATCTGTAAATTTGGCCATGCCATCTTCAAGAAAAACACCTTTTTTAAGGTTCTTGATGTTTTCATCGGTAATTTCCCCCATCACTCGAACTAGATACTCTCGATCTATCTCAGTTGAAGGGTGCATTAGCCTGTTCGCCAGTTCACCGTCCGTCGTAAATAAAAGTAAACCAGAGGTATTAATATCTAATCGACCAACAGCGATCCAACGCTCACCACGTAATTTCGGTAAGCTATCAAAAATAGTTGGACGCCCTTCAGGGTCTTTCCGTGTACACACCTCACCCTCAGGCTTATTATAAATAAGCACTCGACGGCTTTCACCTGCTTCCGATACTTTTACCGGATACCCATCCATTAAAATTTCATCTGAAACTTTTACACGATCGCCTAATTTAGCAACGTCACCGTTGACTTGTACACGACCTTCACGAATTCGCGTTTCCATCTCACGACGAGAACCTTGACCAGCTCGTGCTAATACTTTTTGTAACTTTTCGTCCATTACGACCTCTTTATGGGAATGCTTCTCAGCAACCCGTTTTATGACTTAAATACATGCTATGCAGCATAATAGAAGCATTATAATCTGCAATCTATGTCTTTACACCCCTCATTTATAAATATACTAAACTCATATAACAAGTCAGCCATTTAAATACCTACAAAAAGAATAATTAAAAGACGAATCACACCATTTACAGTCCATGATAACGATATACTAAGGCCTTAAGGTTTTTATTCTGATCTTTTTCTGGAAAACCTAAAGCGCTCTCAAGTCGGTACTCAAAATTAAAGCCATCGCCTGCATGTTCTGTAATCAATTCCATAAACTTCTTTTCTGTTAAATCAGGACTATTGGCACACAAGAGTAAAGTCGCCTTATTGCTGACAATATCAGAAAGACGGCGTAATATTTTTTGATAATCTTTTGTTAATTCGAAACTGCCTTTTTGAAAGCTTGGGGGATCAATAATAATTAACTCAAAAGGCCCTAATTTTTTAAGCTTGCCAAAGGACTTAAGAATATCATGGGGAAAAAAACGTACGTTCTCATCAAAACCATTCAATTTATGATTTACTTTCCCTTGCGCTAAAACCCCTTTATTCATATCCATATTAACAACGGAAGTGGCTCCCCCATGCATCGCCGCCAAAGAGAAGCCACAGGTATAGGAGAAAAGATTAAGTACTTTTTTATGTTTAGATTGAGAAACAACAAATGATCGTCCATTACGCATATCAGGAAAAATGCCTGTATTCTGATGCGTCAACAAATCAACTTGGTAAGAAAGCCCCAATTCAACAACAATATGAGGACTGGGCAACGTACCATAGAATACTCGACTACTGGTTTCTCTTCCCGCTCTCTGTTGATACACAAGACCGGTTATAAAATCGGCATAAACAGATGCTTTATTCCATACTTGATGAACGAGCCTCTCGAGCTCATCGGTTTCAATCTCTTGATAAGAAGTCAAAAACAAGAATGGCGGATAAAAATCTAAATTGATGTGTTCTAAAGAGGGAAAACAATGCCCTCTTCCATGAAAAATACGCCTCAATTCATTTTCAGAAACATCGGCCTGCTCAATAGCGTCTAATATAGGGGAATAAGAAATCACATTTATCCTACTTTTTCCAACATCGATTTACGGCTCTGTTTGAGATACTAATAAGTACAATAAAAGGTGCAGAGCACAAACTTGCTCAAAGAAAGCGAATAAATCCGTTTAATGCCGCCATAACCAAGACTAACAACAAAAGCCCAGCTTAAAATATACCAATCTAATTAGCGGTTTAATAAAATTGCCACATTACTGAAAGGGTGAAGGATCACCCGCTCCAACACGAACAATTTCAATGTCATCCGTATCCATTTTTACTACGGTTGTTGGTTCCATGCCGCAATAACCACCATCAATAACGAGATCTAGAGCATGCTCCAGCGTATCTCTTATATCGTAAGGATCTGTCATGGGCATAGTTTCACCGGGAAGTATGAGAGATGAGCTCATAATAGGCTCACCTAACTCAGCCAACAATGCCTGTACTATTTTGTTATCAGGCACTCGGATACCTATTGTTTTACGCTTCGGATGCAATAAACGCCTAGGAACTTCAGAGGTGGCATTAAAAATAAAAGTATATGGCCCTGGCGTATTGTGTTTTAACAAACGATATAACGCATTATCAAAACGAGCATACGTTGAAATCTCTGAAAGATCACTGCACACCAAAGTAAAGTTGTGCTTATCGTCAAGTCGACGAATTGCACGAATTCTGTCTAACGCCGATTTATCTCCTAAATGACAACCTAATGAATACCCGCAGTCTGTTGGATAAACAATGACGCCACCTTTACGTATCACTTCAGCCGCCTGCTTAATCAAGCGTACTTGTGGGTTTTCAGTGTGTATTTGGAAAAACTGACTCATTTCATACTCCAGCAGCCTGATAGAACTCACATTCTCGCTGCAAAACAATTAGTAATATATTCAACAATAACAAAACCTTGCTACCAATCTTGCCAAACGGTTCCAATTCTCGCCTCATCAAAAGGAGTGAATTTTCCGACCTGACACCAAGGGCCATACGGTCCATGAAAATCACTGCCTACCGACGCTTTAATCTTATGTTCTTTAATAAGACCTTCCAATAGGCGAACACTTTCGGGTTTATCGTTACCTGAAGAAACCTCTAAAGAAGTACCTCCATATTGAACAAAGTCGAAAATCAGTTTCTTCAACTTTGTAACGGTGATCGGATAACGTTTTGGGTGCGCTAATACAAGCTCCATCCCATGACCGTTTAATACGGACAAAACAGACTCTAAATCAGGCCATACGTCCCTCAACTGACCTAAGCGTTTATTACCTAAATAGCGATCGAAGGCTTTATTTACGTCTTTGACAAGGTTTTGATCTACCATTACACGAGCAAAATGTGGACGACCGATCTGACTGGTGCCAGCTTCTTGCATAGCGTTATCAAATAAATCGGGTAAACCTTGCTTCATCAGCAAGAGCGCTATTTTTTTTGCTCTATCAATACGAATTTTTTGATTGGCATCTAATACCTCAAGAAGTGCAGAGTTATCTTCGGAAAAATTTAATGCAACCAAATGAATCGGTATACCTTTCCATAAAGTAGAAATTTCTACACCAGTAACCAGTTTAATATTATGTACCTTAGCCGCCTCTCTTGCTTCACCTAACCCAGCAATCGTGTCATGATCTGTCAGCGAGAATAGCTCTATATTTTGCTCGGAAGCTAAAGATAAAAGTGCTTTTGGCGTGAGTGCCCCATCGGAAAAAGTCGAGTGACTATGAAAGTCAATTCTGCGGTGTAGTTGAGAATCGTTAATTCTCCCCTGTTCATTAATGTCTTTGATCGTTATCATGCCTACAGCATACATAATTTGGTTTTTATATGAAAATTTTATTCGATTTTTTACCCATTATTATCTTCTTTGGCGTCTATAAATACTCAGGAGATATCATTATAGCGACGGCGGTCCTGATTCCTGCAACCATAATTCAAGTTGCCTATAGCTGGATCAAAACACGAACGATTGAGAAGATGCACATCGTCTCTCTGGTATTGGTCATCCTTTTAGGCGGTGCTACCGTTCTGTTAGGGGATGGCGATTTTATCAAATGGAAACCAACCATTGTTAACGGCCTTTTCGCTCTTGCTTTTTTTGGTAGCCAATTCATTGGTAACAAAAACATCATTCAAAGAATGATGGGGGATAAAATAGAATTACCGTTTAAAGTGTGGCGTACTCTGAATCTTGCGTGGGTAGGTTTTTTTATTGTATCCGCCATAGCAAATCTCTATGTTGCCTTTCAATTTAGTGAAGAGGTATGGGTAAACTTTAAACTATTTGGTTTGCTTGGTATGACTCTTGTTTTTATTATTCTACAAGGCATTTATTTGTCATCTCACTTACAAAATAAGGAGTAAATTCTATGCTGTATTCCATCGTTGGAGAAGATCACCCAAATAGTTTGGCGGACCGAGCCAAATCTCGTGCCGCTCACTTGGAGCGACTGCACACCTTACAAAGTGGTGGCAAGCTCATTCTTGCAGGACCAAACCCTATGATCGATAGTAATGATCCAGGAGAGGCCGGATTTAGTGGCAGTATTATTATAGCCGAGTTCGACTCTTTAGAGGCCGCTCAAGCATGGGCTAGTGAAGACCCATACTTGGCAGCAGGCGTATACAAAAATGTGACAGTAAAACCCTTTAAACAAGTCTTACCGGCTTAAATTGAGTAAAGATTACTTATAATTTTCAGGTGTCTATTTCTTATCAAGATGACCAAGATCTCTTTGAGGGTCAATAAGATCTCTTAACCTTTTCTTAAGAGTCTTGGCATCTGGAAAGCCATCCTCTTCTTTACGACACCAAATTTCAGTATTATTTGCTCTTACTTTGAAAACACCGCCTTGAACTGGAATTAATTTAACACTCTTAATGTCATCATCAAACGTACTTAATAACTCCTGTGATAACCAAGCGGCGCGAAGCATCCATCGACAAAGGGTGCAATATTCAATTTCTACATCAACCGTTCTCATGACAATACCCATACAATTAACAACAAAACCTTCTAATTAAAACACTTGGCTCGCACCAATGAACCCCCTAATATTAGTGACAATTTTAAAATAAGGAAGCAAATTATGATAAAACACGTTATTTCAGCCCTAGCGATCGCCACAGTCTCTCTGACGGCCGCGGCTACCGAAGTGAACATTGTTACTAATCAAGGAACAATAACGGTTAATTTAAATGAAGACGCGGCACCAAAAACTGTCACAAATTTTTTGCGTTATGTGGATGATGGGTTTTACAGTAACACTATTTTTCATAGAGTAATGCCTGGCTTTATGGTTCAAGGTGGTGGGTTCACACCAACGCTTGAGAGAAAAGACACGTATAAAGCGGTTGCCTATGAAGGCGATAATAATCTTTATAACGATAGAGGCACTATTTCTATGGCCCGCACTCAAGACCCAAACAGCGCAACGTCTCAGTTTTTTATCAATCATATCGATAACGCCTTTTTGAATCACAGTGCCAGAGGTTACGGTTATACCGTTTTTGGTAAGGTAACAGCGGGAATGGATGTAGTAGATAAAATTGCAAAAATACCGACTCAAACAGTTGGGCCCTATCAAAACGTACCGACCAAAAATGTCATTATAGAAAAAGTAGTACGTACTGATGGTCTATAAACTGTCCTCCCCAGAATTAACATGGCAGGATAATGGCGCACCAAATTCTAGACAATTTGGTGATATCTATTTTGATACACAATCGGGAATTGAAGAAACTGACTATGTGTTTATCCAACAAAACAACTTAACAGAACGCTGGAAAAATCTACCAGGATCCTGTTTCACTATTGCAGAAACAGGCTTCGGAACGGGATTAAATTTTTTATGTGCATGGGATGCTTGGCTTAAATCAGGCCCTCTAGATGCAACACTGCATTTCCTGTCAGTTGAAAAATACCCTCTCTCTGTAGATATGTTGAAAACGGCACTAAAAATGTGGCCAGAGCTTTCTGCGTTAAGCGATGAGCTAATCGCTAATTATCCTGTCATTTGTCATGGGCTTCACCGAATTTCATTAAATCAAGGAAAGGTCCAACTCACTCTTTGGTTTGGTGAAGCCTCTGAGGGATTCGCTACATTGAATGCACATGTAGATGCTTGGTTCCTTGATGGATTCGCCCCCAGCAAAAATCCTGAAATGTGGTCCGAATCATTATTTAAAGAAATTTTAAGGCTAAGCGATACCGGCACAACGCTCTCAACCTTTACGGCCGCTGGTATTGTAAGAAGAGGGCTCCAGTCAACAGGCTTTGCCATAAAGAAAGTGAAAGGCTTCGGCCAAAAAAGAGAAATGCTCAAGGGTATTTTAGAAAAGCAACCAGACTCATTTCATCAAAGAATGTCAGAAGGTTTACCTTGGCTCAGTGTTCGATCGAATACTCCTCCCCCCAAAAAAGTACTCATTATTGGAGCAGGACTTGCAGGCTCTCATTGCGCTTGGCAATTGGCCTCTAGAGGCATTTTAGTTGATGTCTGGGAAGAAAAAAAAGAGATCGCTGACGGGGCGTCTGGTAACCCTCAAGGTATGATTTACCCTAAACTGGCTAGTCACGATACGCCATTAAACCGTTTTTATCTTGCAGGTTATCTCTATACTAATCGGTTTTTAAAATCGATAGATTCAACCAATACCTTTTGGAATGATTGTGGGTTAATTCAGAAGCCAATTACCGATCTTGAATCAAATAGATTCAAAAAAATAATAGCGGATGAAATATACCCTCAAGACGTTTTACGGCAAAATAAAAATAATAATGAGTTGTTTTTGCCACTTTCTGGATGGGTTAAACCCAAAGATCTATGCAAACACTTACTTGATCATAGCAAAATACAATTACATTTAAATAAGCCATTAAAAAAACTTGAGTCGCTGGGTAACCAGTCATGGAAAGTTTACTCAAATGAGTCAATAGAAGAATTTTCTCATGTTATTTTATGTCAAGCGTACGACAGTGGGCTTGCTGATACATTTCTTGACTTACCCAGAAAGGCCATAAGGGGGCAAGTGTCATCGCTTCCCCTAAATGAAGATGTCCTTCTAGACAAGGTCATTTGTCACGAAGGTTATGTGTCTCCTCCTATTGATGAGAAAGGGAGTAAACACCTTCACTTTGGCTCTACGTACAGTCTTAACGACACCGATGAAAATGTGAGGTTTACAGACCACCAGAAAAACCTTCAAAAGCTAGAAAAACTGATCCCAAACCAAAATTGGCAAAATAAAGCGAACGACTGCGCTGGTAGAGTGTCTTTCCGCTGCACCGCACCGGACTACACCCCCATTGTTGGACCAATCTTTGAGCAAGAGACATTGAACGAATGTTATGCCAAACTCAGCAAGAACGCGAAGTGGAAGTCAGATAAAACAGCCCAACCGTTAAGTGGCCTTTTTATCAATATATGTCATGGATCAAAAGGCTTAGTTTCTACACCACTGAGTGCCTGTTATTTAACCAGCTTGATTTTAAATGAGGCCTCGCCTTTTGAAAGACAAATCGAGAGAGCATTGCACCCTGCTCGCTTTACGATAAGAAGATTGAAACGCCGTTAATTAATAAGACTAGTAAAATAATACGCACTGAAGCATTACTAGTCTTATTTTTAGGATGTCTGTTTCTATTTCATACCGCTTTACATGGCACCCTTACTAAACAACGCACAAGCACTTGGAATCAGATCGGTTAAATTACTTGCCGTTTGAGTACGAAGAACAATGGATTCAAGATTTGGAGACAAGTTTTCAAGTTTCCCCTTAAGCCGTAAAACACTCGGGTTGATCGGCTCATATGGGTAGATATGGTCCTGCATACTAAGTTTATGCAACTCATCTAGTTCTTCTTGTAATAACGACCTCATGGCAAAGAATAAATCTTTGTTATTAATATCATTGGTTTCCCAATACGCATCAGCAAAAGCACTGTTTAACTCGTAAAATACATGCAATGCATCGGCAACTGTTTTGGTAGTCATAGTCTCTCCAGAAAATGAGGGCACTTTGTTTGCGTTTGCCCTTGTTTTGTTTCATGCTAACCCATAAATTACATTTTACCTCAGAATTAACATTGGTGAACAGATTGAGTAATGCAATGCACAATACCGTGACACCAGGCAACTTATGGTCGTCTTTACATTCAGAAGCAAAGAAACTCGCACAAGGTGAACCTATATTAGCAAGTTTTTTTAATACAACAATCCTTAGACACGAAAGCTTACAATCTGCGATCAGTTTCTTGCTAGCAAATAAGCTCGACAGCGCTTCAATTCCCGCGATGGTATTACGCGAAGTATTTGAAGAAGCCATGGCCGATAAAAGTTCGAATATTGTGTCTCTTATTGAACAAGATATTTTAGCTATAAAAGAACGTGACGCCGCGTGTGAGTGCCTAACAACACCCTTCTTATTTTTTAAAGGGTTCCATGCGTTACAAAGCCACCGCATCGCCAACTGGCTATGGAAGCAAAAACGAGAAAGCCTTGCTCTTTTCATGCAAAGTCAAGTATCTATGGCATTCAGTGTCGATATTCACCCAGCGGCAAAAATTGGCGGAGGAGTGATGCTTGATCACGGCACAGGACTGGTTGTTGGTGAGACTTGTGTTATCGACGACAATGTTTCTATTTTACAGTCTGTTACCCTCGGAGGCACAGGTAAGGAACACGGGGATCGACACCCTAAAATACGCAGCGGCGTGTTAATTGGCGCTGGTGCAAAAATCCTTGGAAACATTGAAGTAGGTGAAGGCGCGAAAATTGGTGCGGGTAGTGTCGTTATTGAAGCCGTTGAAGCACATACAACTGTAGCGGGAGTACCCGCTAAAGTTGTTGGCCGAAATACAGAAAAAGAACCATCTAGAATAATGGATCACAATATAAATCATTGTGTTCAGAGAAAAAGTTAATAATCAACACGCCTTTTAAAGTCCTCTGTGTAAACCTATCTAAAGATCATATTGCTGTAATTGATCTTTAGATAGGAGTTTTACGGTCTCACTTTCTGTATCAAATAACAAAAATGCACTTTTTGATGATAATAAAGCCAACGCTTCTGCAACTTTTTCTTCTAAAGTAAGATCGTAGTTTCCGTAATCGGTCCCATCACGAGTAACAATTTCTTCCAATATCCTGTTTAAAGTTTCCTTTTCTAAAGAATGATGTGGAATCAATGTGTCCATTACACCTCTCCGTATTCTGATAAAAACGTCATAAGTTGAGATTCATCCATAATTGAAACGTCAAGTGACTGGGCTTTTGTTAACTTAGAACCGGCTTTTTCACCTGCAATTAAACAGTCTGTTTTTTTAGAGACAGAGCCACTCACTTTAGCCCCTAGTTGAATTAGCCGCTCTTTTACTTCATCGCGGTTCATTTGACTAAGTGATCCGGTTACTACGTAAGTTTTACCTTCTAAAGGTAATGGACCTTGACCAACGGAATTCCGCTTAGTTTCCCAAGTAATTCCCGCATTAATCAAGGATCTGATCGTTTCGACATTATTTTCTTGTTGGAAAAATAACCTTATATGCTGAGCAACAATAGGGCCGACATCCTCCACATCGATTAATTCTTCTTCCGTGGCTGACATCAACTCATCTAAGGTTTTAAAATAGGACGTTAAGGTTCTTGCAGTAGCCTCTCCGACTTCTCGAATACCTAAAGAATAGATAAACCGATTAAATTGCGTTTGTTTGGCTCTTTCAATAGAATTCAATAAATTATCTAAGGATTTTTGCCCCATTCGTTCAAGATTAAGCAGATCCGTTTGTTTTTCTTTCAATAAAAATACATCGGCAGGTGAAGAGATAAAATCCAGTTCGACTAATTGCTCAACTAGCTTGTCACCTAAGCCATCTATATCCATCGCCTTACGCGAGACAAAATGCTTTAACGCCTCTTTACGTTGAGCCGCACAAATAAGACCACCAGTACAGCGAACCACAGCCTCACCTGGAACTCGCTCTGTATCAGAACCACATACTGGACACTGTGAAGGATAAATAACGTCGTAAGAATCATCAGGCCGTTTTTCTTCAACCACTTGTACTATTTGAGGAATAACATCCCCAGCACGTCGAATAATCACATAATCTTTTACTTTCACTCCCAATCGAAGCATTTCATCCTTGTTATGGAGGGTGGCATTTGAAACAGTTACCCCGCCAACAAAAACAGGTGTTAAACGAGCAACAGGCGTGATTGCACCCGTTCGACCTACCTGAAAATCGATGTCTTCAATTTGTGTCATTTCTTCTTGGGCGGGAAATTTCCTCGCTATCGCCCAACGAGGTGCTCTTGCTACAAAACCTAGACGCTTTTGATCCTCTATTGAGTCAACTTTATACACAATACCATCTATATCATAAGCAAGTTCATTCCGGATGGACTCAAGTTTGGCATAGTATTCAATACACCCTTTTATACCATTCACTTTTTCCATTAAAGGGTTCACTTTGAACCCCCAATCATTAAGAGTCGATAATGAGTCAAAATGGCTACTAAACGAACCGTGCCCTTCTATATAGCCTATTGAATAAACACACAGAACCAATGGCCGGCTAGCGGTAATTTTAGGATCTAACTGCCTTAATGACCCAGCCGCCGCATTGCGAGGATTCACAAACGCTTTCTCTCCCTTTTCTCGAGCTAATGAATTCAAACGCTCAAATCCTTCCTTTGGCATGTAAATTTCACCTCTCACTTCAACAACAGTAGGAGGTTCATCCGTTCGTAATGTTAAGGGAATGGAGTTCAAGGTTCTAATATTTGAAGTGATATCTTCACCGGACAGCCCATCACCACGAGTTAACCCTCGTACTAAACGACCAGACTCGTAACGTAAACTAATGGCTAAGCCATCAAGCTTTGGCTCACAACAATAATCAACATCAGCGTCACCTAGCAGCTTCACTACTCTTTCGTGAAAGTCTTCCAGTGACTCATCATTGAAAGCATTATCTAAAGAAAGCATAGGCCGTGTATGTGAGACCGTAATAAAACCTTGTGTAGGCTTTTCACCCACTCTTTGTGTTGGAGAGTTTTCTAATACCAGCTCAGGGTGCTGTGCTTCTAACGCCTGTAACGCCATATAACAACGATCGTATTCTATATCAGGAACAATCGGCGCATCTTGAATGTGATAGGCATAACTGTAATCGTTTAACAACTTCACCAAATCAGCAATCTGTTTGTTGATTAATTTTGTTGACTGATCGGTCATTCGTTTCTCTCTCTATACATTAATTGGTATGACATCGTTACACATAAAAAAGGCCACTTTACGATGGCCTTTTCATAATTTAAGTAAAGAAGGTTTATTTTATTTTTTTGAGCTTCCGACGCTCAAAGTCACGAATTCGTTGACGACTATGAGAAATAGCTTGCTCACTCATCAGATTGCGTCTTTCGTCTTTGAGTTCGCCGCCCAAATTTCTAACGATTGCTTGAGCCGTTTCCAACATAAAATCAAAAGCCATCATGCTGTTTTTTGGGCCAGGTAATCCCATAAAAAAACTGACTCCTGGAAAGGTTTTCTCACCCATAGAATCAATATTAAACGTCCCTGGCTCAACAGCATTCGCCATACTAAACTGAACTTTTCCTCGATCAAAGCCTTCTTCATGTCGATGAAAAATATCCATTTCTCCATATCGCATACCGCAGTTTAACACCAACTGCAGTAATTCAACGCCTACAAAAGGGCTATTTTCAGGAGAAAAAACATTGATTACAATAACTTCTTCAATCTCTGCGTCATAATCCTCTTCTAAAAATTCTTCCGTCGAATTGCCTGCAATCGGTTGATCGACATCTACAATAGAATAATCTCGTTCAAAGTCCTCTTGAGAAGCACTATCCGCTGTAAAGGCATGACCTTCGTCTGAATAACTTTTTCGCGTCTCTGATTCATCCACTGCGCTAAAACGTTCAGGAACAAGAGACTCAAGCTCATCAAGATGTATTTCATCATCTTTATGAAAGCTTGGGCCAGAGTCTAGCTTGTGAGGCAGATCTGTTAACGGGGCATTTGATGTTTGACGTGCCACTTCAAACGCATTATTAACCGCTTCAGAGCCCGCTACAGGACGAGCTCCGCCATTAGGTAACTCACGTTTAATGATCGCATCTTTTAAGAGAACATCTGGATCAACAACCTCATCCTCTTGAGACTCATCAAAAGCGTTATTTTTTTTATAGCGACGATAGCCATCAATCAAAATGACAATGATTATGAAAACGCCAACTGCTATTAGCCACTCACGCAAGCTAAAATCCATTATGTATTCCGAATTACATTAATAAAGTTATGCATATTATTAAACTATGTCAGCCTAGATTCAATTATAACGAGACAGGAATGATTAAAAGTTTTGTTTTTTCAATGAAAACACCTTTTTTTGATCCGATTATTTTGCCTTGAGTCAAATCGGTGTCAGTGATTTTGGCCAATTTTACAATTATGTCTACCTTTTTAGCATCGGCTAACGTTATCCCGGGCATTAAATTATCTAAATTCGTTAATTCAATAATCTGAGTAATATCATTTACCGAAAGGCGCTTAATGGCGATTGGCATAGGCTGATCAGGCAGTCTAGCATACACCAAGAAGACACTTTGCGGGTCTATGGATTTCATAGCACTCAGATCAAGCTGAATACTTAAGCGCTGTTTAATTAAGCTTGGAATATCGGCTTCGCTAATATTCCCTGTTTCTCTTGCTTTTCGAATACCCTCTAAAAGAGCGGATCGTTCATTCGGATTCTGGCCATTTACAATGGCTTTTTGCCAAGCGGTTATAGCACCTATGTAGTTTTTGCTATCAAACTCAGCAATGCCTTTAAGGCCTAATGCTGTCGCTTGATTAGGGTCTAGAAGTAACACCTCATCGACGGCCTCTTTCATCTTTTCGTTTACTTTTTGACCATTAGCATAAAAAATGGCTTGAGCATATTCAACCAACACACGAATTTTATTATCAACCTCATCACCAGGCATTTTAGCTAAAGCTTTATCGAAGGCGGGGAGAGCTTGAAGATAATCATTTTGACTTAAAAAATCTTGGGCAACAAAATACCAATCTTCTGCTCGACCATATTTATTTGCTCGAAAAGTTAAAAAATCAGACAGTTTTTCTGGAGACATCGACTTACTAGAAATGGCAGCAGTAAAAGCGACTTCTTTATGGAAGCCCAGCTTTTCATAAAGAGAAACACTTCCTAATACACTCGCCACAACAAAGATTGCTAGCATCAATTGCGTCATTCGATTATTAAGAACGTAGTGATACCCTTTAGATTTTGCGGTTTCTTCTAATGTAAGATCCTCTTCTAATTGTTGCGCTTCATTTGGACTAATACGTCCAAAAGCGACCTCATCTTCAATTTCTTTGCGTCTAATAACAGAGAAATTAGCGGCTAATTCAACTTCACTCTTTTTTGTTATCCCAACGACTGAACGTAACACATAAAAAACAGAAACGATTAATATAACCGCCATCACTAACCAGCCAAATATCATTTTGAATCGCTCCTTAATGACCGACGATTACTACGAATAATCAAAACAAAAGCAATCAACCCAAGTACCAATAAAATTAGGGGCCCATACCAAAGAAAAAAAGTGCCTGCATTATTCGAGGGTTTATATAGAACAAACTCTCCGTATCGGGCAACCATGTAATCTACAATCTCTTTATCACTGAGACCTTGCTCAATCATGCTATAAATTTGATTACGAAGATCAATGGCAATTCCAGCATTAGAGTCGGCTAGGTTTTGATTTTGACACTTTGGGCAACGCAGTTCTTCTATCAGAGAGTTATAGCGAGTTTCATGCAATGATGAACTGAACTTTAAAACAGACTCAGCCTCAGAAAAAGCGGCAGAAGAAAACAATGTAATTAAGCAGAAAAACAAAGAAAATCTCATTTAAAATACACCTTCATTGATTGCCAGACAACGTCATCCACAACACCCTGGTGACGATAAACAACAACACCTTTAGAGTTAACCACAAAAGTTTCAGGTGCCCCTGTTACTCCCATATCGACGCCAAAATGGCCTAACTCGTCTAGTAGAACGTGCGTGTAAGGATCGCCTCTTTCTTGTAACCATTTTATAGCTTCACTGGTTTCGTCTTTATAATCAATGCCAACTATTGACACATCTTGATCCGCTAATGCCATTAAATAACTGTGTTCAACACTGCAAGCTGGACACCATGTTCCCCAAAAATTAATGAGATAAGGGCCTGTGGGTAAAGCGTCATTCGTTACGATTTGATTAGAATGCAAATCAACTAAAGCCACATTTGGTAGTGGTTTATCAATTAATGCAGAAGGCATATATTGCGTATCTTTACCTAACTGCAAAAAAAACACGCTGCCTAAAACGGCAAAAGCAATTAAAGGTAGAAAAAACAACAGCTTCTTCATATTGCCGCCCCTGATACTTTTCTATAGCGTTTATCCATTGCAGAAAGCAATCCACCAAACATCATTAAAATACCGCCGAGCCAAATCCAACGAACAAAAGGCTTTACATGAATTCTAACCCCCCAAGCCCCTTCACCCAGGTCCTCACCTAGAGAAATATAGAGATCTCTAAACAAACCATTATCAATAGAGGCCTCAGTCATAACCTGACCACGAGCGTCATAAAAACGCTTTTCAGGCTTTAAATGCGCAACAAACTCACCGTCTTTCGAAATAATGATTTGTCCTTGGTCAGCAATAAAATTGGGGCCTTCAAAATGTTTAACACCATCGAACTTAAACTCATAGCCAGAAAGAACACTGACATCCCCTTTGCTCATTCGAACCATTTGTTCATCACTGCTTACACTGACAAACAAGACACCAACCAAAGAGACAGCCATACCTAAATGGGCAAGTACCATTCCGTAATAGTTTCTTGGCAACATTCTCGCTCTTGGTATAATCCCCTTAGAACCCGCGCTCACTTTTACGAACCAATCATAAAAAGTCAGTATAAACACCCAAAAAGCCACACTTAAACTGATCCAAGACATTAGTCCAAGGTCATAACTGTAAGTTAGAACAGCGCCACTAACGAGCGAACAGCCTGCCGGTATCATTAGCTTTTTTGCTAAGACATTAACAGAGGTGTTATGCCACTTTGACAAAGGTCCTATTGACATAAAGACCATAAGCAATAGTGCCATAGGAGAAAAAACACTATTAAAATAAGGGGCTCCTACTGAAATTTTCCCGAAACCCAAAGCATCGAAGATTAGCGGATACAGTGTTCCAATCAAGACGGTCAATGTCATGGTGGTTAACAAAATATTATTTAATAACAGCCATGCTTCCCGACCTGTCGCACCAAATGTGACTCTAGATTTCACTTCTGATGCCTTCAGTGCATATAGCAATAAACTACCACCCACCATTAAAAATAGCAGCACTAAAATATAGACACCTCGGGTAGGGTCAGCAGCAAACGCATGTACAGAGGTGAGAACACCTGAACGGACTAGGAAAGTACCCAATAAGCTTAAACAAAATGTAAAAATGGCGAGAAGTACCGTCCAGCTTTTAAATACACCGCGCTTTTCAGTCACGGCCAATGAATGGATCAATGCCGTACCGGCTAACCAAGGCATAAAGGAAGCATTTTCCACGGGATCCCAAAACCACCAGCCACCCCAGCCAAGTTCGTAATACGCCCACCAACTTCCTAATGTGATACCAATAGTTAGAAAAGCCCAAGAAACAGAGGTCCAGGGTCTTGCCCAGCGAGCCCATGACGCATTCAAATTACCCGTAATGAGAGCGGTAATAGCAAACGCAAATGCGACTGAAAATCCAACGTACCCCATATAAAGCATAGGGGGATGAATAATTAAACCTACGTCTTGTAATAGAGGATTAAGATCCGCCCCCTCTAGAGGTGCTTCAGGTAATAAACGAATAAAAGGGGAAGAGGTAAATAATAGAAAGGACGCAAACCCTGTGGTAACAATACCTAATACAGATAAAACGAGAGAGCGCACTTCTGTTGGAAGATTGTCGCCTTTGATAGCGACAGCACAAGCCCAACCGCATAAGATCAGCACCCACAACAATAAAGAGCCCTCATGTCCGCCCCAAACAGCACTAATTTTGAACCATACAGGTAATTGACTGTTAGAATTCTGACTAACATACAACACAGAAAAATCATCTATGGCAAAAGAATAGGCTAGAGCCAAAAAGCTAATAAAAACCAGCGCTGTCATTACATAGGTTAAAGGCCGAGCAAGTTCTAATAAAATGAGATTGCGCCTCCAATAACCATAAATAGGGAGAATGGATAAAGAAACAGCAAAAAACAAAGATAAAATTAGTGTGAAATGACCAATTTCTGGAAACATGAAAAATACCAATCAATAAGAGGTGTTAGATGAGTCTGAATTAAGCTCGGCTTGTTTTAGGGCTTCTGCAATTTCTGGAGGCATATATTCTTCATCATGCTTAGCCAATACTTCGGAAGCGATAAATACACCGTCAGCATTTAGCTTACCCTGAGCCACAATCCCCTGCCCTTCTCTAAACAAATCAGGCAATATCCCTTTATATTCAATCCTGACTTTCTCGGTAAAGTCTGTCACTTCAAAAGAAACATATAAGGTTTTATTGTCTCTTTTAACACTGCCATCTACCACCATGCCTCCAGCCCTTAACATAACGTCTTTTGGCGCTTCACCGGCCGCAATTTGAGAAGGAGAATAAAATAAATTGATGTTTTGTTGTAATGCATACATAACCAGAGCAAGTGCCACCCCAAGTACAACAACAATGCTACTGATAGCAATAATTCGTTTTTTTCTAATTGGATGCATCACTTTTCCTGCTCTCTGGTAAAACGTTTGACTAATTGATTGGTAACTTGTCTCTTTTGTTGCCAGGTTTGCCAAGCAATAGCCAATAAACTTACAGCGCTTATCCCATAAGCTGTCCAGACATAAAAGCCATGTCTTCCCATTTGAAGAAAATCTGAAAAAGAATCAAATGCCACGGTTCAATACCTCATTCTTTACCCAATTAGACCGGCGCTCTCTATTTAATATTTCTGTTTGCATACGAATCATCGCAAGACCCGCTATAAACAAATACAAACCGATACTGCTGACAAGCAGTGGCAACCACATTTCCATTGGCATAGCGGGTTTCTCAGTCAATTTGAAGGTGGCAGGTTGATGCAGAGTATTCCACCATTCAACGGAATATTTAATAATAGGCAAATTAATCAACCCAACGACACAGATCACTGAAACCGCTTTATCTGCTAAGACTTTATCATCTAAGCTATTTTGGATAGCCATCACACCCATATACAATAAAAATAGTACTAGCACTGAAGTTAGGCGAGCATCCCAAACCCACCAAGTACCCCAAGTCGGTTTGCCCCATATTGCACCTGAGAGTAACGCAATTAAGGCCGCTAACGCACCTAAAGGCGCAACCGATTTAATGAATATTGGCGCCATTTTCATTTGCCAGACTAGAAACACGAAGCCAGCAATACCAAGCCCCAAATAGCATGACTGAGCCAAAATAGCGGCAGGCACATGAATATAAATAATTCTAAAGCTGTTTCCTTGTTGGTAGTCTTCGGGAGCAAAGCCCAACCCCCAAATTATACCGACTACCAATAAAGTCACGCCGCCCAAGAAAACACATAAAGACCAACGTGATGCAAACTGAAAAAACCACTTTGGTGACCCCAGTTTATGAAACCAAGTCCAACTCATTAATTTACACTCGCTTTAATTGAAATTGCAGACATGATTGGAGAAACAACTAAGGAAACCAAGGAAATTGCTCCCAATATCGCTATTTGTCCGTCATACAGCATGCCATTCTGGGCGGCACGAATCGCCCCTGTAGAGAAAATAATAACCGGTAAGTAGAATGGTATAATAATTAACAACATAAGTACGGCACCATGACGTAAAGAAACCGTCAAGGCAGAGCCAATTGTACCAATAAGAAAGAGGGCAGGAGTGCCTAAGATCAAGGTTTTTAGCAATACATAAAAAATATCAGTAGATAGAAATAGCATTTGAGAAAGTAGAGGCGCCATGGCCAATAAAGGAACAATAACGATAAGCCAATGAATAAAAGTTTTTAACAAAATCAAAAGTGGCAGCGACAGCCCACTGACTAACCACTGCTCTAAACAACCATCATTGAAGTCTTCTTTAAACATACTTTCAACAGACATCAAAATGGCCAAAGAGGCGGCACACCAAATAATACCGCCAGCCGCAACGCTTAAAAATTCGGGAGAAGGGCTGACACCTAATGGGAACAACGTTATCACCATTATGAAAAACACAAGCGCATTAATGGTATCTTGCTTTCTTCGGAGCAAAGTGAGCAATTCACCTTTCGCAAAAGAAGTATAGTTCATAACGTTAAATCAATCTCTTTGATATGAAGAGATGCGTCTATATTTTGATGTGTCGTTAGGATAATAACACCTCCAGCGCTAATATGACTCTTCATGCGTTTTTCCAATGAATCAACCCCCTTCACATCTAAAGCAGTGAAAGGCTCATCCAATAACCACAAAGGTTTATCCGTTAACCATAGCCTAGCTAACGTAATACGACGTTTTTGCCCCGCAGAAAGTTGATTAGATGGCGTATCTTCATAACCGGATAACGAAACGGCATGCAGTGCGAACGAAATATCTTCATCACTCGCCTTCGGAAAATACCAACGGAGGTTTTCCGATACAGAAAAAACCGATTTGATTGCAGAGTGATGCCCTAGATACAGCACATCATTATGCAACAAGTCCCGATAACGACTTACGTCTTCATTGTTATAAACAATATGCCCTTCTAACGCCGGTAAGATACCAACTAGAACTTTTAACAAGGTACTTTTGCCGGCGCCATTTTCCCCATTGATTTTTGCTATATCTCCACTAACAAGAGAAAAAGACATCTCTTTACAAAGATACCTTTCTCCACGCTCAATCCAAAGGTTAGACACGCTTAAACTAATAGAAGAATACAAAAGATTTGCCTTTTCTTGCCGACAACAAGGTAGTAACGTATTTTCGTTTAAATGAAACTGCCGCTATTATAAAAGAAAGATGAAAAAATAACGACAAACGAGTGCCTTAACTAGGTCAATTTAATGATGTTTGATATTAGTAAACTGAATTCATCGTCTTCTCAGGCAATCAATAGCCTCAAGGGACAACCAACAAAAGAACTTACTGGCACCCTTGCTAAGCTTTCAAGTGAGCTTAAATTAATAGAAAGCTTGGAACTTATTAAAGTAAACAGTGCAAAAGATGTCACCTTCCAACAAAAGCCAGCGCAAATTATTGAGGTTAGTACAAAAGCACATCAAAACTTTAATCTAATCAACACCCAAAATAAGTTAGATCTGCAAAATGGAGACACGCTTCAACTACACGTTCAGAAAAATGGTGATCGAGCTATCATCTCTCTGATAAATCAAAATAACCGTACACCAGTACCCACATCACCAAACAAGCATACACATTCATCTGAGCAGACAGTTCAGAAAATGTTAACAACAGAAGCCAGCAAGAACCTAATTCAAAACAATCATCAGAATCAAAGTGCAACGACTCAAAATAGCTCAATTCAAAAGCACGGTTTAGTCAACACAACATCCAACATAACAAAGGATGCAACACCTACGATTCTCACCTCATCGACTGTGGACTTAACTCAATCAAAACCCAACAAGGTTAACACTCTCTCAGTGAGTTCACTCAATAATACAGCGAATGCTCAATTAACGATTTCAGACATTAAGCTACCTGTTAACATCCTATCAAAGACAATCCCTTTAACCGTTTTATCCATTTCTCAAACTACTACAAGCTCTGTTCATAATACTTCTATGCCCCTTGCGGAGGTAAAGACAAGACCAAATACAACGACAACACAGTCGCCCAATACAACCCCCCCTAATCCATCAGTACAAAGTAGCCAATATACTCAAGATCAAACAAAAATGATTCAGAGCCAGCAAACAGCCAATCACTCTGTAAAAACACCCACCCAGATACCCAGCTTTTTAGTAGAAGTGAGTGACGGTGAAGAAACTTTTACCATCAAAACATTGCATAGACCAGAAATCGGATCAAAAATGGCGGTAATGGTTGATACAAAAGGACAGGTTCAACTCCTTCCAAAAGAAACTCTACCGTCTATTAATACACCAGTGGAGGACGGCTTAAAGGTAAGCTTACCAAAACAGCTTAACCTACAAGAAATCAATCAACTGATAAAACAGTTGGATACCCTCTCACAATCAAGTCAGCTTGGCAGCGAAAAGCTTCAACAAACCTTAACAAAATTAATTTCAAGCATCCCAAATTTGACGACGTTAGTTACTCATCCTGAGTCTTTAAAACAAACTTTCCAGCAAAGTGGTTTATTTTTAGAAAGTAATTTAGCGAAAGAAACCCCTTCAATTGAAAAAGACATAAAACTAAATTTTTTAAAGCTCCAAGCCGCCATATCTGAAATGAGTAGCACTAAACTTCCCTCTCAATTTGACCTAGTAGAAAATGCCATTGAAAGAATCACCACAAATCAATTAAAGCATTTAGTTGAAACAGTGCGAACTGAAAGCCAACTCTTTCCATTACACATGGAACTACCGATCAAACATGGAAACAGCAGCTCTTATGTTCAATTTGAAATCGATAAGGATGCAAGCGAAATTGAAAATCATGACCAGGAGAAAAGACGTTGGCTTGTAAAGTTAAAGTTTGATTTTCCTGAGACAGGTAAAATTGAAGCGCGTTTAAGCATTAAGGATAATAAAGCCGATCTCATTTTTGTAGCCGAAAACAAACACACCGAACTCAAAATTCGCTCTCAATTAAGTCAAGTAAAAGCAAATTTAAAAACTAAAGACATCGAGGTTGAGAGGATCGATTGCTTTTGTGCTCCATTAGACAGTGAGCCAAAGCAAATCATAACAAAAAGATTAATTGATGTGAGAACATGATGAAAAAAGCGGTTGCTCTACAATACGACTTCCAAAATGCGCCGAAACTTACTGCCAAAGGCACTGGATTTATGGCGCAGCGGATTATGGAAGTAGCGAAAGAAAATGGTGTACTGTTACACAAAAGTCCAGAACTGGTTGAAATGCTCAGTACACTAGAACTCGGAGATGAAATACCTGAGACTCTCTACCTTGCTGTAGCGGAAATTATCGCGTTCGCCCATCAACTTAAAAGTTAAGTAAACCTTTGATCTGATGGCCGACGAGACTCTTTATGCAACAGACTAATCAGCTCCGCTTCAGCTCGAATCAAACCACATTTTGATACTAAATCATCTACTGTTGCACCTAATGCTAGCAGTTCCATTGCTCTATTGTAGGAAACATTACCTTCTTTTGATAAAATTTCTGACTGCCTTTCTACGGCAATATTTAATTTTTTCTCAATAGCGACTAATCGTCTACCCATACCGATTGAGCCAGAAGCTAACACTTGAATTTGTTTTTTTTGATTTTGATCCGCATCAAGTTGCGTATTCGTTAGACGTTTCAACCTCTTTGATAAGGAATAAACCCAAAAACTCACTCCTATCAGAATAAGAAACTGCACAACCAAAATAAGGTTAAATAACCATTGAGATTCCATGAAGCAATTACAACCTTAACCTACATTGAAGAAACTTCTTGCCACTCTTCTTCTGATAACAGTTTATCCAAATCCACCAGAATAAGAAGCGTATCGTTTTTATGACATACGCCTTGAATAAATCTTGAAGATTCGTCATTCCCTACATTAGGTGAAGGCTCAATTTCGGATTGGCGTAGGTACACAACTTCTGATACCGCATCAACTAATATTCCTATAACATGACCTTCAACTTCAAGAATCATAATACGAGTCGAGTCTGTAATTTCCCCTGTAGGCAAAGAAAAACGTTGACACGTGTCAATAACAGTGACAACACTCCCTCTAAGATTAATAATACCGAGGACGTAAGATGGGGCACCAGGTACGGGAGCAATTTCTGAATAACGTAACACCTCTTTAACCTGCATTACATTAATACCGTATATCTCATTTTCCAAACGAAAAGTCACCCATTGTAGAATCGGGTCTTCATTCGATTGAACTGCTTTACTCGTTGTTAAAGACATAACTAAACCTCCAACATCATTAAAAAGATGTTATTTTAAATGGGCTTTAAAACCGTTTTTTGGGTCATTTAATAGTTCAATAAAACCTTGAATATCAAGAATAGCGCACATATGTTCAATTACCGTTCCAGCTAACCAGGGTCTTTTACTCCTGTCAGAGCGCCATTTAACGGCTGAAGGCTCTAGCGTTATCGCTTCCGCTACGACCTCACAAGCAAGACCCCAATCAGATCGATCAAGCTGTATTACAAATTTAAAGTTTTCTTTAAGATCACCTTGATAGTGATTTGGCATTACCCATAAAGCGGTATCTACTGTTCTAATATGCTTATCGTGTACAGTTGCCACACCCAAAAACCATTTTGGTTGTCCAAAAAGTGGTGTAAGATTTGATTTGTCAGCCTTTTGAATACCTCCAAGCTCTACTAACGGAACGGCCATTTTCAAGCCACCAACTTTAAAAAGAAGGCATTCAAATCGACTTTTAGCCCATGGCAAAGGGTCTGTTTTGGATAAGACTGGAGCCGTATCTTCAACCTGATTATCGGCATCAATAAGGTCATTCAAATCTGACTTAATTGTAGGTCTTAATCGTTTCGGTTGCACTGGAGATGGCAGAGAAACGTCTTCTATTCGTGAAGAGCCATCAAATTCGAAATCAGCGGTTTCAGCAACGGACTTTTTTTCTTCTGACTCAAGACTCAAACCGTCAGGGTGATTATCGGACTCCTTACCAGCACTTTCTAAAACAACCTCATCATAGTCAACTTTTGTGCCCTCATCGTCCTCTTTCACGGCCTCTTCATGCACAGAAAGAGAGTCCTCAGCCTTGTCTACAACCTGATGCATACTTGCATCTTGTACAGCGGCTTCGAAATCAGCAAAGGCAGCATCTAAATTATCAAAATCGTTCTCATCCCAAGACTCTTCCTCAACAGCAGCCATCTCGCTAAAGGGCTCCGCAGAAGAAAGATCAACTTCTACTTCAGTTTCCTCAACGCCGTCTTTTTCATAATCAAGAGAGAGACGCTCATTGGAAGTAGAGAAAGCACTTTCATCCGCGCCGTCATCGACCTCTGTCGAGTCAGTCAGACTTGAAGAGGTATCTAGAGAAACACTTTCTAAAGCACTCTCTGCATTTTCCTCTTCCGTTGGGTTGGTGTCATCTTCATTAGCTAACTCATTTAAATGAGAAATTGTGGCTTCTTGAAGCAACTCATCCAAATATCTCTGAACGGCAAGCTGTGGTCCAATTAACTCATCTTCTTCTGTTGGCTTAAATTCTTTCATGATCAATTCACAGGGTCTTTCAACGTACTAATTAGACTGGCGTAAGCCTTTATTCCCCTAGCACTGCTATCTAAGGCCGAAGGTGCAATACCAGCTGTACTGGCATCTCGTAACTTAGTATCAATTGGTATTACAGAATGCCAAACAAGGTCGTCATAAGTATCTTTAAGACTTCTTAAACTCTTATTAGAAGCTTGAGTTCGTCGATCAAAAAGAGTGGGTACAATAATATAAGGCACGGGTTTTTTTCTTGCTCGATTTATCATGGTCAATGTTCTAACCATCCGTTCCAAACCTTTAATGGCTAAAAACTCCGTCTGAACAGGTATCACCAGTTGCTGACAAGCCGCTAATGCATTAATCATCAAGACACCTAATACCGGTGGACTATCGATCAATACATAATCATAATCATCCCATAAAATGGCAAGCGTTTTAGAAATAACTAACCCCATTCCACCTTGGGCCTGAGCATGACGCTCCAATGTAGCTAGAGCAGTAGAAGATGGCAGTAAAGATAAGTTAGGATGACCGGTGTCTAATACCAACTTTTTAGGAAGCTCCTGCGTAATTTTACCTTGAACTTGGAATAAGTCATACACACTGTGTTCTATAGAATCCGGATCAAATCGAAAATAACTCGTTAAAGATCCATGAGGGTCTAAATCAACCATGAGCACCCTATGCCCCTCATCCGCGAGCAGGCCGGCAAGAGACACCACAGTCGTTGTTTTGCCAACACCTCCTTTTTGATTCGCTACAGCCCAAATGTGCACAATTGACCCCTAAATTATTACTGTTTTTTTCTGGCATAATTCTATTATCATAAACAGCAATAAGCTATTTAAACAAGAGATCATACACACCAACATTATCCGTTTTGCTTATTTTTAATGTTACACGCCGGTTCTGCTCTCTGGCAAATTCATTAGTATTTCTTACCTGTGGTTTAAAGCTCGAAAAACCGATAGGTGCAATGTACTCCGGTGGAATACCTCTAAAAACCATTTCATCAACAACTGAAGAGGCTCTTTCTGAAGAAAGATGCCAATTTGTTGTGTACTGTGACGAGTTTATAGCTAGATCATCTGTATGACCTTCAACAATAATGGGGTATTTAAACTGTTTCAAAAATTCAGTCAAAGAGATCAATATTGCAACCGCATCATTAGTCAACTCATATTGACCTGTATCAAATAGTAAGCCAGATCTTAAATCAAGATTAATCCAATTTTTATCTTCTGATAAACTAATTAAACCTGCTGACGAGTACTCATCCAATTGATTCGCAATCAATTGACTAAGCTGGTTAAACAATATCGAAGAAGACTCTGGAGCATTCACTCCAGGTAACTCGGCGTCCTCAGACTCCGCTGGATCGACCTCAAACATTGACTCAGATTGAGGGTCATTTGTCGTTGGGTCACCAATTGATATTGGCTTTATTGATTTCTGAACAGCATCAAAAATGCCCTCTAGCGTCTCACTTATTAATTTATCATCACCTGCGTTCTGTATAGATATAGAATATAAAGCAACAAAAAAAGCAAAGAGTAAGGTGATAAAATCCGCATAAGAGAGAATCCAACGATCCTTTGATAACCCTCTTTTTTTTGATTTAAAAGAAGGTCTTTTCACTCTTGCCTTTCTGGTTAATTCATCTGTTTCACTCATAGCCACTAAGCTCAACATCTAGCCTCTGCGGATGCTTACCAAGCGCTATTCCGTGAATACCATCTATTAACAATTGGTTGTATAACAATTCTTGATCGGCATAAAACGCCACCTTCTTAGCTAATGGGAAAATAACTAAATTAGCAAAACCTTGACCGTATAACGTTGAAACAAAAGCAACAGCAATGCCATGACCCAAAGCTTCGGGGCTGTTTAAATTTGCCATCGCTTGAATTAAACCAAGAACGGATCCCATAATACCAAGAGTAGGTGCATAACCACCAATAGACTCCATAAATTCAATTGCAGATTCTCTTTTTTCTCGCAAACGAATTGCTTCATCATGCATTCGCTCAGTTAATTCGTCCGCATCAGTACCATCAACAGCCATTTGAAGCGCTCTGATAGCAAGCGCACTATTCAAATTACTGACGTCATTATCAAGTGAAACAAGAGACGTTTTACGTGCTTTTACAGCAAGCAGGAATATAGATTGCCGTGCATTCGATAAATTGTAACGAGGAGGAAATAAAGTCCATTTGAACATTGCAAGAGAACGCAATGAGTTAGATAAGGTACTTTGAATTAAGGCAGCACCAATGCTACCTATAACAACAATGATAGCTGATGGCAGGTTCAGAAGTAAAACAAGCTCCCCTCCACCTAGCCAATTCGCCAAAAAAACTGACGTAAACGCAATTATAAGTCCAGCTAAGGTTAGAAGATCCAACGTTAACTAACCTCTTTAACAATTCGATGGCCTATATCGTCTAAATCAATCACATCATCCGATAAGTTTGCTTTTTCAATAGCCATGGGCATGCCATAGATAACACAGGTTGATTCACTCTGAGACCAGACTTTAGAACCAGAGTTTTTTAACATCCTGGCACCTTCTCTGCCATCCATCCCCATACCCGTCATAACAATTGACAATACTTTCCCTGGGTAACATTTAGAGGCAGAACCGAAAGTAACATCAACAGAAGGTTTATAGTTTAACCTTTCATCTCCATCTAAAATGCGCACACAACCACCATTACGAGAATCAATCATCATTTGCTTTCCTCCGGGCGCGATAAGGGCAACACCAGGTAGAAGCTTGTCGCCATCGTGCGCTTCTCTAACCGTAATCTGACAAATTTGATTCAAACGATCCGCAAATGCCCCCGTAAAAGCGGCTGGCATATGTTGAACAACCACAATAGGAACAGCAATATCATGAGGTAATTTCGTTAAAACGTTTTGCAATGCCATTGGCCCTCCAGTCGATGTACCGATGGCAATTAAGCCAACTTTTTTACGAGACCGAGGTATAATGACACCCCTTTCCGTAACAATCGGAGCGGAAACTTTTTTAGGCGCCGCTTTATAAACAGGCTTTTCACCTAACATAACGGTTGTTCTTGAAACCGTTAAGACACGTTCAACTAGGGCATGCTTAACAACCTTTGAATCGCGCGAGATATCTTCAAAGTTTTTAGGCATGAAATCAACTGCGCCTGCCTCCAATGCATCAAGAGTCACTCTTGCCCCTTCATGAGTCAGCGAAGAAAACATCAAGACAGGAGTCGGGCGTAATTTCATGATATTGGCAACGGCCGCAATACCGTCAAGGACTGGCATTTCATAATCCATTGTCACAACATCAGGCTTAAGAGACTGAACCTTATCGACAGCCTCTTGCCCATTTGTTGCTGTTCCGATTACTTTAAGGCGAGGGTCTGCTTCAAAAATTTCAACCAATCGTCTTCTAAAAAAACCAGAATCATCAACAACAAGTACTTTTACTGGCATATAGCCACTCCTAAAACCTTTTGACTATTTAGTGCGTTGAAGCATAATTTTTTAACATACTAGGAACGTCTAGAATTAATGCAATTCTTCCATCACCTGTTATTGTTGCGCCCGCCATTCCAGCGGTACCTTGAAGCATTTTTCCAAGAGGTTTAATAACAACTTCTTCCTGACCAACCAGTTGATCAACGACAAAACCTACTTCATTTATGCCGACTTGCACAACAACTACATGAGCTTCTTCTGGTGCATTTTCATCCGCTTTACCTTTAACCAACCATTTTTTCAGATGGAATATAGGCAAAGTTTTCCCTCTAATGACAACGACCTGCTGCCCATTAACGACGTTGGTTTTCTTCAGGTTAAGATGAAAAATTTCATTTACACTCACAAGAGGAAAAGCAAAAGCTTGATCGTCAAGCATAACCATCAATGTTGGCATTATCGCAAGCGTTAAAGGAACCTTGATACTAAAACGCGAACCTTTACCTAAGACTGATTTAATATCTAAAGTACCATTGAGCTGTGAGATTTTTGTTTTCACAACATCCATCCCAACGCCTCGACCTGAAACATCAGTAATTTCAACTTTTGTCGAGAAACCAGGTGCAAAAATCAAATTAAAAGCTTCATTATCTGACAAGCGTTCCGCCGCATCAGAATCCATTAGACCTTTTTCAACAGCTTTCAATCTTAGCTTATCGGGGTCCATACCTGCACCGTCATCTTCAATAGATAACAGTATATGGTCGCCTTCCTGCTCTGCAGCGAGGATAACGTGACCCATTCTAGGCTTGCCATTTGCCTCACGTACATCAGGAGCTTCTACACCGTGGTCAACAGAGTTCCTCACCAAATGCACTAGTGGATCCGCAAGCGCCTCAACGAGGTTCTTATCTAAATCGGTTTCTTCACCTCGAAGCTCAAGATTCACTTCTTTTTTCATGTTTCTTGCTAGGTCACGAACCACGCGTGGGAATCGGCCGAAAACTTTTTTGATCGGTTGCATCCTGGTTTTCATGACGGCATTTTGTAAATCGCCGGTTACTACATCCAAATTGGAAACAGCTTTACCCATCGACTCATCGTCACTCTGTAAACCTAAACGAACCAGTCTGTTTCGAACTAAAACAAGCTCACCCACCATATTCATAATGTCATCAAGACGCTTCGTATCGACACGAACAGTCGTTTCTTGTACAACAGGAGAAGGGGCATTGCCTTTTTCTTTAGCCGGAGCGACTTCTTCAGGCTCAACATTAGCTTTAACTACTGGTTTAACCGATGCTTTTGGTTTAGCTTTTGCTTTTGCTTTCGGCTTAGCAGGCTCTGATTTAGGTTCAGCATCCGTCTTATTTACTTTCGGCTCTTCAGTTTCAGCTTCAATTGGACCTTTACCCTTACCATGCAATGAGTCAAGTAAGTTTTCAAATTCATCGTCAGTAATTAAGTTCGATTGCCCCGCTGTATCAGCACCCGCATCCGTATCATTTGATGATACGTCAGAAGATGAAGACTCTTCATCGTTGGATTGAGCACTGCCATGAAGTGTATCAAGCAATTGTTCGAATTCTTCCTCAGTAATGTCATCGGATGAGGCCGCCTCAGGAGCAACATCGTCTTCAATATCAGAAGTATCTTTTTTACTTTCTCCTACAGCGCCGTGCAGTTGATCAAGTAAAGACTCAAATTCATCTTCTGTTATTTCATCTGATGAACCCGCACTAGTCTCATCATCAGGACTAGAAGCAGGATCTGAATCAAGAGCACTTAGTAAGGATTCAAACTCATCATCTGTTATGTCAACAGATTCGTTTTGCTCGGTTTCTTCATCTTCTTCTGAGTCACCCTCATCTTCTTCAAACTCATCATCAGAAGAATCATCGTCAGAAGCGTCTTCAAGTTCGTCATCCGTAGGAGGAGACGCATATCGACTTAGTGCGGTTATAATGGCTGGGTCTGCTTTTTCCGGCTCTAGACCAGATCGAACAGCATCAAACATTTCATTAACAGCATCCAAAGCTTGAAGCACCACATCCATCAATTCAGATGTGACTTTTCGCTGACCATTACGGAGAATATCAAACACATTCTCTGCATAATGACAACAGTCGACCAAAGGAGTCAGCTGTAAAAAACCAGCACCACCTTTGACAGTATGAAAGCCTCGAAATATAGCATTTAGCAATGCTTTATCTTCTGGATTTTGCTCTAGATCTACTAATTGCTCAGAAAGCTGTTCTAGGATTTCCCCAGCTTCAACTAAAAAATCTTGAAGAATTTCTTCATCGACTTCGAAACTCATCCTCAGCTCCTTTAAAAACCAAGACTAGATAACAAGTCATCTACTTCGTCTTGACTATTCAATACTTCTGGATTGTTATCGTTTTTGATGGCTGGACCGTGACCACGAGTATCATCCTCTTCTGCAAGGGTTAATTCGTGTTCAATTCCCGAAATGCTATCAACTCGACCCGCTACAGCGACTAAGTGAACCAGTTTCTCTTCGACATCACGAATCAAGTCATTTACTTTAGTAATTACTTGCCCCGTTAAATCTTGATAACCTTGCTCGAGTAATATTGTATTAAGATTTGTATGCAAGATTGTCGCACTATCATCTGCATACGATAGAAACACATCAATTCTTTTATAAAGCTGACGAAATTCTTCAGGAGAAAGATCCCTTTGAATTAATCGCCCCCAGTCCTTGCGTAACTCTTTTGCCTGTTTTTGAAGTTCACTAGCGACAGGTACGCTACTATCAACCATATCCATGGTTTTATTAGCCGCATTACTTGTCATCTCAACGACGTAATTTAATCGATCAGATGCATCCGTAATTTTAGAGCCATTATCAGATTCATCAGTGTCTGTTAGTTCAATTTCTACAGAGTCGACTTTAAAGTCTTTAATCGCATTATGTAAGCTACGAGTTAAATTACCAACTTCGTTATAAAAGCTCTTATGCCTTGCTTCACTTAACTCTTGTATTATTTGAATAGCACTAGAAAAATTGCCTACCTCAATGCTATTTAGCAAATCGACAGCGCCATTTTTTAATATAGATTCAAAATCATCCAAACTAGAACTGGATTTATCTGACATTAGATACCCCTATTTCCCAGCGTCGATACGTTCGAAAATCTTTTCAATTTTCTCTTTCAACGCAACAGCGGTAAAAGGTTTAACGACATAACCATTCACTCCCGCTTGTGCAGCTGAAATAATTTGATCTCGTTTCGCCTCTGCTGTAACCATTAAAACAGGGATTGTTTTAAGTTTATCATCAGCGCGAACAGCTCTCAGCAACTCTATCCCTGTCATTCCAGGCATATTCCAATCAGTTACCAGAAAATCAATCGACCCTGCTTGCAATATTGGCAGCGCCGTTGTTCCATCATCAGCTTCTACCGTATTAGTAAAACCTAAATCTCGGAGAAGATTTTTAATTATCCTTCTCATTGTTGAAAAATCATCAACAATTAGAATTTTCATATTTTTATCCAATGCGACCTCCACAACCCAAAGGTAGTATTTCAAAACTCAAAATTTTATTCTCGCCAATCAATTAATTTGACCTTCAATCTCATAGCCGCTTGGCTATGAATCTGACTTACTCGAGATTCACTTACACCTAAAACTGCACCAATTTCTTTTAAATTCATTTCTTCATTATAGTACAAAGACAATACTAGTTTTTCTCTCTCAGGCAAAGAATCTATTGCCTTAATTAAAGAGTCTTGAAAATCTTCACTTTCAACACTTTCGAAGGGGCTAGACGCATTATCTGAAACACTATCAAAATTCAAACTATCGGAATCAAGCAACTCCTCAAAACTAAACAATTGGCTCGACATGGATGATTGTAATATATCATGATATTCATCAAGCTCAATTCCCATAGATGAAGCCACCTCTAAATTCGTCGCTTCACGGCCTAAGGAAGATTCGAGCTCGTTAATCGCACTTGCGACAGCTCGACCATTTCGTCTTACTGACCTGGGAGCCCAATCACTTTTTCTCACTTCATCCATAATAAAACCACGAATGCGTATTCCTGCATACGTTTCAAAGCTAGCGCCTTTATTCGATTCAAAACGCTTATGAGCTTCCAGCAGTCCCATCATGCCAGCCTGGATTAAATCATCAACCTCAACACTACTAGGCATTCTCGCTAAGAGATGATAAGCAATTTTTTTCACTAAGAAGCCATACTGATTGACAATAACGTCAACAGACAGAGGTGCATTTTTTGAGTAGGCGTCGTAGCCGATCTTAGTCTGCATAAACAATAAAAAAACAACCCAATAATTTTTAAGTTAAAAACATCATCTAGACATTACTACATAGACGATCAACAAAGTAAAAAAGTAACATAAAATTACTAACTACCGTATTTAAGAGAACTATAAAGATGACTATATTGCTCAGCCACATAGACAGCTCGACTCACCAAGTTATGAGACCTAGCCGGCTGAATATCATCAGGAATTCTTTGTCCATCAGCAACATACACTACTGGAAGGTTCTCTTCAACAATTACACTAATTGCTTCACCAAGTGAAGCCGATTCATCTAATTTACTTAAAACACAACCATCAAGCCTGACTTTTGAATATACGTCTACAACCGTTTTCAGCACCTGCCTTTGACTTGTACAGGGCAGAACTAATAATTTTTTCAAGTTGGGCCTTGCACGATTAATCATGAGCAACTGCCTTTCAAGATTCCGATCTCTAGGATTCATACCGGCCGTATCAACCAACACCAATGAGTAATCAGCATACTTATCTAATACATCATTTAAGTCTGAATATTCATTTACAACAACAACGGGGACCCCAAGGATACGTCCGAATGTCCTTAACTGCTCGTGCGCGGCAATTCTATAAGTGTCTGTAGTAACAAGCACCACACTACTATTACCATACTTTAAAACATGCTGAGCCGCTATTTTACCGATAGTGGTTGTTTTACCAACACCTGTGGGCCCCATAAAAGCAATACACCCCAGTAACTCACTGGTCTTAACCCTAGTTGGTATATGGTCGGCTAAGTGAGCAAGAACTCTATTCCAGTCATCTTCCCTACCAAGCAAATCAATATCATCTAGCAATCTTGAGATAACATTCTCAGAAATACCTAATCCCTTTAATTTGTCTCGAACTTTCAACAACTCAGGATTCACGGCTTCTTTAACGTCTAGTTTTCTCTGTTGATCCAGCTGGCCCTGTTGAGTTTGAATATTTTTTTGGTTTTGCAATAGAGCTTTGACTTCTCTTAATTCTTGCTCCATTTCCTTAAATTGCTGTTCTTTAACAGAGTTTGTAATAGATAACGACTCTTCAATTTTTGGCTCATCATTACCAGACTCAATAGGGGAAAGCCTAATTTCTTTATCTATAAAAGTAGTCTCGTCATTAGACCTTTGTCTAGCACTTTCGATTCTTTGCTTGTAAGTTAAGCTCGCTTCATCTTCGTGAAGAGGTTTTTTTCTAGGCAATTCAGCGTCTTTATAAGAAGGTCTTTGAGTATTTTTATGACGGCTATCTTCTGGAGCGGCGGACAAACTTGTAGGCAAACTACCGTCGTAATCTAAGGCAGCAACAATTTCAATCTCCCCACTAGGAAGTCGCTGATTAGACAAAATAACAGCATCTGGGCCAACAGCATCACGGACTTTCCGTATTGCTTGGCGCATATCAGGTGCTCGGAACCGCCTTATTTGCATGAAATATCAATTCCTTTGGGTTATTTTGCTTACAAATCCATAGCTTACCCGAAAGAATTAGATAAATATAGATGGATAATTACTTCAATTGGGGGATTTTATTGACCAATTACACCAACAACGGTAATTCTCTTATGATCAGGCACCTCTTGATAAGATAGAACAGCCATCCCAATCGACCCATAGCGCATAAACCGAGCCAGCATAGGCCTAATAGGCGCTGACACTATTAATATTGGCGTATTACCCATGGCCTCTTGCTGTTCAGCAGATTGTCGAAGCGATGTTTGCAATTGCTCTGCCATAGACGGTTCAAGAATCAAAGCCTCTTCATTCTTAACACCTGCCTGCTGACTTTGCTGAACGGTTTGCATTAACATTTTTTCCAATTGAGGCTCTAACGTTAACACTGGCACTTCATCCACACCATCAGCAAGCGTCTGAATAATCAACCTAGATAAGGACATTCTAACAGCTGAGGTAAGAATCATAGGATCCATAGTTTTTGGTTGGACACCCATAATAGATTCAGCAATGGTGCGCATATCTCTCAAAGGAACCCCTTCGACTAATAAATTTTGCAATACTTTTAGTAGCACGCTTACTGGTATGGTATTTGGAACCAACTCTTCTGCTAGTTTCGGGTTATGTTGCTTTAACAACCCTAATAGCTGTTGCACCTCATCATGCCCAATTAGTTCATATGAATGCTTGTGCATTATTTGATTTATATGAGTGGCTACAACCGTACTTACGTCTACTACTGTATACCCAAAAGTTTGCGCTTGATCTCTCTTTTTTGTGTCGATCCATACAGCATCTAAGCCAAATGAAGGGTCCTTTCCTGGAATACCATCTAACTTGCCAAAAACTTGACCAGGATCAATGGCGAGGTCTTTGTCTGGATGCACCTCGGCTTCTGCTAAACTCACTCCCATCAAGGTAACTCGATAAGCATTTGGCATAAGATCCAAATTATCTCGAATATGAACACTTGGAACCAAAAAACCCAAGTCTTGCGACAACTTTCTTCTCACGCCTTTAATTCTCGATAAAAGTTCACCTCCTTGTGTTTTATCTACTAAAGGAATGAGTCTGTAACCCACTTCAAGGCCTAACATATCTACAGGAGCCACATCTTCCCAGCTAAGATCTTTGGTCGCTTCAGTCGGTGCTGGAGCCTCACCTGATTTTGATTGAGCGGGTTTTACACCTGTTTTTGGTTTGCTTTTCTCTTGTTTGCGATAATCTATATAATAAGCCAGACCACCAACAACCAATGCTAAAGAAAGAAATGAGAAGTGTGGCATACCAGGAACTATCCCCATTATAGTCAATACCAGCGCCGCCACATACAAAGCCTTAGAGGAAGCAAACATCTGACTAAAGACCTGATCCCCCATGTCACCCGTTTCATTGACACGAGTCACCATTACCGCCGCCGCTGTAGAAAGCATCAATGATGGTAATTGAGCTACCAAGCCATCACCAATTGTCAGTAAGGAATAAAGCTCAACCGCTTCTGAGAAGCTCAATCCATGCTGAGACATACCAATGGCAAGCCCACCAATGATATTGATACCCAATATCATTAGCCCTGCAATCGCATCTCCCTTTACGAACTTACTGGCACCATCCATAGAGCCATAAAACTCGGCTTCAGAAGCAATTTCTTTACGCCGTTTAGTCGCCTCATCGGGATCTATCATCCCCGCATTCAAGTCCGCATCAATTGCCATTTGCTTGCCGGGCATAGCATCCAAAACAAAACGAGCACTTACCTCAGATATACGACCAGCCCCTTTAGTTACCACAGCAAAATTAATGATCATTAAAATAGCAAAGACAACAAAACCAACAACATAATTCCCCCCAATAACCACCTCACCAAAGGCCTCAATCACCTTACCCGCCGCATCCCCACCTTCGTGACCATACAGCAGAACCACACGTGTAGAAGCCACATTAAGAGCAAGCCTCATTAAAGTAGAAACCAATAGAACGGTTGGAAACACAGCAAAATCAAGTGGTCGCATTGAATAAATGGCCACTAAAAGGACAACGATGGCCAACGCTATATTAAAGGTAAATAACACATCAAGTAAAAAAGCCGGAATAGGCAGTATCATCATTGCCAATAAAGACAACAACAAGAAAGGGACGCCTAAATGCCCTGTAACAACCGACCTAACTCGACCTAACACTTGATTTCTATCTATTTCCACTTAAAGCAATACCTTATAATCAATAGCATTTTTAACCACCCCACTTAAGATCTTCAGGAACATCCAACGGAGGTAATGGGCCAGGATCACTTGCCGCAAAGTTCTTCGCTTGCTTAAGTTGATACACATAAGCCAATAATTGAGCTACGGTTTTAAATAGCCCTTCAGGTATTTCATCACCTATCTCAGTATGATGATAAATGGCTCGAGCCAAGACTGGCGATTGTATCACAGGGATTTCATAGAAGTTTCCTACTTCCCTGATCTTTAATGCAATAACATCATGCCCTTTCGCAAGTAAAATGGGGGCAGCCTGTCCACCACTAGCATCATACTGTAAGGCAACAGAAAAGTGTGTAGGGTTAGTTATAATAACATCCGCTTTTGGCACATCGGACATCATACGCCTCATCGCCGCCTGTCTTTGCGCTTGGCGAATTTTGCCTTTTACTTCAGGATCCCCCTCTTGCTGCTTGTATTCATCTTTAACCTCTTGTTTGGTCATTTTTAACTTTTCGGCATGCGACCAGATCTGATACGGCACATCAATTGCCGCAATAAAAATAAGCGTCAAAGAAACAAAGATAAATGCCCATATTAAGATATCCACCCCATGAGCAAGCGCAAGGTCAATACTTTGAAATGTCAGCCCAAGCACTTCAACTAAATATAAATTCAAAACGATATAAGCAACGCCCATTACCAAGACAACCTTAGCAATCGACTTAAACAATTCAACTAACGATTGAGTCGAAAACATCCGCTTGATACCAGCGATAGGGTTCATTTTGCTTAATTTAGGCATCATTGGTTCCCAGGAAAAATTCAACCCTCCCATGGCAACACTACCAATAATACCCGCCACCGCAAGCACCCCCATAAGAAAGACGGTTGAATTACCAACACCTAACAGGGATTCATAGAGATGAAATATCATTCGACTAATTTCAAAAACATCTTTTCGATCAATAACAAAATTAAAGCTAAACACCCTCATTAAGTCATCGACTAACAAAGAACCAGTACCATAAATACTTACGGCGGCAACAATAAGCAAGGTTGCGGAGCTAAGGTCTTTGGATCGAGCTAAGTTACCTTTCTTTTTCGCATCACTTAGCTTTTTACTGGTAGCACTTTCGGTTTTTTCAGAACCGTCTTCATTTTCAGCCATTTAATCGAATCCCCCATACATTCTTCAACCAATCCGTCATTTCAGTAAAGAAGAGTTTATAAATATCTAAAAAATCTTCTAACATTACCCAAAAGAAGAACATTGAAAACAACATTATGACAGGGAAACCAAGCGCAAAAATATTCAGTTGAGGAGAGGCCTTCGCTACAATACCAAAAGACAAATTCATAATAAGCACAGCAATCGCTAAAGGCAGAACCATCAATAGCGCTTTCTCAAAAAGCCACCCCCCTAAAGTAGCCAAATCATAATATTTTTCACTAGCAAAGCCAGCCCCAACAGGCCAATAAGTAAAGCTCTCTACTAAGTACTCAAACATAACGTGATGACCATTCGTACCAATAAACGCCAAACCTGCCATGGAAAGATAATACTGACCTAATGTTGCGACTGATATACCGTTAGCTGGGTCATTAGACATGGCAAAACCAAGACCCGCTTTCATAGCGGCCAACTGTCCCGCCAATGAAAATATTTGAAACAACACAGTAACAACAAACCCAAGAACAACCCCTATTATTAATTGCTCAAAAATGAGAACAATCATTCCTGGAGAAATCGACTCATATTCAGGCATAGCAATAACAGGAGTGATAATAACGGAAAAAATAAAAGCGAAAGCTAATCTAACAGGGACACTAACAAGGTTGGAACCAATCAAAGGAAGCGCCATTAAAAAGGCACCTATACGGAAGAAAGGCAACAAAAAACTAAAGGTTAACTCAATTAATTGATCTGGATTTAACTCTAACATCACCCAATGATCATTGGAATATCAGTAAATAATTGAATAGTAAAATCGGTTAACTGCATAAGAATCCATGGTCCAAGATACATAATAACCCCAAGAGTTATAATAAACTTAGGAAGGAAGGAAAGAGTTTGCTCATTAATTTGAGTTGCCGCTTGAAAAACACTCACGACAAGACCTGCTACCAACCCTGGCACCATCAATGCTGTAACCAAAATAATTATCAGATAAAAGCCGCGACCATAAAGATCTAAAACAACCTGAGGATCCATAGTTAAATACCAAAACTTGCCGCTAATGTACCCATTATCATAGACCAACCGTCCACCATAACAAACAACATTATTTTAAATGGTAAAGAAATAATAACTGGCGAGAGCATCATCATACCCATTGCCATCAAAACACTGGCAACAACCAAGTCTACAATCAAAAAAGGGATAAAAATCATAAAGCCTATTTGAAAGGCGGTTTTAAGCTCACTTGTCACAAATGCAGGCATCAGTATTGTAAAAGGCAGAGTTTCGAGTGACTCTATTTGCCCCTCTTTACCCGCTAGCTTAACGAACAGAGCAATATCATCTTCTCGCGTTTGAGCCAGCATAAAATCTCTAATGGGGACAGATGCCGCCTGAACAGCGTCAAGCGAAGCGAGCTGATCATTTAAGTAAGGTTGTAACGCCTGATCATTAATACGATCCAAAGTAGGGGTCATTATAAAAAGCGTAAGAAATAACGCCATGCCTATTAAAACTTGGTTTGAAGGCGTTGATTGAAGACCAATTGCCTGCCTTAGAATAGACAATACAATTATGATTCGAGTAAAAGAAGACATCATTATTAACGCTGACGGCAATAAAGACAGCGCCGTCATTATAAATAGGATTTGCAAGGAGACGCTATAATCCTGTGAGCCATCGGGATTTGTCACGACAGTAACGGCCGGTAGACCAGACTCACTCAACCCATATACTGACCACAATGACAAAAATACCGTTACAATCCCTTTAAGCATGTTCACTCTCATTCACAGAGTTTTGATGCACATTCTCCTCTTCCAGTAAGTCATTAAAACTTGCTGTATCAGTAAATTCTTTAATCTTAGTAATTGAATTCGCCGTCACACCCAGCAACAACCTTTGGTTCTCCACCTCTACCATCACTAATTTTTCTTTAGACCCTAAAGATTGCACAGAAACGATTTTAATTGCAGATCGGCTGGTACCCAGCTGTAGAGATTGCAATTTCTTATAAGCAAAGAGCAGCACAGGGATTAAGACCAGAACAACACTTAACGAAAAAAACATTCGCCAAAGAGAGGAGGCTTCAGCAATTTCTGAAACACCCGTTGATGCCCCTCCAACTGGAACAAAAAAGAAACTACAGCTAACAACAAAGCATTTTATCAATAAAGAAAAAGGGCGCAAGGTTATTTCAATCTTCTAATACGTTCACTTGGGCTGACCACATCCGTTAAACGAATACCATAACGATCATTTACCACAACCACCTCACCATGAGCAATCAAAGTACCGTTAACCAGAACATCTAAAGGCTCTCCAGCAAAACGATCCAGCTCCACAACAGAACCTTGAGTTAATTGCAAAAGGTTACGAATAGCGATTTCAGTATTACCAAGCTCCATGGACAAAGTAACAGGAATATCCATGATTAAATCAAGATCAGACCCGAAATTTTGAGTAGATGGGACAGCAGAAGCAAGTTCTTCAAACTCGGCAGGCTTAACATCCTGCTCGGACATTGCCGCCGCCCATTCATCTTCTATTCCCTCACCTTCACCGGTTTCACCGGCTTCGGCCATGGCTTCAGCCCACTCATCGGCTAACGCTCCGTCCATACCTTCTTGATCAGGAGATTCTTCTGACATGCTATTCACTCATTATTTTACAATTTTAATACTATCAACCATTTGAACAGAGTATCTTTCATTACTCACCCCAAGTTTACCTCTAATTGTTGGTATCCCATTGGCTTTAACAATAACATGCTCTGGCATTTCTATTGGTATCACATCCCCAGCTTTGAACTTAACAACATCGGCTAAACTAATCTTTTTTTGAACGACCGTCGCGGTTAAATTTACATTAAGATCTTCAACATCTTGCCTTAACGATTTACCCCAACGCTCATCTTTTTCATCAACATCACTTTGTACGCCAGCGTCTAACAATTCTCGAACGGGCTCAATCATTGAATAAGGTAATGTGATATGCAATTCGCCACCACCACCATCTAACTCAATATGAAAAGTTGAAACAATAACAACCTCACTCGGGCTAACAATGTTCGCCATCGCGGGGTTTACTTCTGAACTGATGTATTCTAGTTCTAATTTTAAAACAGGAGCCCAAGCCTCTGTTAAATCAATAAAGACCTGTTCTAGCATTAATTGAACAATACGTATTTCTGTTGGCGTAAATTCACGACCTTCGATTTTCGCATGACGACCATCACCACCAAAGAAGTTATCAACTAATTTAAAAACAAGTTTTGCATCTAAAATAAATAAAGCCGTGCTTCTTAGCGGCCTGAATTTAACAAGATTAAGACTGGTCGGAACGTACAACGTATGCACATACTCTCCAAATTTCATAATCTGTAAACCGCCAGAAGAAACATCTGCTGTCCGACGCAGTAAGTTAAAAAGACTTATACGAGTATAGCGAGCAAAACGCTCATTAATCATTTCAAGAGTTGGCATCCTGCCTCGAACAATTCGCTCTTGACTCGTTATATCATAAGATGAAATCCCATTGGGATCCTTCGGTTCATCGTCTTCTGGCTTTTCATCCGCACCATGTAAGAGGGCATCTATTTCATCTTGAGATAATAAATCTTGTGCCGACATAATCGTTACTGCATCACAAAGTTAGTAAACAAAACATCTTCAACACCACCCGAGCCAGTTTCTTGAGTTAAAATTCCATTTATGGACTCGATCGAAGCGGTTTTTAAGGCTATCTTTCCTTCCAATGTCTGCAATTCATCGAAGTTCTGATTAGCAAAAAGCAACACTAGACTGTTTCTAATAAGAGGCATATGTATTTTTATTGCGTCAATTTGTACTTGATCACGAGACTTCACAGTAAGATTAAGCTGTAAGTATCGTTGTTTGTTCGCAACAATAAAATCAACAACGAATGCAGGGTCTAGCTCTAAATATATTGCAGGGCCAGTAACTGAAGCACCGGCATCACCACTCATTTCAGCACTTTCTTCCGCACTTGCACCTGACTCATCTTCTCCTCCTAAAAGGAAAAAAGCCGCCGCACCGCCGCCGCCAAGAACGAGCAAAAGAGCCACAACTATAATAATTAGCTTCTTTTTCCCTCCTTTTTTACCACCTTCTTCCCCAACATCTAATCCGTCTTCAGCCATTTTACACTCTCATAATGTTTCTATAGGGTTATTATCAATATAGTACCCTAAATTTTATTAGAAATACGGTCTGCGAACCAAGACTAATCATACTTTATATGAAATCAGATAGAAAAGTAGTCGCTAGGCATAAAAGTCGACTCCGGTCGCATTTATATAAGATGTGTTTACCTCTTCAATATCATCTAACTCGGCGCCAAGACCGGAATTTTTCGAAAGATTCCCCTCCCCTCCTTCTTCTTGATGTTGACCTTGTTGCTGACCTTGAGAAACATTAACATCTACTTTTGATAAATCTATACCCTGCTGAGCCAGCAATTCTCTCAATCTCTGTATTTGATTTTCTAATAAATCTCTTGCCTGAGGTGTAGCGGCACTAAATGACACACTCGCCCCATCACTATCTAAAGACACCTTTACAGTCAAGCTCCCTAATTCCGGTGGATCAAGGTGTATTTCAGCCGTTTGCATACCTTCTTTCATTATCCAACGAACTTTTTCCTGCATTTCTTGTGGCCAGTTAGGGTCATTCGGTAGAGCTGTCATTGTTAAAGACGACTGTGAAGACACCTGCACACCTTGGGAAGTAATAGTAAAAGCCGTTGAGCCACTTGCCGTTGAAAGCGGTGTCACTAATTTTGAATCTAGATTAGAGGCTTGTAGGCTGTCCATTTTTGATTCAAGAAGCGCTGATTTTTTCAAAAGTTCATTATCAATAAATTCACTAGAGATAAACTCATCTATTGATGGGTCAGCCTCCGGTTGCGGCAACTTATTTTCTAGAGGCAACTTAAACTCATTAGAAAATGGCATCGTTGTCTTATTGTCACTTTTTAAGGAGGTTACAAATAAGGGGGCACTTTCATCTTTTAGAGAGTCTGGATCTAGGCCAGAGGACACATGCTCAACAGTGTTCGAACTCTTAAATAAAGAATTCATGCCCTGAGCATGGATTACCCCTTCTTGATTTTGGTTAGCACCCTCTTTATCAACACCAACGGAATCAACGGATTGCTTGTTCATTTCCCCAAGAATCCAAGTTAAATTTACTGGGCCTAACTCATCCGCAGCACTGGTTTCTATATCACCGTCACTGGTGACCCCGGGCACAAGGTCATTTAACACGGACGCATCTATTTCACCATTATTGGCAAGTTGTAAAATTTGCTTAAGCTTGTCCTCTAAGGTTACATCATCACTTACAGGAGCAAGTGACTCCGTAATACCATCGTCGCTTAATGATAGAATAATTGAATCAACTTGCTCTTCGACAGTGTCAGTATTACCTAGGTTGAGATGTAGATTCTCCACCGCGCTAACGTTAAATAGGTTTTCTTCCGTTCCAGAGTGTTTTAGTGGCGAGCTTTCATTGTCATCAACATTTAGATCAATCGCCAATTCATTAATAGCGACCTTTCCATTATCAGATTCATTACTGTCAACCAACTCTGAATCTAAAGATAATATTGTATTTACATCATTAGAAAGTTGCTCAACAGATGCCGACTCTAAATTTGCAGATTCTTCTTCATTTATAGTAATTTGGACAAGATCGGATGACGACTGATTTGCTGCATATTCTTGATATGTAGGTAAAGCATTTCTAATGTTCCCAGATCCAACTTCCTTCTGAGGCGGTTCATCACGAGTATTAAGTGATTTTTTTTCAGTTTGATGCACATCTGAGTCAGTCTTAGGCAACGCATTGCCGCCATTAAGTTCGTCATTAGCCGCTTTACTATCCGCATTCTTATCAAATTTAGTATTCTGATCTTGATCATTTTCTAATTTGAGTTTGGGCGTTTTCTTCTCTGGATCGGCCATCCCTTCGGAACGACTCTCCCCAGTTGTCGAATTACCTTGATTGGCGTTTTTTTTGGTCACGGCCTCTTTATTTTCAATGCGATTGTGACTGGCCCGATCGAGAGCGTCAGCAAAACTAAGATCTCTGGCATTTGAATTAAATGCACGCGACTCACCCAATGATTGAGATACATTTTTTCGACTTGCTTCTGATGATACAAAATTATCTAATTGCGTTAGCATAGTGACCCCTCCAATACTACACGACTAATGAAGTAGCAAAATTAAGGCCAAAACACACTTTTTATAGGTGTTTAACTTATAAAGTCCATTTAAAAAGAATTGTCGTCTTGTTCCCTTTAGGTGAAACCGTCACTTCTTCACTCAAATATCTCACTAAATATAACCCTCTATTATAAGGAACGCCCTCTTGATTGGCTTCGATAGCAATTAAATCAGGGTTATATCCCTTTCCACTATCTTCAACAACAACAGTGACCGAGCGATCAATTAATGAGCGGTTTGCATGCATTTTAATTGACACAAAACCATTAGAAATCTCTTTTAAGCGCTTTTGTTTTTCCAAAAAATAGTTAGAAAAACCCTCAGGTGTTTTTTTAAGATCTGAGTTTAGTCCTAAAACCCCGTGCTCTAATGCATTTGAAAACAATTCTGAAACTATCATACATAACGGCTTTGAATGTTTCTGTAAACCTGGAATAAGCTCAGTAGAACGTAAAATAAAAGGCAATGGGTCAACACTCTGCAGAGCGGTTGAATCAAGAAAGTATTCAGACTCAATACAGCTTAGACAGTCTTTTGTTGCAGACTCTACTGAAAATGAAGAAATAGATGAGTAACTGAAAGACTGTGTTGAATCGACTACATGATCACAGTTCACCTCATAGGAAGGCAAGACGACATTAGCAGAATAACAAAGATGCGAAAAAGCAGCAGACTTGAAAAAAGACTCATCTTGCAATTCAAAGCGGTTATTTATCTGAACAACCACGACAGAAATGGAGAAGCCATTCTCAATTGAAAGGAAAATCGACTCATTTACCCAACGAGTTAACACTAAATTATCAGGAGGAAAAGAAAATAATATAAGCGATAGATGTGTCTTTGAAAGCCCTTTACAAATAGATTCAATTATACCTGAGTCCATCTCTACGTCGACACACAAGAGACTTACTGCAGCCAATTCAACCGAATTCAATTGATCTAGACAATTAAATACATCAACTTCATAACCATTACTTACAAGAAAAGCGTATAAAAACCTCATCTCAGCTGGAGATTCGCTGATTATTAATGCTTTAGGGAAGGAATGAGTCATTTGGTCTCAAGCAAATAAAAATCATATAAAGCACGAATACATCTACTTTTTAAAATAGACAAATGAGCACCATATAGAAATACTATCCACTTAACCCCCTGCTAAATAATGTAAAAATTATTATAGACCGAATGCCACTCGAACAATGTCAAAAATTGTTAACCATTCTCTTTTTCATTTTCAATGTGTTCAGAGTTAGGGGCTAAACTCAATACAGACCGTTGATGGGCATCAAAAAGAGGTCTTATAATCTCATCCGACATCTCTAAACAACTATTTATTAAATCAGTCTCAAAGTTATGAATGTATTCAAATGCCTTGTCTTTTCTTAACTCCGCCACACTGATTTCGGATTTAAATAAATCAATTGTTTTTTGCTCATCATCAGATAGCTCACTGAGTAATGAAATAACAGTGTCGACATCATGGTTAATGTCTTTGGCAATAGACTTCCTTTCAACTTCACCTTTAGATTGCTCCAAAAGAAGCGTTTTTAAAGTTATAGCCCGAACTTCATTTAAAAAGCGTGTCGACTCACTTAATGCACGACCACTCGCTTGCATTTCTTTATGAACAATTTGCAGCTTCTGTAAAATATTTTCATACCCCAACAAAACGGTGGATTCTAAATGCTCAGATAACTCAGATGAAATTCTAGACAGTCTTGTACGTAAATCATCCTCCCACACAGTGAATTCAGGCAGAAATGCACCCTCTCCGGTATGAGCAAGCGGAGGTTCTCTCTCTTCAGGATAATCCGACGTCACACCAGAATTAGCCGCAGCGGGGACGTGCAATGCACTCAGATCACTTAAGTCTTCAAAATCATCCAATTCTTCAAGATCATCCAATCCTTCAAATGCATCTAATTCAGTAACATTATGTACATAGGCTTCATGAGTATTTGATTTCAATATTGATAATCTAATATTTTCCAAACCACGACTTATTTCTGCTAGAGGCGATCGCCCTCTCCTTACTCTAATTGGTGTATTCCATACACCTTGCTCCATTAACTTAATTGATTTATGCACTACGCCTAATTCAACTTGATCTGAAATAAAGTCCAGTGTTAAAACACAACCACGACTTGCATCATTAAGAATAATAGGAGAATGCTCTAATTTATATAGGCCGTTCTCCAATAAAATTTTATGCTCAGATTCTTGCAACCAGATAAAACGAGATTCATCAATGTACTCACCAATCAAGCTAGAATCAGAATGTACATCTAACAGAGTCGATAAAGCGCCTTCGGACTCTTGCCATAGCCTGTAAAATGAGTCATTTATTTCTAGAATTTTATGCTCTTCGTCAATCAAAATACTAGGGATGGGTGAGCCTTGAAACACACACTCTAATTTCTCAGCTTTTGCCTTCAACTCTTTCATAGGAGACAGTTGATTCTCACCCAAAAATATCAATAACTCATTTATTTCAGCCATTTCATAGGTATTTACATAGCCTAAGCCTTCATCAAGATCCAAAGACATAAATTTTTTAATAGTCGATCGGATGCAAGCAAAGTCATCTTGAACTTTGCTCTTAAAAGTAGAGTAAAAGAGTGAAAGGCACAGAATCAAAAAAAGCAAAATAAACAATAACACCCAATCTAAATACAGGTCTGCCCTATAAACCAGTTCATCATCGTGCGCTTTTTCTAATGACAAATAGACGGTTTTACCTAACTCTCTGTTCTTAGCAACATACTCAAGAGACGTTTCATTGTTTCCTTCAAGTAAATGCTTAAAAAAAACAGCGTTAAAATCAAAATGGCGTTCAAATGATGACTGTTTAATAGATGTATGAACTAAGTCTGCCTTTCGAAATAGCTCATTTTTTGACATAACACCATTACTGAAATAGGCGGAAGCCTCATATTGGAGCTCATTTAGCAAAAAATTGATATTGGCCACCTGATCTCTAGATACTAACGCACTATTTGAAGATTGACTGGTATGATGAAAAAGGCTTGAGGCCACAAAAAAAACCAAAGCAACAAAAAACACTGTAAAAAAGCACAGTTTTGCATAGACATGGGTGATTTTGATTTTATTTTTCATCATATAATTTTCTTAATTGTCATTTAATAAAATAGACCACTTTATCTTGATTTTACTATCACATTGATTTCTTGATCATCATACCGAATCGACTTAAAGGCCGTTAGGGAGTTCCATAGTAACACTTTACTTCCGTTAATCATTACCGACTCTATGTCAAAACTAATTGAGGAAAAATAAATTGCAAAGTTTTTATCGGCCTCGTGAAAATAAACAAGGCTTCCTCGCTGAAGTTTTTTCGAGTCAAAATCACTTGTTAGGTTTTTAATGGGATAGATAACACCCTTGAACAAGGTAAAATAGCTCAACTGATTATCATTTTGCTTATTCAGTTCAAATACCTTATCTACTGTTATATTTTCAATTGAGCAATCAAGGTTACGCTCAACGGCGATTAAGGTACGATCATACCGCCCTAAAAAAGCAATCTGGCACGATTTCCCCTCATTACTAGCAACCTCGCTTAGCGCCTCAACTTTTGAAAAAACAGGAATTTGTAAAGGCGTAAACTCGCCCAGAACCTCTCCCTCCCTCGTGCTCCAAAAAGCCGCTAAGGTTGGTAGCATAGTGTTTTTTGAACTGAGCTTCCTGGCCGTTGTGGATTCACTAACGAAGTCACAAAGCAAACCAAATATTAGGCCGGCCTGCTCAATAAACACAATTTTTTTGTCTTCAGAGCTTTTCGTTTTGAATACTGATTTTTTCGGAGAAATTGACCAATCAATATGTTGAAATACCAAGATATCTAAACCGTCCAGATCATAATAAGAAGCACCACTTTGATCAGCCACAATATCACTCTGACAATGAGTAAAACCCAGGATTTGATATTTTGGAACCAGGTATCTTTTCTCTTTCAACGTTATAATCAACACATCTAGGTATAAAGAGTCGTATTCTAATAAAAAAAAGTTATTTAAATCGAAATGCGAAGCGTCTAAAGGCAAGCTAACCATTTTGCTTGTATCTAACTTGCCCGAAGTTAAAGAGCACGTCTCAGTATCGCTTTCAAATAAATAGGACAAGACCGAAAGATAAGACTCTCCATTAAAACGAAAATAAGAAATAAGCTGGTTTCCGTCGGCATAAGCTAGCTTGTCCTCTAAAAAAAACTCAACTTCTTTTTTAATACAAGTTGGAAAAAAAACATTAGCTAACTTTTGCTTAAAAAAAATATTGGAACCTGATTTAATTAAATCATCCATTTTAAAAGCGTACCTTAATCGATACGCCTCTATTTTTTGAGTTAAGTAATCGCAAAAGCCACCACTCACAGATGAAACTGCAGCACCACTGTCTTCATAAAGCTCGATAGAATCTATAATATCTTTATATATAAAGGTTTCTGCAGAGTGACTATCAAGCACTTTGCTCCAACCTAACAAGGGGTAGCGTTGCTGTATCCATTCTAATGAACAAAATGAATCCACTTCAATTTTTAGCTCTACACATTGATCTACATTCCCGACATCGTTCTTAACACTCGTCAGCCTAAATGCGGCAATATCATCATTTATTAGCATATTCGATATCGAAGGCGCCATATCAGAGCCGTCTTCCCTTAAAAAAGAGATGAAGGTTGAAAATTCTTTTTGTTGAGACTTATCTTGCTTTAATGAAACAAGTATCTGCTTTAGCGTTTCAACGAGTTCGTCTTGATGTTGAAGGTCTGCATCACATAATTTCTTGTAAAAATCCAGTAATGAAAGAGATTGACGAATACTGTCTAGAAGAAACAATATAAAAGCATCTGCACGGCTTCGGTGTGCAGAAAAAATAAATGAGGAAGCTAAAAGTAAAGATTTATTCGCTAGCAGCCAATCAAGCAGAGGGGAGCCTGCCACAGGAGAATGCTCTAATAAAGAGTAGATATTAAAAAAAGCCGATTTTAACACTTTAGTACGTTTGTGGGGCGGTGTTTCAATACCGATAACAAGTAACTCTAAGTCATCTAGAAGATAAAGTATTTTTTTTTCTAGTGACGTATCAAATGACATAAATCGTTGCCTTATGCACTACACTACGATTGCTTTGCTAAAATAAAGCGCTGCATTGCAAACTCATCGCTTTGAGACTGCTCTCTTTTATCCTCAATTAAGGCTTCAGAAGTAAGGTGCTTGTTTTTCAGCCAATCCATGCTCTCAGTTTTTCCTCTCGCTTTTACCCACTGATTCCTTACGAAATTAGATTCCTGCTCAACTCGAGCAATCTGCTGTTTTTGCTGCACAATGGCCTGCCCCAAACGATCAACAAAATGCTGATAATTAGTCGACAAAAACGCATTTAACCCTATAAGGTTTCTTTCAGAACGATACTGTTCTGAATACGCTTCCAGTTGAACTAATTTTTCTTTCTCAGATTCAACTTGAGCTTGCTGGACCGCCAACCGTTTAGCAACATCATTTTCCTTTTGCTTTGCTAAATTTACTAATATTTGCATTCGAGCGGACTTTTTCACACCAGCACTCCATTAATATACGTCATAGTCTTCATTAAAAACCACTAAGACAAGATGATCAAGTCATCGCCTTAACTAAGGCCTCAAGACTTTGATCAATAGTAAAACTTTCTTTCAGACCTTGCTGCAAAAAGCCTTTAATATTTGGCATTAACTTAATCGCTTGATCCGTATCAGGATCAGAACCTTTAACATAGGCACCAATGGCAATTAAATCTTGGTTTTGTTGATACTTTGAATAAAGCTGCTTCACTCTCATAGCACCACTCATATGCGCATCAGTCACAATGTGAGGCATTGCCCTTGAGATAGAGGCTTCAACGTCAATTGCAGGGTAATGACCCTCTTCTGCCAATCGCCGAGAAAGCACAATATGACCGTCAAGTATCGCTCTTGACGCATCGGCAATGGGGTCCTGTTGATCATCACCTTCCGTTAACACAGTGTAAAATGCGGTAATTGAGCCTCCTCCATCTTTGCCATTTCCAGCCCTCTCTACTAATTTTGGCAACTTAGAAAAAACAGAGGGCGGATACCCTTTTGTGGCCGGAGGTTCACCAACAGATAGAGCAATTTCACGTTGGGCCTGAGCATACCGAGTTAACGAATCCATTAATAGTAATACGTTTTTTCCTTGATCTCGATAATACTCAGCAATTCTGGTCGTAAGCACGGCGGCACGCAGACGCATTAAAGCGGAATCGTCGGCAGGAGAAGCAATCACCACGGAATGAGCCAGGCCCTCTTCACCTAGGATCTGCTCAATAAATTCTTTAACCTCCCTTCCCCTTTCACCTATTAAACCAACAATAGTGATATCCGCTTCAGTAAATCGAGTCATCATACCAAGCAGCATGCTCTTGCCAACACCACTCCCTGCAAACAGACCCAATCTCTGGCCTTTACCAACGGTTAAAAGGCTATTAATTGATTTAATTCCAACATCTAAAGGTTGTGAAATAGGTTTTCTTTGGAGCGGGTTAATGGTCGTAGTATGTAAACTAATATAGTCCTTTGCTCTGATAGGTCCTTTCCCATCCAAAGGTTTACCCAGCCCATTTATCACTCGACCTAATAACGCATCACCAACCGGAATCATGCTATCACCAAGAATTGGGCGAACTCGTGCTCCTGGAAGGATTCCATCGATGGCTTCTGTAGGCATTAAATAAGTGAGCTCACCCGTGAAGCCAACAACCTCAGATTCAACCCACCTATCTTTTTTTACTTGAACATCACAACAGTCACCCAAAGCGACTTTACAGCCAACCGCCTCCATTGTTAGCCCGACCATTCGAGTGATTCTACCTTCAAAAGTAGCTTTTAAAGGGCTAACACCAATTTGATCCAATTTTTTAAGACGTTCAGTGAGAGTCATTGGCGTCTCTATCAATATCAGATTCTGTATCAGCACCGATAACCGCGTCACCTTCTACATCCGCATTAACACCTAGATCAATGTCTGTATCTGAATCGACAGTCATCTCAGTATCGATCTGAGTATTAACCTGTTCAATTTCAGAAAAAATCTTTTCTAAACGACTTTCAATTGCACCATCAATAAAAAAGTTTTTTGATTCCAACACAAACCCACCTGGAAGCAAACTATCAAGAGGCTCTAGATACAAATTAAACCCTTTAAAGACCTGATAATCATTTAATAATTCTACGTCTTTAGGATTAAGAGAAAGTTTAATCTTTCCTTCATAGTCCTCAATGGAATCAAATATGGAGGCAAGCTGTGACTTAAGAATACGACTAGAGTGCTCACTTATTTCTAACTGAACAATATTATCCACCACTCTTTTAATGGTTTTATAGACAGTCTCTTCTATAATAGAACGCGTTGACTCTAAAGGCTTGGAGAGCTCTTCTACTAGTGTTTTTAGTACACTCTCTATTTGCTCAAATTGTGAGTTCGCCTGATCCTTAGCTTCATTATGCCCAGCGTCAAAACCTTCTGCCTTACCTATTTCATAACCTTCTACATGACCCGCGGTATAACCTTCTGCACGCCCCTGTTCAAAACCTTTCTCAGAACCCTCATCAAGGCCTTGAGAAAAGCCCTCATCATAAGCCGCCGAACGGATTTCTTCGAGCTGTGACGCCGTTAGAGGCTCATATACCAATTCATCATTATCCACTTCTTCATAAGTAACAGTGGCTTCCGTTTTTATAAGCAAACCACTTTTGGCTTCTTCTACCTTTTTATTGCTATCCTCTAAACACGGTAATTCCCAACGTTCGTAAGCCGTCAGTTTCTTTCCATTTTTATTTACATCATCACTCATTAATTAAACCATTGCCTCGCCGCCGCCGCCGAGAACAATCTCGCCGTTATCAGCAAGTCTTCGAGCAACAGCAAGAATTTCTTTTTGAGCAACCTCAACCTCACTGACTCGTACAGGGCCTTTAGCTTCTAGATCATCTTTTAGCATATCAGCCGCACGGGAAGACATATTTTTAAATACCTTCTCTTGCATATCTGGATCAGCCCCCTTCAGAGCTAGGATCAAGGTTTCAGATTCAACTTCACGGAGGATAACCTGAATCCCCCTATCATCCACTTCCATCAAGTTATCAAAGACAAACATCATATCCTGAATGGTATTCGCTAAATCTTCATCAACATCACGTATGGATTCCATTAAATCGGCTTCGACCGAGCTATCAATAAAGTTCATGATATTCGCTGCGGTTCTAACACCACCAATAGAAGTCGATTGGGTAGATTGATTACCAGAGAACTGCCTTTCAAGAATGTTGTTCAACTCTTGTAACGCGGCTGGTTGAACCGTTTCCAAAGACGCGACACGAAGTACAATATCCAATCGTACACGTTCATCAAAATTGGCCAAAATATCGGCCGCTTGATCTGGATCTAAATAAGAAATAACAATAGCTTGAATCTGAGGGTGCTCGTAGCGAATAACATCAGCAACCGCACGTGGCTCCATCCATTTAAGCGTATCAAGCCCTGTGGTATTGCCACCTAGTAAAATACGATCAATTAGGCTATTTGCTTTCTCATCACCTAACGCTTCTTTTAACATATTCCTGATGTAGCCGTCAGCACCCAAACCTAAACCGGTTTGATCACCTACTAACACCAGAAAATCATCTAATACTTTTTCGACTTGATGACGTTGGACATTCGCTAATTGAGCCATTGCTTGACCAATTTTCTGAACTTCTTTGGGTCCCATATGTTTTAGAATTTGAGCTGCATCGGACTCACCTAATGACATTAGTAAAACAGCTGCTTTTTGAACAGACGATAAATCAGAACCTTGATCTGCTTCACTCATTTATTCTTCCAATACCCATTGTTTAACAACTTGAGCAACTCGCTCTGGCTCTTCCGCTATTAGACCTCGAATAGCATTTAATTGCCTTTCTATTTTTTCTGGAGATCCTGGAACCATAACATCTTCAGCACTCACCAATGACACTTGATCATCAGATATTTCGTCTGTTTCATCTGCGAAAATAGAGGCTTCAGTATCTTCAGCAACAGCAATTTTATTTTGCTCTCCAAGCGATTTAAGAATGGGCCTAACAACAATTAACAGCAGTAATAAAACAAAGAAACCAACCAAGACAGGCTGCAATAAATTCAGGAACCAAGTTTGCTGATAAAAAGGAATTTCTTCTGCTTGTTCAGGCGGCTCAGGTAACGCAAAAGGCGTGTTAACAACATTGATACTGTCTCCCCGACTGGGGTCAAAACCAACAGAGTCACGTACCAATAAAGTCAAACGTTGAAGCTCATTATCACTCCAGGGTGTTCTTACTACCCCTGACGTTTCTGGGTCAATTGACGCAATATCATCAACAACCACAGCGACAGAAAGGCGCCTAATCGTGCCTTGCTGACGAACCGTATAACTGATACTTCGATCTAACTCAAAGTTTCGAGTCGTTTCTTGTCTGGATTGCCCAGGAGTTTGCGAATTATCACCACCTACGTTCGCTCCATTCACATCAGCCACTTCGGGAGCGTTAATAGCTCCTGGAGGTTGATTTGTTAAGGCTCCAGGAACACCTGAATTGGCTACTCCAGCACGGTTTTCCTTCAATGTCTGCTCACTTCTAAGAGCCAACAAATCAGGGTTAAACTGTTCGTCCGTTTGCTCAACAGAAGTAAAGTCAACATCCGCTGATACTTCAGCCTTAAAGCGACCAGCACCAACAACTGGGTTCAATATATTGTTTACGCGGCTTAGCAATACATCTTCAACTTTTCGAGTGTAGTCAAACTGCTTACCGGCTATAGAGAGTTCCGAGTCTTGATCTTTTTGACTTAACAAAGTGCCTCGTTGATCCACAACCGTCACGTCTTTGTGATTTAATTGAGAAATACTTGAAGACACTAGATTTACAATGGCATCAACCTGACTCGAATCTAATCGGCGTCCTGGATAAAGTTCTAAAAAAACAGAAGCTGACGGTTTGCGTGTGTCACGTACAAAGACGGACTCTTTTGGAATAGCCAGGTGAACTCTGGCTGATTTAATGCTTTGCAGGCTAGTGATTGTCCGACTTAGCTCTCCCTCGAGACCACGCCGGTAACGGGCATTTTCAACAAATTGAGAAGTACCAAGAGCTTGCTCTTGATCCATAATCTCCATACCTATGATATTGTCATTAACAATACCAGAGCCCGCCAGTTTCAGCCTTGCTAGATGATAAGAATCCGATTCAACTAACAGTGCACCGGTGTTCTCATCCAATTTAAATGGAATATTATTAATGGTCAAAAGTTCAACAATTTGATCCGCATTATAATCCGTTATACTGCTTAAAACTGGTTTATATTCGGTGCCATTACTCCACAGCACGGCCGCCAGACCTATTGCTATAGACGCAGCTAAGCCGACCATTAAAGCCAACTGCCTTATTACAGTTAGTTTATTAAAGCCAGTAAGCAATTCTACATAGAGCTTTTGATCTGATTGAGCCGAAACATTATCCATTTAAGAGAGCCAATGATTATTAAACTTAAATAGGCATGTTCATAATTTTTTCGTATGCATCAACAAGCTTATTTCTGACTTGAGTCATCGCTTCAAAAGAAACACTCGACTTTTGAAGACCGATCATTACTTGAGGTAGGTCTACACCTTCAACCCCTCGCTCATAAGACTGAGCCAAATTTTTCGACTCAGCTTGTAGAGTATTTACATTATCGACTGCATTTTTCAGCATTGCCGAAAAGTCAGCCCGCTCAATACCATTTTCAACACCGGCGATGTCCCCTACTTTATTTATAGGGTTAGTAATTGACGCGGGTTGTTGAATTTGTGAGCGCATGTCTCTCATTTGAGACAAAACCTGATTTATGTCTGGCCTGTTTGTGACCATAGCACCCATCCTAAAAAATTACCTATTAAAGCAGCTTAGCACAAAGATGATAGAAATATGATATAAAATCAATCAACTTCTAAACCGCACTCTCTCATTTTTGCAATTTTATACCGTAATGTTCTTGGGCTAATACCCAGTTTCTCAGCCACCTCTTTTCTTTTTCCGTTACTGTCGATTAACGCTTGAGCAATAATTCTGAATTCATGTTGTTGTACACCTTGCCCAAGAATTGACGCCGCATTATCGTCTATATCTTCGTTCTCAGACAAGTCATCCGCGCTAATAGCATCAAAAACAATCTGTGGCGCTTCTATCTTATCATCCATTGATAAAATTAACGCTCGCTGAATGACATTTTCTAATTCCCTAACGTTACCTGGCCATGGGTGTGACTCGAGTTTACTTTGCGCTTCAAGAGTCATAACCGGCTGTGGTATACGCATTTTCAACGCGTATTTTTCTAACATCATTTTGGCAATAGGCAAAATATCGGCTTTACGCTCTCTAATTGGTGGCCATTTCAGAGGAAAGACATTTAATCTGTAGTACAGATCTTCCCGGAAACCGCCTTCTTTAACGTATTCAGCAAGATCTCGGTTTGTGGTGGCCAAAATCCGAATATTCAAAGGAATAGGCTTTTTGCCTCCCAACCTTTCAACCTCATTTTCTTGAATAACGCGTAAAAGCTTAGCCTGCAAGCCGATATCCATTTCCGTAATTTCATCAAGTAAAATGGTTCCTCCATTTGCTTGTTCAAACTTTCCTGCTTGGGAAGTCACCGCACCAGTGTACGCGCCTTTTTCATAACCAAATAAAAGCGCTTCGAGCATATTTTCAGGGATAGCGGCACAATTTAAGGCGACAAAAGGCTCATCAGCTCGAGTAGAGTTTTGATGTATAAAACTGGCTAAAACCTCCTTCCCTGTCCCACTTTCACCACTGATTAAAACGGTTGAATCCGTTTTAGCAACGCGCTTAGCAAGGTTAAGTAAACTAATACTGGCTTTATCAATCGCTATTGGTTGATTGTTTTTTCCACTCGATTTTCTTTTCGTATGCTTCATTACGACAGACACAAGCTCATTGGCTTGAAAAGGCTTTAACAAATAGTCTACAGCACCGTCTCTCATGGCCTCTACCGCTTTGGATATGTCGCCATAAGCCGTCATAAGCATAATAGGCATATCAGGGTAATGATCCACTACGTGTTTAAGTAAATGATAGCCATCAACACCTGGTAAATTAATGTCTGATATCACCATATCAAACGGTCTATGCTTGAGCATAACGATAGCATCTTCAGCATTGTAAGCCACTTTGCACTCATAATTCTCTAGCATTAACGTATCTTCTAAGGCTTCCGCTAACGCTTTATCGTCTTCAACTATTAATAATTGCACTTCTGACATTTTATACCCTTATTAATGGCAGACGAACCAATGCGGTTGTCCCTTGCCCTAACTCACTAAAGAGTTCAAATTGACCATGATGGGCCCTTGATATGGCTTTCACCACCATAATCCCTAACCCCGTTCCATTTTGTTTAGTCGTAATGAACCCCTGATGTATTTTTTGTAACAAATCAGGAGACATGCCTACCCCGGAGTCAATACAATAAATACTCAAAAACGCGTCTTTAATCTCTATTTTTACTTTAACAACGCCACCTTCATCTTGTGCATCAATACCATTATTAATTAAATTCAATAATGCGCCTATCAAGGTATCTTTATTACATTGTAAAAGATATTCCGGTAATAGTTTAGGCAGATCAAACTCTAATTGGGCATTCTTTTGCTGGCAAACCTCAATGGCAGCCGCATTAAACTCTTTTAAAAACACGAGCACATTAAGCTTTGAGTCTAAACGAACGTCGCTTTTAGAAAAGACCAACATATCTCTGATTTGCCTTTCCATATGCTGCAATCGTCCCATTAGCTTAACCGAGAACTTCAACCTATTTTCTAGACTTATATTCTCTTTCTGTAAATGTCCTGCATATAACGTCGCTGTCGAAAGAGGTGTCCTTATCTGGTGAGCTAAAGCGGCAACCATGGTTCCCATGTTTGACAACCTTTCATGATGAGCCAGTTGCTTTTGCAGTTTATGCGTTTCTGTGAGATCAACAAATACGACCAGTTGACCTGGAACATCACCAAGAGATGATGTTTCAACACGAACACGCCTCCCACTAACCATAGAAACTTCATAACCATCATCCTGTTTAGGGGAAAAACTTTCAGAGACGACTTTTGACCAGGACTCCCCAACTAGTGGAGAGGAAAAGAGTTGCGATGCGGCACTATTAGCCATCACAATCATGCCATCAGAACTCAGCAACAGAACGCCTACAGGCATAGATTCAAACAGCTGTTGGAATTGGCGCAGTAATAATTGATTCTTTTTCTCTTCTTTGGCCTTCTCCTGCTCTGCAAACGCCAATCGTTCAGATAGAACCTCAGCTTGCTTCTGCAAATCATTATAGGAATTGGCCAAGACTTCTGATGACAACAAAAACTCATCAAAAGCCGCTTTTAAAACGGCTATTTCTTCATCTTTTGTCACTAAAACTCCGATTTATCAATATTGTAACGTCGCATTTTTTCAATCAAAGTTGTACGTTGTATCTGCAGGTTTTGGGCCGCTTTAGAAACGACTCCGTTTGCGACTAAAAGAGCCTGTCGAATAAGAAGTGATTCAAGCCGCTTAACATGCAAGTTTAAATCAACCGCATTTATCGCAGGTAATTTAGATAATCGTGATATTTTTTGCAGAATGGGCTTCAGCTCTTCATATTGCCAAGGAAGAGGTAAATACCAAGACGTAGGCGCTGACAAATTAACCTCATCAGAAGACCGCAAGCAAATAACGGGAATTAAGGAGTTGATATAAAAATCATTTAACGATCCTATGATTACAAAATTAGGATCATCGGCAATGTTATCACCGGCAATAATACCCACTCCAATAAAATTTAATAATAAAGTGACATCACGCTCTTCAGACGCTGTTAAGCCATAAATTAGTGCTTTCATCTACGCTCCTGTTCATTAATAAACAATATAAACGCATGACCTTAGAATTGAGACATGAAACTACGACAAAACAGCGTCCAAAATTAAATCAAACCTAGCATCAGATGACTCATAAGTTTGATAATAGTCCAATTCACCTAAAAACGGTGCATCAACTAGTGCCTTTAATGTTTGCAGATTTTCTTTATAACAAGACATGGCACCCTGAGCGCTGTTAGCAATCCATCCAGAGAGAGCTAAGCCATCATTTTTTATAGACTCAATTGTTAACAATGTATGATTAATGCAGCCTAATTTCATATTTACAACTAGGATCACAGGCAAACCTAACGATTTCGCTAAATCAGACATCAACTCCCTATCATTTAATGGCACTTTCCAGCCTCCAGCGCCCTCGATTAAAGCGAAGTCATGGGGGGTCAATAAAGATCCCTTTATAAAACCATCCAGACGACTCACTGTAATTAGCTTACTCTCTCTTTGAGCCGCAATATGAGGTGCAATTGCCGGCTCAAAGACAATGGGATTTACTTGAGAGTAGTGCATATTCACTGAAGACGCTTTTTGAATCATTAAAGCATCATCATTTACGAGTTCATCATCGACTTGGGCTGCGCCCGCGGCAATTGGCTTTAATCCAAAACTTTTAATATCCCTTCGCGCCGCCGCCTTTAAAAGACCAACCGTAACATAGGTTTTACCCGCATCCGTATCTGTACCCGTTACAAAAAAACGTTTTTTACTATTTTTCATTTTTAAACCTTTCTTGCGACAACATAAGCCACGCTATAACTCAAAGGAATCCCAATACCATCATGTAAAGCATGATATGAACCAACAAACTCCCGCCAAATAGAAGGGGTTACATAAGATTTATGGGCAGAATCGGTAATGACACTTGCGCCCACTTTTTTGACGGAATAAACCGCACTCTGCACTGAGTCAAAATGCATTGTAATAACGGTGCATTTTTGATCTTCAATCACAAAGCCAGACGGCACCAAGTTGGCAAGTATTTCTTCAAAGTGGGGATATTGATTACTATGAAGTCTGCCATCAACCTTTTCCCAAGAATCGGCTATTTCCTGCATTGAACCATCACATAAAGTGGAAAAGCACCAATACCCCCCTTTTTCTAAGGCGCGATTGATTTCTTTAAACAAAGAGAAATGAGACGTGGTCCATTGAATCGCTAGACTGGAGAAAAACAAATCAACAGAGTCGGAAGGAAAAGGAAGATGCTCTGCATCAGCACAGATAAAAGTCGCATTAGGCGTTTTTTCGCGTGCTACATTGAGCATTTCAACAGACAAATCAAGCGCCATTAATTCATCTGACATCGTTATTAGAGCCGGCAACGCATTACCCGTACCACACCCTAAATCAGCGGTTCGCCTAAAACTACTTTTAGGCAACATTGAAATCAAGGAAGCTAATACCTGATGCTGAAAACCCGCATGCTGATCATAAGTAACAGCCGCTCGACCAAAACTCTTCGCTAGCTGCTGCTTATAGAGAGTAGAAGGGTTAGACGCCATAAATAAACTGTTCAATTAAGTCTTTGCTCTTTTCTACTTTTTCTAAAAAAGGTTGATGAGAACACCCATCAATTACTTCAACACGCTGCTTTCCACTTATCTGATCTAACTCAGACAAAACGTCATAGGGCACCAACGCATCTTGTTTTCCATAGATATGTAAATTTGGGCAATCGAGTAAGGCAAACTCTCTACGAACGTCCAAATTTTTGAGTAACCGTAAACCTCCATCCAACGCCAAACCATTGAACGCCTCAGGATTTACATATTCTATTAGCTGCTTCTGCAACACTCGAGAGTCATTAGCCCCTTTAGATTGCAAAGCAATAAACCGCCTCAGAGCCGTATCAGGAGATTCATGCACCAGTTTTGCAAAATTGTTAAACGATGATTCATCCATTCCTGTAGGCCACTCATCTTGCCTCACAAAACAAGGGGAAGAAGAAAACGTAATCAAACCTTTAACACGACTTGAACGTCTTGCCGCAACGTAAGTGGCAATCATTCCACCTAAAGACCATCCGATCCACCAACTTGAATCAGGAGCAATTTCCAAAAATTGCTCAGTCAATACATCGATATCGTAATTCATGCCTAAACGAGTCAACTGCAAACTGTCGCTATTCGACGTAATACCCGGTAAATCCACCAACACTATATAAAATTTTTCACTTAAGGCCTCAGCAAATGGCAACATGCTCTCCTTTGGCATGCCCCAACCTGGAATCATAAAAATAGCCTGATTGCTACGCTCGCCAAGACAACTGTACTCTAATTGAAATCGCATTGCTTTCACCCTAATAGACTATGTTTATTTACTGATTTGGCAAAGAACGCTCTAGTGCATAGACTAACATATCAATATCTTGCAAACTATGTGAGGCAGATAAGGTAATACGCAAGCGCGCTAGGCCGATAGGCACTGTCGGAGGCCGAATTGCCGTACACCAAACGCCCCTGGACTTCAATTGCTCACTCATTGTTAATGCAACCGAACTTTCGCCGACTAAAATTGGCTGTATAGCCGTAGATGATGGCATTAATTCTAAGGAATAGGCTTGCATTTTTTGCCGGAAGTAACGAATATTTTCCGCCAATTTACCACGTAATTCACCCCCTTCCGATGACTGAAGTAAACGAATACTTGCCGAAGTCACTTGAGCCACAGCAGGAGACATCGCGGTCGTATAAATATATGGGCGAGCAAATTGAGTAAGGTATTCGCCAATATCACTAGTGGTTGCTATAAATGCACCCGCCGTTCCAATCGCCTTACCAAAAGTTCCCATTAAGATAGGAACCTCTATTGACGATAAACTAGAAACACCTAAACACCCTCTGCCTGAGTCTCCCATACACCCAATACCATGAGCATCATCAACCATTAATAACGCCTTGTATTGATCTGCTAGGGCCGCCAATTCACGTAACGGTGCCATATCACCGTCCATACTAAATACACCATCCGTTACCAGCAGCGACCCCACAGAGGCGTTTTTTAATAGCCGTTCACAGCCAGCAACATCATTATGAACATAACGACGTAAACGACTCTCTGATAGTTTTGCTCCATCAACAAGAGAAGCGTGATTCAACTTATCACCGATTACCTCTCTCGTTTTATGGCCTAATGCGGTAACAGCACCCAAATTAGCCATATAACCGGCACTGAATAACATGACCTTTTCATAGCCTAGCCATTGAGCAATATCTTCTTCAAGCTTTTGATGAGCAAAAGAATGACCAACAACAAGATGCGATGCACCACTACCAACGCCATAGTCATCAACGGCGCATTTGAGGGATTTCTTTAGTACGGGGTGATTTGCTAATCCTAGGTAATCATTTGAGCAAAAAGCAACATAAGGCTTACCGTCAATCACGGTATGAGGTGTTTGCGGTCCGTCGAGAACGACTGATTTTCGAATTAGATTCGCTTGCTGTCGATCAACAAGCGACTCATTCATCCAATCAGGTAAATCAAACATGAACACTTGCGTCGTAAAAAAGCCTATCTTCTTGCTGTTTTTTAACTTGAACCAACAAAGCTTCTTTTTCGGCTTCATCAGAAAGCGCTTCTGTTTTTTCCGTATTAATACCTAACTTATCAAATAGCTGCATATCTTTATGCGCTTCTGGGTTTGGTGTGGTAAGCAATTTCTCTCCATAAAAAATAGAGTTTGCACCAGCCATAAAACACAAAGCCTGCATCTGCTCATTCATACCTTCACGCCCAGCGGATAAACGGACATGGGACATTGGCATCATAATGCGAGCAACAGCGATGGTTCGAATAAACTCAAAAGGCTCTAAATCATCTACATTTGCCATTGGTGTGCCTTCAACTTTAACCAACATATTGATTGGCACACTTTCTGGATGAGGTGTCATTTGTGAGAGTTGACGCAACAATCCAATTCGATCTCTTTGCTCTTCACCCATTCCCATAATACCACCACAACAAAGCTTAATACCTGAATCACGAACGCGTGACAAAGTATCCAACCTTTCTTGGTAAGAGCGTGTTGTTATAATGCTGTCATAAAACTCAGGAGAGGTATCCAAGTTATGATTGTAATAGTCTAATCCTACTTCAGATAACATCTGCGCTTGCTTGTCATTCAAAGTCCCCAAAGTAACACATGACTCAAGACCTAACGCCTTAACGCCTTTGATCATTTCTAGCACATAAGGAAAGTCTTTTTCTGAGGGGTGCTTCCAAGCCGCTCCCATACAAAAGCGTGTCGCTCCTTTTTCTTTGGCTCGATTGGCTTCTGAAAGCACCTTTTCCACTTCAGCTAATTTTTCTTTTTCCAATTCTGTGTTGTAATGTCCACTTTGAGGACAATACTTACAATCTTCTGGACAAGCGCCTGTTTTGATTGACATTAAAGTACTGACTTGAACCTCATTTGGCGTAAAGTTTGCTCGATGAATTGTCTGCGCTTGAAATAACAAATCCATAAAAGGAAGATTAAACAAAGCGTGAACTTCAGCTTCAGTCCAATCGTGTTTTAGCTCAAAAGACGAGTTTGCAGACATATTTACCTCAAAAATTTTATTGTATAACTAAGGAAGGCAATACTAATGAAATGGAACTCACTGTCAACCCATATAACCACACAGGTTTACTACTTAACAATTAACAAACATTGCTTACTATGCGAAGCGCCGTCAAAAAATGCCATCTGCGAATTTTGCCTCCCTTACATCTCCTTCAATAAATCACACTGCAAATGCTGCGCTCGCCCTACAAAAACACATTTAGTACTTTGTGGGGATTGCCAAAAAAACCATAAGAACCTGAGAGCTCAAAAAATCATAGCCCCACTCCAATACGAAGATCTGACATCCTACATAATTAAAGCGATAAAGTTTCAACAGCACACTCACTTTCTACGTGCACTTATACCCTATTTAGTCAACGCGCTGGAAATGCACTATCAAAACACCCCATGGCCTAAAGAAATCATTCCCCTTCCAAGCCATGCAACACGCATTAAACAAAGAGGGTTTTGCCATACCCGACTCATGGCCAACTTTATTCGGCATGATTTATCTCAAAAGATAAATATAAATTCAAATAGCCTGATAAAAAACACCTATACAGCCGCTCAACACACACTCAATAAAAAGGACAGATTGACGGCACAAAAAAACACATTCCAAGTCATAAACAAAGTGGCGAAGCACGTTGCTCTAATAGACGACGTAATCACTACAGGCAGCACTATTGACGCCTGTACCACCACCTTATTTAAACATGGAGTGGAAAGAATTGATGTTTGGTCCTTAGCAAGAACACCCTAAAATAGAGACATCTACCTTTTAGACGCTTTCACTGAGAAGCCACTTTCTTTAAGATACCCTTAATTTTACTACTTAGATGATGATTTCATGCCCCAACAACATACAGATGAAGCGTTAATACAACTAGATAAAGAACTCCTTTGGCACCCTTACACGTCCATGAGTCACCCTGCACCGCATTTTTTAGTAAAAAAGGCTCAAGGATCTCGCATCACCTTATCCGATGGCAAAGAGTTAATTGATGGCATGTCTTCTTGGTGGAGTGTCATTCATGGCTACAGTCATCCGGTTATTAACAACGCAATGAAATCACAAATTGATGATTTTTCTCATGTAATGTTTGGCGGATTAACACATGAACCAGCCATTAAGCTGGCGGAGAAGCTCTCAGATATCACACCACATGGGCTTTCAAGAGTTTTCTTTTCCGACTCAGGTTCTGTCTCTGTGGAAGTGGCCTTAAAGATGGCCATTCAATACTGGCACTCGTCTGGACGACCAAACAAAAAAAAATTCATCACGCCACGAAACGGCTATCACGGCGACACCTTTGCCGCCATGTCGGTATGCGACCCAATAAATGGTATGCATGGGCTATTTGAAGGGGCACTCACTAAGCAACACTTTATCCCATCACCACCAACTGGCATCAACACACCCGTTGATGAAGACTATTTAACGGAAGTACGCCAAATAATAGAGAAAACTCATTTAGAAGTAGCTGGATTAATTATAGAGCCTGTTGTACAAAATGCTGGCGGAATGCGTTTCTATAACCCATTGTATTTGGATAGAATGAAACTTCTGTGCGAGGAATTTGATTTACTCTTAATTTTCGACGAAATCGCTACTGGATTTGGCCGCACTGGAAAAATGTTTGCAAGCGATCACTGTAACATTTCGCCAGACATAATGTGTGTAGGGAAGGCATTAACCGGCGGCTACATTACTCTTGCCGCCACAATTACCAATGACAAAGTTGCTCTAGGAATTAGCGATAAAGGTGGCGTATTTATGCATGGACCTACTTTTATGGGTAACCCACTTGCCTGCTCTGCCGCCAATGCCAGCCTATCACTTTTAAGTTCATACGACCTAACCTCTCGAATCCAGACAATTGAAAGCAAGCTTACGGAGAGTTTAAAGCGATGTAGGTCTCTAGCGAATGTAGCGGACGTAAGATGCCTGGGTGCCATAGGTGTAGTAGAACTAACCTCACCAGTGAACCAACAACAGATTCAACCTCTTTTTGTTGAACAAGGCGTTTGGGTCAGACCATTTGGTAAACTTATTTACTTAATGCCCCCTTACATCATCAGCAACGAAGACCTTGAAACTCTTGGAAACGCGATTTATAACGTCACTAAATCATTAGCTTATAATACAAAAAACTAAATACAAGACCCCCCACATAGACAGCAAGTGGGGGCAAGTGTATTTGAACAATGAATAAGCGCTATTTTTTGAAGCGTTCCGATAAATTCATTTGCTCGTATGCCTCTTCCTCAATACGAGTAATATTAATCACTGTATTTTCCGCTTTCGTTATACTCTCTTGATTCAAGCTATCGACTTCTACCATTTTCTCATTAAGACTTTGGGCCATGTTAGATTGACTCTGAGCGGTAACATTGATCTGAGCCGTCATATCAACAATTTTCATGATAGCACTTTCAATGGAAGTCATATTTTTAGCGACCTGATTAACCCTCTCAACACCTTGATGTGCAACTTCGGAGCCTTTATCAATCGTCAGTAAAACCGCATGAGTATTTTTCTTCAACTCTTCGGTCATCTTATTAATATTTTGCGTGGCTTGCTGAGTTCTTGTCGCCAACGCCCTAACTTCATCAGCCACAACGGCAAAACCTCGACCCGCCTCACCCGCTCTTGCGGCCTCAATTGCGGCATTTAACGCGAGTAAATTAGTTTGCTCAGCGATGTCGCTAATAGAGTTAACTACCTCATTAATGGTATCACTTTCTTTTGATAGAATATCAACAACGACTTTCGCTTCACTTATTTCGCTGTAAACTTTACGTATTGTTAACCCCGTTTCCTCAGCCAATTCCTGACTTTGACGCGTTTCAGAACATACCGATTCAGTTGCATCAACCGCCATACGAACATTTTCCGCAACATCATTTATACTTTCCAACATATAAGACGTATCTGAAACAACCGATTCAAAGCGATTTCGTTGCAGACTAAAGCCTTCAAGATTGCTTGCCACATTCTCCCTTACTCGGGAAGCATGACCTTTAAGCTGCTTTGAGCTTTCAACAAGACGATGACGAAAGGTATTGCTAGACGCTTCTCTGTGAAGCTGTGAAAAAAGAATAGCGGCGTGATCGCCAATAGATTGACAGTACATATACTGCCCAAGCGCATTATGCGACTCAGAAGATAATGTTTGTAACGTTGCTTTTCTTGCTGACGCCTGCTTGGCCACAAGCAAAGCACCTAAAAGAGAAGCAATAACACCAACAGTTTGAACAAAGCCACTGTCGTTCATAAAAGACACAACAAACGTTAGCAAAAAAGCAACAAAAAGTGGAAGGCTACTGTTCTGCATAGCGGAACTAAATTTCGTTAAAACAGGAACAACCGGGCCACCTTTATTAACACGATCATACAAAGCCTGCGCGTGTTTTACCTCTTGCTCCGTCGCTTTTCTGCGTACAGATTCATAACCAACCACCTTCCCTGATTCCATCAAAGGACTTACATGCGCACTCACCCAATAATGATCCCCACTCTTACAACGATTCTTAACTATCCCCATCCAGTTGTTACCCTGTTTAAGGTTAACCCACATATCCGCAAACGCGGCAGGTGGAACATCAATATGTCGAATTAAATTATGCGGTTGACCAATCAACTCTTCTCGCGCATAACCTGCAACTTCACAAAAAGCATCATTTACAAAAGTGATTTTTCCTTTTACATCTGTACTCGAAACCAATACGTAATCCTGAGGGAAACGCGCTTCCTTATTCGTTACTGGCATCTTACGCATAAAAACTCTCTTAATCTAAAGTCTAAAAATAATTAAAATTTAACGATACAATGACAGTACAAAATCTGACATTTTTATACAACAGACAACTTAAAAAATAACTAGAACTATTCGTCCTGAAAATCCCTATAGGCATCAGGAGCCAAGTCTTCAAAGCGCGTAAATTTACCGACAAAAGACAACCGACACGTCCCTATTGGGCCATTACGCTGCTTACCAATAATTATTTCAGCGATGCCTTTATAAGGCGTATCTTCATTGTATACCTCATCTCGATACACAAACGAAATAATGTCCGCATCTTGCTCTATTGCTCCAGACTCACGCAAATCCGAGTTTACTGGACGTTTATTTGGGCGGTTTTCCAAACTCCGGTTCAACTGTGATAACGCAATAACTGGACACTCCATCTCCTTAGCAATGGCTTTAAGAGATCGTGAAATTTCAGATATTTCATTAGTACGACCTTCTGAAAAGCCTGGAATTTGCATTAACTGTAGATAATCGATCATTATAAGCGCCACACCACCGTTATCGCGCGCAATACGCCTGACTCTAGAGCGCATTTCAGTCGGGCTTATTCCTGCCGTATCATCAATAAAGAGCTTTCTATCTTTCAGCATTTTCACCGCTGACATTAACTTATCCCAGTCTTCTTGTTGCAATTGACCAGATCGCATTCTGGTTTGATCTATTTTCCCTAAAGAGGATAGCATACGCATCATAAGCTGCTCAGATGGCATCTCAAGACTAAAAACAATAACAGGTAAATCCGTAATCATGGTCGCATTTTCAACCAAATTCATTGCAAACGTTGTTTTACCCATAGACGGTCGACCAGCCACTATGATCAGATCGGATTTTTGCAGACCAGACGTCATGGCGTCTAAATCAGTAAACCCTGTACTCAAACCAGTAATGGACCCCTCTTGATGATATAGCTCATCAATTTTATCAACCGTTGCATTTAATATTTCAGAAACGATTCTAGGACCGCCTTTTTTATTGCCACCTTCTGCAATTTGAAAGATTTTACGCTCCGCTTCATCAAGCACTTCTGCCGCCGTCATCCCTTCAGGATTAAACGCTCGCGTTGTAATATCTGTCGTGGTGGTAATCAAAGAACGAAGTACCGATCGCTCCCTCACAATCTCAGCATAAGCCGCAATATTAGCCGCACTTGGCGTCGATTCAACCATCTCCATTAAATAAGCAACACCACCTATAGCCTCTAACTCACCACGCTTATCTAAACGCTCACCAATAGTCACCATATCAACTGGTTCAGAGTCATCAACTAAACGCGCAATCACTGCAAAAATTTGTTTGTGCTCAGGCCGATAAAAATCATCAGAAACAACCACCTCAGAAACTTTATCCCATGCCTGCGGATCCAACATAAGCCCCCCAACAACAGATCGCTCTGCTTCAATAGAATAAGGAGGTAGTTTTAAGGGTGCAGAGGCTTGTTCTTGTCTATCCACAATAGTTATCCAGAGTCGTAAAGAAATGCGAAAATAATAAAGGAAGGGTACCATGTAGCAAAAAAAAGGGCACCTGATGCAATACATCAAGTGCCCTTTTTAATCTGGTAATCAAAGTATTACAATGATTAGCCTGCGGTTACAACAACGGTAACAGCAACAACTACTTCAGAGTGTACTTGCACATCAATCTCAAAAGAACCTGTGTGACGGATCACACCTTCTGGCAGACGAACTTCAGCTTTAGACACTTCAACTTCAGTAGATATCAATTCAGCGATGTCACGAGCACCGATTGAACCGAATAATTTACCTTCATCACCAGCATTTGCTTCGATAGTGAAAGTTTTACCGGCCAATTGCTCGCCACGAGCAACAGCCGCATCTTTACGAACAGCAGCCTGAGCTTCAAGCTCAGCACGACGCTCTTCAAAAGAAGCTAAGTTTGCTTTAGTAGCCATTACAGCTTTTTTATTTGGAACCAAAAAGTTACGAGCGAAGCCTGGTTTTACAGTAACAACGTCACCGATACCGCCTAACTTGTTTACTTTGTCGAGTAGAATAACTTCCATCTCGATCACCTCTAATTAATAATTAGCTATCACTTAAATCAGATGGCTTTTCTTGTATTCTGCTTCGAAAATCTATAAACGAATCGGCTACAGCTAATACTATTAACACATTCGTAAAATAGGCTTTTAGAAGAAACAAACCCACAAGATAGAAAACAACCAATCCAACTATCCCAATTCTTTTTTTTGCCAATACACCATGTACTAAAGCGATACCTGCCAAAACGAAAACAGGCACAGATACTTGAGCTAAAAAATGAAATTCCTCTCCTAGGCTTTCACCTAACAAAACCATTCCACCTAACAACAACACCGATACCAATGGCAATCGGAGTTGATGAAATTCATTACGCAGCCCGCCAGGATTATATAAAGCCGCTTGCCACTTTCTCGCTAGAAAAAGTGCCGCAACAGCAACAAACACCTGAACAGTTGAAAGAGCAACCACAACCTGACCAAAGACAATACCTTTATCAGGCACTTCTATTTTTTGCTCGGATAAAAACAGTTGAATCATCTCAGTCATTAGATTCAACATACCAGGCATCAGGAAAGGAAGAAAAAACACCCCCAACAAAGCAATACCACTGGCCGCCGTTAAAACAAACGACCAAGAAATTTTTGTACGCAACAAATAACCCAATACAAGGACTTGAACCAACACGATCAACGAAGTAGCATCACCTTGGTAAAACCACAACATTAATGGTGGCAATCCACCCCATGCAAGTACAGGGATTGCTTCTGCAACACCTTTTCGAAGCACCACAAAACCTAAAATGGCTGCCGCTAACCAAAACATAAGCGGGATCACGCTAAACGCGGCAACACCAATAATGGCATTCATACGTCGCTTCATCACCCAGTTTGCTAGAGCATTCATGCGGTACCCCTAAGTCACTTAATTAAAGTGGCTATCAGTGTATGGCAAAAGAGCAATATAGCGAGCACGCTTAATAGCAGTCGCTAATTGACGCTGGTAACGAGCCTTTGTGCCAGTAATACGGCTAGGAACAATTTTACCAGTTTCAGTAACATAACCTTTAAGTGTCTCTAGATCTTTGTAATCGATCTCGATTGTGCCTTCTGCAGTAAAACGGCAGAATTTACGACGACGGAAAAAACGAGCCATAAGTATCTCCTAATCCAATAAATTATTCAGCCGAATCGTCAGAAGAGTTATCTTCTTCAACGGAATTTTCTAAAGCACGCTCTTCACGCTGAGGCGCTGGGCGACGGTCATCACGACCTTCAGATGCTTTAATTGGAGAAACTTCTGTCACTGCCGCTTTACGACGAATTACCAAGTTACGGATAATTGCATCGTTATAACGGAAAGTGTCGTTTAGTTCAGACAAAACACCTTCAGAACACTCAACATTCATAAGAACATAGTGTGCTTTGTGAATTTTGTTGATTGGGTAAGCTAATTGACGGCGGCCCCAGTCTTCTAGACGGTGAACTTGACCACCATCTTCAGTAATCAAGTTTGTGTAACGCTCGACCATTGCTGGTACTTGTTCACTTTGATCTGGATGAACCAGAAATACGATTTCATAATGACGCATTGAAGCTCCTTATGGGTTCTTAGTCTCCACGCTTCCCCCGTTAGATAAGCTGTGAGACAAGGAGTATTGATTTACGGGGTGCGGTATTATATAACACAGCTAAAAATAATGAAACCAAGGACTTTAAAAAAATCATGACAAATCAAACAAAAGCGATGGCTTTAGGGTTCATGGCCGTTTTCTTTTGGTCGACTGTGGCAACCGCGTTTAGTCTCTCATTGTCTCAGCAAAGCCCAGCTCAGTTATTACTCATAGCCTCAGCCGCGTCGCTCGTCTTTTTAGTTTCATTAATACTCTATAAAAAACAGTTTAGCGAATTAACTCACCACGTATTAAGTTCATGGAAAACCTCTCTTATTTTTGGCGCCATCAATCCTTTTGTTTATTATCTCGTGGTACTTGAAGCGTATAAATTGCTGCCAGCTCAAGAAGCTCAAGCCATTAATTATACTTGGGCTATTATGCTCAGTTTTATGGCCGTCCCGATACTAAAACAGCGATTGGTGTTTTTTGACCTTATTGCTGCAATAAGCGGCTACTTTGGCGTGTTGATCATCGCAACTAACGGGCGCCCTTTTTCACTTGAATTTGGTAACGCTTACGGTGTGTTTTTGGCATTAGTCAGTACAATCATCTGGGCCAGCTATTGGTTACTTAACACAAGAGATAAGCGCCCAAACTTAATAGGTTTAACTCTCAATTTTACTTTTGCTTTCCCCCTTATTTTAATCTACTGGTGGCTAACAGAAGACTCGATACAGTGGAGTAGTAAAGGCTTATTGTGTGGCCTTTACATAGGACTCTTCGAAATGGGATTAACCTTTGTGTTATGGAATAACGCATTAAAACTGACCTCAAAAGCAACAAAGGTAGCAAATTTAATCTTTCTAGCTCCTATTTTATCCATTTTTTGGCTTTCTCAATTTACTGATGAAACATTAAAACTCTCGACTCTTGTAGGGCTTGCCTGCATACTTATTGGATTAGGCATTCAAAATATCGCCAAAGTCAGAAAACAAAATTAGCTTATTGAATAAGGACGATCATGCCAGCGTTTTTCTATTTATTATTACCCGTACTTTTTTGGTCTGGTAATTATGTATTGGGCAGAATTACACTTGGAACGGGGCTGGACCCTTTCTTCCTTTCTTTTGCTCGCTGGACTCTCGCCTGCTTAATTATTCTTCCTTTTGCTTATAAGAATCTACTGAAAGAATATAAAACGATTTTAATCCATTGGAAAATAATCACTTTTTTCGCTTGGTTTGGGATATGTAATTATAATTTATTTTTATATATAGGGCTGACAACAACCAGCGTCACCAATGCCGTTCTTTTAAACTCTGTGGTACCAGTCATTATTTTAATTGCCGCGAGAGTGTTACTTGGGCAAAGAACCACATGGCTGCAAAATACAGGCATTATTATCTCAACCCTTGGCGTCGTTAATATTGTTAGCCAAGGTCGCCTTGATACGCTATTAAACCTCTCTATATCTACTGGTGACTTATGGATCATAGCCGCCGCATTATGCTGGGCTATCTACTCGGTACTCATAGCTAAAAAGCCCAAGAATCTATCTATGCTCGGCTTTTTTGCGAGCACAGCGATTATTGGCATGTTAATCCAAATCCCCATTACCATACTTTTTAGCAAGCAAGATATCAGCAATATAACAAGTACCGATATGGGCGTAATTTTATACATGTCTGTTTTCGCTTCAATTGGCGCTTTCTTGTGTTGGAACACAGGCATTCAAAAATTAGGCGCAGCAACAGCGGGGCAGTTTATTCATTTAATGCCTGTATTTAGCATCTTTCTTTCTTTAATATTTCTCAATGAACGCCTTTATAGCTTCCATATCATTGGCATCATCTTCATCTTTGGAGGCATTTTTATTGCAACAATATTAAACAAAGTAAAAACAAAAAGGGTAAGAGAAAAACAACCCTCTTAAAAAAGTCATACTATCGAGATAAGCGAGCACTGTAGAGAATACTGATAAAAATGCAGCCCATGCCTATAAAAGCAAGAAAGTTGGGAATATAGCCCCATATCAACCACCCCCAGACACCACTAAACACAACACCAATATAACTTATCGGTGAAACAATGCTTGCAGGAGCATAAGTATAAGCTCTTGTGTACAAATACATGCCTAGATATAACGTAATAGAGACAACAGCAACCCAACCCAGCAAGTGCATTGGAACAGACAGACTGGCGCCTTGAATCCACACCAAAATCAAGGACAGAAACGCCGAAACAGCAAAGTAAACCGCCATCGTTTCTTCACTGCGAACAGACTTTGATAAAGCCCGAGTGGCTACCATTGAAAAAGCCAATCCAATAGCCGATAGAAAACCAACAATATGCCAATAATTCACATCTTTTGGAGTTGGTTGAATAATCAATACAACACCGCAAAAACCAATAATTAATGGTAACCATCGCCTGGCTGGAATGTTAACTTTATGCATGAATAAAACAACAAAAGGCACACACAAAGGCGCGCACGTCCGCAATAAAGAAGCTTCAACTAAAGGAATATGATTCAGTGCATAATAATAAAAAACAAAAGCCGAAAACCCACCCACACTGCGAAGGAAATGCACTTTCCATACAGTGACTGAATGACGCTCCCAGTGACCTTTTTGCTGAGGCAATAAAAAGCACAAACAGACAAGACTTTGCCAAAAAACAAGCGCGGCAACAGCCACCTCTTCTTGCACAATTTTTGCAGCTAATGCCGTAACAGACAAGGTTAAAGCGTAGGCCACTGTCATTACAATGCCCTTTTTTAACAATTCACTTTCACTCAACACAAAGGAACTCTTATATCAAAATAAAACAGTAGAAAGATTTAGTCTAATCAACCAAACTCGTCGAACACTTAGTCTCTCTCATACCAAGGTAAACGCCAAATACAGACGAACATCAAGCTGTCATCAAATCAACAGACAAAAAGATCTTTTCTTACTTTCGAATAGTAAAAAAGGTTAAGACAAATCTCTCCATTATTCAGCTAAACCAAAATACTTTGAGAATGCGGCAGGTATAACATCAGAGGCAAGCTTAGAGGCGGCTTCATGAGCCACGATACTCCCTTTCTCAATCAAAATAATTCGCCCGCCAATTAAACTCGCTTCCTGTGGCAAATGGGAAATGAGCAACGTGGTTAACCCTAGCTCTAAAGTAACATCATTAACCAAATAGAGCATCTCTTCACGTAAGGACGGGTCCAAGGCACTAAAAGGCTCATCAAGTAATAATATCGGCTTTTTCCGCACCAATGCCCGCGCTATAGCAACTCGCTGAGCCTGCCCTCCAGATAAAGCCTGCGGGAAACACTCAGCTTTATCAATGAGCTGTGTTTTTTCAAGCGCCCATTGCACTTTTACTTTTTGCTCTTGATCCAAAGAAAAAGAGGGGGATAAACCAATCGCCACATTTTGCCAAACACTTAACTGCGGAAATAAATTATCACTTTGAAACAAGGTGGATATGGGCCTTTCGTAAGGAGGTAATGAAACCAATGAGTCGCCGTTAAAGCTAAGCTCTCCACGACCATTTAAAAAACCACCCAACAAATGCAAAAGTGTACTTTTCCCTTCACCACTCCCACCAAGCAAAGTAGTTACGCCTGGTGAAATATCCACGCAATAATTCGCTTGAAAACGCTCCCAATTATATCGAAGATTAATATTTAACACGTTTACTTACTCCACCAATGACGCGAGATGAGCAATAAAATAAAATCAAACACAGAGAGATTAATACCACAGCAACACACGCACCTTCTTCAAGCCGATAAGAGCCAATTAATTGAAATAAATATAATGGTAACGACACCAAACCCTGACTCCCAAATAACGCAATCACTCCCATATCACCTAAAGAGAGCAAAAGAGCATAACCGAAGGCTTGAGCAACACTTGTTCGAATCAGTGACCATTCCAGACACCAACGAGACCAAAAGTGAACCCCCAAGCTAAGATACACATTTCGAAAACGGCGCTCTTGTTGATACATGGCAGGCATCAAAGATCTCAAAACAAATGGTAACGCCATAACCGCATTAACCCATACAACAACCCAGTAACTAGACTGCATTCCCCATCCAAGATCCCGCAGAAACAAAAACAAACCAGTAGCAATCACCAAGCCAGGAACCATTAAAATCATGTTACCTAAATGCTCTATTTTATTAGGCAAAAACGCGAGATATGGTCGAGCCATACAAAAACGTGCGAGCACACCAAAACACACACCAAGCCATAAACTCACTAACGCCGCCGGCACTGCAATTTGCAATGAAACAATCACAGCACTCCACAGCGAGACAGACCCTAATGTTTTAAAAAATATAGGCGAAAAGATCGGGTCGAAAATAGCCAAAAAGGGGGGGACAACCAATATGAATGCACCCAGTAATGCCAAACAATCTGCTGACCGAGCCAAACAAGAATCTTTGATCACATAACTCCTTACCGCTAATAGACTCACATCCTGCCGATTAACGGGTGCAATGCGGTAAACAAGAACAGCAAAAAATGTACAAATAAACACCTGCAATAGAGCAAGAAAACTGGCTTTATTAAGGTCAAAATCAAACCTGAGAGCTTGATATATTGCCACTTCTAAGGTACTAAACTTTGGCCCTCCACCTAAACTTAACACGACAGCAAAACTTGAGAAACACAGCATAAAAATTAATACAAACGCTCCGGGCAACACTTTTTTTATGTAGTGCCATTCAATCCAGCGAAATGCCGCCCAACGAGAAAAACCCAACTGAGATGCCTGTCGCCATTGTCCAGAAGGAATTAAGTCATAGCCCTGCAGAAAAAGACGTACCGCCAAGGGCATATTGAAAAACACATGAGCAAGTAAAATCCCCACCAAACCATACAAAGGAACGTCAACCCCAAACAGTTGATTCAGCCAGCCAGTTCGACCATAAACAACGACCAGACCTAAAATCGCCACAATCGTCGGCACAACCATTGAAACAGAAAACAGTTGCAGTAAAACGGCTTTTCCATAAAATTGTCGATGAACTAAACAAGAGGCCACTGGAATTGCAATTAATAAACTAATCCCACTACTTAGCAGAGCTTGCCATAAGGAAAAACGTACAAGCCGCCAAAGATACGGCTGCTGAATGTAGCCAAACCATGAGTTTAATTCACTATAACGCAAAAGAGCCACCAGACTGGCCGCTCCTATTAGTAGAAAAAAGCCAACACCCAACAGTGCTGGCAGTAGGCCTTTGATGGCTCGAAAAGAAAACAATTTAACGCCTTTTATCGAGTTGTTGCCTCTAACCATTCATCAATCCAAACCTTGCGATTTTGAGCAACATCGGCGGCTGGTAGCACTAAGCTTTTAACGGGTTTTAACGCATCGTCAAACGCGGCAGGGAGTTCTTCTTCCAACTCAACCACGGGTAACATCCAGTTACCCGTTGCAACGACAGATTGAAAACCTGGCTGCAAAATAAACTGCATGAAACGCTTTGCTAGGGCAGGATTCGGTGCATCCTTCATCATGGCTGCCACTTCAATTTGTGGATAAAGTCCTTCTGTAGCGCTGGCGGCTTTATATTTGTCATCACCTTCTGCGATAATATGGTATGCAGGAGAGGTCGTATAGCTTAACACAACATCCGCTTCACCTTTCAAAAATAAGCCATAAGCATCAGACCAACCTTTTGTTACCGTTACAGTATGACCAGCAAGTCGCTCCCACGCATCAGCAGAATGATCGCCATAAACCGACTTCATCCATAACAACAAACCAAGTCCTGGAGTACTCGTACGTGGGTCTTGATAAATAACCCGCAGATCTTGATTGTCTACTACCTCTTCTAAACTGCTTGGCGGATTTTGAAGCGTTTCAGAGTTATAAATAAAAGCGAAATGCCCTTGGTCGAAGGGCACAAACGTTTTATCCTTCCAGCCGCCTGAAACAGTTACTGCAGAGGTTTCAACTGAGTGATTCGCTAATAAGCCAGTCTGCTTTGCGGCTTCCATTAAGTTTAGATCTAGCCCCAATAACACATCAGCTTGTGACGATTTACCCTCTAGTTGTGCACGAGACAAAATACCAACAGAAGAATCAAGTGCAACAAAATTCACTACACAAGCACATTCTTTTTCAAAATTGGCTTTTATTTTAGGACCTGGCCCCCAATCGGATGCAAACGCATCATAGGTATACACATTAAGAGTATCTGTCGCTAAAGTTATAGGCGAAAAAACAAGGCCAAGACTCACAACAGATGCCGAAAAAAAAGAAGTTAAAGAAAATGTATTCAAAGTGTCGCTCCTAAGGAAAGTGAGCGGCGTACAGGTGAAACGGCAAATGTGACATTTAAACCACAACTTAATGTAGGCTATTCAATTTGCTATCTCGATTCCTACGCCAGCATAATCTGGATCAGGTTCAACGGGTTAGCGCATTCGCTTCTCAGCCTAATTAAAGGCACCCCATGAGATGTATTCGGGCTAGATTATAACGATAATAAAAAAAATCGCTAGGAACTTACAATATAAACTCTCTCTGCTGACATCTCAAAGTAGCCGCTGAAGACTTACTCCATTTCACCAATACGACTCAGCACTCGACCTACGGCGCCTTGATTCCGCCGCGCAAAAAATAACGCTTTTTCTCCCATCGACATTCGCAAGCTAGAGTCGCCAAGCAACTTAAGTAAGCGGCTTGCTAGAGCTGACTCATCATGGCAGATTAGCCCAGCGCCTTCATCAATTAGGCCTTGTGTGATCTCTTTAAAATTAAATGTATGCTCTCCGACCAAGATGGGTTTAGAAAGCAACGCTGGTTCGATTGGGTTATGCCCTCCACGCTTTATCAAACTGCCGCCCACAAAAGCGACATCAGAACAATGGTAGTATGAAAGCAATTCCCCCATTGAATCTCCGATAATTACATCGTATCCAGACCAGTTTTCTGCAGATACTTCACTGCGTTTAGCAACGCGCGTAAAGTGTAACTTGGCGAGTTTATAAACGTCTTCAAAGCGCTCTGGATGTCGAGGAACTAAAATAAGCAAAGCATGAAGATGATGTTGCTTTATTACCTTATGAGACTCACAAAGTAACGTTTCTTCGTCTTCATGGGTGCTTGCACCAACCCAAACCAATGTTTCATCAGAAAATAAAGATCGCCAGTTACTTTCCAAAACAGTATTTGGAACAGTTAGATCAAATTTAATATTACCGGTTACGCACACGTTTTTAGCGCCAAGTTGTTCAAAGCGTTTTGCATCCACTCCATCGTGAGCACAAATTTTCTTTGGGATCTGCATGATTTTTTTCGAAAGACTGGCAAACTTAAGGTATTTTTTTAACGAACGCTCACTCAAACGGGCGTTAATCAAGAAGACTTCAATATCGTTTTGCTGGCATTGCATTAATAAATTTGGCCACATTTCTGTTTCAACGATTACTAACTTTGAACAAAGTATTTTATCTAGGAAACGTTTAACGGATTTTTTAAAGTCTACAGGAAGATAATGATGCTGCACATTGTGCTTAAAGAGCTGATCAACTTGAGCCGCTCCTGTGGGAGTCATAGTAGTAATTAATAATTTTTTCTGGGGGTGTAAACGCTGCCATTCAGCGACCAAAGGCCGAACAGCGAGTACCTCTCCAACCGAGGCACAGTGTATCCAAAGGTCCACAGAAATCCTTGACTCTACTTCACCCAGTGCCTGTGAAATAGAGTAATTTTCATGATTATCTGCAAAGCGCTTTAACTTAATGAAAATAAAAGGTGTGAGCAATTTGAGAAGTATCTGATAAGCCCACATGGCTACGCCTCAGGTTCATCATTAAATTGTTGATGATACAGTTGAGCATAGGCGCCTTTCAACTCCAATAACTCAGCATGAGTCCCTATCTCAACCACTTCCCCATGATCAATTACGGCAATAATATCCGCATTTTCAACCGTCGATAATCGATGAGCAATAGCAATGGTGGTTCTGCCTTTCATGAGAGAGTCTAACGCCTGTTGAATCGCTCTTTCCGATTCAGAATCCAGTGCGGAAGTAGCTTCATCTAAAATAAGAATAGGCGCATTTTTTAAAATGGCCCTGGCAATCGCAATACGTTGACGCTGACCACCGGAAAGTAAAACCCCATTTTCACCCACTAAGGTATCTAAGCCGTTCTCTAGCTCTTCAATGAAGCCCCAGGCATTTGCGGCTTTTGCCGCCGCTATTACCTCTTCTTCAGAAGACTCTTTTAGGTCTCCATAGGCAATATTAGAGCGAATCGATCCGTTAAACAAAATCACCTGCTGGTTTACCAGGGCAATGTTTTTTCTAAGATTATCAATTGCATATTGATTAACCGCGACACCATCTAAAAGCAAATCACCTTCTGCAACATCATAAAAGCGAGGAATTAAATTTGCGACGGTAGACTTACCGCCACCAGATCGACCCACAAGCGCCAAGGTTTTTCCGGCGGGAAGGAAAAGGCTAATATCGTTAAGGATTTTTTTGTCTGTATTTGGGTAAGAGAAATTAAGTTTATTAAACTCAATATCCCCCTTAAAACGCGCTATGCGCTTCACACCCGTATTTTTTTCTTCCGCTAAATCCAAAAAGCTAAAAATACTTTCTGCCGCTGAAATACCTTTCTGTAAAATACTGTTCACTTCTGTTAACTGGCGCATAGGCTTGCTCAACATGCCTGCTGCACCAATAAAAGCAACAAAATCCCCCGCCGACATTGAAGCACTGATTGTGGGATCTAATGCCATCCAAATAAGCATGGCTAAGGCAACAGCGACGATAAACTGCACAATCGGCACATTTAATGCTTTGGTTAACTCTAGTTTAAGCTGAGAGCGGCGATTTTCATTTGCGGCTTGATAAAAGCGTTCTGTTTCAAATGTTGCGCCACCAAAAATTTTAATGACTTCATGCCCTTTGATCGACTCAGAAGCCACATCAGTTACCCCGCCCATTGCGTCCTGTATACGCGTACTTAACTTACGAAAACGCTTAGAAGCATAAGAGACAATCAAACCAATAATGGGCACAATAAGTAAGAACAATAAAGACAATCGCCAGTTGGTATAAAGCATGTATCCCATCAGTCCAATAACGGTAAAACCTTCCCTTAATAACGTTTTCAGCGCATTGGTTACCGAGCCAATGACTTGCTCAGTATCATAAGTAAGCTTGGCCAATAAACGCCCCGTAGGCATAGAATGATAATAACTAGAAGGCAAAGCCACTAATTTGTTAAACATACTGGTTCTAAGATCAAACACCACTTTATTGGCAATCTGAGCCATAAAATACGAGCTGGTAAAGGTTCCTAACCCTCTAATAACAAAAATCCCTAAGATCGACAGCGGAATCAATAAGCGGTTTTCCGTCGCTTGACCATTAGAAACAACGTCAACAATATGCTTTAGTAAAGCCGCTAATGCGGGCTCCATGGCAGCATACATCATAAAACCAATGACACTGAGCACTAGATAATGCCAAGACCCTTTGAGGTAGGTCAATAAACGAAAGTAAAGTTGTCTGCCCGTTTGTGGTTTGTTTTTTCCAGCGCTATCAACTTGGCTCATTTATAAGTTAGCCTTTTCAATAATCTTAGTTGTTGAGTAACCGTCTACGAAAGTCAGCACCTTTACTTCCCCACCACTGGATAGGACATGTTCAGCACCGACAATGGTATCAATAGAGTAATCTCCCCCCTTAACAAGCACGTCAGGTGAAAGCGCCTCTATAATGGCTTTAGGGGTATCCTCATCAAACCAGGTGACCCAATCGATGGCACCTATCCCCTCCAAAACCGCCATTCTGTGTTCCAAATTATTAATCGGGCGCTTTTCTCCCTTTAGGCGTTTCACGGAAGCATCTGTATTGACGGCAACGATAAGCCGATCACCAAGCGCTTTTGCTTGTTTCATGTAAGTCACATGCCCAGGGTGCAATATATCGAAACAGCCGTTGGTGAAAACCACCTTTTCATCATTCAATTGAGCCAACTTTATTTGCTCTAATAATTCACTGGCTGACAAGACGCCGAAATTGGTAGTACGTGAACGAGCAAACATAATCGCTTCCAGCTGCTCTGATGATATAGTCGCCGTACCTAATTTGCCAATAACATAACCGGCGGCCTGGTTTGCATATTCCACGGCATCTGTTAGCCGTTTGCTGGTCACAAAAATGGAGGCGAGAACCGCAATAACGGTATCGCCAGCCCCCGTCACATCAAACACTTCACGAGCCGCCGTAGCGAGAGAGAAAGGCGGCTTGCTGTCCTCAAACAACATTAAACCGTCTTCTCCACGAGTAACTAAAAGGGCCTTCCAATCGAACTGCTTGCGCAAAGATTCACCACGAGAAATAAGCGCCTTAGTATCTTCACAATGGCCGACTATGGTTTCAAACTCACTGAGGTTTGGTTTAACTAACGTCGCACCTTGATAAATAGAAAAATCCTTACCTTTCGGATCAACAAAAGAAGGCACAGAATGTTGATTAGCTAATTGAATTAAAGGCTGAATTCCTGATAACGTACCCTTAGCGTAATCAGAAAATATCACCGCATCACAATCGGCAATCGTCTCGTTAACCAAGGATTCGATTTCAGAGCGGTGATCGAAGCTTGCGAAATCTTCTTCAAAGTCCACCCGAATAAGTTGTTGATGCCGACTAATGACCCTCAACTTAGTTATGGTAGGCAAAGCGTCACTGTGATAAAAACGACATTGTACATTTTCATTTATTAAACAGGACTTCAGCGCATTGGCGTTTTCATCCTTACCAACGATACCAATTAAGGTTACTTTCACCCCCAACTTAGCCAAGCCTAAAGCGACGTTTGCGGCACCACCAGCCCGATCTTCAACGCCAGACACTTTAACAACCTGGACAGGCGCTTCCGGAGATATGCGAGATGTACCGCCATGCCAATAGCGATCTAGCATCACATCGCCAACGACGAGGATATGTTTTTCTTTAAAATTAAGATAAGAAGAGTTCATAGCGTAATAGTATTCGATTTTTGAGGATGAGCATCTTATCATATCCGGCAGCCAAGTTGGATAGACTTAAAATAAGGCACCACTGTAATGATAGTGAATTTGATTAAAAAAAATTGCCAAAACTTTGTGTTTAACGGTTTATTGCACCAATGGAACAAAAATGGGTTCCACTCGACACAAGGTTACAGCTTTGAGAGCTTAACAAGCACATGGGAAATAAACCCTGTTGGCCGCACTAGGCTACTGACCCAATGTCGTCAGCTGTACACATTCTCACATGCCTCGTTAGTCGACAACAACCCCGGGTGGAAGGCACGCTTAGCGCCTTTATTTAGTTTTATAACTCAAAACTATTTTAAGAGTGACCGTTGGATTTTTTCTTTAGATGATAAATTAACCCCACTTGACGAAAAAAGTGATGCCTACGCTCTGGCCTTTGTTCTGCTATCTTTTAGTTATTATTACCAAGCTACAAGAGATGAAAAAGCCCTTGAATTAATTGAATCAACCCACCTTTTCTTACAAGAAAAAATGCGTTCAAATAAAGGTGGATACTATGAATCTTTCCCCATAGACTCTCTCTCAATACGCCGTCAAAATCCTCACATGCACCTACTTGAAGGATATATTGCAGCCTACCATGCAACCGAAAGTGAACCCTATAAGCTCGCATTGATTGAATTGTTATCCCTAGCAAAAACACACTTTTTTGATGCAGAAACAAAAAGCCTTCGAGAGTTTTTTAATTCAGACTGGTCTTATAATCTCAATACAGGTCACATCATTGAACCAGGCCATCACTTTGAATGGGTTTGGTTACTGCATCAATCGTATAAAATTGATGCAGACCCAGAGTATTTGATCATGGCCGATGCCCTTTGGGAAAAAGCCACGCGATATGGATTAGACCCAAAAGGTGGTGTTTATAACCAAATACACGCAAAAACAAACCAAGTACTGGATAAAGAAAAGCGTATTTGGCCTCTTACTGAATATTTAAAAGCGCTGTGCGCTCATCTTGAAGATGGTCCAAACAAAGTGGAACAGATCAAGAACGCGATTAGTTTCATTTTCACTCATTACCTCCATCGAGATGGTCATTGGAATGAGTTTTTGGATGCCGACAATAAACCAAAAGATCACCCTCTTCCAGGAACAAGCAGTTATCATATTTTTCTAGGCTTATGGGAGGTCATCCAATGGTGTCAAATTTCAATGGACAGAACCAATACGCTGTCCCATGTAAACCAACCCCAAATTTAGCATTAAAGGAACAATCATATGTACGTAGTTACTGGTGGTGCTGGCTTTATTGGCAGCAATATTGTCCACGCATTAAATAAACGAGGTATTGATGACATCCTTGTCGTTGATGATTTAACCGATGGCAAAAAATGCCGTAATTTAAGCGATCTAAATATTGCTGATTACATGGATATGCATGACTTTTTAGCGGCTATAAAAAACGACTCCCTTAACGCAGAAGTCACGGCTATATTTCATGAAGGGGCCTGCTCGGCAACGACTGAGTGGGATGGTAAATTCGTAATGGACGTAAACTATCAATATTCAAAAGCCGTTTTACATTATTGCTTAGAGAAAAAAATTCCATTTTCTTATGCCTCATCTGCTTCCGTATACGGCGCAGGCCCAATCTTTAAAGAAGATCGTTCGCAAGAAAAACCGTTAAATATGTACGCGTTTTCAAAATTTCAATTTGACCAATACATTCGCCGCTTATTACCAAACATTGAAAGCCAAGTATGCGGTTTCCGTTATTTCAATGTCTATGGGCCGCGAGAGCAACATAAAGGGTCGATGGCCAGTGTGGCTTTTCACCTTCGTAATCAAATATCAGCGGGTGAAAACCCAAAACTTTTTGGCGCGTACGATGGCTATGAAGCGGGCGGACAGAGCCGTGATTTTATCTATGTTGAAGACTTAGTAAAGACCAAGCTTTGGTTTTTAGATAACCCTAATCAATCCGGAATTTTTAACCTTGGCACCGGTAAAGCAGAACCTTTTAGAACCATTGCTGAAACCGTAATTAACTATTATGGACGAGGTGACATCGAGTTTATCGAATTTCCAGAGCATCTAAAAGGTGTATACCAGAGCTTCACTGAAGCCGATATTAGCAACCTAAGAAATACCGGTTATAAAGGTAGCTTTAGAGGCCTCGCCCAAGGGGTAACAGATTATTTAACTTGGTTGGATCATAATGGCTAAATATCTGATTGTAGGCCCATCATGGGTGGGCGATATGGTAATGGCTCAAAGCCTATTTAGTCGAGTGAAAAAAGACGATCACGAGGCCATCATTGATGTCATCGGCCCTGCTTGGTCAGCCCCTATTTTAGCAAGAATGCCAGAGGTACGTCAGGCAATCACCTTAAAAACGGCCCATGGAGAATGGGGTATTAAGACCCGCCGATCTCTGGGTAAACGCTTACAAGCCGAACAGTACGATAAAGCCATTATTATACCGCGCTCTTGGAAATCAGCACTTGTTCCTTTTTTTGCGAACATCCCGGTGCGTGTGGGTTTTCATGGTGAGCAACGTTTTGTTTTATTAACTGAACGTCGAAAGCTCGATAAAACCATTTTGGACCAAACGGTAAAACGCTTTACCTCATTGGGTGTTGATATAGAGAAAGCCTACCCACCCGAGCCGTTAATACACCCTAAATTGGTCGTTGATAAAAACAATCAGCAGCACTTACTGTCTCACTTTAAGCTCTCAAAAGAGAGACCGGCCGTGGCTTTAATGGCAGGAGCGGAATTCGGTCCATCAAAACAATGGCCGCTACATCACTTCCAAGAAGTCGCCCAGCACTTGATCAGAAAAGGTTATCAAATATGGGTATTAGGAGGCCCAAAAGACCAAGAAGATGGTGACAAAATCATTGATGGTTTAGGTGAGTTTGCGTTTAATTTATGTGGAAAAACCAAATTAGTTGATGCCATAGACCTACTCGCTTATTCCGAGCAGGCCATCAGCAATGACTCTGGACTAATGCATGTTGCCGCAGCGGTAGGTACCCATGTACATGGGATATACGGTTCAACAAGTGACGCTTTCACACCACCACTGACAGATAAAAAAACCATTCATAATTTACACTTGGACTGTTCACCGTGCTTTAAAAGACACTGTCCATTAGGGCATACAGACTGCCAACATAATTTAAAACCACACAGTATTATTCATACTCTGAAATAAAGCCTAAAACCTGAATGGCTAGGTAGGTGACCTATATAGCCATTCAGGTTAGTCATTTAAGAAACTCAGTATATTCGTTAACGACATTTTACTTAATCATAGCTGACAGCAAATGGTCAATTGTATATTGCTGTTTAATCGAATCATCAATCTCTGTAGTTGGAGCGTCTAGGAACTCAAGCAAGGTCCGCTTTTCATGGCCTAATACATAAATGTTATTTTCATGATAAAAATCGTAATGGACGATGTCTTTGTTGTTCGTCAGGAGTTTTTTATTTAGAAAAAGAGACTCCAATGCTCGCGTTGTTAATCCTTCTTGATACCCTTGACTTATCTCTAGCAAACAGGTTGATCTAGACGCTCGCCGTAAATACTCTTCGTAAGAAATATAATGTTCAGAAAAGAGAGCTAATTCTTCCTGTTGATATTTTTTACGCTTATCTTTGACTAAATGACAATCAAATCCAACCTCGATACCCATTAGCTGTTGCTTAACATGCTGTAAGAATGCCAGCCGACCCTTATCCACTCCTGAAAAGAAAACCCTATGACTTTCCGATTCTGTTGTTAAATAGCTTACTTCATCTTGCTTCAAAAACCTTAGTACCTGCGGATGATAGTGAAAGCCAAAATTCGAAGCATCGCCCTTATCAAAAGTCCAAATTTTTATACTATTCAGCCGGCAATACCAAAGCAAAAAAAACCGCCGTTTGGAACTCATCGAAGAAATTGGATTCCAAAGCCAAAGAGCGGCTGCACTATTTTGAGTTTTTGCGTAGTTATCCAAAGCAAGAATATCTTCCATAGCAAAAAAAATAAGTTGTTCATCTTCATTTCTTTTCTTACTTGAAATAAGTGATCTCAAAATAACATACAAACGCTTGAACATCGCCACTTTGGTTTTCGTTTTGAAATCTGACACGGTTACCTTGGTTTTATCACCAAGATCATCAAAGATAAACTTAGATAGATAAAAGTCATTGCGAACTATGGAAAGTTTTTTCATTTAAGGTGCTTATCTAACCCAGATTCAATCCACTGGAGCTTATTATCAATGGTATTACTTAAAATCTCATCATTTTTCGGTAAGCTCGCACGTGTGTTTTCTTTGTGATATAGGTGAAATCCAACTCCGGAAAACTTTAAATAAAAACGTTGAATGCCTTTATTTAACATACGAATAACCATTTCACTGTCTTCTCGCCCCCAACCTTCAAATGCTTCGTTATAGCCATTGATCGCAACAATGTCTTTTTTCCAAAAAGCAATGTTACACCCTCTAGTTGACCTATCTGAATTCCATACTTTTGAAAATAAACGACTTAATAATGGAGAACTAAGGGTGTTGTGACGATTGCGCAGCCCTTTAGTAAAGAAGTTCGGGATCGAGAAATTTTGCATAATACGTTTACTTAAATCGTCCCCCATCAGAACCCGCCCTCCTTGAACAAAGAAATTAGGGCGAGCTGCGGCAATATGGGAAGCAATAAAATCAGGCGCAATCAAGATATCGCCATCAATAATAATAATGTAATCGCCCCGAGCTTTGGTAATAGCGCGGTTACGACTCATTGCCAACCGAAAACCACTGTCTTCTTGCCAGCTGTGGATAAGCGGAACTGGGAAGTTTTCGGCATAGGTTTTTATCAAACGTTGAGTATCTTCTCTTGAACCATCGTCTGCAATGATCACTTCATAAGGCAAAGTACTTTGCTTCAAAACACTTTGCAACACGACTTCCAACGCCTCTTTCCAATTATAAGTCGTTACAATTAAGGTAACTTTCATTTATCGCGCTCCGTTTGCTCTCTGAGCCATAAATCAATGTATTTTACAAAAGTTGAGTGCATACCCAGCCACGCGAGAATAAACCCATGCTTGCCATCCAGAAAACCTCGCTTTATGAAATACATTTTCACAAAGCACGCAATAGCATGTAATAATGCCGTCCCTAATCCTGATTTTTTCTTACCTTCTCTTTGGTCTGTCCATGCTTTTAAGTAGCCTGTCGTCTTATTGATATAATGATGCAAATTTTCATAAGTATCATGATATAAAATACCTTCCGAGATTTTTTTAATCCTTACTCCCTCACCCACAACCACTTTTTCATGAACAAGTGCGTCGTTGTAAGCGACTTTTTCTCTTGGATACAAACGAACAATCCAATCAGGGCTCCAGCCAGAGTAATGTATATATTTACCAAACGCTTTTGTAAGACGATTAACTTCATAACAGATATCTAAATCTGAATTCAAAATAATGTGCTGTATAGACGCCTTAAGTTCAGGAGAAATACATTCATCCGCATCAAGCACTAAAACCCAATCTGAAGACATATAAGACTGGGCAAGCTGCCTTTGTCTACCAAACCCAGGCCAGTCTAAATTCTGATAGACAGTCGCTTGATATTTGTCCGCAATGTCTAACGTTGAGTCTGTACTCCCTGAATCAACAATGACAATTTCATTAACCCAACCAAAAACAGATTCTAAACACTTGGCTAAATGCTTTTCCTCATTTTTAACTATCATCAAAACGCCAAGCGTAGTTTCAGTATTCATATCAATCCGTTTTTAAAGTTGTCCAGAGAGCTCAAAATACTTCTTCGCAACTAAAAGGTTAATTTTATGTTCTCGCTCAATATCTTTGAACTGCTCAGTATAAGTTTGAGCGTTCTTAATAATTTCTTGGGCAAGGGCTTGATTTTCGTTGTAAAACTGAATCTTTTCTTCAAGATCACTGAAATCATCTTTGAGCAACACATAATGAACATCAGGAACTAATCGGCCTTCCATGTACCAAGTTTCAAAACGTGGCCGCCTCATAAAGCACAAAGAATTAGAGGACATAATCCACTTTAAATTTGTCGCAACATCTTTACCTTCAACACTGACAATGTATTTATATTCCAACTGCTGATCAATAGTGAGAAAACCTTTGAAACCAACATCATCTTTTAAGCTGTCATCACTGTGTCCTATATTACATAGCGGATGGGTCGCAAATTTATCCGTCAGTATTTTTCTATGTTTTTGATAAATCATTCCCCGCCAAACAGCCTGACCTTTCTTATCTTTAAACTGTTTTTTATCGTTAAGAAAATTATAATGACGAATGGCATTTAATTTAAGCAATACTGAAGCCTGATTGTTGTCTGAAATAGGTCGGCTTTTAACAAATGAAGGTTCATCTGGGATATGAATTACATCCCCGAAAACATAACTAAACCTTAATGCTTTGGGAAAATACTTAACAATTTTCTTTGTATCAGCGTAATAAGCAAAACTTTTGTCTTTCTTGAAGCGGCCAATTTCAACAGAAGAACGTAAATTTGAAAAAAGCGGATCCTTACAATAATAATTAACTCGCTGCTCGATATCAGCATCAACCCAAAATTTTGATAATACAGCCCGATAGTCCTTAAACTCTGGCTTACTAATGACAATAAGCTCAGATAAGTAATACCAAATCTTCTTTGCTCTTTTTTTAAAATAATGCAAATCTTTCATTTTTTAACACTTACCATTATGAATCGATACCAAACAAATCCCGTGTATAGACTTTATTTGAAACATCTGAAATTTCTTCTGTCATTCTATTGGCAACAATAACATCGCTCAATTTTTTGAATTCACTCATGTCATTAATCACTCTTGAGTTATAAAAGAACGCATCACTCAAAACAGGCTCATACACAACAACCTCGACCCCTTCCGCTTTTATTCGTTTCATCACACCTTGTACCGCTGAAGCCCTGAAGTTATCAGAGCCCACCTTCATAACCAATCGATATATACCAACGACTTTAGGGTTTTTACTTAAAATTGATTCAGCGATAAAGTTTTTACGCGTGACATTGGCATCCACAATCGCTTTTACAAGATTATTTGGTACTTTATCGTAATTCGCCAAAAGCTGCTTTGTGTCCTTCGGCAAACAATAGCCACCATACCCAAAAGAAGGATTATTGTAGTGATTACCAATACGACTGTCAGAACTAACACCTTTTATAATCTGCTTAGAATCCAGGCCATGCGTTTCTGCAAAGCTATCTAACTCATTAAAAAAAGCAACTCTCATGGCCAAGTAGGTATTTGCAAACAACTTAATTGCTTCGGCTTCAGTTGAACCTGTTAGTAAAACCTCTATATCATCTTTTTTAGCCGCTTGAGCCAGCAAATTAGCGAAGGTGCGCGCTCTCTCTGATTCCTCTCCAACGATAATTCTAGATGGGTAGAGGTTATCATAAAGCGCTTTTCCTTCTCTTAAAAATTCTGGAGAAAAAATAAGATTAGCGGTTTTATATTCCTTTGATGCTTTGCTTGTAAAACCAACAGGAACAGTTGACTTTACAATCATCGTTGCTAAAGGGTTTATATTTATGACATCCTGAATAACGGCCTCAACTAATTTCGTATTAAAATAATTAGTATCGGGATCATAATCCGTTGGTGTGGCTATGATAATAAAATCGGCATTATCATATGCTTCAATCTTATCAAGTGTGGCTCTAAAGTTAAGATTTCCGGCCTTTAAATACGCCTCAACATCGGCATCCACAATGGGAGAAAGACCTATATTTAATAGGTCGACTTTTTCCTGCAAAATATCAAGCGCAACCACTTCATTATGTTGAGCAAGAAGCAAGGCATTAGAAATACCGACATAACCTGTTCCTACCACTGCTATTTTCATGATTGCTCCATAACGATTCGATTTGTTTGGCTGACCATTTTATGAAGCTTTATAAAGGGATTCAATCAAAACTGGATCTAGGAAGGAAAAGATAAAAATAATGCCAGCAAAACAATCAAATTCAGGCTACTCTAAAAGAAAACAATAATATGGAGTTAGTCTATGAAGTTTGAACTTGTTGATCGTCAAGGATATATCCCTGATTTAGTCTATGGAGAAGCAGGACAGGAACTCGCATGCTTTGTTCCTGATAGCTATAAATGGCAACAAATTGCGTATAACAATGGCGAAGGTGATGTCTTAATAGACGGCCATACTTGGCGCTTCTTTTTCGCACAAGAAGGCATTGGTGTTAAATTAATCGACGGCATAGTTACCCTTAAAGAAGCCGAATCCTTTCTCTCTGCTGTAAAAATAAAGATTTGGGGTGAGAAAAACCAGCAAGTACAAATGTTTATCGCAGGAACAACACCTAGATAGAATAAACCCGAGCACTTAGTGATGATAACTAACACGCGTTAAGACTACTAAGTGCTCATTAGACTATTAATTAAACGTCGGCTTAAATTGAATTTCACCTTGTATAAAGTCATTAGAAGAAAGCATTTGAGTGCCCCCTAATTCATCGGGTAGGTCAATGTGGTTAAATGAATTAGTGGTATGAGTGACTGGTTCAAGACAAAAAAATGCACTATTCTGCTCTTGATCATCTGTAGACGGCTCAGGTGAAAACAACACTAGGTTTCGAAATATTTCCGATGCATTTATTACCAATTGACCACCATGAGAAGGCCAAGATAATAACGCAGTACCATCCCATCCGGTAAAATTATTGTCTAAGCCAATCTCTAAGTGACCACGTCTAAAATTCACTACTGCATCCGTTTCTGTTTTATGAGTATGAGGAATCAAAAACTCATCACTAAACCACTGCCCAGTTGAGTGAAATTGGACCTTCATATTGGGTTCGTAGATAAAATATGGGTGAATTCCCATGCCTGCTGGCATGACTTGACTCCCTGTATTCAAAAGCTTTAGACGAATGGTCAATCCGTCATCATTTAATTCAAACACTTGCTCTGCTTGATAAGAATACGGCCATCCAAAAGTATCAACCGAGTCATTAGGAAAAGTAAACACTAAAGTCGCGCTGGTTTCTGTTTGTTTTTTAACGTGCCACACCCCCAACCAACTATGACCGTGATTAAATAGCGGCCAATCAGCGATGTTTGCCGAAATTAAGTGTTCACGACCATCAACTTCAAGTCTATTATTACCAATGCGATTTGATAATGGGAACAAAGGAAAAGATGAGGCGTTAAGTGCATCAATCGGCTCTTTGAGTTGGCTAGGCTCTACGGGCCTTAACCAATCAATTCTTTGACTTTCCTTTATCGAAAAAAAGTGTGTGATTACACCGCCTTTATCAGGACTTAAACCAAGTTCAAAAAAGTCATTTTTTAATATTATTACTGAGTCGCTCATCACATTACCTCTGTGTCAATGACTGGTTAATCTAATCTTCTTGCGATTCTTTCACTAATCGCATCATCCTTTTGGACCACAAACTCCAAGAACCTACAAACACCTTTTGATAATCTAGACCAGCAACGGTTGCCGCTAAAACGTTATGGCAAGCTGTAACACCTGAACCGCAATAATGAACAAGCGGTTTGTTTTCGTCATTCAATAGCTCAAATTCCTTTAGTAACTGCTCTGACGGCTTAAATAAACCACTCTCTAACAGATTGTCTGAAAACGGACGATTTTTTGCGCCAGGTATATGCCCAGCAACGGGATCCATTGTCTCTTCTTCTCCATGGAAGCGATTAACCGCACGCGCATCAATCAAGCCATACTGATTCAATTCAAAATTATTAAGCACCGTCGCTTCGTCAACGCTTAATGGAAAACGAGATTGATTAGTCGTTATTTTTCCAACTTCCTTAACCTCTTTCCCTGCACCAGACTCTGTTGGCAATTCTTTTTCTTGCCAAGTATTAAACCCTCCATCAAGCACATAACAAGTAATATCTAGCTGAATGAGCATCCACCAGCACCTTGCCGCGATGGCGCCCCCCATATCATCGTAAACGACAACCACACTGTCTTTATTTACGCCTAACAATTGAAGTGTATTAACAAAATCGTCTATAGAAGGTAAAGGGTGCCTTCCAGTTTCATCTGTTTCCGTGGCGGCTAATTGGGTATGAAGATCGACAAAGGTCGCATTAGGAATATGACTATTAAAATAGAGCTGATAGCCTTTCTCATGGTCTAATAAATAAAAACGGCTATCTAAAACGACCAGATCTTCATCACTCAATCGAGAGACAAGTTCATCACTTGACATTAATGCCTTCACAATCACCTCACTTTTTTTAGCTATTTCTTATTAGTTTTTGTATTTAATCAGATATTTCTATAGACAACATGTTTTTTTTGATAGAATTGTTCGATCTTTTTTAGTTCCTCCCCATAGACAACATACTTATCCCCGCCATGAAACGCATTGACATTGTTCTCACAGAAAAAAACATCGCAAAATCTCGCTCGCAAGCACAATCTTTTATTCAGGAAAAAAGAGTATTTGCCCAAATTAAAGGGCAGCTTACCCTAATTACAAAACCGAGTACCAAAGTAACCCCTGAATGCGAAATACAGCTACAACACAGCGATACTGATCAATACGTTTCACGAGGTGCTCTCAAGCTCGTTGGCGCTTTAGAGCTGTCGCAACTTGATATTGCAGGTTTCACGGTATTAGATGTTGGACAATCAACTGGCGGGTTTACTGATTGCGCCCTACAACAAGGTGCAGGTAAAGTAATTGGAATTGAAGTGGGACACGATCAATTAGACTCATCTTTAATACAGGACCCTAGAGTGGTTTGCTTAGAAGGAGTTAATGCTCGAAATCTAAACGTAGACGACTTAGGAGAACATTTTCCTGAAAAAGGCTTCGACCTAGCGGTAATGGATGTGTCCTTTATTTCTCAAGCAAAGATTCTTCCTCAATTACCCGAGTTACTCTCCGAAGAGGGCCATTTAATTTCTCTCGTGAAACCACAGTTTGAAGTGGGTAAAGAAGGAATAGGTAAAGGTGGCATAGTCAAAGACCCTAGCCTATTTAAACAAGTCGAGCAACGTATCTGTAAACTGGTAAGTGATTTAGGGTTTTCCATTCAAAGCTACACTGAAAGCCCAATTAAGGGAGGGGATGGCAATAGAGAATTTCTCTTATGGGCCAAAAAGTAACTCAACTGAACATAAGCCTTCTAAGACGCTAATTCATCATAGTTTATACTTGGGTCTATTCTTAATAGCTCAGCATCCTTGTGCTCTAATTCTGCCACATATTTTCTTGCCATATAAAAGCCAATACAGCCAAAGATAATCGAACCAACCGCTTGCCCGAATAAAATCCCTTCAGCCCCTATGCCCCATGAAAAAATAATGATTAATGGCCAAGTTCCTAATGTTGCCCTCGCAAAATTAAGCGCTGTACCAACATAGGGTCGACCAAGATTGTTAAAGGTGGCCAGCGCGATAAAAAGCAAACTTTGAAAGAAAAAACTAAAAGAGATAAAACTTGCAAAAAAACGAATTAACTCCGCTGTCGCCGCTTTTGCATTAAAGGTTTCAATCAACCAATCTTGACTCACGAACAAGAGCAAACACATGACAAGACAATAACAAAAACTGTAAATAACCGCGCTAGTTAACGTACTTTTCATTCTTTCAAAGGATTTAGCGCCAAAATTCTGACCAAGAATGGGACCAACGGCACCGGATAAAGCAAATAGGCCCCCAAACACAACAGGTATAATACGACCAATGATAGCAATGCCAGCCACCACATCATCACCAAAAGCAGCAGAGTGCTCCATAACAATCAAATTTGCTAAAGGAGAAGATAAATTGGTTAGCATGGCAGGGATAGCAATAAGAGAAATAACTCTTACGTCTTTATAAAAATCCAACAAATCAAATTGCGCTAACATCTTATGCAAATGAATCACACAGTAATAAGTGATGCCAACCATAGAAAAACGAGCAATAAGAGACGCTATAGCCGCCCCTTGAACCTCTAGCCCAAACCCAAATATCAATATAGGGTCCAGTACAGCATTCACTAAACCACCTAAAAAAGTGGCATACATGGCTCGCTTAGCATCACCAATCGCTCGCATAATGCCAGAGCCTATCATGGCCACCATAACCGCTGGCATCCCCCAAATTAAGACCTGCAAATACTCAATAGAAAGATCCAAGGTACGGCTACTGGCACCAATATAAAGCAATATATGAGGAATATTGGGATAAATAAGCCAAACTAAAAAAGAAGAAAATACAACGCCATAAACAAGAGAGTTGACCGAACGACGCTTAGCTAACGCCATATCACCCGCACCGACAGCACGTGAAATTAAGGCCGTGGCCGCAATGGCAACCGCTATACTAATAGAAATCGTAAAAAAAAGAATGGTGCTCGCAAAACCGACGGCGGCGACCGCCTCTTGTTTACCTAACATGGATAAAAACCACATATCCACAAGGTCAACCAAAAACATACACATCAGGCCCAGCGCCCCCGTAGCGGACATGACAACAACATGCTTCAATGTCGAACCTTGGGTAAACGTTGCCTGCTTAGGCATTTTCTTCTCCAGACACAGTAAAAATAAAAACAAAAAAACCGAACGTAATGCGGAGCACGTTCGGTCTACTGTATTTTCTCATGTATCCTAATTTGAACAAACCCTAAAAATTGAATACTTTCAGGGTTTGCTCACTTTTAATGTACTTCTGTCTTCTTATCAAACACAATCTTTTCAACGTCCGAATAACGACTGGCAAAATTTACCGTCATACCATTTTTGATGGAATCAGGTAATTCGTCATAATCACGGCGATTTGCTTCTGGTAAAATGAGCTCATGTATTTTAATACGCTTAGCCGCAATTACCTTTTCCCGAATTCCACCAACCGCAAGTACTTGACCTGTTAACGTAAGCTCTCCTGTCATGGCTAGAGGACGACGAATAGGTTCTCCTCGAGCTAACGACATAAGGGCTGTTGCCATCGTAACGCCGGCACTTGGTCCATCTTTCGGAGTCGCTCCTTCTGGAACATGTAGATGGATAAGACACTTGTCAAAAAATTCAGGATGAAGTTGATACGATTTAGTATGAGAACAGACATAGGAATAAGCGATCTCGGCTGATTCCTTCATCACATCCCCAAGCTTACCAGTTAACTTCAAGCCACGACTTAACTCATGGATCTTGTTTGCTTCAATAGGTAAGGTAGCGCCTCCCATCGATGTCCATGCTAACCCCGTTACTACGCCCACACCTCGTATACTTTTTTCGGCCCGGAAATATGGCATTCCCAATAAGGACTCAATGTCTTTAACCCCAACATTAATACTCTCTGACTGATTTAACATAAGCTGGACAACAGATTTTCTTAATATTTTTTGCAGCAGTTTATCCATACCACGAACACCCGCTTCTCGAGCATAGTCTTCAATCACATGCTTTAATGCCGCATCAGTTATATTCAACTGCTTTTTAAGCAATTTATTTTTCTTCAGAAGCTTCGGCCATAGATGTTGCTTAGCAATCGCCAGCTTTTCTTCTGAGGTATAACCTGACAATCGAATCACATCCATACGATCTAACAAAGGCGCTGGGATCGTGTCTAATTGATTTGCAGTACAAACAAATAAGGTTTTAGATAAATCAATTCTCATATCAAGATAGTGATCAAGAAACTCGGAATTTTGTTCGGGGTCAAGCGCCTCCAATAAAGCAGAGGCTGGGTCACCTTGAAAAGACGAACCAATTTTGTCAATTTCATCCAGCATAATCACTGGGTTTTCAACCTGAACGTCTTTTAACGCTTGTACAAATTTTCCGGGTAATGCTCCGATATACGTTCTGCGATGACCTTTAATCTCAGCTTCGTCTCTCATTCCGCCTAAACTAAAACGATAAAACTTTCGGTTTAGCGCATCCGCTATTGATTTACCTATAGATGTTTTACCAACGCCTGGGGGCCCCACCAGCAACATAATCGAGCCACCCATTTCGCCTCGATGTGCACCCAAAGCAAGAAACTCGATAATACGATCTTTTACATCATCTAGTCCTGCATGCTGTTTTTCAAGCACATCGCGTGCGGCTTGAATATCTAAGTTATCTTCAGAATGAACTCCCCACGGCAAGGACGTCGCCCAATCGAGATAGTTACGAGTCACCCCATACTCCGGAGAACCAGGCTCTAACATACTCAATTTATGTAACTCTTCATCGATTTTTATTTGCGCCTGCTCACTCACCACCTTTTCGAGTAATCTCTCCTTGAAACTGTCTAAGTCTGATGTTTTATCATCTTTAGTTAAACCCAGTTCTTTTTGAATCACCTTCAATTGCTCTTTAAGGAAGAACTCTCTTTGGTGTTTTGTGAGTTTTTCATTTACTTCGGCACTGATTTCGTTTTGCAGACGAGCAATTTCTAACTCTTTCTTAATCAAAAGCAAAGCTAAGTTTAATCTTGGCTGGATAGCTTGAGTCGCTAAAACCTCATACAACTCTTCCGCTTCCGCCGACGTAATTGATGCGGCAAAATCAGCCAGTAGACCTGGCTCATTAAATGAAAAGCGGCCTAAATATTGTTTTAAATCTTCACTGAATAATGGATTAAGGCGGATTAACTCCTTAATACTATCAAGCAAAGCGATAGAATACGCTTTTGACTCATCATCTTTTACTTTACTGTCATGCAAATATTTCACACGGGCTAAATAAGGCGCCTCTTCACTTAACCATTCAACCACTTCAAAACGTTTTACTCCCTGAGCTAAAAAAGTCACTTTACCATTTTCTAGCGCCGCTTTATGGACTTTGGCAACACAGCCTATCGTTCTAAATGCATCAATAGTGGGTTTACCTGAAGCCGTTTTGGCAGCATAAACCAGCCCAACAACATTTTGATGGGCATCAGAAACACGCTCAATTGTTCCCTCCCAAGGAACCGCATCAACCATTACAGGCTGCACTTGAGCAGGAAAAAAAGGCCGGCTAGAGATAGGAAGTAAATATAAGGTCTCAGGCAACACATCTTCAGGCAAGGCCAGTGCTTTGGGGTCATCAATGACGACATTATCAGTATCTACCGTTTCATTTTCTTGGGAGCTATCAGCAACGCCATCAAGGTATTCTTCATCGTTATTCATAATTCTTCTCGGTGAATCAAATAGTGGAACTCACAAATTTCTTTCTAACTATGTAATGACAAAAGTAATGATTACAACTATGAGCAAATGAAAACTAAAACATAAGCCCCCTCTGTATGGTATTATTCACGCAATAAAAGACATGCTCTTTTTCTTCACTATTTAACTTCAAATACTCATTCATGGAGCTCAATTGATGCAAGCGGCCGACATTTTAAAATCCTACTCAGACATCACTGTTATCGACCACCCTTTTGTACAGCATAAACTCACCAGTTTACGCGACAAAAATACAAGTACTCGCGAGTTTCGTATGCTTGTTGAAGAACTGGGGACACTGATTGGATACGAAGCAACAAGAGATTTAGAAACAGTCGATATTGAAATTGAGACACCGCTAGAAAAAGCGATGTGCCCAGTTCTGAAAGGCAAAAAACTGTGCATAGTCACGATTATGCGTGCCGGTAATGGCTTAGCAGAGGGCGTATTAAAGTTATCACCTTCTGCTCGAGTTGGTCATATTGGCATGTATCGAGACCCTGAAACCAAGCAACCAGTTGACTATTATTTGAAAATGCCGCACTCAATTGAAGAACGCACGATCATTGTTGTTGACCCAATGTTAGCAACGGGAAATTCAGCCGCTGCGGCCATTGAAAAAATGAAAAAAATGGGCGCAAAAGACATCCGATTTATTTGTTTATTTGCTGCGCCAGAAGGCATTGTGGCCTTTAAAGAAGAACATAACGATGTACCTATGTACATTGGCGCAATTGATCGCGAACTAGATGAACATGCCTACATTCGTCCAGGCGTTGGTGACGCGGGAGATCGCATTTACGGAACACGTTAAAAGTCAGTTGTTAAAAAAATACCCTCCGTTTTGAGGGTATTTTTTTAGAATACTGACCTATAAGCTCTATTGCCTGCATGTTTCTTCTACTACATAGAGCTTAAAAATACGCCTCTTTCAATTATTGAATCCCACAACCGGCTAGAATCATTCCGATAATGAAGTCTTTTGCATCTTCATAATCGTCTTCTTCTAACCTAGGCTTATTTAGAACAATTTTAATCTGCGCATCAAAATCCGCATAGGTTTGTGTCATTGCCCACAAACTAATAAACAGATGCTCAGTCGAAACAGGCTTCATGAGGCCTTGCTCCACCCAGCCCTCGATAATGCTTTTCTCTCTTGCAATCTCTTCTACAAATCGCTCACGTAAAAAGTCTAATACAAATGGCTCCTCTCCCATTAAAGCCATTGCAAAAACTTTTGATGCATTTGCATGCTCTCTAGAATGATCAATTTTTTCGCTTATATAGCGAGTAAAAGAAAATTTAGGGGTGTCACTTTCTTCAAACGCGCTAACAGAATCTAGCCATAACTCTAGAATATTCTCTAACACAGCCTCTAAAAGGTCTTTCTTAGAACGAAAATAGTAATGAATATTCGCTTTTGGTAATTCAGCCTCATCAGCGATCATTTGAGTTGTTGTTTTAGCTAATCCCTGCCTTGCAAAAACCTTCTCTGCACAATTTAAAATATGCGCTTGATTTTGTTCACGTATATGAATCTTTAATTGATCCTTAGCACGCTTTGTATCTGTCAAAAGGACACCTCTCAATAAGAATGTAAACTACGTTCGCCTCAATAAGGCGATATAAAATTATACGGAAGGGATAATACGGGGAATACAATAGCATCCTTTTAATAAAGGAAAAAGCACCCTGCATTTAAGGCTGTGAAATATTAACGGTTTAAAAGAAGATGGTACGGTAAAAATCCAAAATAAAAAAAGGGAGCAATTGCTCCCCATTTCCCCTCGCAGCAGAATTAAGTCAATGACTATAGGCATTCATCACAACTTAAACTACTGCACCACTTTGGCTCTGTGACCTAAGTGAAAATCATTTTCACTTTAGATGTTTTTTTGACTTTCGAATAGAAACGAAAATTTCATAAAGCTAATTATAAGCACATTTTTTTCTTACGACAAGACATCGAACGCTTTTATTGACCAAATGTTCAACTTTTTTTATTAAGCTCTATTTTATTTCTTCCATTCCGTTTAGCTAGATAAAGAGCATTATCAGCACGTTTTATAATTTGTTCGGGCGAAAGGTTTGCCTGTGACTCACTCACTCCCATACTAATAGTAACTTGCACATCCTTGTAAACCCCTTTTTTTGAGTCCAATACTTGAACCTTCATAGCTTCAATTGAGGCTCTTAACCCCTCCAAACTGCTTTCAATATCTGCCCAACACTTATTGACAAATAAAACGGTAAACTCCTCACCACCATAACGAAAAGGTTTTCCGCCCATAGATACATTAGAGAATACTTCAGCAACCCGATATAAGACGATGTCCCCCATATCATGACCATAGGTATCATTGAATTTTTTAAAATGGTCTATATCAGCCATAACAACAACATAGCGTTTAGGTAAAGCCAATAATTTTTCGTTTAACGCTCTGCGGCTATTTAACTTTGTTAGATCATCCACGTAAGCCATCTGATGACTCTCTATTAATATATAAAAGACCCAAATCAAAAAACAACCAGACAAAAGTAAAGATGCCTGCCCTTGAGAGCTAACGATATAAAATAAAATTAATAATGTTATTTGAGTTATTAATACACTTGCGCATAGGCCGCTTGCGGTTCTCCACCAACGAAACACACCAGACAACAAACAGGCGAAAACAAACAACATCAATATTAAGGTTGACCAAGATAGCGACTCTAAAAACCAAACTGTTTCATTCAGAATAGGAAATGAGATCCATCCTTTTTCAAAAGCAACACTCCAAGAATAAAGCATGCCCATAAACGCAATTCGATTAACAGCATAGCGATTCAAAAAACCTCTTTCTTGAATTAGTGAGACCACAGATAAGTTTAAAACCGTTACAGCTATGTATCCAAATGAACTTATACTCTGAGTAGAGAAAAATAATTGATAAAGAGGAACACACAATAAGATGGCAATTAAGAACAATCGCCCTTTATTGAAATGCCATGCAAGCAAAACCAGAATAACGAGAAGAACAAAAGGGAGGTAGAGCACGACATTTAGCCAGACTACCGGGGCAAAGTGCATGTAAGCGCCCGCATACAAACTTGCAATAATCACAAGCAAAGGCATCAAAAGTACATTCAGGGTCTTAGGCATAGCTCAACTTTCAACTTATCACATTCTCAAACAGAGTATATTCTGCCTTTTGTAGAGTTTTTTTTCACCAACAATCAACGTTTTGTCCGAGACCCTTCTGCAAAAATACAGCCTGTCTTATCTAATAAAATAAGTAAAAAAAATGATCTGCATACTAATACTGTCTTTCATCGCTCTTTTTCGTAATAATAAGGCAATTAAATCGCTCTATTTTCAGGCTCGTCGGTAATGTGTTAGCTTATATAATTGCGCTCAACCGTTTTCTTTAATACGCATAGGTTTCTATTAATTATGGAACGAAAAATATTATGGGTACTTTCCTTTTTAGTTATATTCATTTTATGGCTAAAACTAGAGCCCATTAATCCATCTAAGCCAAGCAACCCTGTGATAGAAAAACCTATCCCAAGCCCAAGCCCAAGCCCAAGTATATCGCCTGAATCATCTTCTTCAAGTGAAGAAAACACACCTATTGAAGAAAGTATTGAACTTGAAAAACCAGTAAAAAAACCCAAAGCATCCATTCCAGCCGAGTCAGGAGAAACACCCCCAGATTTCGCAAGCATCAGCGATATTCAAGAAAGAAAAGACGCTTTCTTTAACTATTTATTGCCTTTTGTAGTTGAGAAAAACGCTTTATTAATAAGAGATAGAGAAAAAATCCATGCCATTTTAGCCAACAAAGAACCACCATCTAGAGAAGAAAAAAGGTGGTTGAAAGCGTTAAGAGAGATATTTAAACTTAATAAAGTAGACGTTTTTACCCATGAAACCATTGCGGAACTTCTCTTATACGTTGATATCATTCCAGAGTCCTTAGTCTTTGCTCAAGCCGCAAACGAATCGGCCTGGGGAACGTCTCGATTTGCGGTAGAAGGTAACAATTATTTTGGTCAATGGTGCTTTAGACAAGGCTGCGGCCTAGTGCCAGAAAAACGTGATGATGAAGCTGAGCATGAAGTGAGAAGATTTAAAAATGCTAAAGAATCTGTGTTTGCATACATAGATAATTTAAATATTAATGCCGCTTATGCTGATCTTAGAGAAAGACGGGCAGAATTAAGAAGAAATGATGTTGAGATTACGGGATTATCCTTAGCATCGGGGTTGCACAGCTACTCGCAACGAGGGCAGGATTATATTGATGAGATTGAAAGTCTCATTAACTATAATGAACTATGGAAGTTCAACCAAAACAAAGAAATTTTAATAGAAGAATAAGCCCTAAACATATCACAATAAAGAAAAATAACCAGAAAGCATGACAACTCTAATTCATTGAAGTCATTACCTATTTCAGGCTAGCTAAGGCACACAACCTTCTTTACAATAGCTAGCCTTAATCATTCACTTTGAAACGAGGGAATTCATTTGGCCCGTTTACCTGTTATTGTTGGCTTTGGTGGAATCAACTCGGCTGGCCGTTCTTCTTCACATCAAGCTTATAGAAGAATTGTGATCGACATGTTGCCAAGCACCGTTCAACAGGAAGTCTTGCTTGACTTAGCAACATTAACCAAGACTGCCGAGCATCGAAACGGAATCTGGTATACAGATTCGGGAGAGCAACTTGACTCAGGTGCTTTTATCAACTTATTCAGTGAGGAAATCCTTGCTAAGACATTAATTAGACGAATTCACCCGTCTTTTTTTGATGTTGATAATGTTACCTTGCACAAGTCATCCATCCTTTCCCCAAGTCCAAACGATGAACACATTGTTTTCACAATAAAAACACGCTCACTTCCTGAAAACCTCCCACATAATTGGACTGTTCTAGCGCTATCAAATTCTCTTTCAGAAGTAACCGTTGAAGGTAACTTAGAAGCGCTCATAAAAGACACGAAAGAACTTAGCGTTAAGTCAGCTGGTCAACTACCAACAGGCTTCGATCCTTCCACTATGTATCAAAGTCGCAACCATCCCCGTGGATTGCAAATGACAGTATACGGCGCTTCAGATGCCATAAATAGCAGCGGCATCCCCTGGGGGAAAATACGCGACAACGTCTCTCCAGACAAAGTCGCCGTTTTTGCCGCAAACTCTATTGGCCAAATGGATGATCTAGGCTTTGGAGGCATGCTCAAATCTGCACTGCAAGGTAAGCGTACAACGTCAAAACACCTCCCCCTTGGCTACGCCCAAATGCCTGCTGACTTTGTTAATGCTTATGTTCTTGGTAGCGCTGGTGTTGTCGGTACCTCTATAGGCGCCTGTGCGACTTATTTCTTCAACCTAGAAAAAGCCATTGCTGGCATTAAATCTGGAGAAATAAGAGTTGCCATGGTGGGCGGCAGTGATGCTCCGATTACACCAGAGATAATTGAAGGCTTTCGCACAATGGGAGCCCTAGCCGAAGACAGCGCGTTACTGGCATTAGATGCAATCAAGGATCAACAAGAACCTGACCATACTCAAAGCTGCCGTCCTTTTGCAAATAATTGTGGATTTACAATCGGTGAATCCAGTCAATGGACCCTGTTAATGGATGATGAACTTGCTTTAGAGTTGGGGGCCAACATCCACGGAGCCATACCCGCTGTTTATTCTTTCGCTGATGGACATAAAAAATCGATATCAGCACCCGGAATAGGTAACTATTTAACTCTGGGGAAAGCCATGGCTTATTTAAAGAACATCATTGGTGAAGATGGACTTCATAACAGAACCTTCATTCAAGCTCACGGTACCAGCACACCTCAGAACAGAATTACTGAGTCTCATGTTTTAAGCCAAGTAGCAAAAAGCTTCGGAGCAAAACATATCCCAGTGACGGCTGTAAAGGCGTTTTTAGGCCATTCACAAGGTACCGCAGGTGGCGATCAACTTCATGTATCTCTTGGTGTTTGGGAGCATGGCATACTTCCTGGAATCACAACAACCAAACAGCTAGCGGATGACGTTCATACTGAGGGTCTGTCTTTTCAGTTAACGCACCAGGATTATGGCAAAACGCATTTTGATGGCGCCTTATTGAACTCAAAAGGGTTTGGTGGCAACAACGGCACGGCGGTTTTATTGGCTCCTCATAAAGTGATAGAAATGCTTTCAAATAAGCATTCTGAAGACACGATGAAGCGTTACTTCGATAGAAATATTGAAACCAAAGAGAAAAGCGAGCGGTATAATAAACAAGCCATTCTTGGTGAATCGAAACCCATATATCATTTCGGACAAAATGTTCTAGCCGGTGAAGACCTGTCTATAACAAAAGAAAAGATACAACTACCTGGATACGCACTAGAGGTTGATCTTCAGGTAAAAAATGATCTAGAAGAATATTTATAGTACCGACTATTGAGCTACAAGAGTGGGAGGAATCAAACCTCCCACCAGCTATCCTTAGCACTAATCTCTTTTCTAAAAATCAATTAAGCAATCCATCCCCCATCAACACAAGCCACCAACCCAACACATTAATTCACGGTGCAACAAAAGAGCACCACTTCAAGATAAAACTCTAGCCTTTAAATATTGTACGAGAAGAGCGCCATAAAGATAAAACAAAGGCCGTGATCACTCCTGCCGTTCCACCAAATGTAAGCAAATAAAGAAAATTATCAATAGGTAGGGCTAATACAGATTGGATAAAAAATAAGTTTGGCATGACTGAAAACAACCAAATCCCCATAATCAAAAAAACACCATCCATAAATGAATTAAAGCGGGTTTTTACCAATAACCAAGCGTTAAAATACACATAGCACAAGACACCAACCGAAAACAACGCAATAAAAATCGGATCATCACTCTTGTCGACAGCTAGCATTTTTGGTGCCGCCAAACTCCAAAGTCCTCCCAAAATAAAAAGCAAGCATATCGTTAAAAATACCGCCTTATGATTTATTTTTTGCAAAACAATTACCCTCCATTCAACATTGCCATGACTTATACTAGGTAAATTGATACAGGTCTTTTACCAGTTTACGCAAACTCGCCCTCCAAGGCCTTTGCTTCACTCCAAAGTGGTTAAAGACTTTACGACAAGATAAAGACTGTCTTTTGACTAATACGATATCCTCAGAATCAGGAAAACAATCGCTAATGGCTTCAATGGAGACTGGGGCTTTTGGGTCAAATTGACCTGCTGTGGCTAAAATAGCTTCGACAAAACCATACCAACTAATCTCTTCAGAACAGCAATAATGATACACCCCAGTATTCGTTGAACCATAATAATGCTGCTTAATCATAGTTAACGTGACTCGAGCCAGATCAGAAACAGGAGATGGGCTACCCACAAAACTATCATTATGGGCTAAATTTACACCCTTTTTGATTAAGTCTATAGTTCGGCAGACGAAGTCATCATTTTTACCATTAAAAAGCCAGCCAGTTCGTAAAACAACATTTTGAGGTAACGATAAAAAACGCTGTTCCGATTCAATTAAAGCCAAAGAATAAGAATCTTGAGAGTCAGGTTGATCGTTCTCATCGTAAGCTGTCTCTTTATCTCCTGAAAACACCAAAGCACTACTAATCATAAACAGTTGGGTGTTTGTTTGCTCAGAATAAGCCGTCAGAGCATTAATAAACTTCTGATAACGGGAATCCAGACAACGATCAATACTAAGAGCATCAATAATCACATCACACTCAATGCCATTTAAAAAGCCTGAATCATAATCATATTTAAACAATTCATGACAAGAAAGCGTATACCACTCGAACTCAGAAAGTGCTGAAGCAAATAATAAAAGTTCTTCGCCAACAACCGTGTCACTTCCCAATAGCACAATACGTATTGGTGCGTTTATATCTCTATTTCGATTCAACTCTAGAACCCCTTTACAATACTTGGAAATACCCTGCCGACATTTATGGAGGTTTGATACGCTATGTCTTTTATAGATTCCTGTCTAATTTCAGAAATTGATTGAGCAACTATCGGAATATTCAAAGGCGTGTTTCTTTCCCCTTGTTTGCCAAAGACAGGCATATCGGGCGAATCAGTTTCCAACACATAGTCAACTGAGTTTAGCTCTTTGATCACTTTAATCGATTTTTTCGCTCTTGTATAAGTAATATTACCACCAATACCCAATACAAAGCCGAGCTCAATAAAGCGTTGAGCTTGGACCCAGCTCCCACTAAACCCATGAACAGCGCCTCCATATAAGAAGTGGCTATTTTTTAACTCTTTATAGAGGATGTCATAGCTTCGTCGTGCATGCAGTATCACGGGAAGCTTCAGTGACTTAGCGATGGATAATTGAGCCCTAAAAAAAGCCAGCTGAATGTCTATTGGAAGCGAGTTTGGCCAAATATCTAAACCTATCTCACCAATTGCAACAGTAAAATTGGATTCACAAAAGCCGCCCAATAAATCAATAGAGCGAAACTCCTCACCGTTTAAAAAATAAGGGTGAATACCATAAGCCATAGATAAACTAGAGTACTCTTGACTCAAAATCGACTGTTTTTCCCACCCTTTAAAACGCGTACCCGGCACAATAAAATGCCTGACATCATGGTGATGACATTTTTTTAAAATGTCGCCTCTATCTTTGTCAAAAACAGAAAAGTCTAAATGACAATGGCTATCAATATACATATATTTGATTATCCTGAAATTTATCAAAAACACCAGAACAAAAAAAACCGCCCTATGCATTAAAATACATAGGGCGGTTTACTTTACCGTTTAAAACTAGACCTTTGGGCCTGCATCAATAATCTGTGTAGACACACCTTTAAATTTGGTAAAATTCGTAACAAACTGATTAATAAGCCCTTTCGCCTGTTCAGCATAAGCCTCATCATTTGACCAAGTCTTACGAGGATTTAATAGTATTGGGTCGACCCCCTCAACAGACTTAGGTACGGTTAAGTTAACATCGTCTAAATGCTCTACTTCAGCATCTATCAAAGCGCCTGACTGAATGGCCGCAATAACAGCACGAGTCGTTGGAATACTAAAACGCTGCCCCCCCTTACCGTGAGCACCACCTGTCCAACCCGTGTTAACAAGATAAACCTGACTACCAAAATCTTCAATACGCTTAATAAGAAGGTCGGCATAAACATGAGCAGGTCGAGGAAAGAAAGGTGCGCCAAAACAAGTGGAAAACGTTGATTTAATGCCACTCCCAGCACCCATTTCAGTGGATCCAACAAGTGCAGTATAACCACTCAAAAAGTGATAGGCCGCGGCCTCTTTTGACAAAATAGATACTGGAGGCAAAACACCTGTTAGGTCACAAGTTAAAAATACAATTGCATTAGGCTCTCCAGCTCGGTTACCTTCTGCACATTTCTCAATATGATCTCTTGGGTATCCTGCACGGCTATTTTGCGTTAATGATGTATCTGTATAATCGGCTTTTCGAGTATCAGGATCAATCACAACATTTTCAACAATCGTACCAAATTTAATGGCCTTCCAGATTAAAGGTTCATTTTTTTCAGACAGATCAATACACTTAGCATAACAACCGCCCTCTAAGTTAAAAACAGTATCCTTACCCCAACCATGTTCATCATCACCAATTAAAAAGCGCTCTTCATCAGCAGAGAGCGTTGTTTTTCCGGTACCGGACAAACCAAAAAATAATGTTACGTCTTTCTCAGGGCCAACATTGGCCGCACAATGCATTGGCAACACATCTTTTTCTGGTAACAAATAGTTTTGTACAGAAAACATTGCTTTTTTCATTTCACCCGCATAGCGCATACCTGCGATAAGCACTTTCTTATCCGCAAAATTTAAAATAACACACGACTCTGAGTTTGTTCCATCTTCCTCAGGAGTACACTCAAAAGTTGGTACATTAAGAATTTGCCATTCGTCTTTGCTCACTGGGTTATAAGTTTCAGGGCGAATAAACAAATTTCTACCAAACAAATGATGCCAAGCCGTTTCTGTCCTCATAATTGCAGGCAGATAATAATCGTCTCCGGCACCAACATGAATATTAGATAAATACGATTCTCGCTCATTCAAATAAGACTCTACTTTACACCACAAAGCCCCAAATTTTTCTTGCGGGAAGGGACGATTGACTGATCCCCATTCGATATTATCTTTGCTAGAGCTTTCTTCGACGATAAAACGATCTAAAGGTGAACGACCTGTTCGATCCCCAGTCTCAACAACCAAAGCACCGTTATCCGCTAACTGACCTTCATTATTTTGAAGTGCTTTCTCAACAAGCTGAGCTGTAGTCAAATTAGTGTGAATCATTGATCGTTTAGTTTCCGCATTCATGTTTACTATTCCTCTGAACATCCAGTAACGTTGCCACTGCGTGATAGCCTATTTGTTTTAAAAATGGTAACAAAAAAATCTAAAAAAGAGTATTAATATAACGAAATGTTATTTTACTACAAAACTAAAAGCTCCCGCTAAAAACATTTAAACATTTGATTTAAAAGATTTTTAATTGAAATTAATTTTTATATAACGACAAAAAAATCACTTTTTTACGACAAAAATTATCAAATAAAATACCTATAATTGATCTTGTAATTTAATTACTTTAAAAAAGGAGCTCCCCATTAAAAAGAACGTAAAACCGTAGTTTTTTTACTTCATAACTTACAAAAATGCGACACAACACCGAACACTCAGAGATCAAGATTAATATCATGTTAAATTTCAAACTATTTACTTATTTTTTAACTCATCTTTCTTTAGATAGAAGCATCAATCATCATCTTCATGATAAAATCCATTGAACCCCTCTCTCTATAATTAGGTTGATCAGTAACTATGTTAAATTCACATCAGAGCTGCAATATTGGTTTTGTAGGTCTTGGCGTCATGGGAAAAAGTCTTGCCCTCAATCTAGCCGATCACGGTTACAAGGTTGCAGGCTTTGACCTTGACGAAAATAAAATTAACGATGTTCTTGCAACGGAAGAAAAAGAGCGCTGTTCCAGTATTTCTGAGGCAAGAATTATTGGCTGCAGTACTCTTGAAGAGATGCTTCCAAAACTAACAACGCCACGGGTCATTGTCTTACTCGTTCCTGCAGGTAAACCAGTCGATATTGTCTGCGAACAACTGCTTAACAGTGGACTTGAAGCCAATGATATCGTTGTTGACTGCGGTAACAGCCAGTGGACAGATACTATTCGCCGCGAGTCAGAATACAGAGGCAAATTGAAATTCTTTGGCACAGCGGTTTCTGGAGGAGAAGTTGGCGCTCGTTTTGGCCCATCTCTAATGCCAGGCGGTGACGCTGACTCATGGAAGTATCTTCAACCAATGTGGGAAGCCGTTTCAGCAAAGGTAAATAAAGATGGAACGCAAATTATCAGCAACATTCCAGGCAAACAAGTCACTGAGGGCGAACCTTGCACCACTTACTTGGGGCCAAATGGAGCCGGGCATTACGTAAAAATGGTTCATAACGGCATTGAATACGCTGATATGCAACTCATCTGTGAAGCCTACCATTTACTAAGATCGCTACTAGGCTATGAACCAGAAGAAATTGGTAAAATATTCGAGACATGGAATGAAGGAGAACTTAATAGTTACCTAGTTGAAATTACGGCGGATATTCTTCAGCATTACGACAACACAACAGGCGCCCCTTTGGTAGACATGATTCTAGACAGTGCGGGTCAAAAAGGCACAGGTCGTTGGACATCGATCAGCGCTACACAAATGGGTGTTCCGGCTGGAATTATTAGTGAATCAGTCTATGCTAGAGCCTTAAGTACACTGACAGAAGAACGCGAAAAAGCCGCCTCCTTATTAGTTGCTGAAACAGAGCTTGGAGAAATAGATTCAGAAGCGGTTATTGAGTCAGTAAGAAACGCCCTTTATTGCGCCAAAATTTGTGCCTACGCTCAGGGCTTTCAAATAATGCGCGCGGCACAAAAAGAATACAACTGGTCTTTTAATTTCAGCGACATCGCAAAAATTTGGCGTGGTGGCTGTATTATTAGAGCGTCTTTCCTGCAAAAAATTGCAACAGCATTCACTGAAAAACCAGATTTAGAAAACCTGCTGCTTGCGGATTACTTTGCAGACACACTAGCCGATAAACAAAAAGGCTTACGTCAAGCTGTTGTTCTTGCTGCTCAGTCGGGTATTCCAACACCCTCTTTTTTCTCCGCATTAGCTTATTTTGACGGATACCGTTCAGAAATTCTTCCTGCTAATTTATTGCAAGCACAACGAGATTATTTTGGAGCGCATTCTTACGAGAGAGTTGATGCTGAAGCTGGGCAAAAATTCCATACGCTATGGCAAGAAAAAAACCGTCCTGAGAAAAAGCTTTAACAATGAAAACGTTTATTACGTAAAAAAAGGTGCCAATTTGGCACCTTTTTTTATTACGCTATTAAGGAAAGCGGATTATTTCATTTTTTCCACAGAAGTTAATACGCCTCTGAGCATTCCTATCTCATGCTGATCCAGCTGCGCTCTCTGAAATAAGCGTCGAAACCTGGTCATCACCTGCCTAGGCGTGTTTGGGTCTAAAAACTCTGTCAATAACATCACCTTTTCCAAATGCTCCAGCATATAGTCTACTTGCTCAGCTGTAGCAGCAGGCACGTCCCATTTCGTTTGAACGGGCTGATCATTTATCATTAACAAGGATTTCATGCGTAATTCGTAGCATAAAACTTGAACAGCGGCCGCAAGGTTTAAGGAGCTAAACGACTCAATAGAAGGGATATGCACATGATAATGACAACGTTGCAATTCTTCATTAGTTAAACCACGATCTTCTCGACCAAAAACCAATGCCGTTTCAAGAGCTTCCTCGTAGACTAGATCGGCTGCTTGCCTAGGGTCAACTAACGGCCAAGGTATATGACGCTCTCTTGCGCTCGTACCAATAACGAGCTGGCAGTCCGCAACAGCATCCTCTAACGTATCCACTACCACCGCATTTTCAAGCAAATCAACAGCACCAGAGGCTCGACTTATCGCCTCGTCACTTGGGAATACCTTTGGTGAAACAAGATATAAGCGCTCCAACCCCATGTTTTTCATTGCACGAGCCGCACCACCAATATTACCGGGATGGGATGTATTTACGAGAACAATACGAACCTTGCTATTCATTGCGAAAAAACCAACTATAATTAGACAATTTGAATTTTGTCAATAGTAGCAGACTTTCCCGAATGATTTGCTATTTAAACATTAAAGAGAGCAATAAATAACCAATTTTAGCTGGTTTAATAAAGAGATTTCGATTAAAATGCCGCTCAAATTATTCGTAGTTGGTCCCTACAATTGGCTGATCAAAATATGAACGTACGCTCTTTAACACTTTTCCAGTAACTTATCTTACGACACCTTATGTCTTTGATAATTTAGCACCTCTTAGAAACTTAAACGGTATCTTATGCAACCAAGAATTAACATCGCCATCAAAGCAGCCCGCGCAGCAGCTGATTATATTGTTCACACTCAAGAAAAATTACTTTTTGATAAAGAACAAGGCCAAGATCCAGATCATGTCTACAAAACGGTTTGCCAAGGCGCTGAAAAAACGATCGTTCATCATCTTGAAAAAGCCTATCCAAACGATACAATCACAACTCGCTTAGGCGGTCGCATACAAAACGGTGAAGAAGGCGAATGGATTGTTGATACCATTCAAGGTCAATATTTGTTTACTCGCGGCCTTAGTGGTCACTGCATTACAATGAGCTATCTAATTGCTGGAAAAGTAGAACACGCCCTAATCATAAACCCCATGACAAAGGACGAATATTACGCAAGTAAGGGCCGCGGCGCCTATCTTAATAACTCTCGCATTCGCTCATCAAATGCTCGAGACCTTAGTAACGCACTTGTTGCAGCACAGTTTCCCTCAACTGATAAGACACGACCAAACGCAAGCGGACAATTCGCAACGTTTGCATCACTAGCAGACAAAGGTGCCCGTGTTATCACCCAAGACTCACCAGCATTACAAATTGTTAACGTTGCTGCTGGCCGTGTTGATGCCACCTGGGGAATTAAACTTTTTGAATGGGAAACACAAGCACCTCTTTTCATCGCAAAAGAAGCTGGCTGTATCTTTTCTGATTTTAACGGCTCACCAAGCATTGAAGAAACGGGTAATATATTATGCGCAAACCCACGCTTATTCAAAAACCTACTACCAATTCTAAATAAGAACTTATCTTAAGAGGCTTACACAGTAGCCAGTAGTCTATGTGAGCTAACCACCCGCATAAAAGAACGCGCCAGTCATCACAATACAATCCAGGCAACTCGTTGCTCTGGATTGTATTGGTCTAAAGCCACACAACCTACGCACAAATAGGCGAATTACACCCCCCTCTTACTCTTACTTAAAAAGTCAAATACAACAATAAATAGACAAACCTACCCCAAAAAAACCTAAAAAGGAAATAATTCACATAAAGAAAAAAATTTAACCAGAAGAAAAGGGGAACGTAGCTCAGAAAGAGAATTGAAGAGATAATTTAGAGCAAAAAAAAGCACCATGAATGGTGCCCGGGACCGGAATCGAACCGGTACGATATTTCTATCGCAAGATTTTAAGTCTTGTGCGTCTACCAATTTCGCCACCCGGGCAGAACAAACAGCAGAATAATAAATCCTACTGCAAAATCACGTAAGCCTGCAAGGCTCTTATATAAAAAAGGCACCATAAATGGTGCCCGGGACCGGAATCGAACCGGTACGATATTTCTATCGCAAGATTTTAAGTCTTGTGCGTCTACCAATTTCGCCACCCGGGCACATCTATTGATGTATCCTTTGATTATTTTGGAGGCCGGAGTCGGAATCGAACCGGCGTTCACGGAGTTGCAGTCCGCTGCATGACCACTCTGCCATCCGGCCTCAAATAATCTATCTTTTGATTGGAGCGGGAAACGAGGCTCGAACTCGCGACCCCAACCTTGGCAAGGTTGTGCTCTACCACTGAGCTATTCCCGCGCTCAAAAGATGGTGCATATTCTATGCTTTTTATTATTTACGTCAAGCATTTAAATAAAAAAAAGCTAAAAACTTTATATCAACAAGTTCCAGCCGAAAACTGATTATTTTTTATCCGAAATTGATGACGTTAACTCTGGCCATGCCGCTTTTAGATACACATACATTGACCACAGAGTTAATAATGCCGCAAAGATAAGAACAGCCTCCCCCCAAATCGCCCATTCAGAGCTTGGGGGACTTCCTAATAGCATAAAAATTGACAGCATTTGCATGGCCGTTTTAACCTTACCAATATAAGAAACAGCCACACTGGCTCTTTTACCCATCTCAGCCATCCACTCTCGTAATGCTGAAATAACAATTTCTCTACTCACGATCACAACACTAGCAATCGTCATAAGAGTACTAGCATAACTTTCAACCAACATAACCAGAGCAACAGAAACCATTACCTTATCCGCAACTGGATCAAAAAAAGCACCAAATGGCGTTGCTTGATCTAGTTTACGGGCAAGATAACCATCAAGCCAATCAGTAAAGGCGGCGACAGCAAAAATCGCAGCACACGTGACATAGCGACCATCCCAAGGCAAGTAATAGGTAGCTACTAAAACTGGAATTAAAAGAATCCGTATAGATGTCAATATATTAGGTATATTCATGAGTTTCCTAAGCACTCGCTTACAATAAGGTTCATTTTTTATGTAGAAAAGAATAAATTTCAAAGGCTTTCTTCACACCAATACCCTTCACTTTTGCAATATCTTCCTCGCTTGCAGACAATAACTCCTGCATACCACCAAATGCGGTCAATAAACTTTTTCGCCGAGTTGGCCCAATCCCCTCTATACCTTCCAACACAGAATGACGACGCTTTTTATCTCGCCTTTGCCTATGATTTTTAATGGCAAACCGATGGGATTCATCACGAATATGCTGAATCAAGTGTAACGCGGCTGAATCTGGAGGTAATACCACCTCTTCTTCTTTTGAACCAATGTACAAGGTTTCAAGCCCTGGTTTACGCGTTGTTCCCTTTGCTACACCCAGCAAGAATATATCAATTAAACCAAGCTCTTTTAATACATTTTCAGCCTGGGTCAGCTGCCCCTTACCACCATCAATTAACAATACATCAGGTGGCTCAAGCTCTCCATCTCGGACTCTTTTATAACGTCTTGTTAGTGCTTGATTCATGGCAGCATAATCGTCTCCGGCGGCAACATCCTCGATATTAAAAGTTCGGTAACGTTTTTTATCTGGACCATCAACCCCAAACACAACACAAGATGCGACAGTGGACTCGCCACTGGAGTGACTTATATCAAAACACTCCATCGTTTTGGGTGGCTCAGGCAATCCAAGTAATTTTTGTAAAGCGACTACACGACTAAAGTGATTTCTCTTGTCCAATAATCTTGCCTGCAACCCCTGCTCAGCATTAAGCTTCGCAAGATCCAACCAACGAGCACGTTGCCCACGGACAGAAGACGTTAACTCAATTTTTTTATGGCAACTGGACAACAACGCATCCGTCAGGGTATCACTGTCATCTAGATCATGGCTGATGATGATGGTTTTAGGTAAATCATTGTTACCAATATAAAATTGGGCTATAAAAGTTGACAATAACTCCCCTTCTGTCATTTCAATTGGCATTTTAGGGTAATAACTTTTACTTCCAATTACCTTTCCTTGCCGAACCATCATTAAATGAACGCACAAGCCACCAGGCTGTATAAGAGCCGCCAAGACATCCGCATCACCAGAATGACCATAAACATTTTGCTGCTCTTGGACATGTTTCAGCTGGACTATTTGATCCCTCAATAGAGCCGCACGCTCAAACTCCATGCTCTTAGCTGCTGTTGTCATTTGCTGAGTTATTTCATTCGTTAGCTCATGATTTTTTCCTTCCAGAAACATTTTGGCATGTCGAACGTCATTCTCATATTCAACATCTTCAATTAAGTTTACGCAAGGTGCAGAACAGCGCTTTATTTGATACTGCAAACAAGGCCTAGAGCGATTTGAATAATAACTGTCCTCACATTGCCTCACTTTAAAGACTTTCTGCATTGTATTTAGACTTTCTTTTACAGCACTCCCACTAGGAAAAGGCCCAAATAACTGCCCTTTTGTTTTGGTTGAACCGCGTCGAAAAAGTAAAGCCGGATGCTGATGCTCAGACAACAAAATATAAGGATAGGATTTATCATCACGCAATAAAATATTATAAGGTGGTCGATGTTGCTTGATAAGAGTTTGCTCTAACAACAACGCTTCGGTTTCACTCTTCGTTACCGTAATGTCTATAGCATCAATACGGCTAACCAATGCCATGGTTTTTGTTGTTAACCCTGAAGTGCGGAAATAACTCGACACTCTATTTTTTAAGTTCTTTGCCTTTCCAACATACAGAAGTACACCTTTGCCATACATACGATATACGCCAGGTCTAGATGTCAGATTACTTACAAAGTGTTTAGAATCAAAATCTTGAGTATTCAAACAGCCACTCTATTAACCCATACCTAATAAGCTGTAGCGGACAGCTAATTTAGTTAACTCAACATCACTACTAATATTTAATTTATCAAACATACGATAACGATAAGTGTTTACAGTTTTACTACTGAGATTAAGCGAATCCGCTATTTCTTGAGGTTTCTTACAATCAATGATCATTTGAGCAATTTGCAATTCACGATCCGATAATATATCAAGTGGCGATGCGCCATCCTCAGAAGAAATTTTAGAAAGTGCCATTTTTTGGGCAACCGATCCAGTAATGTATTTCTTCCCTTGAGAAACTGTGTGAATCGCATCTAGCATTTCTTTAGCAGGAGCTCCCTTTGTTAAATAGCCACTTGCGCCAGCTTCAATCAGCTTTGAAGGGTATGGATTATCATCATGAGCCGATAATGCAATAATTTTTATTTTTGGAAATAATCTCTTAATTTCCTTGGTTGCCCCAAGTCCACCGATACCAGGCATATGCACATCCATTAGAATAATATCGGGCTGCAGTTGCCTCGTCTTTTCAATTGCATCTTCACCGCTAGCCGCACTACCAACAACAGAAAGCATCTTCTCATCTTGTAACACACGAGAAATACCAGTACTCACCAGCTCATGATCATCAACAATTAGAATTTTTAGCACGCATACCACCTTGCTATTCATACAGTAACACGATTATATCAATCAAATGTGTTCATTAAACACCTTCAACACTATGAAGGCAGATCTATATCAAACCCTAATGACTCAAGTTCAGTTATCGATTTCATACGATAGCTTGCACGTACAGAAGTCCCTACTGTTTTTTTTGTATAGTACAGTAAAGCCGCCGCCTTTGATTCACTCAAGCCCGTTTCTTTTACCAGCTTTGGAATCAGTGTCACCAATAAGTCTTCTTGTTTATTTTCGATTTGTTGTACTTTAGGTAGCGTTAACAACTTCCCTGAAATGACCGCTTGGACCTGCTCTAGATAAGCTTTTTCAAATACTGGCCACGTTTTACTCTCTTCCTCTGTCCTTAGGAAATACCACCCTACTTTCGATCCCGCAAAATAAATAGCCGGGTGACTCCAGCGAAACTCTAGCGGATTCATACGACAGCGACATGCTTCCATATATGCATTTCTCGGGTTTATCAGACCATATACCTTATAGGCCGTATTAATCAAGTTTAAAAATTCAGAAATTGTTGGCGGCCAAGCATAGGTTTCTTTTGCCCGCTCTACAGCATAGGCGAGCAGTGGCTCTTGAAACCCCTTAATGGCGATTGACCACTCTCTTTTAGCCAATTTCACCTCATCAGGCGTACTGTAGGCGGAAGCAAATTTATGTGTATAAATCGCTTTAAATCGAGCAAATAGCATATTAACAAGAATTCTATTCTGCTGCTCTTGGGAGTCACCTTGATTCAGTGATTCTTGCCCGTTACCAGTCTGTGTCGTGGATGTTGGTGAGTGCATCGCTAACTTCTTCTTTAGAGGTTCTAGAAGTGTATGAACGGCTTGAGGTTCCTTCATTAGAAGATCTATCCGATTGTTTATACTGCCATTGTCGTTTTACATACTTAAAAAATTCGCTATTCCAAGTACGCACATTTTTACGCTGCTCTTTAATTCGTAATAAAAACTCAGCTTGTAACTGTAAAGCGAACGGCCTTGGAATGCCTAATTGCAAGAGTTGCTCAAGAGTGGCTTCTTCTGGCAACCATTGATCAGGTTGACGCGTTCTTTCTTTCTGTTCCAGATATAAATCAAAATCAGTAACACCACGCCGCCTCTCATTGGCTGTAGGTTGAACTCTGCCTTTCACCGCTGAAGCCGTGTCATGGTAATGGTTTGGTGTTGATGAAGTTGGCCTTGCCTGAGTCGACACCCTATCATTAGAATACATCGACCCTCCCTTTTTTGCAGCGGAAAGGCGTTCAACCTTTTCAACCAAAGTATCTTTTTGCGAAGACAACCCTGAATGAGGGGACTCTTGATGTTCCCGAAAATTATTTTTATTAGGTTCAGTTTTTTCAGCCGTTAAGCGAATTTCAATTAGGGTGTGATTCCTCTCAAAGGTCAAACAATTATTGAGCTGCAAGCTCGACAATATCCTAAGTAACATTGGCTGAGTCCAGAACGGCAACTGAGACAACAAATGCGAGATCTCTCCCTGCAAACAAACCGATCTAGATAAGTAAGATTGTTGACGAAGAAAAGCCAATAAAACAGCTTCTTCCAAACCAATTTCAGCCGCTACTGAAAAAGAAATTGGCAATGTAAAATCATATTCAGACATAGGTCACATACTAAGTTTATTGTTCCCGAAGTCTAGCAAATAGATACTCTTTCCGCACTAAAACAAAGAATGAAATAATAAATAAACACAACCCATGTCTCACTAACTTTTTGCTGTATATTGAAAAAGTCTGTTGACAATAAATTTATGCACTCCTATTCTGAATTTGTACCGCATTACATAAATCAAAAAAAAGCGGTCCTATTTACACTGAGGAGAAAGTTGTATGTACACAATCAATATCACGGGTCATCACGTCGACGTCACTCCAGCACTAAAAGATCACATAAATGAAAAATTCGGTAAACTTTCTAGATTGAGCGATCAAATTACAACCGTTCAAGTTACTCTACTACAAGACAGCAACGAACAGAAAGCGGAAGCAACCATTCACCTTCCCGGTAAAGACTTATTTGCGGCGGCCGTGTCTGAAGATCGACTATTTCATGCCATCGATTCCATGGTCGATAAGCTAGCCAGACAGATTGATAAGCACAAAACCAAACAATCCGCAGGCCACCACAAACCCACAGTCGCACTTTAGTAACAAACAATTAACTTACAAAAAAAACACCCCTTTATAAGTGGTGTTTTTTTTATAATTTCTATTTATACTTGAGTTTGTAAAATCCTCCCCCATATCAGAGTTAATAGAAAAACTTTCCTTTAGGAGTGTAAATTATGCGTTATAATGATGCTATTACCAATCAGCCGTCTGAAGTGGTAAACAAAACCCTCAGAAGTACCTACAGCCTGCTAGCGATGACATTATTTTTTAGTGCATTTACTGCGTTCTTAAGTATTTCATTACAGCTACCTCATCCAGGTCTAATCATCACTCTCGTTGGTTTTTATGGACTGTTGTTTTTAACTCATAAATTTCAAAACAGTGGGCTAGGCATTGTATTTGTTTTTGCGCTAACTGGTTTCATGGGACTCACTATTGGCCCTATCATCAGTATGTATTTGAATCTTCCTAATGGCGCTTCAATGGTCATGACAGCGTTCGGCATTACTGGGCTTTCATTCCTTGGGTTGTCGGCCTATGCCATTGCAACTAAAAAAGATTTTAGCTTTTTAAATGGCTTTATGATGGTTGGCTTCTTTGTCTTAATTGGCGCTATGATCGCAAACTTCTTCTTACAAATGCCTGCCATACAAATCTTCTTATCCGCGGGTTTCGCTCTTTTTTCTGCCGCTATGATTTTATGGCAAACAGGTCAGATCGTTCGCGGCGGAGAAACAAATTATATAATTGCTACTGTTAACTTATACGTTTCAATTTATAATATGTTCTTGAGCGTTTTAAGCCTTCTTGGTATGGCCAATGATGATTAGTCTGTTCTAAATTGACTAACAGAATACCAAAAGGGGCTTAAAGCCCCTTTTGTTTGTCTTGCACAAAGGCTTTTCTATGCAGTACACCCTATTTATTCAAGGCTCGCCTTTTTCTACAAAAGCCTGCCATTCAGCCTATCGCTTCGCGGCAGCCGCTCTTGATTCTGGTCAATATACTATTAATGGTGTGTTTTTTTACGAAGACAGCGTTTTAATAGCAAATGCGCTAATGCAACCACCAAGAGATGAGGGCAATATCGGTACGCTATGGCAAGCATTATCCAAAAAATATTCTATCAATCTCTATGTCTGTATTGCCGCCGCACTTAGGCGAGGGATAATTAATGAGGCGGAAATGCATCGTCATGAATTAACACAACATTCATTAGCCGAAGGGTTTCAGCTCGAAGGACTTGGAACTCTCGTCCAACTAATAAACACAAGCAGCAAAACCGTAACGTTTCGTTAATTGGACGACACTACTTTATGAAATCTTTCCTAATTTATTTATCAAGCTCTCCATTTTCAAGCCTATCCGCTAAGGAGGGTCTAGATATCGCCTTAGTTATGGCCACATTTGAGCAGCCTGTCGACCTATTTGTTAACGGCCCTGCCCTACCTATTTTATACTCAGAACAAAAACCCACGCCTCTACATGGAAAAAATCTGTCTAAAGTTTTACCTAGCCTAGAGTTCTATGACATAGAGAATATCTATGTGCTACAAGAAGAAATTGATCGTTTTTCAAGCCATTCGCCACCACTCTGGGACGGGATCACAGTACTAAGCGCGAACGAATGGAAAGAGAAGCTACCCTCTTACGAACACATCATTAGGTTTTAATATGAGATTACACCAACTAAATAAAGCATTCTATTCAGACTCAATAGAAAGGGATATCCGCTACAGCCTATCAACACATGATAAAGCTATTTTAATAGAAGACGCGGTTCTAAGACTTATTGATAAGAATGACCCTTTACTCAACACATTTCAAAAAGCACATATCGATGTATACGTCCTTGAATCTGATATTAAAGCCTATGGCTTAAGCATCAAGAATGACTCTATTACCACCTTAACCGATGCAGAATGGGTAACACTTACCAGTAAATGCAATCAACAAGTTGCATGGTAAACACGGCTCAGTGCCATTTTCGTGGAGAATGAGTAAATGAAAAATATCAACTTAGACAAAGAAGGCTATTTATTGGACTTATCCGCATGGTCTACTGATGTAGCCGAAGAAATCGCTCAGAAAGAAGGCATCAAATTAACGGATTCACATTGGGAGATCATTTTTTTATTACGAGACTTCTATGAAGAATACGAACTTTCCCCAGCAATGAGGCCATTAGTAAAAGCCGTAGCAAAAAAGCTTGGGGCAGATAAAGGCAAAAGCCTCTATCTTATGAAATTATTTCCAGGTAGCCCACCAAAGCTCGCCGCTAAAATCGCAGGTCTTCCTAAACCTGCAAATTGCATTTAATTAAATGCTATTCAGTATTCAGGGATGGAACGCTCAGCGTAAACAAAAACTAATTATACCAAGAAAGCTTATCCTGCAATAAAACCACTTCACCGATAATAAGCAAAGCTGGAGACTTCACCTCATTATCAAGAGCAATCTGAGGGATATTTTTTATATCAGAAGTAAAGACTCGCTGCCGCTTTGTTGTGCCTTTTTCCACAATGGCAACAGGCATAGAACCAAGCATTCCAAAACGCTGTAACGAATCACTAATTTCAGCCAGTCCAGTTAACCCCATATAAATAACCAAAGTTTGAGCAGGATGGACCAATTCATCCCAAGGTAACCCCGTACTCCCATCTTTTAAATGGCCAGTTAAAAAGCGAACTGATTGAGCGTAATCACGGTGCGTGAGTGGAATGCCAGCATACGCCGCACAACCCGCGGCAGCGGTAACACCCGGGACGACCTCAAATTCAACCCCCTCCTCAACGAGCTCCTCAATTTCTTCTCCTCCACGACCAAAAATAAAAGGGTCTCCACCTTTTAAGCGCACAACTGACTTACCTTCTTTCGCTTTTTTAGCCAGTAATGAGTTAATTTCTCCTTGAGGTAAGCTATGCAGAGATTTAGCCTTACCAACATACATCTTTTCTGCTGCATCGGGTATAAGTGCAATAATTTCATCACCAACCAAACGGTCATAGAGAACAACATCGGCCCCTAGCAATAGTCGATGCGCTTTTAACGTTAATAATTCAGGATCTCCTGGACCAGCACCAATTAAATAGACCTTTCCATTCATTTTAGACTTTCTCGATTGTTGTTTCTCATCAAAAAAGCCCCGTAATGGGGCTTTCACGCATGTATCACGCACTAGAACAACGTCATCAACTAGTCAACTGAACGCAGCTCTGTTTTTCCACCCATATACGACTGTAGCACAGCAGGAATGCGGATACTGCCGTCTTCATTCTGATAATTTTCTAAAATAGCCACCAGAGTACGACCCACAGCCAACCCTGAACCATTCAATGTATGTGCCAACTCTGGACGACCCGTTTCAGGGTTGCGCCATCTAGCCTGCATTCTCCTAGCCTGAAAGTCCCACATATTGGAACAAGATGAGATCTCTCGGTACTTGCCTTGGCCTGGTAGCCAAACCTCAATATCGTAAGTTTTATGTGCCGAGAACCCCAAATCTCCACCACATAAAATAACCGTACGATATGGAAGCTCTAATTTTTGCAAAATAACTTCCGCATGACCGACCAATTCTTCCAAAACTTCTTCTGAGCGGTCAGGACGACAAATATGAACCAACTCAACTTTCTCAAATTGATGTTGACGAATCATGCCACGAGTATCGCGACCATAACTTCCCGCTTCACTTCGAAAACACGGAGTATGCGCCACATATTTATGATGTAGATTCTCATCCCCTAGAATCTCGTCGCGCACCAAGTTGGTTACAGGTACTTCTGCAGTGGGAATCAAATACAAATCATTATTTCCACTGTCTTTATCAACAGGTACTTTAAATAAGTCCGCTTCAAATTTAGGTAACTGTCCCGTACCCTTTAATGAGTGCTCATTTACTAAATAGGGTACATACACTTCTGTATAGCCATGCTCATCCGCATGTGTGTTCACCATAAATTGAATCAAAGCACGGTGTAAACGCGCCAAATCTTGGGTCATGACAGCGAAACGAGAGCCGGTAATTTTAACCGCAGCTTCGAAATCCAGCATGCCTAATTGTTCACCTAAATCAACATGATCTTTTGCCTCAAATGGCAACGCTGTTGGCACGCCCCAACGACGAATTTCTACATTATCATCTTCACTTGTGCCTACAGGTACGGACGAATGAGGGACATTAGGAATACCAGCCAGTAAGTTATCCATCTTATGCTGAACGTCCGCTAGCGCCTCTTTCGCTCTCGACAAATCATCCCCTAAAGTAGAGGTTTGTGCTTTTAACTGTGCCGCCAATTCTTTGTCACCCGACTTCATCGCCATCCCAATCTCTTTTGAGACAGAGTTACGAGATTGCTGCAATTGCTCTGTTTCAATTTGAATCGATTTACGCTGCTCTTCTAACTCGATAAAAGTAGCCACATCCAAAGTATAACCTTTGGTTAATAGTTGCTTGGCAACAGCTTCAGGGTCAGTTCTAAGTGCTTTAATGTCTAACATTGCGGCAAAATCATCCTATAATAAAAATGAATTTAGTGACTGCTATTACGCTCTCAGCCTCTAAATTGGAAATTAAAAATTTTATGTGTCTTTAAAATTGAATCGTTAAAGTGTTCGAGTTAACAATATACCAATAGCCAATCCCAAAACGCTTAAAAAGCAGCTCAATAATAAATAGCTTAATGCCGTTAGCCAAGCCTGCTGATGGATTAGAGACACAATTTCCAAAGAAAAAGTTGAAAAAGTGGTGAATGCCCCTAAAAATCCCACCATAATAAGTGGTCTATAGGTTTCGAGAGTGGGTATGCGCTCCGTCATCATAACAAAACATACACCCATCAACATACTTCCAAGAACGTTAATACTGAGCGTAGCAAATGGAAAGAGCGTTTTTAAGCGCTCATTAATGAGCGTAGACAAGGCAAAACGACATACCGCACCAAGAGCGCCTCCCATGGCCACCATCGAATACGTTAAAAGCATAGTATGGTCTCAATTATCGCATTCAGGGTAGATTGAGAATTATTCATCATCGCCATATAAAGCACCACCTGGCATTGGATAACGTACGTAATTACTCTGATTGTCCTGCATCTTAAGCCAAGTCATTTTCTCTTTAATTTTCTTCTCCAATCCTCTATCACTTGGATGATAATACGTCTCTGTCTGCACCTCTTCTGGCAGATATACTTCACCAGCCGCATAAGCATAGGGTTCTGAATGAGCATAACGGTAACCTTCACCATGACCCATATTCTTCGCTAGAGACGTTGGCGCATTTCTTAAATGATTCGGAACATCATAACTAGGTTGAGAGGCAACATCTCGCATCGCTTTCTTAAAAGCCTCATATACCGAATTACTCTTAGGTGCACAAGCCAAATAAACAGTCGCTTGCGCAATCGCCCTATTCCCTTCACTCGGGCCAACTCGCTCAAATACATCCCAAGCCGTTAAAGCAACCTGCATCGCTCTTGGGTCGGCATTGCCAATATCTTCAGAGGCAATGGCCAACAAACGTCGTGCAATATAAAGAGGATCACAGCCGCCATCCAACATGCGAGCCATCCAATATAAAGCACCATCAGGAGAAGAACCGCGAACAGACTTATGAAAAGCTGAGATTTGATCGTAAAAAACATCTCCTTTATTATCATAACGCCGAAAAGAGCCACCTAACACATCTTTAATATTTTGCTCATCAACCTGATCATTTTCAGCAAGGTCAGTGACAATTTCTAAAAAGTTCAAAGCCCGTCGAATGTCACCGTCTGCCGCTCTGGCAAGAACGTCAAGATAATGATCATTGATCTGAAGACGCCGCTTACCCAATCCCCTTACCTCGTCAGTAAGAGCATGCAAGAGCACAGATTTGACATCATCCACAGTAGGCGTTTTAAGTCGATACACCCTAGCTCGAGAAAGTAAGGCAGAATTTAGCTCGAAGGAAGGGTTCTCCGTCGTCGCCCCAATAAACAAGAAAGTACCATCTTCAATATGTGGTAGAAAGGCATCCTGCTGCGACTTATTAAATCGATGCACCTCATCAATAAATAAAATTGATTGCTTACCGGTTAAAACCGTATTTTGCTTCGCTCGTTCTACAGCAGAGCGAATGTCTTTGACACCCGACATAACGGCCGATAAGGTAATAAAATGAATGTCAAGTTGGTGAGATAAAAGTTGAGCAAAGGTCGTTTTGCCAATTCCAGGGTTACCCCATAGTATAAAGGAATGACAGCGGCCGCTCTCAATCATTTTTCTTAATGGTTTTCCATCACCGGTCAAGTGCGCCTGACCAACATATTCAGACAAACTTTGCGGCCTCATACGAGCCGCTAAAGGAATAAAGGACGACTCAGTTTCTTGATCTGAAAACAAATCCATAATGCTTATTCTTCGATAAAAACATCAATATCAGATGGCAAGTCAACCACGAAGTTTTTCTCTGACACGCCCTCATGAGTCTCAATATCGTTAAACTCGATAACGGTTGTCTGACCCAAACTGTCTTCAATACTCATTGCACCAATGACGTCATTTTTAAAGGACAAGGTCAAACTGCCAAACAAACCTTCTTCGGAGTTTGGAATAAGACGAAAACGTTGCTGCCCCAAAAAAGCCACATCATAAAAGGGCAACACTTTAGCCGCGGGCTGGCCCAATAAAGCCGCAGGAGATTGACCCAAAGTATTAACAACTTTCTTCTTAGTCGCCTGCTCTAAATCAACATCCCATATTGTCAACCACTCACCATCAGAAATAATGCGTTGTGGGAAAGGGTTGATCGTATCCCAAACAAAACGATTAGGGCTAGCAAGCATGAAAACGCCTTCACTTAATTGTACTTGATCTCCAGAATCGTTATAGGTAACTTGAAGAAATTTACCTTCAACATTTCTATTGGCTTCTAATAATTCTGCCAATACAGCGGCTTGACTCCCTTGACCATCCTTAATTTGATCTGCGGCAAAAGAAGACACAGAAAAAATCACACAAAAAGCAATCAGTACATTTTTCAACGAGAATTTACGATACATTCAAATTTTCCTACGCTTTTACTCAAACATCAATTTAGCCATTTAAGACTCTGGTATAAGCACTTCTCTTTGACCATTTGTCCCCATTGGACCCACAAGACCTGCAGACTCCATTGCCTCCACAAGATTGGCCGCCCTGTTATACCCTATTTTAAGGCGTCTCTGAATAGAAGAAATTGAGGCTTTACGAGTTTCAACCACAATTTTTACAGCTTCATCATACAAAGCATCTTTATCTTCAGAGTCGCCTGTTGCCGACATTAAATCCTCTGGATTAACAACAACATCTTCAATATAGTCAGGCTCCCCCCTCTCACGCCACTCTTCTACAACAGCATGAACCTCTTCATCCGAAACAAAAGCACCATGAACCCGAATTGGTGTTGGCAACCCAGCGGGTAGATAAAGCATGTCTCCCATGCCCAAAAGCTGATCCGCACCCCCTTGATCAAGTATCGTCCTAGAATCAATTTTTGATGACACCTGAAATGCCATTCTAGTCGGAATATTTGCCTTAATTAGGCCAGTAATAACATCAACCGATGGACGTTGTGTCGCTAGAATCAAATGGATTCCAGCTGCACGTGCTTTTTGAGCTATGCGGGCAATAAGTTCTTCAACCTTTTTACCAACAATCATCATCATATCAGCGAATTCGTCCACGACGATTACAATATAAGGGAGTGGCTCTAAGAGTGGTACGGTTCTTGGCACACCGTCTAACGAAAACATGGCCTCGCCGTCCGGTTGCCATAAAGGATCCTCTATTGGACTACCCGATTCAATCGCCTCTCTCACTTTTTTGTTATACCCAGCAATATTTCGGACGCCTAACTTTGACATGAGCTTATATCGACGCTCCATTTCATCAACAGACCAACGTAGCCCATTAGCCGCATCTTTCATATCGGTAATAACAGGAGTCAATAAATGTGGAATACCTTCATAAATAGACAACTCAAGCATCTTAGGATCAACCATGATCATGCGAACCTCATCGGGTGTCGATTTAAGCAGCATACTTAATATCATGGCATTCACACCGACAGATTTACCTGAGCCGGTTGTCCCCGCCACCAAAACATGGGGCATTTTTGCTAAATCAACAACCACAGGCTCACCTGATATGTCATGACCTAAAGACAGAGTTAAGGGTGAGGTAGACTTATCATAAGCATCACAATGAATTACTTCACTAAAATACACCGTATCGCGTATTTGATTTGGAATTTCTATACCAATGGTTGATTTACCAGCAATGACCTCCACTACTCGCACACTCATCACACTTAAAGAACGCGCTAGGTCTTTTGCTAAATTGGTAATACGTGACACCTTGACGCCTGGAGCTGGTTGAATTTCAAAACGCGTAATCACTGGCCCAGGATTAACCTCAACCACCTCGGCTTTTACGCCAAAATCAAGCAATCGAATTTCCAACAATTCAGAAAGTGCGATTAATTCATCTTCCGTATATCCGCCTTTTTTAGGTTGCGGTTTTGTTAAAATAGAACGATCTGGCAAACTGAATAATGACGGGCCCTTTATTGAAGATAGGCCAGATTCAGCACCACCAAGATTTTCCAACTGCTTCGCTTCTGACAGCGTCCGAACAGCAGGTTTATGACCCGAGTTCACCATATCAACTGGGCTTTTTTGTGGTTGGCTTTGTGTTTTTTCAAACGGAATATCTACTTGAGCCTTTGGTTTATCAGGAGAGTCTGTCTCAATTTTTTTTGTTGATGCTAAAGGTTTAGAAGCGGCTTTATTTACAGAAGGTGACCCCTCAACATATAAAGTATCTTCAACATTAATATCTAAATCACCAAGTGAAAACTCATCACTTGCCGATGCCGACATAAGATCCGCTTGGTCAAATTCACCAAGATTCACCTCCCTATCATGAGATGAATGTAATGGCTGGCGGTGCGGTACAGATTTATTGCGTTTAAAATAATTTACAAGTGTCGAAAATAACGGCTCTTTACGGCCTACCTCAAATTGACTTTCATCCGATGTGCTTGCGTTACTTTCATGAACCATTTCGCTGGACTTAGCTTTACGTAGCTTTCTAAATAAAGCAGGTTCATCGATATCAGACATCGCTTCCTCATGCGTGTATTCTTCATTAGCCGCAACGTCTTTAACCTCTTCCTCAGCTGAGTTTTCAATTTTACGGTTTTCAAAAAAAGCGCAAATGCGACGATAAAGAATAAACGCTTCCTCACCGATTTTTTCAGCCATAAAAATCCAATGCAATTGCAAAAGCAAAGTGAGCGACAACAGCCATATCGCTAAAGATACTAGGGTGGCGCCATCGTAACCAACCCAATGAAAAAGTAAACTACCAAGAGCCCTCCCTAGGATACCACCAGCCCCATACTGATAACTATTTTCACCTACAGTGTGTAAGAAGCTCAAAGCCGTACCAGAGGACAAATATAAAATGGAGCCAACCGTACAAATAAGCGCGTGGGTCAAAGGCGCTAATTTATGCGCGTTACGCCACACAACAAATAGAGTGCAGATAAACACAATAGGTAAAGATAAAAACAGTGAGCCAAAAAAGGCCGAGCTGATGTCAGCGATGATCGCCCCTAATGCCCCCATCGAATTATAGATGGCATGACTACTACCAGAATAAAACCAACCTGGGTCTTCGGCATTATAGGTATAAGTCGCTAAGCTAAAAAATAAAAAAAATACCAAGGCCGTAATAAAGGCCGCCTGTTTAGCAAACAACTCCCACATAGGTGATCGTCCCGACTCACTCAAACTTTCTGACAAAATGGCCTCTCACACAGTTTTACATTAAGTTAAGAATTTTTATCTTACTTTATATCTCAAGCGAAAGTTTACCACAAAAAAAACCAGCCCGAGGGCTGGTTTTTAGCTTTTCCTAAGAAAGGGAAATCTTAGAAGAATGATTTAACACCAACGATAACTTTCTCATCAGAAAGTTCACCATCGTAGTTTTTAACGTAGTAAGTTAGATCACCTACTGCGTACTCACCAATGAAGTAAGTACCGTCTTTGTTGTTCTCTTCATCAGAAGTGTATTCTAGAGTAAGAGTTAACGCGTCAGTTGCCGCGAAAGCGATAGAAGCAGTTAGTTCTTCACGATCAGTTGTTGTACCAGTACCAACTTCACCTACACCGTAGTTCAAAGACAGTGTCGCAGCACCAGCGTCAGCTTGTAGGCCAACGTTAACGGCATTCGCATCACCAACAGAACCACCAGAGATACCGGCTTTGAAACCACCAAGATCAGCAACATAAGAAGCCGCAACACCGATATCAGAATCATCAGTAGCAGTAGAAGTAGTTGCTTCAAGTGCAATAGTTAGGCCTGGAGCAACATTGTAACGAACACCTGTGTTATCAGTATCGCCAGCTGCCGTTCTCAGATCAACACCACCGATCAACTCATCCATGCCCATGAATGAACCAGTTGCTACTGATCCATCAAAACGACCGAAAGAAACAGCGCCTTGCTTAACATAAAGTTTTTCAAAGCCAACTTTAGTGCCTTCATCAGCGCCAGTAGTAGCAATTTCGATTTCAGCGTAAACAACACCAGTATCAACTTTTAATTCAACTTCACCAAGATCTGTACCGTCTGCAAGATCGTTAGTTGCTTTTGAATCACCGTAGTAAGACGTATATTCAACACCCGCTTCACCTGTAAAAACAGCTTCAGCAGCAAAAGTAGTAGTAGATACAGCGGCCGCAACAGCAGATACTGCAAAGATAGAAGCAAGTTTAATCGCTTTCATTCAAGATTCCCCTTTATATTTTATATTTTGTCTTTTAGACCTATTGAAAGGTTTCTATAACCTAAACAAGAAACGCTGACAAATCAACGACTCATGTATACTAAAACCTAACAGTTTCACTTTTATGACATATAGGTCAGAAAAGTCAACCATTTACTCATTACCAAACAACATAATTTTAAATCGTTGCTTCGAAACGAAGTTGGTTTAGAACTGACATGATTAAAACCAAGTTTTCCTATGCTGGTCAAGCCTTCATGTGTTTTTTTTTCTTATTTTTTGCATTTTTGATGTTTTAAATGATTTGACAGATCAAAAACAGCCTTTATGTTGCATAATCCGGATATATGTGAATGTAAAAAACAGCCAAAAAACAATTTTACTCAAACATTAAACGTATTTTCAAACACCTTCTTTTTTTTATCGTTATCAAAAGAAATGAGTGAAAAATAACATTTAAAAACAAAATTTAGGAGCAAAGCTTCTATACTGGTAGTCGATACTATTCAAAAAAAGAAAACGATGACACAGCAAACAGAGCAAAAAACACTGACCTTATTGAATGACTCTCCTTTTGACATACCGATACCTCATAAGGCACTAGATGATCCTGATGGATTATGTGCTGTAGGCGGCGATTTAAGCGTAATACGCCTTATTAATATGTATCAACATGGTTTTTTCCCTTGGTATAGTGAACCAGACCCAATTTTATGGTGGCATCCAACAAATAGATGCGTGCTTATGCCATCTCAATTTCACTTATCTAGATCAATGAGAAAACACCTAAGAAAGCACTCATGGGAAATAAAAATTAATACCGCCTTTGATGAAGTGATGAACCATTGTTCGATGAGTCGCCAGAGCAAAGAAGGGACATGGATTTCTGATGAAATCAAAACCGCGTACAAAGAACTGCAATTGTCTGGCTTCGCCCACTCAGTAGAAGTATGGGAAGATAGCACCCTCATAGGTGGGTTTTATGGCGTCTGTATTGACCATGTTTTTTTTGGGGAGTCCATGTTTTCAAATAAAGAAAACGCCTCTAAAACAGCCTTATACGCACTTTGTCAATATGCATCAGACATTGGAGTAGAATTAATCGACTGCCAAGTGGAATCGAGCCACCTACTTTCTCTAGGTGCAAAATTAATCGACAGGTCAATCTTCTGTGATCTGCTAAAAAAATATTGTGTGGAGGCTCAAGGTAATCTAGCGTTAACAAATACCAAGACAATTTCTTGGAAAATTACCCCTTAAATTGCCATCTTAGTCGTAATTTTATCAACAAGATGTACTCGTCTTAGTCGATAGGGATGCAAATATAGGCCTGAAAAGAAGAATACTTCCTCTGCTCATTTGCTATTCAGCATTTTTTTAGGCAAAATACGCGCGACTAAATTTCAAATAAGACCTTATTCTTAATATTGTGCAATTTGAATTGGGCTTTATATGGCCTTCACCTTTCAAACCATAGGACATTTATTGTGGCAAAAGAAGACAGCTTAGAAATGGAAGGCACTATCATTGATACACTGCCTAACACCATGTTCCGCGTCGAACTAGAAAACGGACACGTTGTAATTGCGCATATTTCAGGAAAAATGCGCAAAAATTACATTCGTATATTAACTGGCGATAAAGTAAAAGTTGAACTTACACCTTACGACTTAACTAAGGGTCGTATCGTTTATCGTGCACGTTAAACTGTCTATTTTTACTGTAAAGAAATAGAAATAAGACATAAAAAAACCGGATAATATCCGGTTTTTTTATGTCTATCTAAACCACTCGATCGCTAATGGTGCAGTAACTTTTCTTCCTCGATCGTTAATAGTAATTCATCCTTCCCTTCATCAAGCGTTGCTTTAACAACACCACCACCATCTAAACTTCCAAACAAAATCAGTTCAGCCAAGGGTTTCTTTAGATGCTCTTGTATTACTCGAGCCATAGGCCTCGCCCCCATTGTTTGATCGTATCCCTTACTCGCCAACCACCCTCTTGCGGTATCGGCAACGTCAAGGAGAACAGACTTTGGATCAAGCTGAGCTTGCAGCTCTACTAGGAACTTATCCACAACGTTAAAGATAACTCTTTCATCAAGCTGCTTAAATTGAATTACGGCATCTAAACGGTTTCGAAACTCTGGCGTAAAAGTACGACTGATAATTTCCATACCATCGGTTGAATTATCTTGACTTGAGAAACCAATTGAACGTTTTGCAAGCACTTCAGCGCCCGCATTAGACGTCATGATCAAAATAACATTCCTAAAGTCTGCTTTACGCCCATTGTTGTCTGTTAGGGTTCCATGATCCATAACTTGAAGCAATATATTAAACACTTCTGGATGGGCTTTTTCTATCTCATCCAGCAATACAACACTGTGTGGGTTTTTAGTAACGGCTTCCGTTAATAAACCGCCTTGATCAAAGCCAACATAGCCTGGTGGCGCACCGATTAAACGAGATACGGCATGACGCTCCATATATTCAGACATATCAAAACGAATTAACTCAACACCAAGTTGCTTTGCAAGCTGGCGAGTTACTTCTGTTTTGCCCACCCCTGTTGGACCAGCCATAAGAAACGAACCAATTGGTTTTTGATCCGGTTTGAGGCCAGCACGTGACAACTTAATCGCGGCGGATAAGGACTCAATCGCACCGTCTTGCCCAAACACCACCATTTTAAGGTTGCGTTCTAGGTTAGAAAGCACTTGCCTATCATCTGAATTAACCGCTTTTACCGGTACACGAGCAATTTTTGAAACAATATCTTCTATTTCAGTAACACCAATAACCTCTTTACGCTTTTCTTTGGGCTGCAAGCGCTGGTATGCGCCAGCTTCATCGATGACATCGATGGCTTTATCTGGCATATGACGATCTGTAATGTAACGCGAAGCCAACTCGGAAGCGGCTAATAGCGCCGGTTCTTCATATTTAATTTGATGATGATCTTCAAAAGAACCAATAATACCTTTCAGTATTTGATAGGTGTCTTCAACACTTGGTTCATTTACATCAATTTTTTGGAAACGCCTGGCAAGCGCATGATCTTTTTCAAAAACACCTCTAAATTCTTGAAAGGTTGTCGAGCCAATACAACGTAAATCACCGGAGCTCAGGGCTGGTTTAAGCAGGTTTGACGCATCCATCACGCCCCCAGAGGCCGCACCAGCACCTATAATAGTGTGAATTTCATCGATAAACAAAATGGCATTCGGTTGTTTCTTCAAATCATTCAAAAGCTGTTTCAAACGTTTTTCAAAGTCACCACGGTATTTGGTGCCAGCGAGCAAAGCCCCCATGTCTAAAGAATAAACCACTCCATCTTGAATAACATCAGGCACTTCATTATCGACTATTCGTTTTGCCAGCCCCTCTGCGATTGCCGTTTTACCGACACCTGATTCGCCAACCAAAAGGGGGTTATTTTTGCGGCGGCGTGACAGAGTTTGCACCACTCTTTCGACTTCGTATTCACGACCGATTAGTCTATCAATCTTTCCTTTCTTAGCTTCTTCATTGAGGTTTGTGGCGTATTTTTGTAATGGAGCAACATTACTATCATCTTGCTCATCCTCTTCTTTGTCTTCTGCTGAGGCTTGATCCCCTACTTTAGAGATCCCATGAGCCACAAAGTTCACAACATCAATACGAGCAACACCATGGCGCTTGAGCAAATAAACGCCCTGACTTTCTTGCTCACTAAAAATAGCCACTAAGACATTAGCGCCTGTTACTTCTCTTTTACCAGAGGATTGAACATGAAAAACGGCACGCTGGAGAACGCGCTGAAAACCAAGAGTTGGCTGAACTTCTCTCTCCGCATCATCCTCTGGTATTAACGGCGTTGTACTGTCTACAAACTCCTCTAACTCCTGTTTTAAAACATCCAATGCGACACCACAAGCGGACAAAACCGAAGACGCCGCATGATTTTCTATTAAAGCCAATAAAAGGTGTTCGACCGTCATAAACTCATGACGTTTATCCCTAGCTGTTTTAAATGCGTTATTTAAGGTTTGCTCTAGTTCTTTATCTAGCATAGTAGTAACCTCACCATTAAGTCAGTCAACTTGTTGCAAATCACACATTAAAGGATGCTCATTTTGTTGAGCAAACTGCTGCACCATTGCCACTTTCGTTTCTGCAACGTCAAAAGTAAATACGCCGCAAACCCCCTTACCTTTAGTATGAACCTCCAACATAACTTGCTTCGCTTTTTCTGTATCCAAAGAAAAGAAACGCTGCAAAACAAAGACAACAAAATCCATTGGCGTAAAATCATCATTAAACAAAACAACCTGATACATAGAGGGTGGCTTTAACTGCATTTCTTCTTTAGATATAGCAACCACTGAATGACCTTGCTGATCATCTTCTAATCCTAGTCGAATTTTTTGCGCTGTAATCATCCTCAATCTCTAAATAATGTAAAAGTTTAAAAAAGTATTCAAATTATGTGTTCTTACTTAGTTAATTGGCATTTTTTACCGAAAATCAATTCACCTAAGTAAGTAATTTTTACTTGTAATCAGTCTAGCACCTTATTAATCAGTAAAGTTTGCATAAATTGCGATTTTACCAGCGGCATTTTGAGACACTTTTGCGATTTTTATAAAATAAATAAAAACTTCGACGCTCTTTTTTGTTTTTTCCATAAAATACACTATGGTTAAGTTATTGTTTCTTTTTTGTCGTTACATTAACTCTGTATTATGTTGGAGAGAAAAATGCACACTGGAACAGTGAAATGGTTCAATAATGCAAAAGGTTATGGTTTTATCGTATGCGATCAATTTGAGGAAGACTTATTTAGTCACTATTCAGCCATCAACATTGAAGGCTATAAAACACTAAAGTCAGGCCAGCAAGTTGTGTTTGAAGTTACCCCTGGAGAGAGAGGCCTACATGCGATCAACATATCTCCTCAACAAGAAGAGGAAAAAGACCAAACAGCAGAATCCTAACTTACAAAAAGGTGACACAAACAGAGATAAAGGAAAAGAACAAAGATACTAAACTTGGGTATACAGGGTGAATATTCAAACTAGATCTAACATAATAGGTTTACTATAAATACCTAATATGGAATCTAATGACAGACCTTATCTTGTTTAATAAGCCGTTCCAAGTACTAAGTCAATTTAGTAAGGAAGGAGACAAAGCGACTTTAGCTGACTTTATTAGTCTACCAGACGTTTACCCAGCTGGCCGATTAGATTTTGACTCAGAAGGACTTATGCTACTAACGTCCAATGGCGCTCTGCAGCATTTAATTGCTTCTCCACAGTTTAAAATGCCCAAAACGTACTGGGCTCAAGTGGAAGGCATCCCGTCAGACTACGCCTTATCTCAACTGGAAGCAGGTATTGAGCTGAAAGATGGGGTAACCTTACCAGCTAAGGTCAAACGAATTTTTCCGGACAATATCCACGAAAGAACCCCTGCAGTTCGTTTTCGTCAATCCATCCCTACCTCCTGGATTGAATTACAAATACACGAAGGCAAAAACAGGCAAGTTAGGCGAATGACCGCCGCTGTAGGCTATCCCACCCTCAGATTAATAAGAGTGGCTATAGGCCCTTACTCTATTGAACACAACAATGTATCCGTTGGAGAGTGGAAAAAAGAGCCTATCTCCTCTGAACTTACACAACAGGTAAATTTATTTGAACAACGAAAAAGTAAAAAAACATCTACCTCGTTTGACCGTCGCCGCCATAGTAGTCAAGCAAGAAAAAAACCGATCAGGAAAAACGATCAAGAAATATTTGATGGTAAAAGAGTGGCAAGAAAAACCAACAAAACAGTTAGTCGTTAATCAACCTGCTGGTCACGTTGAAAACCATGAAACATTAGAAGATGCTATCATCAGAGAAACACACGAAGAAACAGGATGGCAAGTAAACCCAACTCATTTACTGGGGCTATATAGCTTCACCCCAACCAAAGACTCTGCAACCTACCATAGGATTTGCTTTATCTGTGAGCCAATTAAAAAAAATCAACACACCTTAGACCCTGACATAGAGAGTTGCACGTGGTTGACTAGAGAAGAAATACTCTCATTACCATTACGCAGCCCATTGGTCGAACAGTGTATTGAAGATTACGAAAATGGCCTTATATCTCCTTTAAATTTGCTGAATAACGTCCACTTGACGGCCTATGATAATTAATCACATAAGGTACAATAGTGCTAAAAGATTTGAACCTATACTTTCAAACCTTTATCCCTAGATGACTATAATTAGATGAATACAATTAAATGAATATACATACCACATCCCCGAAAACGCCATCAAATTCCGACAAAAAAGTGATTGTTGGTATGTCTGGAGGTGTCGACTCCTCTGTTTCTGCTCTTCTCTTGATACAACAAGGCTATCAAGTGGAAGGGTTATTTATGAAGAACTGGGACGAAGATGATGGTACAGAATACTGCACAGCAAAAGACGACCTTGCTGACGCCCAAGCAGTTTGTAATACGTTAAACATACGTCTTCATACAGCCAACTTCGCCTCTGAATACTGGGATAATGTGTTCGAACATTTTCTAGAAGAATACAAAGCTGGTCGTACGCCAAATCCAGATATTCTTTGTAATAAAGAGATAAAATTCAAAGCGTTTTTAGAATACGCCTTGGAACTGGAAGCTGACTATATAGCAACAGGCCATTATGTCCGCCGTGGCGAACTTGACGGTAACGCCACACTTCTAAAAGGGCTAGATACGAACAAAGATCAGAGCTACTTCCTCTATGCTGTCGGTAAAAATGAAATAGCCAAAACATTATTCCCAGTCGGAGAACTAGAAAAACCTGAAGTGCGCCGCCTAGCGGAAGAATATAAGTTAATCACGCACAACAAAAAAGACAGCACAGGCATTTGTTTTATTGGTGAGCGCCGCTTTAAAGACTTTCTAGAGCAATACTTACCCGCTCAACCAGGTAAAATAAAGACGCTAGAAGGTGACACTATTGGTAAACATTCTGGATTGATGTATCACACGATAGGTCAGAGACAAGGCCTTGGCATTGGTGGTTTAGCCAATTATTCAGACGACCCTTGGTATGTTGTTGAAAAAGACTTAAAAAATAATGTCTTACTTGTGACACAAGGAGGTGAGCACTCATCTCTTTATAAAACCCACTTAATTGCTGATAATATGGACTGGGTTGCTCTTGAAGCACCTTCTATGCCATTGAAATGCAAAGCCAAGTGTCGTTATCGCCAAGCAGATCAGGAATGTACCATCATGTCATTAGGTAAAGGGCGCTATGAAGTAAGCTTTGTAGAACCCCAAAGAGCAATTACACCAGGCCAATCTGTGGTATTTTACCTTGATAATTTATGCCTTGGTGGCGGTATTATTAACCAAGCTTTTAACAAAGAGCAGCAATTATAAATAGGCAAAACACTATCGTGAGTAATCGAGAAAAAGATCAAGTCATTGCCTTGTCCGCATTATTCCAAGCGGCTGAATTGGTAACAAAAATTGCTAAAACAGGGCAGGCAGATCAGACCTTACTAACCCCTCTTTTAGACAGCGTTCTAATAATGGATGCGGCTAATACGTGCGATATTTATGGCGGCGAGTGGGAATGGTCAACAAACCTCAGCCAGGGTAAAAAGCTGTGTAAACAGACATTGGGCAATGATAGAAGCGCTGTCGACCCAGATATCATTCGCTACGCTCTTAGCCTGCTTCATCTTGAAGCCAAGCTGTCTAAAGATAAAGAGATGTTATCGTTAGTTGGGCAAAAACTGGATCACTTGGTGCGCCAACGAGAGCACTTTGACTCCAGCACCCATAGTAATATGATTGCCGCTATGTCTGGCCTCTATCAAGACACGCTCAGCACCTTAAGCTTTCGAATTCAAGTTCAAGGGGACAGTCGATATTTGCAACAGAACCCTATTTCAGAACAAGTTAGAGCCATATTATTAGCTGGCGTAAGAGCAGCCATTTTATGGCGGCAACTCGGCGGTAGGCGCTGGCACTTTTTAATCAAACGTAAATCATTAGTCGCGGCTCTTGAACGTCGATAAAAGTAAATCACTTATAAAAATTGCGAGTATATCGTTAACCAATACATATCTTGTTGGTTTTTTATGTACTATATGTACTCGAGAATGATGACCTGATCGCTCAAGGCGAAATCATCAACAAAAACAAGACTCTATTTGATTAGCAATTATCACTAATTCAATTGGTTAAACCGATCATAATGTTAGGGGAAACACATGTCAGATAATCAAACTATCTACTATACACTTACAGATGAAGCTCCTGCTCTTGCAACCGCTTCACTACTACCGATTGTTCGTACTTTTACCAAGGAAGCAGGTGTTGCAGTTGAATTAACTGATATTTCACTTGCTGCGCGAATTCTTTCTGCGTTTCCAGAATCCTTAACACCAGAACAACGTGTTGTAGATGGGTTGCAGTTTTTGGGCGAACTTACTTTAGACCCCGCAGCCAACATTGTAAAACTACCAAACATCAGTGCTTCAATTCCTCAGTTAACAGCGGCGATTAAAGAGCTTCAATCTCAAGGCTATGCTGTGCCTAGCTATCCAGAAGCGCCTTCAACAGATGAAGAAAAAGCCATTCAAGCCGGTTACTCAAAAATTCTTGGCAGTGCTGTAAACCCTGTATTACGTCAAGGTAACTCCGACCGTCGTGCGCCAGCGGCTGTTAAAGCATTCGCTCGCAAAAACCCGCATTCAATGGGGAAATGGAGCAAAGCATCTCAATCACACGCTGACTACATGCGTGACGGAGATTTCTTCTCTAGCGAACAGTCTGTAACAATAGAAAAAGATCAAAGCGTTCGCCTTGAATTCGTCTCTCAATCAGGCGAAGTGACGCTTAAGAAAACCTTGCCAGTGATTGCTGGAGAAGTGCTTGATAGCATGAACATGAGCTGCACTAAGCTACGTTCATTTATTGAAGAATCACTAAAAGAGGCAAAAGAAAGCAACATCATGTGGTCTTTGCACGTTAAAGCAACCATGATGAAGGTTTCACACCCTATTGTATTCGGTCACGCTGTTACTGTTTTCTACAAAGACGTGTTTGAAAAATACGGTGATCTATTTAAAGAAATTGGCGTAAACCCGAACAACGGTTTGGGCAATGTATACGATAAAATCAAATCGTTACCAGAAGCCAAACAAAAAGAAATTACGGCCGCTATTGAAGCATGTTACGAAACTCGCCCTGAATTAGCGATGGTTGATTCAGACCGAGGCATTACTAACTTACATGTACCAAGTGACGTAATCGTTGATGCTTCTATGCCTGCAATGATTCGTGGATCGGGTAAAATGTGGGGCCGTGACGGTCAACCTAAAGACGCGAAGGCTGTTATGCCTGAGTCCACTTACGCACGAATTTATCAAGAAGCGATTAACTTCTGTAAAACAAATGGCGCGTTCGATCCAACAACAATGGGTACCGTACCAAACGTTGGCTTAATGGCTCAGAAAGCCGAAGAATATGGTTCTCACGATAAAACATACGAAATCGCTGAAAATGGCATCATGCGTGTTGTTGATGAAAACGGTACAGTGCTAATGCAACATAACGTTGAGCAGGGTGATATTTGGCGCGCATGCCAAACAAAAGATGCACCGATTCGCGATTGGGTAAAGTTAGGCGTAACGCGTGCTCGCCAATCAAACACGCCAGCCATTTTCTGGCTAGAAGACGAACGCGCACACGATAACGAACTTCGTAAAAAAGTTGAAGCCTATTTAAAAGAGCATGATTTAGACGGTGTTGATGTTCGCATTATGCCTTACAACGAAGCCATTCGCTTTACTATGGAACGTGCGGTGCGTGGTTTAGATACCATATCAGTAACGGGTAACGTTCTACGTGATTACCTAACCGATTTATTTCCGATTCTTGAGCTAGGCACCTCAGCCAAAATGCTATCTATCGTACCAATGCTAAATGGCGGCGGCATGTATGAGACCGGTGCTGGTGGCTCTGCACCAAAACACGTACAACAATTAACCCAAGAAAACCACTTACGTTGGGATTCTCTTGGAGAATTCTTAGCCATTGCTGTTTCTTTAGAAGAGCTTGGCATTAAGAACAACAATGAAAAATCCATTGTTCTAGCAAAAGCGTTGGATAAGGCCACAGAGCGCTTATTGGATACCAACAAGTCTCCATCTCGTAAAACAGGCGAGCTTGATAACCGCGGCAGCCATTTTTACCTAGCGCTTTACTGGGCACAAGAGCTTGCCGGTCAAACTGAAAACGCCGAATTAGCGGCTAAATTTACTTCATTCGCCGCCAACCTTGCAGAAAATGAAGCTAAAATCGTTGCAGAATTGAATGGTGTCCAAGGTAATCCAGCAGAATTATCTGGTTACTATCATATTGACCTTGAGCAAGTTGCTAAAGTAATGCGCCCAAGTGCAACTCTTAACGCCGCTCTAGAAACGGTTTAATTTACAGTTAAATAGTTAATTTTAGCGCTGCGAAAAAACCCAAACGATCTTTTCGTTTGGGTTTTTTATTTACTAAAATCGACGAGAAATATGAACACACTTAAGTATCTCAATCAGTATTCCAAAGAACTACAAGCGCAAGTGTTAACACTCATTGAAACAAACAAGCTGACAGACCACATCCGCAAGCAGTACCCAATGCCCCATCAAGTCAATAACGATAAAATGTTACGCGAGTTTACCCTCGAATTAAAAAATCGTTATCTCAGGAAGTCAGACCCTTTAAGTAAGGTTGTTTATGACAATAAAATCCATGTGGTAAATAACGCCCTTGGATTACATAGTTACGCGTCACGCGTTCAAGGGAGCAAGCTGAAGAGTAAAAATGAAATACGCATCAGTTCCGCTTTCAAACGAGCGCCCGAAGCGTTCCTAAAAATGATTGTCGTACACGAATTGGCTCATTTAAAAGAAAAAGACCACAACAAAGCCTTCTATAAGTTGTGTTGCCACATGCTGCCGAACTACCATCAGCTAGAATTTGATATGAGACTTTATCTAACTCATATAGAATTTATTGGAGAGATATATCCGTCAGGAGATCAAAAATGTTAAGACTCTTTGAACAATCACACACAATTGATCAAAGAATGCGCTTACTATAATGGCTTCCAAGCCCCCTTTTGCCTATAATAGCCGCTCCCTGAAAATCATGGTCGAGGCTCTTTCTCAATGCAACAAATAGGCTTTACAGAACTCTCAAGTTTAAACGCTATCTCTCCAATTGATGGCCGGTATGGCGCAAAAACTCAAATTCTTCGTCGCTCCGTAAGTGAGTACGGTTTGTTAAGAATGCGAGTGTTAGTCGAAGTTAGATGGCTACAAGCACTGTCTAATCACTCTGAGATACAAGAAGTTCCCGCATTAAGCGATTCTGCAAATCAATTTTTGAATGAACTGGCGGAAAACTTCAGTGAAGCAGATGCTCAAGCAATCAAAGACATCGAGAAAACCACAAACCACGATGTTAAAGCAGTAGAATACTTCATCAAAGGCAAAATGGAGACAGTGCCAGAACTTGCGGCCGTTTCAGAATTTGTGCATTTTGCTTGTACTTCGGAAGACATCAACAATCTATCTCATGCACTTATGCTTAATGAAGCTTTAAATGAGGGTATTCTTCCTGAATTAAATAATGTTGTGAGTGCCATTCAGACTCTGGCACACGAGCATGCTGAGCAATCTATGCTATCTCGTACTCACGGCCAAACGGCATCACCAACAACTGTTGGCAAAGAAATGGCGAATGTCGCCGCTCGTTTAGCTCGTCAAGTGAAGCAAATCAAGCAAGTTGAATTTTTAGGTAAGATTAACGGTGCGGTTGGCAACTATAACGCCCACCTTTCCGCTTACCCAACCATTGATTGGCAAGCGCATGCAGAAAAGTTTGTTACCTCACTTGGTTTAACTTGGAACCCTTACACAACTCAAATCGAACCACACGATTACATTGCTGAGTTGTATGATGCGCTGTGTCGCTTTAATACCATTTTGATCGACTTTGATCGCGATGTTTGGGGTTACATCTCCATGGGATTCTTCAAGCAAAAAACCATTGCCGGTGAAATTGGCTCATCCACTATGCCACATAAAGTCAATCCAATTGATTTTGAAAATTCAGAAGGTAACTTGGGGATCGCCAATGCCATCATGGGACACCTGAGCGCTAAACTTCCAATTTCTCGTTGGCAGCGAGACTTAACAGATTCTACCGTTTTACGTAATCTTGGCGTTGGTTTAGCCCATTGCCTAATCTCTTATCAAGCCACCTTAAAAGGGATCAGTAAATTAGAAATCAATAAGCCTCGTCTAGAACAGGACCTTGATTCTGCATGGGAAGTACTTGCCGAACCAATCCAAACAGTTATGCGTCGTTACGGTATTGAATCTCCGTACGAAAAACTAAAAGAACTCACCCGCGGCCGAACCATTGACCAAGCCACAATTGAAGCGTTTGTTGATACGTTAGAACTGCCTGAAGAAGCGAAGCAGCAATTAAAAGCGCTTACACCAAGTAATTATATTGGTAATGCCGTTGCTCAAGCAAAAAATATCGACGCAGTATAAACACACACGCTGCGTTTGCGTGCTAATCTAGTATTGAATTTATTTAACTCTAGATAAACAAGAAAAGAGCCGATTCATCGGCTCTTTTTTATTTACCTTAATTTTCATATTACACACAGAGACACAACATGAGCACACTGGATTCTCCTATTTCCATTTTAGGTGGCATGACTATTCGGACTTTTATGGAAGAATATTGGCAGCAAAAACCCTTAGTCATTCGAGGGGGATTAGTCGACTTCCCACTGCCTTTGGAAGCGGATGAATTAGCAGGCTTATCAATGGAAGAGGAAGTAGAATCTCGCATTGTTATCGAAAATGGCCATACACCTTGGGAATTACAACAAGGTCCATTCAATGAAGATACTTTTGCTAATCTTCCTGAAACTGAGTGGACGTTACTTGTGCAAGCTGTCGATCATTGGGTGCCAGAAATCCAAGAGTTAAAAGAACGCTTTCATTTTTTACCCAGCTGGCGTCTAGACGATGTTATGGTAAGTTACGCAACAGAAGGCGGGAGCGTTGGTCCACATTTCGATCAATACGATGTTTTTCTCATTCAGGTGGCTGGCGCACGCCGTTGGCAGGTACTGTCTCCTTCGCAGTATAAAGACGCACCAATCAAAGACATACAATTGCATATTTTATCGGAATTTACTCCAGATAGTACACAAGAATACGATTTACAACCGGGTGATATTCTCTATTTACCTCCCAACTTTGCACATAATGGCAGAGCCTTGGATAACGACTGTATGACCTATTCTATCGGCTTTAGAGCGCCTAGTATTCAAGATGCACTCACCGGAATGCACGACCAACTTATCGAGGAAACAGATGAAAAAAGACGCTTTGCGGCTCCTGGCGTTTTCAAAGAATTACATCATGCTGCGATTGATTCAGAGGACATACAATACCTCCACTCAGAGCTATCAAAACTATTAAACCAGCCAGAAAAACTATTAGATTGGCTGGGACAGAATATGAGTGATGTAAAATACCCTGAATTTCAAAAGACGTTAACAGCAGAGGAAGTTTCACAAGCCTTAAACCAAGCTAAATCTGGTGCGGCCTTTTTTCGTCCAGGTGATGCTAGAATCTGTTATGCAGAATCATTCACTCATCCTGAACAGATCAAAGTTTTCTGCAACGGCGACAATCTCTTGGTTGATAAGTCACTAGAAAGCCTTATTCAAGCCATATGCGATCAGGTAGAATTTGATTTTACTGAATTAGATTTTAGCCAACACGCTGATTTAGAACCCATGTTAAGGTTTTTATTTCAGGCTCAAGGTCTTGTCGAGCTAATTGAAAACGAAGAGTTATAAGGATTTCTCATGAAAGTATTAACGACTGATTGGAACAGCAGCAAAGCGCAACTGCAATTTGTACGTAAGCAAGTATTTATTCTTGAACAAGGTATCGATGAGCAAGATGAATGGGATGCGCATGACGAAACTTCAGTGCATTTTGTTTCTTTTGGTACCACGGCCGTTCCAACGGGTGTGGCAAGATTAACGTCGAATGGGCAAATTGGTCGTATGGCGGTTTTACCCAGTTACCGTCATCAAGGCTACGCGTCATTAATTCTACGTAAAGCGATACAAGTCGCACGCGAAATGGGACATCGAAAAGTATTCTTGCATGCGCAAACAGATGCGCAATCTTTCTATGAAAAACAGGATTTTACAACCAATGGGAAGATGTTTTTAGAAGCAGGAATTTTTCACGTTTTAATGGAAAGAGACATCTAATATTTTCTTTCATCTAATATTTTCTTTCATCTAATAAAAAACGGGCCAATAAAAAGCCCGTTTTTTTATTCATTGATATTTTACTGTTTTGTAAAATTAAACAACAGCAATCAATTCAACATCAAATACCAATACAGAGAAAGGCTTAATCATCGCACCAGCGCCTTGTGCACCGTAGGCAAGTTCTGCAGGAATAGTAAGACGGTATTTAGCGCCTTCTTTCATCATTTGCAATGCTTCAGTCCAACCAGCAATCACGCCTGTTACTGGGAACTCAATTGGCTCACCACGAGCAATTGAGCTATCAAAAACCTGTCCATCAATTAAACGACCTTCATAATGAACGCGCACGGTTGAAGACGTTTCTGGTGTTGCACCAGTACCTTCTTCAAGAACTTCATACTGAAGACCGCTGTCTGTTACTTGAACACCGTCTTTGGCTTTGTTTTCTACTAAGAAAGCGTCGCCTGCTTTGACTGTTTCTTCAGAAGCGGCCTTTTGCTTTTCTTCCATATCAGCTTGAAGAGAGGCAAATGCCGCTTCTAATTCTTCACCAGGAACGCGCATCTCAGCGCCATTCAACGAATCTTCAATGGCCGCAAAAAGGTGCTCCAATGAAATCTCACCAAGGTCACTTCCGCTTAATTGATCACCAATTTGACGACCAATACCATAACCAATTTTTGCTGCGTTTGTGTCGAATGACAACTCTGACATAGTCCATACTCTCTTTTATAAGTGTGATATTAAATTTAAGGGCGACATCATAACATAGACGTTTTCTTCTTCCGACCCAAGATTTACCGTCAGCACTAAAGAAACATAGTCCAAACAAAAAAATGACTCAATTATAAAACATTGATGTGCATCAGAGGGTTTATTTGTGAATAACATAGAATAAACCTAAGTAACCCACGTTATATCGCCTTAAAGTACATCTAGGAGAATAGTATGCTAACGAAAATAAAGACCATTATTTATGCCTGCGATCTAGAAGGTAAAGCACAAGAAGCCATGAGCCTAGCCATGAATATGGCACTGCAAAACCAAGCAAAATTAATTATGGTACATGTTTTGAATCCTGTTACGCCGCAAACAGAAAACATGATTCAGAATTACCTCCAGGCGGATGTTCTGCAACGCCTTAGAGAAGACGCCATTAACAATACAAAAGAGAAAATGCACTCTCAATTAGAAACATTTTTAAATGAAAACAGCGAAGAGCTAAAAGAGCTTACTCACAAACCAGAATACATTACCGTCAGCGGCCTTCCCTATGAAGCCATTCAAAATACCGCAAAAGACTATAAAGCGGACATGATAGTAATGAACAGTCGTACCCATTCAAAACTTGGACAAATGATGCTTGGGTCCACCGCAAACAAGGTGATTCATCAAAGTAACATCCCTGTTTTAGTTGTTCCTATTCGATAATGTAGGGCAAGTAATTTAACACTGGCATCAAGCCATAATCATGTATACACTTTACTGTATATAAAACCAGTAAAGTGTATACATGATCTTATATATTGCAGAAAAACCCAGTGTTGGTCGCGCCGTCGCAGATGTGTTACCAAAACCCCACCAAAAAGGAGACGGTTATATTAGAGTCGCTAATGGCGACACTGTAACTTGGTGCATTGGACATTTATTAGAGCAAGCGGAACCTGAGGCCTATAACAGTGATTATAAAAAATGGCGTAAAGAAGATCTGCCTATTATTCCAGAAAAATGGAAGCATCAGGTAAAACCTCAAACAAAAAAGCAATTTTCTGTCGTTAAAAAACTGATTAATGAAGCGGACTTATTAGTCAATATGGGAGACCCTGACCGAGTAGGCCAAATATTAGTCGATGAAGTCATTAACTACGCCGGTGTCAGCAAAACAAAACGCGAGTCAACAAAGCGCTGCCTCATCAGCGACCTTAACCCCGCCGCTATTAAGAAGTCATTAAATAATTTACGCAACAATACAGACTTTATTCCTCTTGCCACATCTGCTCTAGCGCGTGCGCGTGCCGATTGGTTATATGGTATTAATATGACACGTTTATGCACCTTGCAAGGTCAACGCTCAGGTTATAACGGCGTCTTATCCATTGGCCGTGTTCAAACCCCGGTATTAGGATTAGTCGTTCATCGAGATCAAGAAATAGCTCGCTTTATTTCTAAACCTTTTTATGATGTTTTTGTCCTCTTAGAAACCACTAATGGTGAACAATACCAAGCCAAATGGAAACCCAGTGAAGCCTGCTCTCCCTACATGGATGAAGAAGGTAGAGTCTTATCCAAAAAGTTAGTTGGAAACGTATTAGAGAGAGTTTCTAATCAAGTAGGCCGTGTAACTCGGGTAAACACGGATAAGAAAAAACAACCAGCACCATTGCCCTATAATTTATCCACATTACAGATAGAGGCCTCAAAACGCTTTAACTTAAATGCTCAGGAAACACTGGATACCTGCCAACAACTCTACGAACGACACAAGCTCATAACCTACCCTCGATCCGATTGCCGTTACCTACCGATAGGCCATCTAGAAGATAAACATCGAGTAACACAATCCATTAAAGAAACCTGCCCAGCATTAAACGAAGCCGTCGAAAACGCCAACCTAAAACGAAAAAGCAAAGCGTGGAACGATTCAAAAGTAAGTGCTCACCACGCTATTATTCCCACGTCCAAATCGATGGATCCCAATAGACTCACAAAAAATGAAAAGTGTGTTTATGAGCTGATATCAAGACAGTATTTAATCCAGTTTTATCCGGATTTCGAATACGCTGAAAAACAAATTGATCATGATGTGGCAGGAGGCCTGTTTATTGCCAAGCAAAAAGATATTTTACACCAAGGATGGAAGGCATTATTTCCTTCTAAAAAGGCAGAAGAAAAAGAGAATGCGTTCTCAGAGAAGAATTTGCCAGCCGTCTCCCAAGGTGACCAAGTAACTTGTCTTAATGGGAGAATTGACGAAAAAAACACCAGCCCGCCAAAACACTTCACGGATGCCACCTTGCTTTCAGCGATGACAGGGATTGCCCGTTATGTACAGGACATCGAAATCAAAAAAGTTCTCAGGGAGACGGATGGACTCGGTACAGAAGCCACGCGAGCAGGCATTATTGAGCTGCTGTTTAAGCGTCAATTTTTGACAAAAAAAGGCAAAGAAATACATTCAACCGACGTTGGTCGACAACTGATAAACAGTTTACCATCTCAAATGGTGTTACCAGATATGACGGCACACTGGGAGTCTCAACTGGAAGCCATCAGTGATAAAAGAATGAATTACGCCCAATTTATGCAGCCCCTAACCAATGGACTGACAACGCTGATTAGTCAAGTTGGCGAAGTCACCTTTTCAGGCATGAGTGGCATGGGGAAGAAATTCACCAGCAGAAAGCGCAAAACACCAAGGAAAAACACAAGAAGTCAAAAAGCCAATACCTAGACTGATTAATATGACAGATTCTTAATTCAAGACCAGCCTCTTATAAGAGTAAAAATGTAGCACTTATAATACTACCCAATGGCCAGCCAGATACCCACTCCTAGCATTAAAGAGCCGGCGATGCGATTCATCAATCGGACGTTACCACTTTGCTGTAGCAAGGTTCTTAAAGTTCGCCCTCCAGTCGCATAAATCAACAGACAGAGAAACTCTAACGATAAAATGATCGCAACAAGCACACTTAATTGACTGAACAATGACTGTTCTGTTGTGAGAAAGGGTGGCAATAAAGCCACAAAAAAAGCCCAGCCTTTTGGGTTAGCAATGGCGGTCATAAACCCTTGACTGGCTAACTCAAAACGAGAAGCGGGTGTACTTTCCGAATCGGATGACTTAATTGCCATTTTGCCTTTGGAGCGCCACATCTGAATACCAATATAGGCTAAATAGGCACCCCCTACATATTTAAAAACGACAAATGCACTTGGGTAGTTAAGCAATAAGGCCGCAACGCCTATTGCAGAAGAAATAGCGACTAAACCAACACCACACAACTCACCAAACATCATCCACAAAGCGCGCTTAACGCCAATCGTCATTCCCATGGTCATGGCTAAGGTCATACACATACCAGGCGTGATAGAAACGAAAAAAAATGTCGGTATAAAAACGGAAAGTAATGATAAATTCACAGGTGTTCCAAATAAAAAAGCAATATTAAATTAATAATAAATCAAAGTATTACAATAACCTATTAAAAATATTTTTTCTTTTCAAAATCATCCTTGCCAATAAACTTATTCCACTCATCATCTGCGTCCTCCTCCTCCTCATCGTCACCCATTAGCTCTTCTTCTTGCTTTTGAAGTAATAAATCACTCTCTATTTCATCAACGTAGCCTTGAAATTTTTTACGAGCTTCATCCGCTTCAGGCACTTCTTTAATGGGCTCAAGCTCACTAACCGCTTCCTTATATAATTCAATAGCATCTTCAAACTTATTCATTAAAAAAGCTTGGCGAGCCAAATAACCTTTATGATCGGCACTGACTTTATACCTGAAAAATGACAGTAGAGTTTTATATTTGAACGCTGAGTCAGAATCAATTTTTTTCTGTTCTTTCGATGTGTTTAAAAAATTATCAAACGAATCAAATAAGCGCTTCAACTCCATCACCTGTAATTCATCATTAACAGCACGCGCTTTTCTTTTTTGTTTGCTTTCTTGAAACTCTTGCATTTCTTGAGCGGCATGAGACCGCCTACGCTTCAAAGATTCATCAGGTTGCAAAGATAAGAGCTCATCAAAAACAGAAACAAGACAAGAAAACAGCCAAAGCCTTAAATCCTTTGGCTGATATTGGGGAGGAAAATCATCAAGGTATCGACGAATCTGTCTAGCTTGGTTATTTAAAAGTGATGCTTTACGCAGTTTTTCAAGACGCGCCTGCTCTTTCATTTGCAACATGATTACAAAACCAATAAAACCACCAAAAAGTGCAAGTAGAACAATTATGGTAATTGTCGTCATAAATCTGTCCAAAAGTTACATTAGTCAAAAATTTAAATGAAATTTATTTAAGAACCTGCGTTTTAATAATTAACGCTCATTGATCTGTTGAACATTTTGATTGATATGCAACTGTTTTTCCACCTGCTGAATAGATCTTGTAATTGTCTTTATTAGATCATCACAAGCCACCAATAAATTAATTTTTTCTGCGTCCGTTAAAGCCGTTCGATAATGTTCTAAAGCAGACGCTTTTTTATCCATATCTAAAAGATCATCACCTTGTTTCATTAATATATCGATTTTTGCTAATGCGTGACAATAGCGAATTTTCTCTAAATAGTCTTTTGCACTGGCTCTATCTATTTGCCTGAGCTCAGTTTGGCGTTTAATAAATGTGGGGATTTTCAACAGAGCATGTTGCACTTGCTCTAATCGCCCAGCCGTAACTACTTTTTCATCTGAAGCAATGTAAGTATCAGAATATATTTCTTCGAATAAAAGGGTCATTTCTTTTTTGTAACTTAATTGCTCCATAGTGAACGGATGGTTTGCTAGTTTAGTATAGCCATTAACAATGTAAGTCAGTAGCATTGACTTTAACTCTATCGGTAAGTATCGATCAGGTAGAATTCTCACGGCATTCGATAACTTATCACAAATGAGCAGCAATTCCTCTTCCGCCTTTAATCTAGCTAGGCTTCTAACTTGATGATCACGATATAAAAGATACCCTACAAACAAACAAAAAACTAAAATAAACAACCATACTAGGTAAGGAACCAAAGAAGCCATAAATTAAATAATACCAATTAAACACATTATTTGATTTAGTATAAAAAAATTTATCAATAAATCACTGGAAATATCTTTTTCTAATAAAAAAAGCCAGTGCAGAACGGCTACACTGGCTTTAAAAATACAATACTCTTACGTTAGTTACAAACTATGATTAGAGATTACTCATACTAAAACCAAGTAACATGTAAAAAATCATAGCCGATAAAATAGCTGAAGTCGGAACCGTAATGATCCACGCAGCGGCAATTTTCAGTAGTGCTGATCGTTTCACCAGCTCTTGCTTGGTCGCCTTCTTCAAACCTTTGCGCTCACGTTTAGAAATCGGAGAGTTATCCGCCAAACCTTTCAATTCACGCAATAACGCCCTTTTCTCTTCGACAGAAGCGGATTCAAACCGAGTAACGAACTCGTTCGTCTGGACGGCATCATGTCCAGCGTCTTCCGAATGAGAAATAATAGCCGCAATCTTTTTGTTATAAGACGCTTTTACATACTCACGTAAAAAACCAACGCCAAAAATCCCACCAACCGCTATATGAGTTGAACTAACAGGAAGTCCTAATTGAGAAGCAATAATCACAGTAATCGCGGCCGCCATTGCAATACAAAATGCTCGGACTTTATCCAATTCTGTTATTTCAGATCCGACTGTTTTTATTAATTTTGGTCCGTATAGCGCTAGCCCAACAGCAATACCTAAACCACCAACAAGCATAATCCATAATGGTATCGCGGCTTTAGAAGACACATGCCCCGTCATTAAGGCATCATTAATGGCCGCTAATGGCCCGATTGCATTAGCAACATCATTGGCACCGTGAGCAAAACTCAACAGAGCCGCTGAAATTATTAATGGAATAGTAAACAAATCATTTACTGAGTTCTTAGTATTTTTCAAGTTATCAGCCGCTTTTTCAATAAAAGGACGCACTAAAAAATAAGCAACGATTGCAATACCAAAACCAACCATAGCGGCTGTGACAATATCCGCTTTCCAAAGTTTCTTGAGTCCTTTCATTATCAAGTAAGTTGAGAAAGCCCACACCATTAATGCAATCAATAAAGGCACAACTTTACGCGCCGCGGCAATCATATCCGTTTGATAGGTAACGCTGCGTTTTATATAGATTAAAAAAGATGCGGCTATGACGCCGCCAAATAATGGTGAGATAACCCAACTCGCAGCAATCGCCGCCATTTGCCCCCAGTTCGCAATATCCCAACCGCCAGCGGCGATGCCAGCACCAAGAACGCCACCCACAATTGAGTGTGTGGTAGAAACAGGAGCCCCGACATAAGTGGCTAAGTTCAACCATAATGCCCCAGCAAGTAATGCGGCCATCATAACCCAGATAAAAGTTTCCGCATCAGCAATTGCATTCGGATTAATAATGCCTTTCTTAATAGTGCCAACAACACTACCACCTGCAATCAACGCACCAGCTGCTTCAAAAATAGCCGCAATCAATATTGCCCCCGTCATCGATAACGCCTTTGAGCCCACTGCAGGACCAACATTATTTGCCACATCATTCGCGCCAATATTCAAGGCCATATAAGCACCAATTGCGGCTGCGATAGCAAGAATAGAAACATTGGACACGGCCGCGCCATTCGAACTTGCATACAAGCCAACAACGATAACAAAAGCAATAGCAATCACTAAACGAATTGTGTCTGAAAAGCCAAAGTTTGAGGAATTCACCTTTTGGTTTTTTGAAGGGTCCATACGGTCTCTACTATTTTTGAGGTTGAAATGTATTCAGGCTTGAAACTAACGACTAGTTTCGTTTACAGCACATCCAAGCCGCACCTGAAATTCATAAATCTGCTACAATTTCGTCATAAAACTGTAAAAACGGCGCCATTCTACTATGAGCAAACAGATATAAAAACCCTTAAAACTTTAACTTTTGTAAGGACGCTTCCTTACCTCTCTAACGATTGGTTTAAAAAGCAAAGATTACTTTGTATAACAAGATATTAACCAATTAACATTCAATCACATTAACCGCTAGCCCACCCCGTGACGTTTCCTTATATTTTTCATTCATGTCCATACCCGTGTCTTTCATCGTTTTAATCACTTTATCTAAAGAAACATAATGAGAGCCATTTCCTCTCAACGCCATGGAAGCTGAATTGATCGCTTTTACAGATGCCATGGCATTTCTTTCTATACAAGGCACTTGAACCAAACCACCAATAGGATCACACGTAAGACCTAAATTATGCTCCATACCGATTTCCGCTGCATTTTCAATTTGCTCAGGGGTTCCCCCGGTCGCCGCCGCTAAGCCAGCTGCCGCCATAGCACAAGCCGAGCCCACTTCTCCCTGACAACCCACCTCGGCACCCGATATTGACGCATTCTTCTTAAAAAGCATGCCTATAGCCGCCGCTGTCAACATAAAATTAACAATGCCCTGTTCACTTGAACGTGGGCAAAATTCCCAATAATAATGCAACACGGCTGGAATAATGCCCGCCGCCCCATTTGTTGGAGCTGTTACGACACGACCTCCACCAGCATTTTCTTCATTTACGGCCAGGGCGTACAAATTTACCCAATCCATCGCCCCCAAAGATGGGGTAATCATATCCATCCGGTTTTTATTACTAAGATCAGCAAAGAGCTTTGCTGCACGTCGTTTTACCTTCAGACCGCCAGGTAAAATCCCTTCGTTTAATTTGCCATTTTCAACGCATTCTTGCATTACTCGCCAGATACGTAAAATACCTTCCTTTATTTCAGCTTCAGTACGCCATACTTTTTCATTTTCCAACATAATCTCCGCCATACTTAAATTATGTTGTTCACACAGGGATAAAAGCTCTTTTGCACTATTGAACTCATACGGAAATTTTATATTTTCTTCAACAAGTTCGACCTCACCCTGAGCATTTTCTTGCACGATAAAGCCACCCCCTACTGAATAGTAGGTTTTTTCTGCAATTAAATTCAGCTCATTATTAAAAGCACGTAAAGTCATACCATTGGCGTGAAAATCAAGGCGTTTGACTTTGTGATAAATTAAGTCTGTTTCTGGGTTAAAGGTAAGAGGTTTAACGCCCAACAAAGCTAATACATTCGTTGCGCTAATATGTTCAATGCGCGAACTTACAGATTTAGGTTCAATGCTCTCTGGCCATTCCCCCTCAAGCCCCATTAATACAGCCGTACCAGTACCATGACCTTTTCCCGTTGCGCCTAAAGAACCATAGAGTTCACATTCAATTCGAGACACATTATCGAAAAGTTTTTCGTTTGAAAGAAACTGAGCAAATTTATTTGCGGCTACCATTGGACCCACAGTATGAGAGCTTGAAGGACCAATACCAATTTTAAACAGGTCAAATAAACTTATTGCCATGATGCGATCTCACTTAAATCTGCTGAATATGAAAAACTGTAGATGCCATACTCAAGTTACCCACAAAACTTTTAGGAAGGTGTTCGCCTTTCCTAAAAAGGAAATAAGTTTCCAATTGGAAACTTATTTCATTCTCACACAGAATTTTCTATATTGACAATTCTTTTTTTGATTTTTTATTACACAATTCAAAAACGACAAAAACGATACCTGAACGCGTCATAATTGAGAATAAATAGAAACACGCCTTTCACGTCACCCTAGCCATATTTAGTCTGAGCTCATTTTCTGTAAAAGAACAGCAGGATAGATGCCTTAATTAGAACACCGATAAAGTTACGCGGCTTTATGATGAATTCTCACTTTAAAATACAAAAAAGCGACGAATAATATAAGATAAGCAACACCAAGGAATACAAATGGGATAACCGCATTCACCTGATACAAAGAAGCCATTAATATGGGTCCAGATGCCCCACCTAGACCTTGGAGAGACGCATTCACACTCGCTAATCGGCTCTGTTCTTCATTTTTAGCTAAAACAGTTTGAGCCGTTATAACCCCAGGAAATAAGAAACCACTACAAATTCCAAATAACCCCATCGCGAGAACCACCCCAAAATAAGATGGCATTGTGATAAAACAAATCTGGGTCACTAACGCAAAAAAAACACCCAAATAAATTAACCGAGTCGGCCCAAGTTCAAATCTAGGTACTAACACCATCTGCACTAGAATACTCATCAGTGACATGACCATCATGGCATAACCTAATTGGGTTGTGGTTTCTACAGCGTTCCATCCAAATCGGTCTTGTAATAAGAACCCCATTATTTGTTGAATGCCCGTTATCCCCAAAATAACCAACGTCGACATCATCAAAAATGGCAGCGCCGGATGCTTAAACCAATTAATGGCTTTTGGTTTGGTCATCACTTTTACATGGGTGGTATCTTTTACGATGAAAAAGACAAGAAAAAAAAGTAACACAGCAAAGACAGCAATTAAATAAAAGGGGGCCGTTAAACTGATGCTACTCGCAAAAGACGCCAGTGCAGGGCCTAAAATCATTCCAATACTAAAAGAAGCACCAATGGATGCGATGGTAGAACTTCGTTTGTTAGGATCACCATGAAGCACTAAATAAGTCTGAATCGCAGGAACAATACCAGAAATACCTAAACCAAACACAACCCGCAAACAAATCAGAATATAATAGGAAGCCTCAGCCGATACATGTTGTGATAATGCCTGCTGTAATATGAAGCCGGTAAAACCTAACGTTACGACATAGGAAGTCATCCCAATAAGTATGGATCTCATCCTTCCTATTCGAGCGATTATCCCCCCCCAAAGAAACGCCCCCAGTACGAAAAAAATAGCACCTACTGTGATCACACTACTAATGCGCACGTCAGAAAGGCCTATCTCTCGTCCAATTGGAGGTAAAGAAGTGAAAATAAAAGACTGGCCGATACCAACAGACGTCAAGCAAGCCAGTAATATGATACGTGACGCTTTTCCTGCAATAACGTTTCTTTCATTTAAGCCCGACATTTTAATCCTTTTAAAATCAACAGATATCAATAGTTTTGTAAATAATATATAGTTTGTTTACAAAACGATACAATATTTTAGTCACTATTAAAAACAGTTGATTGTCTTAACACTTGATAAGTTAAAGGCATACATTTACGTTTTTTAATACTTTTCCTTTCTCGATTTTAGCATTTACGGCTACAATACAAACCTTAATGAAATTGATGCAAATGCCGTGCTTAAGGTACAGTAAATGGAGGGTAAAAGATTTGATGTTCTTTGAAGGTTCGGAAAAAAAAGTAGAGGTGGTTGTAGCTGATAATGCCCCCTCTCTCCGCTCTCTAGGCCAACCCTTTTGGGAAAAAATGGTCGCTAAATGCAATGCGACAATTCTTTCAAGTATTTCCAATGAAAAATGCGATGCGTATTTATTGTCCGAATCCAGTTTATTTGTATGGGAACACCACTTTGTCATGCTGACATGCGGTACAACGACATTAGTCGAATCCGTAAAAACATTTATGGATATTTTTGAAAAAGAACAAATATTATCCGTTATTTTCCAGCGCAAAAACGAGTATCAATCACACCTCCAAAAGTCTTCTTTTGCTGAAGACATAAGTGCTCTGCAAAAAAGGATGTCAGGCGTTGCGTATCAACTAGGCAACTTAGACACTCATCATAACTATATCTATCACTTAGATAAGCCTTATGTCCCTGATGACAATGATTATACTTACGAATTATTGATGTATCATATTCAAGGGCCTGTTGCGAACTACCTTAGAAGTGAAGAGCAGGACGCTCAAACAATTCGCACACTCATGAATTTTGAAGAAATTCTTCCGGGTTTTGAAATAAACGATTTTGTGTTTGAGCCCTTTGGTTATTCAATGAATGCGCTTAAAGAAGGGTTTTATGCAACCATGCACATTACCCCTCAAGAAGAAAGTTCCTACGTTAGTTTTGAAACCAACCTTGATTTAGCCAATGAACACACCGAGATCTTTAATAAACTGATCTCGATTCTGCAGCCAGGAAGCTTTGATATTATCAGCTTTAATGGCATTCCTAATGTGGAGGCTCAAAACCATCTACTCATGAACCAAGTTAACGAGCCTTTATCATGCGGTTACACCATGAGGTTCTATGAATACATGCAAAAACAAGAAAAAGCACTTCGTGCCTACAAATTAAAATAATCGATTCAACAACAAGGTCAACCGAGCAATATAAAAAGCCTTTGGTTGACCTTGGTTTAATACTACTATTTAACGTCTATTTATAACTTTACTAAATACGATTGGGTTTGCATCTCTGTTATACGGCTAAGCGTTCTTCTAAACTCAAATTGCAAAGCACCATTACAATAAAGCAGATCAAGCAATACTGTCGCTTGAAAATACATCACAACTCTTTGATCATAACATTCGTCTACCAAGCTAATAAAACGTCTCACGGCATCATCATTTATACCCAAGTTTACTTTCCTCGCCCCTGTAACACCTGAACCAACAGCACCATCTTCTACCCCTCGAGCTTTAATACGCTCATAAGGTTCACTGCTTAATTCAGGGATATTAGAAATTATAAGATGACGATATTGTTTTGCTATCTCGATATAGTCAGTAGGAGATCGAGGACTGTCGCAAAGATCGACGAAACGGAACCACACTGATACGTCAGAACGTGCCTGAACAGGAATATTTCTCCCGTTAATATAGACGTCTTTAGCTATAAAATCGTCCGGCATAAATAAAGATGAAATTACTGCTTGAAATTCAGGGCCTTGATCAAGGAAATAAACGGGTTGATCAAGTGGAAAGCGGTAACGATAATCCACCAATCCAGATAGTTCAAAACAATATAAATAGTTACTTAACAACGCGATTGTGGGCTTAAAGCGTTCTTTTTGCAGTTGGTTTTGAAACAAATGAGTAATAGGAATATTTGAAGTAGCAACCAAGAAAACTTTATTCTCAAACAACGCTCTTATTATCCCTCCAAGTAACATGGCATCAGCAATATCTGAAACGAAAAACTCATCAAAGCAAATAACCTTTACCTCTTTAGACAATCTTTTTGCAATGACTTTCAAGGGATCACTTACACCTTGAGTAGCGTTTAATTCCTTATGCAAATCTGACATAAAATGATGAAAATGCAGACGCTTCCCCACCCCCTCAGGTAAAGACTGGTAAAACAAATTCATTAATAATGTTTTGCCTCTTCCAACCTGCCCCCACATATAAACACCAAGCGAGCCACTGAATGGGTCAACAGACTGTGTTGTAAGATGTGAAGGCGCCGTCAGTTTTTCAAATAAACGATCAAGCGCCACTAAAGAACTTTGCTGACTTTCATCATAAGAAATTATTTCTTGTTGTATCAGGCTATTATATTTTTCACTTGGTGGGGTCATACAAATCACTTAACAATGCGAACAGTTAAATCAAATTACAACAAAATGCAAAAAGCCTGTAGAAAAAGGTTTTTTTACCACAGGCTTTTCGAACTGAATCAAAAAAATTAACCTGTAGAGGCGAGCCTTTGAACATCTACAGAAACGGATAAGAACTGCCCTTCTCCACCATCAAAAATCACACCTTGCAAAGGTGTTACATCTGAATAATCTCTTCCCCAAGCGGTAACCAAGTGCTGAGTCGTGGGCATTACATCGTTAGTAGGGTCAAATTCTACCCACCCTAAATCAGGCAAAAACACGGCAAACCAAGCATGGGAAGCGTCTGCACCGATTAACTTATCCTCACCTGGAGGAGGTAATGTTTCAAGGTATCCACTAACGTAACGGGTAGGAAAACCTAGAGACCTCAAACACCCAATGGCTAGATGAGCAAAGTCCTGACATACTCCACTCTTTAGCTTTAACACCTGATCAAGCGGTGTCGCTACCGTAGTCACATTAGGATCAAATTTAAACTCTGTAAAAATCTTATTTGTAAAGTTTCGAAGCGCCTGCAGCAAAGGCACATCGTCTTGAAAAACCTCGCGAGCGTAGGCGGCCAAAGGTTCTGAAGCACGAATCATAGGAGAATCCAATAGAAACTCCCTTGCTTCTAAAAAGTCAGGGTCCTGAGACGTTATAATCTGCTCTAAATACTCTTTACAGGTTGGTCCTTGCGTTAAGATTGGTAAAACGACATTGGTCGCAATATCAAGCTCACTAACAACATCAATTAACAATTTTTTATGAGCGTCTTGCACTGAGAAGTAAAAAGACTTATTGCCAAAATAATCTTTTCTTTCCTGCTGACTAATCGGCTCTGGCGTTATTTGAATAGAACTTTTTAAGCACTGCTGAGTCAACGTATCCCTCGGCATCAAATGTGCAACGTTATAACACAATGAGACAGGGGTAACGTATTTATACTCTGTTAGATGACGAACACGGTACTTCATACATCATTTCCCCATTCAGTGCTCACCAATTTTTGTGGGCCACTTGTCTTGTGATCAAAATACTTATCACTGATTTTTGAGGTAAATAACTCTAGATTTTCCTGTAGTTCCATCATTAAGTGATTCAAGTTCTCTCGTTGATTCGTCACCGGCTCAACTATCGAAAGCGTTTCCAGATTGGACAGTTGAATATCATTTAATGATCGAATAATAATGCGCACTTCCGCACTCATCTCTCTCAAAGAGGTTTTACTTCTCGGTAAATCACTTACCAATAAACGTAATTGATCAATTTGATAGAATAAAGATCTTGGGTTTGTTTCGTCTAGCATTAATAAATCTAATCCATATTCGACTTCTACTTGAGTACGATATCTTCTTCTAAAAGAAATTAACGCTTCAACACTTAATAAAACCGATTCAAGTACTTGCTGCTGATTCAATTGCGATAGAGAGTCCGTTAAAGTCGATCTCAATAAAGTAGCCGTTTGAATCGCCCTTTCTGTCCTTCTGCCAATCTCTTGAAACTTCCAGTCTATTCCTCTGAGCATACTTTCGTGATTAAGACCTGATAAGGCCAAGAGAGACGTAACTAAATTATCTAATGACTCTTCGGGAGCTTCTGGTAGTCCATTAATATAAGCACGATCAACTTCAAAGAGATAATCCCTAAGATTGTTGATGATTTTACGCGTATCGGCGGACAGCATTTCTTTAATTTCTTCTGCGCACGTCAGCAAAGATAATAAATTTGATTTAACAGACCCGACTCTTGACGCATCAGAAACAATAGCCACAAACTCAGATTCAGGATCGTCTAATAGGGCCCCAGATTCTTCGCAGAACCCAGGAATACAGCCCGTTTGAATAGAAACCGCTTTAAATAAAACGTCACGACACTCTTTTGGTAAAGTATCAACGCCGTTCATTTGTGAGAACACAGTCCTTAATAAACGCATTGTCATTTCAGCACGCTCAGCATACCGTCCCATCCAAAATAAATTCTCAACCACTCGACTAGGTAAGTTGGAATGATGGATACCTTGTGGAGACTCCTGTTTATGCAGTAGAGTGAAATCATTCCTTACATCACTTGACATGACCCAGGTATCTTTACTCATCGACCCATTGTAATTTGTCACAATGGTGTCGTTTTCCCCTGCACACACTCTCGTCAAGCCACCAGACATGACAGTGTAGCTATCCTCACTTGAAACGGTAAAAGTTCGTAAGATAGAGGGCCTCGAACAAATCTGGTTGTTTTGCCAAGCTGGAGTATGTGAGGCCGCCAAATAACTTTGAGCCGTGTAACGATGAGGGGCACTTTTAATTCGCTGTAGAAGCTGTTGAGACTCGGCATCGGATAACTGCCTACCGTACACACTTGGCGCAGCAGCACTTCTAATGGCTGGCTTTATAATGAGATTACTGAGGTTTTCTTTTACAAACGAAAAATCATCCGTATCACCGCACCACCAAGTTTCAACAGACGGCATAGATAAATCATGCCCAAAGAAGTACTGGCTTATTTTTGGTAAATATTTTAACAACGCAGGGGTTTCAAGTATGCCAGACCCTAAAGGGTTCGCCATAACAACATTACCAGAGCGAATGACTTCTAAAATGCCAGGAACACCGAGAAAAGAATCAGACCTTAATTCAGCCTGGTCGCAAAATGCGTCATCAACTCGACGAAGAATAACATCGACTTTCTCTAACCCTTGTAACGATTTTAACCATACATGACCATTACGAACAGTTAAGTCTCGGCCTTGTACAAGTGAATAACCAAGATAGTTTGCTAATAGAGCTTGTTCGAAGTAAGAACTGCTGTAAGCGCCCGAGGTCATTATGACAACTCGTGGATCATCTGTTTTGTCGATAACCAGATTCGCCAACATATTACGCAATGCCTTAAAGAAGTACGACAACCGGTGGACATCACTTTCACGAAACAGGCTCGGCATAACCCTAGAAAGCACGGTTCTATTCTCCAGTGCATAACCCGTGCCGCTAGGCGCTTGAGTACGATCCCCAATAACACAAAAGCGACCATCCTGTGTCCGCACCATGTCTGCAGCATGCAAAAGTAAATTATGGCTACCTGGCACGTTCATGTCTTGGCAAGCACGGAGGAATCCAGGATGACCATAAATGACTTCTGGTGGAATCACGCCTTGCTTAATTAAATTTCGTGGCCCGTAAATGTCTTTTAATATCAAATCAAACAACATTGACCTTTCAATTAAAGATGTTTCAATTGTCCGCCAATCTGTATCATTCAAAATAAAGGGGATTGGATCCAACCCCCAAATTTTAGGCGACATCGGCTCAGCCGCTAGATTATAGGTTGCCCCATCATCCCTAAGTATCCTCTGAGCACGACGCTCTCTATCACTTAAACCGTCCTTTCCAAGCGATGAAACGCTCTCAAACAAATGTTGCCAATGAGGACGAGCCGTTCGGTTATTTGTAAATGCTTCATCGTAGGTCCCCTCTGAAAGAGGGTACCATGATGAATCAACCTTACTTTTGTTCGTCTCATTAGGCTCTGAAGGAGAGCCAGATTGTGATTGTATTTGCATAGCTTGCATTAGGTAGTATTTGCTCAGTTAAATAAATTAAAGAGCATTATACCGTTTCCTTAAATCAAGTGTATGAGGATATTCTCCCATTGGCTCCTCAGGTGGAGGTGCCATTGGTTTAGAGGCCGTTTTATTTGGATAAAAATGCCCCAATGCTTCAAATTCATCTGGTGCACTAAAGCGCCCTTGAGTAAAGCCATTATCCCAGAAACGATTCACCCTACGTGCTTCAGCTTCATTTGCATTCACTGGTAAGGTTTCATAACTACGTCCACCCGGATGAGAGATATGGTAAGTACAACCTCCAACAGACATACCATTCCAAGTATCAATCAAATCAAATACCAGCGGAGTATCAACACCTAAAACGGGGTGTAGAGCGGATGGTGGAGCCCACGCCTTATAACGAACAGCACCAACAAACTCACCGTGTTTCCCGGTAGATTTTATTGGTACTCGACGCCCATTACAGGCCAATACATAACGCCCTTCTGTTAACCCAGACAATTTAACCTGCAATCGTTCAACAGATGAATCTACATAACGGGACGTCCCAGACATAGAGATTTCTTCACCTAACACATGCCAAGGTTCAATCGCCCAGCGCAGTTCTAACTCAATATCATCAACTTGTAATCGACCATAATGAGGGAAGCGGAACTCTTCGAACGCCGCCAACCATTCCAGTTTAAATGGGTAGCCATGCTGTTGCAGGTCTTTCACCACTTCTTTAATGTCATTCCACACGAAATGCGGCAACATAAATTTATCATGCAGTGACGTTCCCCAGCGAACTAATGGCTTCTTGTACGGTTCTTTCCAAAAGCGCGCCACAAGACAACGTAACAAAAGAATTTGTACTAATGCCATTCTTGGGTGTGGCGGCATTTCAAAACCGCGAAACTCTAGCAAACCTTGTCGACCGCTTGATGTCCCTGCTGCATACAATTTATCGATACAGAACTCGGAGCGATGCGTATTACCTGTGATGTCTATCAGTAGGTTGCGCATTAAACGGTCGGCAAGCCAAGGTTCTTGTACAAAACCATCAGGCATTTCTTGAAAAGCAATTTCCATTTCGTACATCATCTCATCACGACCTTCATCAGGACGCGGCGCTTGACTGGTTGGTCCAATAAACATACCTGAGAACAAGTACGAAAGACCTGGATGATGCTGCCAAAAAGTGACTAAACTACGAAGCAAATCTGGCTTTCTTAAAATTGGACTGTCTGTAGGAGTTAAGCCACCAAGAGTAATATGATTACCACCCCCTGTTCCCGTATGACGCCCATCGATCATAAACTTCTCTGTTCCTAAGCGACATTGGCGCGCTTCTTCATATAGAAGTTCGGTGTTATGAACCATCTCATCCCAGTTAGACGCTGGGTGGATATTGACCTCAATGACACCTGGATCAGGAGTAATCTGGAAACGCTGAAGACGAGCGTCTCTTGGAGGTTCATAACCTTCAATAATGAGAGGTAAAGACAATTTCGCCGCCACTGTCTCAAGAGCATGCAGCAACTCAACATAATGTTCTAGTTGTTGGACCGGTGGTAAAAATACATGCAATTTGCCATCACGAGGTTCAATACATAAAGCGGTACGAATGACTTCTTTATAGGCTTTTTGCTTGGGTACTTTCGTTTCATTCACATCAACATCTTGATTCGACTTTCTCAAAGAAGACATCATAGAGCGTGGATCACGAGCAGGAGGAACAGTCGAAACTAATGGTTGTCTAGGCTCAAACGGGTCTCTTTCGGGTTTAACGTCTTCTTCAGCAAGCGCTGGCAAAGAGTTTAAAGGCAAACGATAACCAAGTGGCGAATCTCCCGGAATAAGAGTTAACACATCCCTTCTCATTGGCCAATCAGAACTTTCCCAACCTGTCCCAACATCTAAAGGCTGAAGAGGTAATACAAAACCAGTAGGCGTATTTAAACCGCGAGTTAGCAATTTAGCTAAACGACGACGATCTAAACTGTCTGTTAAATCCGCTTTAGTTGGGTCAACATTTTCAGGAAGAGATTGCTCCATCCAAAGATAATGTAATGTATCTTCATAGGCCGGATTTAAGTAAGCGTCATCAAGTTTCAATACTTCACACAAAGCCTGACCAAAACGTTTGGCATCGGCTGCATCGTGTTTATAATCCTTGTCGACTCGAGCCAATAAATCTGTATTATGCCAAAGTGGTTTATCATCAAGACGCCAGAAGCAACCTAATGCCCAACGAGGAACTTCTTCACCTGGATACCATTTTCCTTGACCGTAATGCAACATACCTTCAGGAGCAAAACGTTTTTTCAAACGTAGTAAAAGGTCTTTTGCTAATTTTAATTTATCTTTCCCCAGCGCTTCGGTATTCCATTGAGCGGAGTCCATATCATCTATCGAAACAAATGTCGGCTCCCCCCCCATAGTCAATCGAACATCACCCTCAATTAGCTCTTCATCAACAGCATCACCTAACGCTTTGATATCCAACCAATCCCCGTCAGAATACGGCTTGGTAACACGTGGATCTTCAAGAATACGAGTAACCACATTAGAGTAGCTAAACTCGGTTTCACATTTATCAGTAAAACCCGTAATTGGCGCGGCAGAAACCGGGTCAGGAGTACAAGCGAGTGGGATATGTCCTTCACCTGCAAACAAGCCCGACGTTGGATCAAGACCAACCCAACCAGCACCAGGTAAGAAAACTTCACACCATGCATGTAAATCGGTAAAGTCTTCTTCTGGGCCAGACGGGCCATCTAACGCTTTTACATCCGAGGTTAACTGCACTAGATACCCTGAAGCAAAACGAGCCGCCAAACCACAATGCCTAAAGATTTGAATCAACAACCAAGATGTATCTCGACAAGAGCCTTTAGCCAGTTCCAACGTTTCTTCACTTGTCTGAACACCTGGTTCTAGACGAATTCCATAACCAATATCTTGTGAAAGCTTGGTATTGACCATCACTAAGAAATCATTGATGGGCATCTCATCTTTAGGAATACTCTGAGCGTATTCTTTTAATAAAGGTCCTGATTCGATTATTTCTAAATAGGGTTTAAGCTCTTTTTGTAACTGGTCATCGTATGCAAAGGGATAACTTTCTGCGTACTTCTCAACAAAGAAATCGAATGGGTTAATCACCGTCATATCGGCAATAACTTCAACTTCAAAGGTTAAAGTGTCTGTTTTTTCAGGGAAAACAAGCCTTGATTGAAAATTCCCAAATGGATCCTGCTGCCAATTTAAAAAGTGGTTTTCAGGTGTTACTTTCAATGAGTAACTGTGTATGTGAGTACGTGAGTGTGGTGCTGGACGCAAACGTAAAATATGCGGTGCAACGTTTACATGGCGGTCAAACTTGTACTCTGTCTTGTGCTGTAGAGCAACACGAATAGTCAAGCCGCTTCTCCTTTATCAAATGAAAACCAACTCTCAGTAATGTTAGAACTGAGCTGAATAATACCGATCTGCAATTCGTTTAAATAATCTCTGAACTTCATGTCAAGATCATCGGAACTGGTAATTTCAAAATCCATTTCTTTTAGCGCATTCAATGACTCTAAAACAGCGTCACCATGCGGTAACTTATTGACGGCCAAAAGCATTTCATCAAAACAAAAACTCACAGAACGAGGGAAGTAGGCATCATTCAGCATGAATCTAGCCACTTTTGCTCCGCTAATAGATGTTCTCACAGTACGACGGTAATTAAGATACGCACTTTGGGATTTTAGCACTTTAGACCACAACACCTGAGCCAAAGCCAATCGTTCTTCTTCCTGATGTTGTAACATCAAAGACACAGCCGCATCCAATACTCGAGTGGTCATATCAGAGCGCTCAACATTACGACCTAAAAGAACAAATTGCCATGTTGCATCACGACTCATTGTACCGGCTAATAAGCCATTAATGGTCTGGCAACCCTCAATAATTCTCGTCAAAAATGTATGTCGGTCTGATCGATTAATGCCTTTTTTGATATTAGTTCGAGCATAGATATCTAGCTCATTGATCAGCTCCCATGTGGCTTCAGGAACCACATCTCTTGTGGTACGAATATTCTCACGCACCATTTTAAGGGATGACAGCATAGAACTTGAGTTTGTGTCATCTTCTAACATAAACTTTAAAACGTTTTTTTCGTCTTGAACCTTATACCTTTCGTGAAACAATTCAGTGCTACCATTAATTTTAACCAAATTATACCAGCTAATATCAACGCCTTTAGGTAAGTCATACATCATATTGTCGTAAACACTTACTAGGCGTGCAATGTTTTCAACACGTTCAACATAACGCGCACTCCAATAAATACGTTCAGCAACTCGTGATAACATATTATTTCGCCTCCAAATCAACAATCCAAGTGTCTTTACTGCCACCGCCTTGAGATGAGTTAACAACAAGTGAGCCTTTTTTCATTGCAACACGAGTCAACCCACCAGTAGTCACATAAGTATCTTTGCTTTGTAGAATAAAAGGCCGTAAATCCAAATGCCTTGGTTCTATCAGTCCCTTACCCACTAACGTTGGCGATGTGGAAAGCTTTAATGTTGGTTGTGCAATGTAATTACGAGGATTCGCTTTAATTAAATCAGCAAAAATTGCCTGATCCTTTTTGGTTGAATGCGGCCCGACAAGCATACCATAACCACCAGATTCATTTGCTGGTTTCACCACTAGCTGGTCTAGGTTAGCTAAAACGTATTCTCTTTGTTCTGGGTCATCACATAGAAACGTTTCAACATTGGCCAGAATCGGCTCTTCATTAAGGTAGTATCGAATTATGTCAGGCACATAGGCATACACCACTTTATCATCAGCCACACCGGCTCCCGGTGCGTTTGCTAAAGCAACATTCCCCTTTTGCCAAGCCCTCATCAACCCCGGAACACCCAATACTGAAGTTGGATCAAACGCTTCTGGATCAATAAAAAGGTCATCAATACGACGATAAATCACATCCACGCGCTCTGGGCCTGAAATGGTTTTCATATAAACACAATCATCATCGGCAACAAATAAATCGCTACCTTCGACTAACTCGGCTCCCATCTGCTGAGCAAGAAATGCATGTTCAAAATAAGCTGAATTAAATATTCCAGGAGTTAATACGACAATTTCAGGAACTTCTATGTCTCTAGGAGACAGGGCGGCTAACATATCAAAAAGCTTAGAGGTGTAATCATCAACCGGTAAAATTGTATCGTTTTCAAAAAGCTCAGGTAATACTCGCTTTGTAATGGCTCTATTTTCGAGCATATAAGAAACGCCTGAAGGAACGCGCAAATTATCTTCTAGTACGTAAAACTGTCCCTCACCTGCTCGCACCAAATCAGTGCCACAAATATGGGCCCAAACACCAAAAGGTGGCGAGATGCCAACACATTCTGGTCTAAAGTTTTTCGATTCTTTTATGATGTGTTCTGGAATGATGCCATCTTTAATGACATTTTGATCGTGGTAAAGATCATCTATGAAAAGGTTCAGCGCATTCAGTCTTTGCTTTAATCCTGCATCGGCGATTTTCCAGTCCGCGGCTGATATTGTTCTTGGGATAATATCAAAAGGCCAAGCTCTATCAATATTTCCTTCTTCTGTATAAACCGTAAAACTCACGCCCATTTCTTGAATGGTCGCTTCGGCAAGTAATCTCCTTTTCTCTAATTCATCACCTTCAAGTGATGATAAATAGTTCACTAATTTTTTAGATGGCGCCCTTGGTTCTTGCTTCTCGTTGATGAGTTCATCAAAAAAATTATTAGAATCGTACTCTTTCCAATTTATTTCCATACATCTTAGCCCTCTTATTATGAATGCTCAGGCTTGAGCCTAATCGGCACGTCATTTTTTATTTATTTACACTATTCATGAGTTTTATAATAAGAACAATTAACCCATTCAAAAAATATAATCAACTTAATTATCTCATTGATTTATAAGAAGCAATTATCAGGCCATAGCGTAAATACGTTAAAAATCAAAAAAGTAGCTCTGTCGACACTACTTTGAATAAAAGTAAGACTAAGTTGTATTTTTATCGGGCTAAGAATTCAGCTCTGGTTTTATCGCTTGATTTAAACAATCCCCCTAGCGCTGTCGTTTGTGTTGAAGAGCTTGCATCCATGACACCTCTTGCTTTAACACAATAATGTGTTGCGACAATACTGACGGCCACGTTATCTGTTTCAAGCAACGTTTGTAGTGTCACTAAAATCTGCTGAGTCAAGCGCTCCTGAACCTGTGGCCGTTGACCAAAAAAACGCACAATTCGATTTATCTTAGATAAACCAATTATTTTATTTTTTGGTAAATACGCGACTTTGGCCAAACCATCAATAGTGACAAAATGATGTTCGCATGTGCTGGTAAAGCTAATATCACATACCTTTACCATCTCATCGACTTTCATCTTGTTATCAATCACTGTAATTTTAGGAAACTGGTCATAGTCCAATCCTGAAAAAATTTCTTTAACGTACATTTTAGCGATGCGATGAGGTGTTTCTGCCAAACTGTCATCAGACAAATCTAAACCAAGAGTCGTTACAACATCTTCAAATGCATGCTTAATACGCTGATATTTTTCTTCAGAAGTTAAGCCATTATCAATCATAGGTGTTTCCAGCCCATGCTTAATTAAAGCCTCTTTAACTTTTAACGCTTCAACAGACGGTCCAACAGAAAGCGAATTAGTAAGAGTAGTTGTCGCTGTTTGCATATTAAATTTCCTAACAAGACTGAAATGTGGCGTAGCATCAGATCATCAAATGAAATGAGCCTTTCTCATATTGTACCGTTGAAAGCACTATAAGTTCACCACATTCTGTTAAGAGATCACATCTTGAAAACAAAAACTCACGACATAAGTTAAGCTGACGCAATAATATCAAGGTTTACATCATGATCCATTGCATAGACTTGTGACCATAACTCTTTGGCCATATCTTCTACTGGAGTCAATGCGCCCTCTGAAAGCCACTGAGCTAGATAAGCGGCTGTGTCTGGATAGTCGACTTGTACAGGAATCTGAGTGTCTAGCCACAAGCGAATCCCTTCTGCCGTCAGTTCATCCGTGGCTTGAGCCAAACCAAGCATTTCTAAAGCAATTGCATTTGAATGCTGTTCAACCTGACCTTTTAAAGGCTTTACTAAAATTCGTTTACCTAACGCCAATGCTTCTGAATTAAGCTCAAATCCAGCGTTACACAACACGGATTGACTTAATCGTAAATTTTTTTGAAACCTATCTAAACCAAATGGATAGACAGTGACGTTTCCATACTGACCAGGTTCAACATCTTTGCAATGTAATAGAAACTCAAACTCCTTAATCGTTCTTAAAAGATCAATGACAAGTAAAGACATTTCAAACGGTAGATAAACCAGCACTTTTCGAGGGTCCACTGACGACTTTGCGCCATGACTTAATACAATTGGAGGCAAAATAGGGTAGTTAAAATGACTCCAATGAAGGCCTACCTGTTTATTTGAAGGGGCAAACCATTTAAATAAATAAGCCGCCCATTGGCTTTTATACCTCGGAATATCAAAAGAGAAAGCATATTGATGACCGATCCCAATACACTCTCTTCCACTTAATTTCGCCGCCCAGGCTACTATAGGTTCAAAATCAGAGACGAACAAATCGTATTGAGTAAGATCGATGCCTTTAACGTCTTTAATAAATTGTTTTGTTTTTACTTTTTTCAGTGTATTAAAAAGATCCAGCGACCCATTACTAGATTGAAACGTAAGGCCAGCCTTCACTTTATAGTCACCAAACGCTTCCATATCGAAAAAGTCTTTCGACTCTCTTCCTGAAAATAGATACGTAACTTCAACCCCTAATTGTTTCAACAAGGGGGCTAATGCACGAGCTCGTGAGATATGACCATTACCTGTCGCTTGAACACCATACAATATTTTCACCCGACAACCCCCTCAACAACAATGAAAGCACAACCCGATCCGAGCAAGGCACCTACCAAGGTATCAGTAGGAAAATGCACTCCTAAAAACACCCTTGATAGAGCCACATTTAGAGCCCAAAAATACCAACAAAGATTCAGTCCAGGTAGCCATTCAGACAAAAAATACGCCATCAAAAAAGCACCAGAAGTATGCCCAGATGGGAATGAAAAATGATCAGCAGGTCGAATAAAGCTTTTAAAATCATCTAATGCTTCTGCGGGTCTACTTCGCTTAAAACCATTCTTCGCTATAAAATAAATACCGCGTTCTATAGCAAATGAACAGAGCAAGAGAACAACCCATTGTGATTGCCCATAAAAAAACAAAAGAAAAGTGATGAAGAGATAAATAGGGCCGTCTGCCGTAAACGAAATACAGCGACTAATATTTGCAAGAAAAGCTCGTCGTTTACGAGCCATACACCAACAAAAAGCCAACACATCTAGGTGATGAATTTGTTTTAATACCGCCATAAATAGTGTCTCAAGTTCAAACTTTATTCAGACTAAAATAAAATAATGACAAGAAAAGGACACTAAAATGACATTTCTATGACCACACAAATTGTGTAGAGGCTACAACCAACCCGTAAGCGTTACGCCAAGACCTATGCTTTGAGTTTTGTTATTGTAGTCAAGTAACGACTGCCCATACCCATTAAAATACTGGATATAACCACGAATTTTCCCCCATACTGGAAACGTAAATCCTAATTGAACCGCTCCTTTATTATCGGTTCGCAAATTATTCCGCACCATTAAATCGATACTATAATCATCAATAACATGCACCACCCCTAACTCACCATAGCCTAAGTATTTTTCAATATTAGGGTTATCGTCATCTTTCTTCTTTTCAGGGATCCGATACCAAGGTTTAATCGACAAAATTGTATTCTCATGCTCAAAAATAAACTCAGCAAAAATACGATTCCAAGAACGTGAAAAAGGCTCTACTCGACCGTTTGATTGATGATTTATGCCTAAACTTACGTATTTAGGCATAAAATAACTCTCACCCTTAACCTCATAAAGTAGAAAAGCTTCCGGTTCATGGTTTGTATCCCTAAAAGGAGCGGATATCTCTGAATTATAAGCCTGCCAATAAGCCTGTTGCGTATAAGCAAACCATAAGCTGGTATCGGTATTAAAAACATTATTAGAGACAGGGAACTTCAAGCTAATTTGAAATTTAAATTCCACACTGTCTAAGCTTTCATCGGATAAAGTACTTTCCGATTGGTTACGCGAGTTTGGATTATGAGTATAAGCCAAAGGCAGAAAGTAATTTGGCTTATGAGGTGTAATGACAAAAGGGTTTGATGTTGTTGCATTTTCTCTACGAATTCGCTGTTCCAGCAAACCATCAGATAGCTTAGCTCGTTCACTAATAGATAAGGGCTGCTCAGGCTCATCGCCTAAATTCTCTAAAGCAGGAGAAATAGTCTCAATGAAGGAAGCTTCTTTTGTATTTTTACCTTCTTTTCCCTGTTTTGAAGCGTCTTCAGCAAAACTAGGAAAAGCAAAAGAGCACGCGACAAACAAAATAACTTTATTAATCATAATTTTCATACTTTTTTAACAAGGAATGGCCTAACGACGATGAGTTGGAACGGTACTCTTAGAAAAGCTTTTAACAAAATCAATTGCTGGCATTGGCCGACCAAAATAATAGCCTTGAAAACGAAGACACCCCATATTCTGCAATTCACAATAATGTTCTTCGGTTTCAACTCCCTCTGCAATAACTTCGATATCAAGCGCTTTTGACATCGCAATAATCGCTGCAATAATCGCTGTATCACTTTTATCTACCAACAAGTCCCTGACAAAAGACTGATCAATTTTCAATCTATTGATTGGTAACGTCTTAAGATACTTCAAAGAAGAATACCCGGTCCCGAAGTCATCAATTGATAAGAACGCGCCCAGCTCTCTTATTTTATTCATTTTTTCACGGCTAATGGTCAAATCACCAAGAAGCATACTTTCTGTAATTTCTAAATCAATATATTCAGGCGCTAAAGAATATTTAGTCAAGAGCATTTCTAAAGCAAGCAGGAAATCAGATTGTTGAAATTGAATAGCACTCACATTAATTGACAATTTCCAATCTGATTGCCAAAACCCCTCCTTAATCCAAACAGACAATTGTCTAAAGGACTCTTCCATTACCCAATCACCAATACTATTAATTAAGCCAATTTCTTCTGCTAAAGGAATAAATACGCCAGGAGGCGTAAAAGAACCATCCGCTCTTGGCCAACGAATTAGTACTTCTGCACCAGTACAGGCCCCATCAAAGGCATTTTGTGGTTGGAAATACAGCTCAAATTCTCCATGCTCAATGGCTTCATGCATGGACTTGTCCATAGACATACGCTCATCACTCATGGCTTGCATTTCATGAGAATAGAAACGATAAGTATTTCTGCCAGCATCTTTTGCTTTATATAAAGCGGTGTCAGCTTGTTTCAATAAAATCGTCGCATCATTTTCAAGGTCATTAAATATCGTAATGCCGATACTTACGGTGATGTGTAGCTCATGCAAGCCAACATTTTTCGGCATGGCGAAAACAGATATGATTTCTTGGGCAAAAAGGGCAATTTTTTCAGAAACAAACTCTTCACTACCTTCAATATTTGGCCAGAGCACAACAAACTCATCACCTCCAAGTCGCGCCGTTACCACCTCATCTCGGTTAAGGCTTTCTAAATCCGCAGCAACTAAACGCAGTAAATTATCGCCTACATTATGGCCTAACGAATCATTTATATTTTTAAATCGATCTAGATCTAAGAATAATAAAGCACCGGTTTTCTTCTCTTTTTTATTACTTCGGCTAAAACTATCCAATCGATCTAATAAATATCGTCTATTCGGCAACTGCGTTAAAGGATCATAAAAAGCCAAACGATTAATTCTATCCTCAGCTTCCTTTCGTGCCGAAATATCTCGTACTAACAACAGTACTTCTACTTTATGCTGTAAATTGTATTTTATCAGTCTAATTTCGACAGGAATTTTAATGCCATTATCTGAAAGATAGTGTGTTTCCAATGTAAGAGGTTGATCAAGCGCTAAAGAAACCAGTAAATCGTTAAAATACTCCCATCCCTTTGCTGTATGAAACTCTTCCATATAACAACCTAATAACTTATCTTCTTTACGATCAAGAAGACGCTCACTTGCTTTATTTACCAAACAAATTTTTCCATCTTCTTCTACTAGAAAAATGGCGTCGCCAGCGTGAGCAATAATCGCTTGTGTATGAACGATATTGTATTCAAGCGCCGTATGTGTATCGGTTAATTTTTGAAATACTCTACTAAATACCCGACTTAATTCTCCGAGTTCATCATTCTCGTGTCCTGCCGGTGTAATAATTGGAAGCCTATGTATCGATTTACGACTTGATTCAGATAGGGTAACGGTGAGTTTTTTAAGTGGTCTAGTAACCATGTAGTAAAAGAACAACGATATCAAAGACGCCAATAGAATGTCTTTTACTAAGGAACCGATTAACAAAAGGACATTCTGTTCCAGAATCTCTTCTATTAAAAATTCTCTATCGGCGGTTAAAATAATTTTTCCCAAAATAACATTACGGTCTTCATAGCGTAATACCAACTCAAACTGATCGATCTTTGGTAACAACCAATTCGCCATCTCTATATAAAAAACCGAATGTTGTACACTTCTCGAACTTGAGGCAAATATGTTGCCATTTTCATCCAGCATTTCCGCTTTTAAGACATATTTGTTTTGCATTAGTCCATTAATTTGTTGTTGAGCCAACACTTCGTCTATCCTAAAAGCCGCCTGAACCGCTGGCTTTTCAACAACAGCTAGCAATGCATTAAACTCTTGGGAAATGGCTTCACGACTGGAGATTACATTTGAATAGAAGGTAAGTGCACTCACAATGAGGCTGAGGATAACGGCTAGCAATAATGTGGCAATGGCTTGCTTACCAAACAATGAACGAGTAAACGCAAACTGCAACCTAACCTCCTAAGGATATAAAAGCGTTATCTTCTCAGATAGCCCTTTTAAAATCATCACTCTTTTTAGTTAAAATACCACATTATTACATTTTTTTGACTACATTATTTGACCAGTTGTATTAGAATTAACCAATTAAAAAATACTGCAAACAGTATATATAACTCTCTGAATAATAATAGGTGGATTTAAAAAGAGTTGATAAAAATACTCTTTTTAGAATGAATAAAATAATAGCCCCTCTCTCTTTTTAATAGACAAAAAAAAACCACACCTAATTACTTAGACGTGGCTTTTTCCTAATCACTTTTTAACCAATGACAGAACCGTCATCACGTGTAATCGCAATAACGCTTGAACGAGGAATAGAGTCACCGCCATCAGGCCAGTTTGAATTGCCTTTTTCCCCTGGATGTTGAACACTGATAAACATCGTTTTTTTATCGGAACTCCAAGCCGCTCCTGTAATTTCACATTCATTTGGTCCAACCAAGAAACGACGAATCTCACCCGTTTCAGTGTCAGCAACCAACATCTGGTTATTACCTTGACCAGCAAAACCGTCTTTATTGGAATAATTTCCATCGGTTTGAATCCACAACAATCCTTTTGAATCAAACTTAAGTCCATCGGGAGAGTTAAACATGTTATCTTGATTAATGTTTTTAGAACCAGCATTGGCGTCATCATAGACAGCAGGATTACCCGCTAACAAGAATAAATCCCAATTAAACTCTTGAGAAGTATGATCTTCGTTTATTGGTTTCCAACGCACGATTTGGCCAAAGTTATTTTTAACTCGAGGGTTAGGCCCAACAGCAGGAGTCGCATCACCACCAGCGTTGGTTTTCACTCCTCGGTTTTTATTGTTGGTTAAGCAGCAATACACTTCTACTTTGTTCGGATTCGATGAAACCCACTCTGGGCGATCCATGGTCGTTGCGCCCACTTTAGACGCCGCTAGACGAGTATGAATCGCAATTTCAGCGTCTGTCATACCTGTGGTTTCAGGTGTAAGGGCAAGCCATTCACCTTTATTATTCTCATGAAATTTAGCAACAAACAAAGTACCTTTTGAAAGCAATTCAGAATGATCACCACCCGCCGTGTATTTTCCTTCTGAAACGAAGCGGTATAAAAACTCACCTCGCTCATCATCACCTAAATACACAACAACATGGCCGTTTGCCGCAATCGCTACTTCAGCATTCTCATGCTTAAAGCGACCTAGTGCCGTACGCTTTTTCGGCATTGAATTTGGATTAGTTGGATCGATTTCAACAATATATCCAAAACGATTTGGTTCATTTGGGTTTTTAACAAGATCAAAGCGATCGTCCGCCATCGCCCAGTTATAACCTCGATCCTTAGTACTTACACCGTAACGTGCCAACTCTGGACTGATCTTATAATTTTCATCACTGGCAGAAAAATAACCATTAAAATTTTCTTCGCAAGTGAGGTAAGTTCCCCATGGTGTTTGCCCATTACCACAGTTATTCCAAGTACCTTTAGCCACTTCTCCTTTAGGATCTGACGATGTTTTTAACAGCGCATGACCACGAGCAGGACCCGTTATAGCCATTTCAGTGTCGGCCGTAATACGACGGTTATACATAGAGTCTTTTACTACTCCCCATTTACCGTCTTTTTGATTGATTTCTACAATGGATACGCCATGAGCCGCTTTTGATTTGCGAATATCGTCGGCTGTTACAGCAATACCACCTTCTCGATTAGACAGTAACGTTTTAGAATCTGTGTATTCGTTGTTAACGGCTAAAATATTTTTACCATTATGTCTGAAAAATGCTAGGCCATCACTGTGATCACCAAATGCCATTTCCTGAGATGCTCCTGTACCACCTGTTGACTTATCAAGTTCAGGTGCTTTTGACCATAATGGATCTCCCCACGAGGTCACAACTTGCCAGCTGTATCCTTTTGGAACGGTAACCGTGTCGAGTGCATTTGCTTTTACCATGTCAAAAGCCAATCGGCTTGACTTATTACCCGCCGCAACAGCATTAGCCGCCGATAACGTTGTTGACCCCATGACAAACGCGGTGGCCCCAAAAGCCGCACCGCCACCTAAGAATGAACGGCGAGACATGGATGCTTCCGCCACATTATCAAAATCAACAACCGAGGGCGCAGGACGAACGATTTCATCAAACTCATCAAAACCAATTTCAACTGTGTTCTTAGTGGTCATCTCTCATTACTCCAAAACATAATTTAGTTATTAAGCAGCATCATGCACTTATGCTAAGAACAAATGTAATAGATTAATATGTCAATGACGTGACAGTTTAGTGAAGCTCTAGAAGCAATAAAGAGAACATTAGAAGAGTGGGCATAGGGGGACTAATAAGGTATGGATTGTGTCAACCCATACCGACACGATACTCGTTAATCTTTCAAAAGCATATCAAGTTGAGAATAACCATGTTTAAGCCAAATTTTCATGCGCTGTCTTTCCGCAATATTCATTAGGCGACGATCATTCGCTACAGCCCAAAAGCTGGAATTATTAAAATCAATTTTTTGGGTTAACTTTGTTTGCAGCTTCGCTAGTTCAAAAAATTCCGCTTCACGCTCAACCGCTTTTAAATAGGTCTTTGATTTATGGAAGCGAGAAAAGTTGTCTCCACGCCCTAAATTTTGCACCACAACAAACGCCAAACCAGATTGAGTGTACTTAGTCATAAGTGTATCCAGTAAAGTCACAGAGTCGGCTCCGTCATCCATCACATGCCAAAGATATACTTGGCAACCCATCTCATCTAGCAAACCAAATACATCCGTTTCTTCGATCCACTGGCCCAAAGACTGAGACGTTTGAGCGGCTAAATCAATAATCAAATCATTTTCTGGATTCTCATCAATAGCCGTTAACATGCCATCAAGGCTGTCTTCTTCACCAATAATAACTGGAGACGCAAATTCAGAATAAAAACGTGAAAAAGTCCCATGTGAGGAGTCACAATCAAATCCTAAAAACGGTATGTCACGATCAATATAGTACTGTGCCAGCAATCTAGATGTCATCGATTTACCTACACCACCCTTCTCTCCACCAATAAAGTGAACTTTACTCATATTATCCTCAACTTAAAAATTAAAGCCTATTGCACTTGTAACTAGCTGAATATTGGAGAGTCGTATTGCTCTGGCTCATCAGAGTAAATGGTGACATTCCAATCTTCAGCTAACCCCTCTTCCGCTACACAGTATTTTTCAAAAAAACCACCAATTTCCTCCCTTTTGCAATGGGCTTCAAATGACGCCATATCAGCCCATATTTCATTAAAGACAATAGGAAAGCTTTTACCCTCAGCAAAAGGGCTGGGTATATGTCGAGTAACAATGTATTGCAGGCACCCATCTTCTCTTAATGTATTCGGCTCTAAAGACTGTAAAACCTCAAACAAGGCTTTTTCTTTGCCTGGCTTCGCCTTAAATTGAGCCATGCAGTACACTTTTTTTGACATTTTAAAATCCTGTAGTTAAATTTTATATTCAAGAAATACTTAATTTATAACGACCATTTGATCTCGACCATTCTGTTTTGCTATATATAACCCCTGATCAGCACGGTCTATAATTTGATGGACAGATTGATCACTTTCCTTATGCTCCACCACGCCGCCACTAACTGTAAAGAAAATTTCTCCTTTCTCAGATAATAAAGGCGTTAGCCGTGTTTTATCACAGATTTGATTGGCGATGTTCAGGGCATCATCTAACCCTTGCTTTGGCAACAGCACTAAAAACTCTTCACCTCCGTAACGCCCTACCATTCCTTGGCTACCTACTATTTTTTTCAGAATAGTAGAAAAGTGCCGCAAAACATCATCACCAATTAAATGCCCATAAGTATCATTGATGGTTTTAAAGCGGTCGAGGTCTAACAAGATACAAGACAAATTAGACAAGCCTTTTGCGACAAAATAAGCGTCAAAAGAGTCAATCAAAAAACGATGGTTGTGTAACTCCGTCAGGCTATCGGTATTTGCTGTCTCAATTAATTTTTTTTCTAATAAAACCTGTTCAGTGACATCAATGAGTACTGTCTGAATGACTTTTTTCTTATCCCAGACAATTGACCTTTCAACTAACTCAATACAAATAACGTCACCTGTTTTGGTTCGACTAAAATGACGCTCTCTATTGTTGCTTAATTCACCATTGAGAATAGATTGCACTCTTTTCGTTGCACGATATATGTCTTCACCAACAAAAAAAACTTCAATAGAGGGTAAAGCCAGTATTTCTTCGACTGTATCGTAACCAAGCATATCGGCGTACGCTTGATTGACAAAAAGAGGTTTAAAGTCACTATGAATGACCATACCTTGAATCGAGCCTTCAACTAAATCACGAAAGCGCTGCTCACTTTCCCTTAACAAATGTTCTGATTCGACTTGAGAGGTCATATCAATAATAGAAACTTGTAATGCAGGCTCACCTTCCCATTCAATAATATGATCAATACACAGTATATGCTTAGTAACGCCATGACGATCAAGGTTTTTGAAGAGTTGTACTGTTGAGTCTTTTTCCCCTCTCATTATCGCAGTGTACATTTCTTGAGCTAAGGCTCGCTGATCCTCAGCAATAAGAGACAACAAAGAATCTATAGCGACAAGTTCGTGTGATGTCTCAAAACCATAAAGTAATGCGCACTTTTCGTCTGCATACAAAGGCTTAAAGTCACGATGTATAATAATGCCGTAACGTGAATCCATTAATGAAAGAGGGTTCCTAACCATTTGAAAACCTAAAAATAAAAAAATACCAGTTTAAAATAGCAACAAATAACGCTGATAAACAATTATTTTTAACCATTTGTCCAACAAAAAAAGAATGCTCACTGACGCTAACGATGTGCAAACGCGGTTTTGCTACAATCTCTTTCTGCGTTATCCTTTTCAGCGTCTAAAATATCTTGCGGAAACTGCCCCATAAAACAGCAACAAATGCCCTCACCTATCATGGTTCTAGGACCTTCTGGGTGACCAATGTGTTTATAGACACCATGAGAGTGAGAGAGGGCATGCGAATGGCTATGGCTATGGCTATGGCTATGGCTATGGCTATGGCTATGGCTATGGCTATGAGAGTGACTTGGTAAATGATTGAGGTCAACAGAGTGATCATGGGCGTGGTCCGACTCAGACAAACCTTGAGTATCATCCTGCGGATCTGTAAATTCAGCATGATGATGATGCACGTCTACTTCACCAGCGGCCAGTCGGCGCTTAAATGAATTCATTAACGTTTCACCTTGTGCTGTAAGTTCCCCCGTCATTATTTCATTTACGCGATTTTCAAAAGCGTCGATCACTTTACAATGATCACTTAAGTAAGGCGTTTGAATAAATTCAATACTAGGGTTGTCCTGCGCCACTTTATCTACATACCCTTGGATTCGCTTAATTAAGCGCCCAGTGAATAAAAAGTAAGGTGCGACCACAACACGTTTATAACCCAGCTTCAACAGTTTCTCTAAGCCAGCACCAACAGAAGGGTAAGTAACACCAGAGTAGACGGTATCAGCCCAACCAAAGCCCATGTTTTCGTTTACAATACGGGTTAATTTCGCCGCTTCCGCATTGGCAAGTGTGTCAGACGTACCACGACCCACAACAACCAACAAAGTATCGTACAAGCTTTTAGGTGGATTCTTTGGATCGATTCCCAATGATTCATAAATACGTGCTTGAAAAGCCTCAATCATATCTTCTTGAAGCCCTAACTCACGCCCGTATGTGACCTTTAAATTACTATTTTTTTCTTCATAGGTAGTTAAAACTGAGGGAATGTCATTTTTAGCATGAGTTGCTGCAAACAGCATGCCTGGAACCGCATAGATCTCACCGACACCTTGTTCAACAAGGCGATTTAACCCCATATGGATATTAGGAGCAGAGAACTCCAAAAAGCCATATTCGACGGGTAAATCAGGAAATCGTTTTTTTAAACCCGCCGCAACCAACCCAAATTCTCTTTCGGCATCTTTATCGCGGCTTCCGTGACCACAAATCATGATGCCTTTTTTTGCGTTCTCTTGATTTATCATAACTGTCCCTTGTGGTTAACGTCTTATGGACGTTCTAATCATGTAAAATTTATCGCTATTTGCAATTAATTCGGCTTAATTTGCTCTCTGCGCTGATCAATATCAAGCAAAAGCGTTTGTAATGAATCCTGATAAGATCCATTTTCCTTCCACATCCCTCTTTGACAAGCCTCTAAAAGGCGTTCTGCCATTTCTTCTAAGGCATGAGGATTATTGTCTTTTAGAAAATGCTGATTTTGTTTGTCAAACAATAAGCGATCACATACTTGCTTATATTGATAATCAGATACGATATCTGTTGTTGCATCATAAGCGAACAAATAATCAACCGTAGCCGCCATTTCAAAGGCGCCTTTATAACCGTGCTCTTGCATCGCACCAATCCATTTTGGGTTTAGCACTCTTGTCCGTATCACTCGATTCAACTCTTCTTTTAACGTACGGACTTTTGGCATAGACGGGTTGGAATGATCATTATGGAAAACATCTGGCGCTTCGTTTTTCAAAACGGTAACAGCATTGGTCATGCCACCCTGAAACTGGTAATAGTCATCTGAATCCAAAATATCATGCTCTCTGTTATCTTGATTCTGCATAACCAGCTCTAACCGTGACAAACGATCCGAAAAGGAATTTCGAGCTAAAACACCGTCTCCAGCTTGACCATCATAAGCATAGCTTCCCCAATTTAAGTAGGCCTCAGCCAAATCTTCTTTTGAATCCCAACAACGTTCATCGATTAAACCTTGCAAACCCGCTCCATAAGCACCTGGCTTACTACCAAATACTCGGTAGCTGGCCTGTCTTTGGGCATCGGCCTCATCCATTCCCTGAGAAATCAATGTGCTTCTACGCTCTTCAATATGTTGTTGAATTACATTCCCTGTACCAGGCTCAATAAAATCAGCTATGGCTTGTACGGCAGTATCAAATAACCGCATTACATTTGGAAATGCATCCCGGAAAAAACCCGACACTCTCAAAGTAACATCGACCCTTGGGCGACCTAGTTGCATGCAGGATAACACCTCAAAATCAGACACTCGATTTGAACCTGACGCCCAGATAGGACGCACGCCCATCAGCGCAAAAGCTTGTGCAATATCGTCACCACCGGTTCTCATGGTCGCCGTCCCCCAAACAGACAAACCAATTTCTGTTGGGTAATCCCCGTGCTCTTGTAGATAGCGCTCAATTAAAGATTGCGCGGACTTTTCACCCAATGCCCAAGCCGCTGGCGAAGGTATGGCTCGATTGTCTACAGAGAAAAAATTTCGCCCTGTTGGCAAGGTATCCAAACGCCCTCGGGTAGGAGCGCCACTTGGCCCCGGCGGAATAAAACCGCCACTTAAGCCTGTTAATAGTGCTTGTAATTCATCCACAGCGCTTTTTTCTAAGGAAGGCATCAATCGACGTTTAGCATGTTCCAACAGACGTGCTGTCAAAGGAAAAGATGACGTCAATGACTCTAGATTTTCCAAATTAATTAAATAAGTTAAGCACAGTTTCTCAGCCAACCATTCCAAACGCTCTTTCGTATCCGCGCCAGTACGCCAAACCACATCACTCAACGCCATTAAACAAGCGGGCCTCTCACCTTCCCAAGGCGTGGCTAAAGACGTCAATGGGTCAAATAGCTTACCTTTTTCAGTTAACCCCAAATCAGACACAAGGCTATGTAAAATGCCTTGGCTCTCAGGTGTTTTTCCACGAGGGAGGCGTAATAAAGCGACCACCGTATCGGCCAGTTTTTCAGCGCTAGGTAATTGCCCTAAAACATGTAAGCCATGACGAATTTGGGCCTCTTTGATTTCACACAAATACGCATCCAAACTCTCTAATACGGCACGTTCATCATTCCCATTCTCTAAAGCAACTTCCTCTAACAAATGAGTACTTTCAGCCAAGATGAGAATTTGCTCTTTCAACCACTTTTCACGGCGAACGTCCATGCCTAACGCTTGATAATATTCATCAACTAGACCTTCTAGCACTAACAACTCGCCGTAAGTTTCTGCCCTTGTCATGGGTGGCATCAGGTGATCAATAATAGCCGCTTGAATACGCCGTTTAGCCTGAGCACCTTCCCCAGGGTCATTGACAATAAAAGGATAAAAGTGCGGCATTGGACCTAAAACGATATCAGGCCAACATTGTTCAGATAAAGCAGCGCCTTTACCCGGAAGCCATTCTAAATTTCCGTGTTTCCCCACATGGACAATGGCATCTACTTGATACACATGACGTAACCAAAAATAATACGCTAAATAACTGTGAGGCGGAATCAAGTCTGGATCATGGTAGTTAGCGGCCAAGTCGACATTAAAGCCTCGAGCAGGTTGAATCCCCACAAACGTTTCCCCGAGACGAATACCGGCTAACATAATTCTGGCTTGGCCATTCTGTATTCGGCATTTATGATCCTCTTCTGCGGGACCCCAACGCGTTAATACAGCTTGTTGAGATGCGTGCGGTAATTGCTTAAAATACTGTTGATACTCCTTTAATGATAGACTTTGCCAACAGCCTCTTTCATGTAAGGTATTGGGGTTATTTGTGATCGCCCCCAAAAGTTCTTCTATCAATGCATTTCCAGTAATAGGAATCGTTTCAACAGGGTAACCAGCCTGCGCCATAGACGATAATATAGTAATCATAGAAGCTGGTGTGTCCAGCCCAACACCATTACCAATACGACCATCTTTCGTTGGGTAATTAGCCAGTATTAACGCAATGCGCTTTTGCGAATTGCTTTTTTCACTTAAACGACAATAAGCTTTAGCTAATGCCGCGACAAATTTCGCTCGCTCAATGTGAATACCGTATTGCACAAGATTAATTTGTCCCTGAGAATGGTAGGAAGCATGTTGTTTAAAGCTCACGGCACGCGTCACGATACGACCGTCCATCTCAGGTAACACCACTTGCATGGCCATATCACGACTTCTCAATCCCTGAAATTGATCTTGCCAATCTTCCTCTGTACTACTGGATAAAATTAATTGCAGCACTGGAATCGCGCGGTCAAAAGAAGACTGAAAATCCGTTGGTTCTGACGCTAAATCAGGGCTTCCAACACGGTTACTTGCGAACCCAGTAGCATTTAATACCACTTTAATAGACAGCTGATTAAGGACCTCATTCACCACAGAAAGCGACATCTCATCTTTTAATGACCGTATCGCCAAAGCAATAACAACCAATCCTTGTGAGGCAAAAATCGCCATGAGGTCATCAAACATCTGAGTATTGCCGCTTTGCACATGGCTGCGATAAAACAATAATACGCCATCCGCTCGTTGCAAACCTAGATCCGATTGCCACTCTTGGACACGGCTTGAGGTCGATTTATGATAAACAAAACACGCCGGCAAAGAGCTAGGAGGACTAAAACCTAAAAGAGAGCATTTCTCTAATGACTGAGTATAAGATGACGTAACCAATTGCTGAGCAAGAAATAATAATAAAGAACGAATATTTTGAGGACCACCCTCTCGTAAATAACGCCACACGTCAAATGACACATTGGCAGACACAGTAGAGGCCTCAAAAAGCGACTCATCTAACGCATCATCACCGGGAACAATAATCAAATGCCGGCCTTGTTTGGCTTTAGACCAAGACAGCAAACGCTCAAACCCATAAGACCAATAATGTTGACCGCCTAATAAGGAGACCACAACTAACTTGGCCTGTTCCAATACTTTATCTTCATACAAGTCATACGCTGCGGGCTTTAAAAGTTGCATCCAATTGGCTAAACGAATACTAGGCAAAGCATAATTCGGCTCAGTCTTATCTATCTCATCCATCGCGAAAGCACAGGCATTTAACACGCTGTCTGAGGCCGACAAAAACACAATGTCTCCCGCCGTTTGCTCTAGGTCGATAATCCCTTCATCATCAACAAAGCCACCCGGTTTCGCTGCCAATAGATGCATTTACGACCACCTTAGTTTACTGAAGAAGTGTCTAACGCTTTTTCTATCTTAGCTTTATTAAGCCCTTTTCCGATAAACACCAATTGAGTTTTTCGTTCTTCTGCTGGTGCCCATAAACGATCAAAGTGACGCTCCAAGCGTTCTCCAACCACTTGAAACACTTGACGCATAGGCTTACCTGCAACAGCGGCAAAACCTTTTACTCGATAAATATTATTCTCAGTAACTAAGGTATTTAACACCGTATTTAATGCATTTGAGTCGACTTCACCCAATGACACGACAAACGAATCAAAATGATCATGAGCATGATCGTGTTCGGCACCATGTGCATGGTGGTGATCATGATGATTGTGGATATGGTTAATGTGCACCTCTGTTGCTGACTCCATTCCTAACAGCCTATCCAATGGTGCCAACCCATGATCTATGTAAGCTGTCTTCACTTTTGCCGGTACTTTATGCGCCACAATCTTGGCGACTTTGTTTTTTTCAAGCTCGGACAATAAATCCGTCTTACTCACAACAACCAGGTCGGCCGCACTTAACTGGTCATCCAATAACTCTTGTAAACTCGGGTCATGATCTAAACTTTCATCAGCCAGACGTTGAGCTTGTACTTTATCGGCATCATGAGCAAAACGCCCAGCCGCTACCGCTGGCCCATCAATCACCGTTATTACGGCATCCACCGTGCAATATTCTTTTATTCCAGGCCAATTAAACGCTTGTACTAATGGTTTAGGCAGCGCTAAGCCACTGGTTTCAATTAGGATATGATCAATGTCACCACGTCGAGCAACCAATTGTTTCATTACCGGTAAAAACTCTTCTTCTACTGTACAACAAATACAGCCATTCGCCAGTTCATAAAAACCGTCTTCTGAACGCGTTTCCGAGCCTTCTTCACAATCCAAAGGACAAGAGCGTAGCAACTCTGAATCAATATCTAACTCACCGAATTCATTGACAATCACAGCAATACGTTTGCCTGCTGCCTGCTTTAATACATTAGACAATAAGGTAGTTTTACCGCTACCAAGAAAACCAGTAACAATGGTCGTCGGGATTTTATTTAGTTGCATGCTCTCTACTCTTAAATAATCATTAATTGAGATCGTTAAATGACCTAGGTAAGGTATATTACGTATTTCGATAATCGGCCAAGCAATACATGACCCGTTAATAAAAGACGCTTACCCTAGTTTATTTTTTCTTATGCTTCACTTTACGGTAGATATGCGCCTGATTTTTATCGTACAAATAGGATTCATCAAACTCTTCCGTATCCAAAACATGCCCCACCAAAATAAGGCTGGTACGAGTAAATTTCTTTTCGCGCACTTTTTGGACTATGTCGGATAAGGTGCCAGTGACATAGTCTTGATCTGGCCAACTGGTGCGATAACAAACGGCAACAGGGCAAGCTGTACCATAATGAGGTATCAGCTCTTCAACAATCTTATGAATTCTCGTCACCCCTAAATGAATGGCCAGCGTCGCACCACTCTGGGCTAATGCCGGTAAACGCTCCCTTTCTGGAAACGGGGTTTTTCCTTCATACCGTGTCATTATGACAGTTTGAGATACCCCAGAAAGCGTCAATTCTTTTTTCAACATGGCCGCCGACGCCGCAACAGCACTGACACCGGGGATGATGTCGTATGCAATATTTAACAGGTCTAAACGTCGCATTTGCTCGCCTGTAGCACCATATAAAGAGGGGTCTCCTGAATGTAATCGCGCCACATTTTTCCCCTCTTTAAAGGCTTTTTCTATCACAGCCGTGGTTTCATCAAGGTTCATTTTAGCGGTGTCCAGAATACACTCTGCGGAACCCTCTACACGTTCAACAACCTCTCGTGGAATCAAAGAACCGGCGTAGAGAACAACAGGGCAAAGGGTTAAGGTTTTCACGGCTTTGACTGTCATTAAATCTGGATCGCCCGGCCCAGCACCGATAAAGTAAACTTTCATTTTGTGCTGCTCCTTGTTTAATCTAATAGAGATGCCACCTTATTCATTTAAACCCTCCATATGATTTATAGTTTTTTCGAGTAGCCTCGAGGCGTATAAATCCAGTGTTTTTCACCATTCACAATATGTCTAGATTCACTATTTCCTATACTAACCATGGTAAACATATCCACCTGACTGGCATCCAATTCACCTAACGAAGTAAAGACAATGTCTTCTTCTAAACGCGTCAGCTGTCGCCCAATCATCACGGGCGTAGAGGCGGGGCGATACTGCAATAACACATCACGAGCATGATTCAATTGCCAATCTCTTTTACGTGACACAGGATTATAAAAAGACACAACAAAGTCACCGATACCCGCCGCATGAATCCGTTTATCAATGGTTTCCCAAGGCGTTAATAAATCGGATAAAGATATCGTACAGAAGTCATGACCTAACATGGCACCAACACGACTGGCGCCTGCTTGCATCGCGGAAATACCAGGAACCACTTCGATTTCTACTTCCAACCATTCTGGATGCGATTCTTTACCTTGAAGTTGTTGGTCTAATAACTCAAATACCAATGTGGCCATGGCATAAATACCAATGTCACCGCTTGAAATTAATGACGTTGTTTTACCTGATGCGGCTAAATTGAGGGCCAACCGAGCGCGCCCAATTTCTTCACCTAATGGTAAGTCGTGATGCTGTTTACCCTCACAAATGGCACCTAGTAAATCCAAATAATAGCCGTAAGCCACCATATCAGTACTGGCGCTTAACGCCGACAAGGCCTTCGGAGCCACCAAATCCAAATCACCCGGCCCTATACCGATTACAAACAACTGACTCATAGAACAACCGTTGCAAAAATATAATAGAAGGATTATACAGAACTTATTAGATGGAATGTGTGAAATTCATTAACATGGAGATGAGCTTTCTTCACATTAAAAGAGCTGTCGTCTTGAGAGAAGAGAGGAATAATCATTAATATAACATTGTATTGTTCTTAAACTAAAGCGTAAAAAAACTCTGTATACGCTTTAGCTTATTCTTAAAATTCAATAACTTTAAAACTAAAGGAATTTATCATTGACTACCTACGGATTCAATTATTTAACAGAGAGCTTCGTCAAAACGTCACTAACATCATAGGATCTTAACCAAACCAAGTTTTCTAGTAGTGGCCGTGAATATCCAATATCTATTAATGCCTGAGCCGCAGCTTCTGCGATTTCTTGATTTGTTTGACAGGCCATATTTTTTGTTAAATTAGGAATATCAACCTTGTCTGCGATCTCAGCCGCAGCTAATAATTCGTTTGTTTGAACAGTACGCCACTCCCCATCCTGATTTTCTAACGGTGTCAGTCCATAACTCAGCATCATCCCAATAAAATCCCTTGATAAAAAGCCAGCTTCACCAATAGAAAGCGGAGAAAACTCAGTAATGATTTTAATATTCGTTGAGGCGTTAATGATTGTACTTAGTCCTTTTAATGCTGGTAATTCATAGCCTTCAATATTAATTTTAATAAAATTGACTGGGGTGGTAACTAGGCTATCACCTTTTACTATTCGTACTTCTGTCGATTCATCTGAACAACAAACTGAAGAATAAAGCCGATGCATACCGTGATTGTCTTTACTCTTAAACAACAAAGCAGATCCCGATTCGTGACTTAATGCAACTTGATGAAGTGATAACGAATAGTTATCTTTTATATAAGAAGCACAGTTCATTTCTAAAATTTTATAATTTTCATAGTCCGGCTCGATAGCAATAACGTTCCCGTTCTCTCCAACGATATTGGCAAATAATGTCGTGTAATATCCAATATTAGCACCAATATCTAAGCACACATCCCCCTCTTTAATTAGTAATGAGCACAAGCGTGTTTCTTCTGGCTCAAATACAGCATTCAGCCTTAAGTCCAAACTGTCTATTTTGTCTAACTGAAACAAACGATTATGCAATTTGATTGCGTTATCCATTGTTAGCCCAGTTCCTAGTTGCTGATTCGATAATTTTTCAGAGGGACTCAATTCAGATACACCCCGATTACCTATCAACTTTGACACTAGCTCACTTATCATTCCCACTGTTTTACTCCTTTTGATTTGTTCCTATCAAATATATTGCTGAGACAAATGAATCTACTTCCAGAACTAAAACACATTTAAGCAATATTAAACATTCGGCGCTTTAAATCGTAATAGGCTTCGGTTTGCTTATCTTCTTCAATACACAAATTCAACATGTCTTCTATAAAGTGCGTCATGGCTCTTTGCTCAATACGCTGAAGGCCATGCTGTTGGTACATAGGCAAGCAATCGTATTTTGAGGCCGCTCCAAAATCACCAAATAATAAGTGTCCTTCAGGGTGAATCAACATATTATGTGCGTATAAGTCTCCATGACAGATGCGTTTAGATCTTAAGTGTGCCATGACACTATCAACTTGATTTACCATGTGTTGAATTTGAGAAATGGAAAACGCTTGCCCTTGCGTAAATGTATCACGAGTACAAGTGTCAAAACTGGGCGCTTGGCCTAGATTGAAATAATTCGGTGGTATCAAAGACATCACCAAGGCCGACATAGAGTCTTCTGCAATTTTTGCCAGCGGCGTTACCACGTTCGGGTGTTCACCTACTGATAAGCAAATATCCAACTCATCTTCTGGAGAACCATCGCTGGTGACCTCACCTTTAAACACCTTAATTGCGACCTCACGAGCAAGATTGTCATTCGCCTCACGATTGATTGCTCTCGAAATCACGCCTGACGCACCTTGCCCCAATACTTCTTGCCATTCAAATTGGCTACGTTTTAAGGTCATACATTCCGCATGTTCATCTCTTACATCGCAGAATGGGTTATTAGAAAAAGCCAACCAAGCCAAACGAGGTAAACTCAATAATAAGTATGGAAACTCAGCAAACTGATTAGAAGAGATCCTAAGAAGCTCTAAGTTTTTACAACGCGCAATGGCGTTCGGCAAATGCGTTATCGCATTTCCAGCTAACGCCAGTTTTTGCAATCGCTCTAGATCACCTAAGCTTTCTGGTAACACCTTAATACAATTATCTGTCAGTATTAACCAACGTAAATTCTCTGGCAACGAGGTCTCTGGCACGTCGATTATTTGATTGTGCTTAAAACCAATAATGTCTAAGGATTCACAGACGCCTAACGCATCAGGCAAACGAGTAAATTGATTATTAGAGCAAAACAAAATACGCAATTTGGTTAAACGAGATAAGTCTGCGGGTAATTCTGTTAGCCGATTATTTGACAGATCCAGAACTTCTAAAGTATCCGCTAAAGTAAAAATTTCACGCGGAAATTGAGTTAGATCTTCCGCTAATTGAAGGTGAGTAGCACCCACTAACTCCCCTTTTTTGAGCTGTTCTAAAGTTTGCACAGGTCACATCCATTATCAAAATCGAATTGCGGCTATTATGCCTTAATAAGGCGTTGTTTTAACGCTTGATGGGAAGAAACTTCAAAAGTAGGCAGAATGCCGTCACTGTTATCATGATGGTGTGGGTTATACCAACACGTATCAATTCCAGCATTTACGCCACCTAATATATCTGACTTTAATGTGTCCCCGACAATCAGCACTTTGCCTCTCGCTGGCTGCCCCATTTTCTCAAAGGCATAATCGAAAATCTTTTTACTGGGTTTTGCGGCACCCACTTGTTCAGAAATGGCTAAAAATTCGAACGTGTTGTTCAACCCATTCCTTGCAAGACGAACCTTTTGTAAATCCGTAAAACCATTTGTTATAATCGCCATCTTGACTTGACCTTTAAGGCTTTCAAGTAGATCCAGAACACCATCCAAAGGTGTACAAATTTCAGCCATTGCATTTAAAAATGCCGAATTAAGGTTTTTTTCAGTCACATTTAAACGCCTTGCCCAAAGCTCAAAACGACGCATTTTCAAGGTTTCAGCATCAATTTCATCGTTTTGATACTGAACCCAAAGCGGTTTGTTTTTGCTCTGATATTCTTCAAAATGACTTTCAGTGAAATCAACCCCGAACGCCTTTAGGGCTTTTTTTAACCCTGAAAAGGCATCAAAATGGAATAAAGTCTCATCCGCATCAAATAGAACCCAATCGTACTGCATGTGTTTTCCTAGTTAGTAATGAGATGTCGAAAATATAAGAAACCATTTACCAATAGTAGACTAATCTGAAATAGCCATACCGCATACTTTATTACGTCCGCTGTTTTTAGCCTCATAGAGTGCCACATCAGCCATAGAAATAAGTTGTTCTGGGGTGTTTCCAGCATCAGGGAGTTGAGTGGCAATACCGACACTAATGGTGACGATGTCCAATGGTGACTTTTCATGGGGGAAAGCGTTATTAAAAACGGAATCTTTAAGCGCATTCGCTAATGTGTAAGTCTCTTCTTTACTCATACCGATCAGTAATGCAATGAACTCTTCGCCACCATAACGAGCCACTTTCCCTCCTACTTTATCGATGTAGGATTTAAATAATTGTGCTATTTCACGCAGACATCGATCACCCTCTTGATGCCCATAAAAATCGTTATAGAGTTTAAAATAATCCAGATCCAACATAATAATGCTAACCTGTGATTGCGTTTTTTCGGCTTGCTCCCAACTTTCTGCCAAACTTTGAAAGAAGTGCCGACGGTTCGCTATTTTAGTTAAATCGTCTGTGTGGCTAATCAGTTGAAGCGACTCATTTAATGCATGTAATTTTTCATTTGCTTCTTCAACGTCCTTTTGTGCTTTAACCGATTCAGAGTTAGCTTTATTTATTGAGTCAACAAAAATGGAGAAGGCTCTCGCAATCACGGAAATTTCATCTTTACCACACTTAGGGATATTAACTGCTTTACCATTTATATGCTCAGTAATGATCTGACTCAGTGAGTTTAGTCTTCGTATTATATAATGCTGTATAAACCAGTAGGCTATAATGGTTAACATTAAAAAAGCGAGGCTAAATATCAGTATCTTAAAAATCACTTTGTTTATTAACTTAGCATGTTCATTGGATGCTTTTGTTGTTGCGTTTTTTAGAGATAAGTAAAACTCAAAACAAGCACTGCTTAATCGTTGTGCAGCCAGCCTCGTTTGACGAGCTGAGCCTAAAATGGCTAAAGAGTGGTGGATCTTTTGTTTGTTTATGGCAAATGTTAATTCTGATAAGCCTTTGATTTCCTGAATACGTGAACTCAGTGTTTCATTTAATCCTTCCATATTAAAAAGTTTTTTTATATTTTCTTCGTTGAGTTCCCTTAGTTTATTAGATTGCCCTAAACTTTCTGAGTATAAAGCCAATACCGTCGTGCTGACTATATTAGTGAAAATCTCATGATAACTTGGATTTACTGTCTCTGAAGCTTCGGCCTTTATTTGATTACTTTGAAGCACCATTAAGCGTTGTTTTATTTCAGCCGTTTCTCTATTAAGCTTTTCATTTTCAAAAAGATGATTATCTAAACTTATTATCGAATCAAAGTATTGAGCGCTAAGCAAATCGATTTCATTTATAAATGTTTGTTCCAACTCTGAATTGGCTGAGATCTTTTGACGAATAGCATTAAAAAATTGTTGAAAATTTTCACTTATAGGGTAGGAATTTGTATTACTGTATTCTTGTCCTATAATTTTTTCTAATGTTTGAGCGCTCAGTCGTTCGGTGTCTCTAGATAATTCAGAAGCGTACATAGCGCGTTCGAAATGAACATGCGAAAGTGTCTTAAACTCATGAGCTTGTTGCCATAAAGTATAAATGCTGTAACTATTTGTTAATAAATAAAAACCTAACACAGTAAATAGCACTAAATTTAGGCGGAAGCCTATTTTATCAAAGCGCTTTAGCCACGATTTATTCTTGGAAAACACGTATTCCCCCCTAAATGTGCAAGTTTATACACTTATTTAAAAGGCGGAGAAAATAATACCCCACCATCTTTCCATAAAGCATTTAAACCACGCGTCGAATTAACAGACGAGCCTTCTCCATAGTAGCGGTTAAATATTTCACTGTAATTTCCCACTGTTTTTATTACGCGATAAGCCCAGTCTTGATCAAGCCCAAGTTGTCTTCCTATGTCTCCACTTGTTCCTATGAGGTTGTTAATTTCAACGTTGTTGCTGGTTTTCTTAAGGTAATCGATGTTATTTGATGTGATACCTTTTTCTTCGGCTAAAATAATGGCGTGCACAACAGAACGAACAATTCTTTCCCATTGCGGATCATCATCCCTGACAGCAGGTCCGATAGGTTCACGCGAAAACGTCATTGGTAATACGGCGTAGTTTTCTTGCTTATCGGTACGGTTGGCTAAATTTATGAGTAAGTTCATCCTATCAGCCGTATAAGCATCGCATACGTTGCTTCGAAAAAATTGATCACCATTTGAATAGATCACGTTAGTATCGAAGCGGTTAGCTGAAACGTACTCTTCAAAGTTGTTCTGAGACGTTGTATTTTCTGTCACGCACACCGTTTTATTTTGTAGATCTTTAAATGAACTAATATTGGAACTATTTCGTACTAGTAGGCCTTGACCATCAAACAAATAAATTGCAGGAAAGCGAATGTTGTATTGGTTTTCTCGACCTACTGTCCATGTTGAACTGTACATAACCACATCGGTAATCTTTTCCTGGAGAGAGGTGAAGCGACTCTTGGCTTTTACCTCCACATAATTTATGTAATCTGGGTTGTTTAAAACGGCTACCGCAACCGCTCTGCAGAACTCAACATAAAAACCAGTCCAATATCCTTTTGCCGATATTGCGCTGCGCCCCGGGTCATCTGGAAAAACCCCACAATTTAAATCCCCCCTTTCTTTAACTGCTGCAAGGGTAGACGAATGCCCTTGCGCACTAGCCAAAGAAAGAAAAAAAATGATCAAGAGGGTGTACACATACTGAGGTAATGATCTATTAGCCAACATAAATCTTCCAAAAAATGGATATTTGATTATCTGACACTTTGGTCAGAAAACTATCTCTACAGTTATATCAAAAAACAGAGCTGTCACCTAGTAAGAAAGAGGTTTGGTGCAAGAGTTTGATTAAAATAACCTAATTCAAGGCGAATTAAGCAGGCATGAAAAATAGTATTCAACATTGAATAATCCTCCGCAAAAGAGAAACGCGTCTTTTACGCGATAAAACGAAAGAGGCCGACACACATTAGGAATTTATAGGTACCCGCATCACAATTTAGTATGCTTTGGCAGATCCTAACCCTCTCTTATATCCTTGATCGATGAAACGCATTAAAGTTAAGAGCCTCTGAAATCACTCTAAAGCACAAAAAGGAAGCGTTTTGTTATTAAATATTACCAAATTTGCGCCAATAATTGAAAAGGCACGAGCCAGCTTTTGGTTTGTTCCTAGCTTTATGGTGTTATTTTCAATATGGCTTGCGATCGGCTCTATCTACATTGATGCGGCTTATATTGATCATATTGAACCCAACTTACCAATAATTTATCGGCTCGATATTGATGCGATTCGATCATTATTGGCCGCCATTGCTGGAGCAATGATTACGGTTACCAGCATCGCCTTCTCAATTACAATTGTAGCGCTTACCTTAGCGTCATCGCAATTTGGTCCACGTTTATTGCGTAATTTTATGATGGATTCGGGAACACAAGTTGTACTTGGTTCATTCATTTCTAATTTTTTGTATTGCATCCTTGTATTTTGCGCACTCAGTTTTCAAGAGCCATACGCTTTTAAACCTGGGGTTACGGTTGTTATCGCCGTTTTGATGACCTGTATTAGCGTAGGGGTATTAATTTATTTTATTCATCATGTCGCTAAATCCATTCAAGCTGATGTGGTAATCGATGATGTTTACCAAGAGTTAAAACGTGGCATTAAAAATCTTGAACCATCAATTAACCAACAAGCTAAGACAGGCGTAAATGACGAAACTATTGAGGCTAACTTGACTCAACGAACTCAACAAAAAAATGTACTGGCTAGTTGTAGTGGGTATGTTCAGACAATTGATCATAGCGCATTAATAGCGCTAGCGGCTGACAGTGACATTTTAATTGAGTGCTTATTTAGACCGGGGGATTTTGCGGTTAAAAACGCCGTACTAGCCATCATTCACTCGAATAATGTTGCAGATGAAAAGGTGACGCAATTAGCCACTAAGCAAATCGTATTAGGTGGATACAGAACGCCGGTCCAAGATCCAGAATTTGCTATCCACCAACTAGTCGAAATTGCTTTACGAGCTCTTTCTCCAGGAATTAATGACCCCTATTCTGCCATCACCTGTGTCGATAAACTCAACTCAGTATTATGCGACCTAACCAAAATAAACTTTCCAAATAAAGGAAATTATGACCCAAAAAATCGGTTAAGACTTGTTTGTAAAGTGCTAACGTTTGATGACATTGCCAAAGCGGCATTCGACCAAATCAGACAACAGGCAAAGAGCAATGTTGCTGTCACTATTAGACTTTTGGAGTCTTTGCAGGTGCTGATGACCTTTGCTCAAAATGATAAGCAAAAACAATTTGTAAGCAGCCAAACGAAAATGATAGAAGAGCAGCAATCCAGGCAATCACTATCTAAAGACGATTTAAAAGCAATTAATGCTAAAGTGGCGTTAATTTTAATAAGTAAACAAAGCTAAAAAGAAATGGATAATCCCCGTTCTTAAGCATGATAGCAATCCTTCTTTAAACTGTATTTTTTTATAAAAGGTAAATTAAGTGGTTGGATACTATGCTTAAAACGGGCCTTTGTTTAGAGATGTTCTGTTAATATAGGGATAAGAACGTCAATAAGGCCTCTCTAACGTTAATTTCATAGTTTTCATTTTACTGTGCTTATTCTATCTAACACTTACTACTTTATAGAAGAGCTAACGGTTTATGCTAGTCACTCTAAAACGTGATTGCCCGTACTTTAATACCAACAGGCAGCATGACATTTACTTAAACTAGTCTAAAATACTGATATCATCTAAGCGATAAACGAGCAAAGTGAGTAGAGGTACAGGCCTCACCTAGGAATATCATTTACTACAATACTTATGGAGCATAGTAATGCAGCCGCCAGAAAAGCCATGCAATGAAACGGGACGATTGCAAGCATTAAGAGCGCTTAAAATTCTAGATTCATCGCATGAAGAAAGGTTTGATCGTGTCACTCGAATGGCTAAGCAAATGTTTGCCGTACCTATTACCTCGGTGACATTAATCGACGAGAATAGACAGTGGTTTAAATCAAGCCAAGGTCTAGACATACTGGAGACACCAAGAGACATTTCTTTTTGTGGGCATGCGATCAACCAAGAGGATTTGTTTATTGTTGCTGACACCTTAAAAGATGAACGTTTTTTTGATAACCCCTTCGTTATTGGAGCGCCTCATGTTCGCTTTTATGCAGGTTATCCTCTTAAGTTGCGGCCAGGTATATTCTTAGGCACTTTATGTATTCTTGATACTAAACCCAGGATATTTAGTGACGCTGAAAAATGTTTACTGAACGATTTTGGCGCAATGATTGAACAAGAAATACGATCCATGCAATGGGCTACTTTTGACGAATTAACCATGATTTATAGTCGCCGTGGCTTTTTTACATTGGCAGAACATACACACAAACTGTGTGTTAGAAAAAGCATGTCAATCGCCTTCATCTTTTTTGATTTAGATGCCTTCAAGCCGATCAACGATACCTATGGTCACCAACAAGGAGATTCTGTATTAGTTCAATTTGCAGAAGCCCTGCAACAATCATTTCGAGAAAGTGACATTATTGGGCGTTTAGGTGGAGACGAGTTTATTGTTATGCTTTCAGACACCGACATAACGGAAGTAAACTCACTTTTAAACAAATTCACACAGACTGTTCATCGTCTTAATTTAGATAAGCCTTATCTAATTAAGTTCAGTTCGGGAGTGTCCTATTTTACCTGTGTTGATAATCTATTATTAGACGACATGATTGAACAAGCCGATGTCGCTATGTACCATCAAAAAGCGAGCAAAAAGGTGACTCGATAAACGCGGAAACGTACTCTGATTATCACTTTATTCTAACGTCTTCTTAAAGCGCACAGAGGCAATAGTAATACCCATTATAGTAAACCCAGCTAACCAAAAAGCATCTTTTCCTAACAGCATGATACTGGCATCCCTTAATGCAATAGCTCGAATCATACGCATAAAATGGGTAATGGGTAATGACTCGGCAATCCATTGAGCCGCGACAGGCATCGCATCGTAAGGGAACATAAATCCCGATAATAGAATAGATGGCAGCAATATAAAAATCGTCATCTGCATCGCCTGCAATTGGTTTTTTACCAGAGTTGAAATCACCAAACCGAGTGTTAAGCTAGCAAAAACGAATAGAATCGAGGCACCAAAAAGAGAAAGTAGGCCACCTCTAACTGGCACTGAAAAAACCCAATAACCAACACTTAAAATAATAACGACTTGTATTAGCCCGACCAATACATAAGGTGAAATTTTTCCAATCATGAGTTCAATAGGACGTATGGGGGTAGTAATTAAAAACTCCATATTGCCATGCTCATATTCTCGTACAATGGCCGCTGAAGTAAACAGGATCATTGTCATGGTTAAAATCACGGCCACTAAACCAGGTACGATATTAACCACCGTTCTTTGCTCTGGGTTGAAATACTTCACCACTTCAAAACTGGGAGCCGTTCGTGTCACTATTTGACCAGAGACGCCATCCAAAGGCATAGTACGTAAAGCACTAATAGCAGACGAAATTACGGTATCTGAACCGTCTACAATCCATTGACCTACTGGCAAGCTCATGGCTGAATTCAATTGTTTAGGATCATATCGAGGATGCAAGAATAAGCGCTTTGTTAGATCTGCAGGCAGGTATAAAACGGCCTCAACCTCTCCTTTTGTAATGGCGATTTCAGCGTCTTTAATGGATCGATATCGAGCAACAAAATTCACGGATTGAGTTGCAATGACCGCCTGTTCGATGGCTCTGCTTTCCACGGTTAGACTCAAGTCAACAAGCCCAGCGGGAATATGCCTTGCATCCGTATTAATGGCATAACCAAACAGCATTAATTGAACCAAGGGTATCATGACAATCATGCCAAACGTCATTCTGTCTCGAGAAAGTTGCTTTAATTCTTTTATAAAAACCGCGTAAATTCTAATCCACATAACGCCCTCCAGTACAAGAAACAAAAACATCTTCAAGACTTGGACGGGCCAATACGGTATCGCGACCATCGCTCAATTGAGCGATGAAAGCGAGAGGATCCTCGACCTTCTTATTAACTAACACTCTTAAATGAGCACCAATTTGAGCCGCAGACAGAACCTCTTTCTGTTCAATTAGACTTTGCTTAAGCGTCCTTAATTGACGACCACTCACTTCTACAACCGTTGCCGGCATGGCGTCCATTAAATCGTTAGGTGAGCCGTCTGCCCGTTTTCTGCCGTCTTCTAGAATAGCCAACGCATGACAACGTTCCGCTTCATCCATGTAATGAGTCGACACCAAAATGGTGGTACCCGCTGAACATAGATCAAACAATCGCTCCCAAAACTCGCGGCGATTTTCTGGGTCAACAGCGGAAGTCGGTTCATCAAGAAACAGCAACTCTGGAGAATGCAATGTGGCACAGGCTAGCGCCAAACGTTGCTTCTGCCCTCCACTCATTGAGCCAGCAAACTGCCTAATTTGCTTTTCTAAATCATAAAGAGACAGTAATTCTTCAATACGAGCGTTTTTTTGCTTACCTGAAAGCCCATAAATGGCCCCAACAAAATTGAGGTTTTCTTGTACAGTTAAATTGTCATACAAAGAAAATTTTTGTGTCATGTATCCTATGCGTTGTTTCAGAGATTCTTCATGGCCTTTTAGCGGTCTCCCTAAAATATTAACTTCGCCTTCACTGGCTTCCAACAACCCTGTTAATAAACGAATACTGGTGGATTTACCACAACCATTTGGCCCAAGAAAACCATAAATACAGCCTTTAGGTATTCTTAAATCAAGATTATTCACCGCCACATGTTGCCCAAACCGCTTAGTTAAGCCTTTGGCTTCAATGGCATACTCAACACTTTCTTCTTCCACTCTTTTTTTATCTATTCTTTCTTGGTCGAGATTGTTCTTCTCTGTAAGCACCTTTTTACTGAAAGCCGCACTATTCATGGTAAGTGAACCTCAACAGCCAATCCTGTAGGTAAATCATCGGCTTTTAATAAATCAATATCCGTTAGATACATAAGCCGCGCCCTATCTCGTTCATTGAGCGAATAGAAAGGAGTGTAGGCCGGTTGCGTTCGAATATTACGAACGTTTCCTTTAAACGGGTGCTCTATACCATCAGCAAACACTGACACACTGTCGCCTATTTTAAGGCTTGATAGTGCATTGGCAGGCAAATACACTCTGGCATAAGGCAATGAGTCCGCAATGAAACTGATTAACGGCGTACCTGCTGTAATACGATCCCCGATATGCCACGGCAGTGTCTCTATGACACCATCAATCGGTGCTTTAATCGTGAGATCATCTAATCCTATTTGTTGCCCTAAGAGAGCGGCTTGAGCCGCGTCAACCTTCGCTCTTGCTTGAACAATGTCCTCTTCTCTTGCACCGTTTTTTAATTCCAGCCACTGATCATGCGCTTGCTGAGCGTTGGCTTTCGTCGTGTCTCGCCCGGCTTTTGCAGCGTCATAATCCGCTTTCCCTATTACCCTACTTTGATAAAGTTTACTAAAGCGTTGATATTTGAGCTCAGCTTCTATCTTGGCGGCTTGAGTCGCATTCAATGCAGCAAATGCGGCACTTAATTGTTCTGGTCTGGTGCCTGAAGCAAGACCGCTTAAGACCGCTTCAGCCTGATCTAGCTCAGCTTTTCGTTGGGCCAATAGAGCGTCGGCTCGGCGTGTGTCTAATTGCAACAGGGTATCGCCTTTTGATACTTTTTGCCCTTCAGTGACGTTAATGAAAACAATGGGCTCAGTAACAGGTGAAGAAAGAAGGTGTTGATCTCTCTCAATGTTTCCCATAGCGTAAGTACTGTCTTCTTGACAACCAATTAAGATGGCGCAGATGAAGATCAATGGAACAGCGGATATCGTTTTCATGATACGTCCTTGTCCTTTTCAGTTATTGCTACGCTTTCTGGTAACGTAAAAAGACCTTGTTCTAAAAGCCTTTGGTTGTGTTCTGCCAACCTTAACAACCAATCTTCTTTGAGTTCAACACCAAGCTGTTGTTGTAAATATCGAGGGGCCAATACAGGAAAGATCATCAGACTCACAAAGCTCAAACGAATCCATTCTGAATTAAGGTTAGGGTTAATCTTTTTCTGCTGTCTAAATAGCTCAATCCATTTTTCAGATCGCTGTAACAAACCATCAATAATGCCCGTTAAAATGCTGAAAGTCTGTGGGTTAGTCGGTTGATTCAGTATTTGAAGAATCAGATTTGGGAGCATGGGACTTGCCGCAATCATACGGTAATAGGTTTGCATCAATAATAAAGGATTAGGCTCGGTATTTGGGTCTATATCCTTTTGCATTTGCTCCAAAACAGGCGCTAACGTTTCTTGGATGGTCGCTTCAAACAAGCCTGCCTTTGAACCAAAGTAATAACGGATCATGGCCGCGTCAACGCCTGCAGAAAGGGCTATTTTTCGCGTCGAGACCTTATCGAAGCCATGTTCTGAAAAACACTTCTTGGCTGCTTCAATTAAATTTTCTCGGGCAGAATCTCGGGTTCTGCCGGTTTGTTTAGGCCGACCTGTTCGAATGACCATAACGGACTCCGGTGATTAATTCATCTGCTGATGAATATAAGCCATTTAAAGAGAAACCGTTATTACGTTAATTCCTCATATCATAAGAAAATGAGGAATTAACGTAATATGTTATGTTTTCGTCACTCTGCCTATTTTAACAGCAGGACGATGACCTGAGCGTTAAATGCGTTTGCGTTTCCCATATTGACACATCATTTACCTTACAAAACTCGACCTTGGTTTAAAATACCTTTTGGGTCTAGGGCTTGTTTAAGGGTAGCCATTAACGCCATTTCTTCTGCTGTTCGGGAATGATGCAAATACTTCTTTTTTAGTACGCCAATGCCGTGTTCCGCCGACACAGACCCTTTGTAATCCCCAATTAACCCCATAATAATGGCTGAGATAGCATCAAGGTCTTTCTCTAGGCCAGTGCCAGCACAAACATGTAAATTACTGTCGCCGATATGACCAAAAATTCTCAGTTTAATATCAGGAAATGCCTTGTAAAGGGCTGGCTCCAATGCATCCATAAAGGATTGCATACTGCTGATAGGCACACTAATATCGGTATTAACAACGTGCCCCATTACGGACAGCAGCTCACCAATACCATCACGAATAACCCAAAACGAATCCGCTTCTTTTAATGACTGCGCAAGTACCGCATCGGCTATCATGCCATTTTCCATTGCGTCAAATAAAACCGCCGCGAATTTTTCTGCATCTTGTTCTTGATCCTGTCCTTGATATTCAATCAAAGCATAAAAAGGATGATGTTGTTTAAAAGGACTCTGGGCTTGCTCAACAGTGTCAATTACTTCATCAAAATAATTCGCCCACATCACTTCAAACGAGGTCACACCGTCCCCTAAAGAGCCATAACACTGTTGTAACAATTTGAGCACACTTGGAAAATCTGGTAACGCGCATAAAGCCGTTTGAGTCGCATTGGCTTTCGGATACAGCCGAACAACTACTTTTGTCACAATACCAAGCGTACCTTCAGAGCCAATAAACAAATGTTTCAAATCAAAACCAGCATTGTTTTTTAGCATTTTATTAAGTGAACTTATAATGGTACCGTCGGGTAGCACTGTTTCTAAGCCTAATGTTAACGCTCTTGCCGGACCATAACGGATTACTTGGTTTCCACCCGCATTCGTCGCAACGTTACCCCCAATCGTACAGGTGCCACGTGACCCCATATCAAGAGGAAAATACATGTCAGCGTCTTCCGCGGCCTCTTGTATCACTTGCAATGGCGTACCTGCTAACGCGGTTAATGTCATTGACTCTTTATCAATTTCAATGATGCCATTCATTCTCTCAAGAGAAATGGCAATCTCTTGTTCTTGCGGTACCGCTCCAGCACTAATGCCTGTCATACCACCTTGAATAACAACGGCTTGACTCTGCTCACTGCAGAGTGAAAGAACCTGTGAAACCTCTTCCGTAGAGGTGGGTCGAACGACAGCAATGGGTAAACGACCATCAACGCCACTCCAATCTTTTTTATATTTATCGCCAATAGCGGAACCTGTAAGAACCGATTTATCGCCAAAAGCCTGTATTAGCTGATCGATAATATTGCTCATATTAAATAATGCCTAACTGTATTAATGAATATTGAGTAGCAGAATAACTTGTTCAGTGAAGCCAAGCGTGAAAATGCCAACTTTACTGAAACGGCAACTGAATCTGTATTATCACTTAGAATAATACCATGAATGAGAAGACGGATTATTGACTACATAGAAACGGTTTTCCACTTCACTTAACCTTATATAGGGTTTGATCCGCCAGCTTTGCTAAGATCTCTAAATCATGATCAAGATAAAAGACAATACAAATACTCGTATCAACATGCGCCTTGGCCTGATTAATAATAAAACACAAATAAAAGCTCAACCGTTTTTCGAGTTATTAGAGCTGCCTTAAACGCTTCTACACCCACTTGCAGAACGACAAATTCCTCATCGCCTAGCGTGCGCTAAAAAATGGCCTTTCCAAAAAGGCTACCAACGTCACAGGTATTTTAGCCCCTATGAATAAAATTCACCGAACTATTGAAACAATATGACGCTTTATCCTTTTGAGACTACGATGCTACAACGCTTTATGTCAAAATGAACATGAACCTAATAGAGAAGAGCCCAAAGATGCCATTTTATTTCAACGCATAATTTGTAGGCGGGCCAGGTTCGCTAGGGGTTTTGGTCGTTAAAAAACCTATTTTAGAGAAAACAGAACAAGTTTCTCGTTGGAGAGACGACAGGGATAGTCACGAAAACACACGATTTATAGCATTTTACTCTCGTTAAGAACGGCGCCAATTTAGATCCGTTGGCCCGCTCGGTAGATTGGTTATGCCAAGTAATTTTTTGATGTCAGCGGTGTCTCCTGCATCGGCATATCCCATGACAGTGACATCTTCACCAAGCATCCCAGGGATAAAAAGTTGGTAGGCATCCATTCCTCCTAGAATTGCATCCCCTAACGCAGGATCATAACCTCTTTTTTTCATGTCATTTAACCGTTGATCATTTTTATCTGTCCAATATTTAGGGTTTTTGATGTCATGGATATTCATTGGGGCAAATTTTCCCCATAAAGCTTTAACAGGCTTTTTTAATTTAATGATTTGCAAGGTATCAAGTGTATTCCACTCAATTTTCACACAGCTCGCAATGCGAGCGTATACATGAAAAGGCACACCATTTAATGCCGCCTCCTCTACTGAGCGTCGAAGGCCATATACCTGTTCTTTAAAGGAATTTTTTGCACACCACCATTCCGATACATTGGCTTTTGGTCCACCAATTTTATGAGCCGATACTTTCCATAACTCCATACCAACAGGCAATTCAAAAGGCCCAGCAATACCGCCTTTATTGAAACCGCCCCCCGTAGCTTCCATGTATTTTCTCCATTTTACAGCCCCTCCAGTATTCCCTTTATAGGCCATATTTATATACGGATGTCTAAACCATTGATCATTAACGGCTGGCATAATTTCTCCAATATGGACAACTATTGTTGTAGGTTAAGGTTTTAATAATATTTTCTTTTTAAAATACTAGTCCAGAATATAAAAAATAAAAAGTGTTATATTCCTATTTAAAATCGCATTTAACCAAACGCTTTTCCAACCAAAATCAACCATTGATATTATTTTTTGCCAACTAATTCTTCTAACTTCAAACCAGTCATTTTATTAATTGAACGCATTAAATAATAAAAAATCCCCATCATCATCACCATAGATGGGAGGGCAATCATGGGATAACTGTACAAAGTTAATTGGCCGAGTTCTTCATTAAATGCCGCCGTTCCAGCCGGGCTCACAACAATCCATCGAGCAAGTACATAATTCATAAAAGCGGAAAAAGCGAAAGAGCCAGCCACAAAATACGTCGCTTTCATTAAACGTTTTTCAAATTCAACCGCGCTGTTATTTTCTTCTAACTTCTTTTTGATGGTCTCAACATCCATAATATCGGCATTTAATAGCAAGGCTCTTACTAACGGATAAGGGGTAAACGTGGAAATTAGTACAGCCATACCGATAACGGCAGGTATAGCGGCTTCTTTAATGGCCAACCATTTAGTATCCAATTCAAGTAAACCGATTCCCCCTGTAAGCAAAACACTTATCAAACCCAATAAAGCAATGAAATTAAACTTCTTATATTTAATTAGCTCAAAAATCCCCCAACTGAGAGGCAAAGCAAGCGCGGCAATTAGCCCTCCTTGAACGCCTAACTGATCTTCACCACTTAATTTCATTAAAATAACAGACGGTAAAATGATGCTAACAATAAGGTCAACCATTGGACGAGGTTTGTGTGTAGGGGTGTGCTTCATGATTATAGGTTTCCAACTTAAATTCAAAAATGCGATCAGTAGTGTAGCGAATAACGGTCGACTCATAAATCCTATTAAAGAGCATACTAAAACTGTCTATTTACTCAAATATAAAACGGCCTAACTCGGCGTATATAAAAATTGGTTCTCTCTTAGCAGGCAGGCTCTTTTAATGTCCTAATCGAAAACAGCTAGGGACACGTAAGTTCTCACTCATTTTAATCATCTTGAGGATTTTCTTCAGCCTTTGTGTGAGCACGCTTGGAACGCGTCTTTGGGGTTGCAATTACTTCTAAATAGAAAGATTTCCAATGGAGATTTTGCGCCGCACTGATGTTGCTATTAATATCGCCCTCATGAATGGATTTAGCTGTAGCGGGATTTTGACCAAACTTACAGTCAAACCCCCAAAAATCAGCCTTTTCAGGCAAGGCTTTATTACGTTCTTCTTTTATGTATTTCTTCACATCATTTTTGGCTGTTTCGATAATACGCTGATAGGTCATTTTAGGGTTGGATAGAACAAACGTTTTCTTCATTAGGATCCTAATTAAATTAATAATACGGCATAATAATGCCGTTATGATGGCCATCATAACGGGTTAACCGTTAATCATCTATAAATAAGAGTCTTTAGACCAATTTGCTCGATTTTTTGATCTCCAGAAAACCGTAAGAAAAGATAGATATTGCCTCTTTTATAGCGATGACTATCTATAGCTTAAATAAGAAATTAGGCTATATTGCTTGGGCTTATGCTTTGATTATTATGGTGGGGTCGGTTCATTTAGCGTGGCACTATGCGTTAGATGGCTATTTTGCCTTGATTCTTACAACCATCATTTGGTTTTCTGTTAAAACAATACTTAAACGGTTTCCACTCCCCCAAGCACAACACTCACAAGATTTAGATAAGAACGGGGTTCGCTCTCCAATGATTTCCTAAACCGCAAGCTAACACACCTTGATTCTGCGTGCATTTATGTATGTTCTATTGGTAAACTTTAGATCAAATAACAACACAAAGAGAATCGCTTAAATGAAGTTTTACACAGCATTAATTAGCACAGCCGTTGGTTTAGCCGTTACTCAATTTGGTTATGCGCAGACTCAAATAACCTATAAATCCGCTAAAACCAGCTCATCTTATTATCAAATGGCCGTAGAAATTGCGCAGGCGGTAAAGCAAGACACTAACAGCAACATAATTGTTACCGTAGAAGAAAGTCAAGGTTCGGTGCAGAATGTCATGGAATCAGCTGTTCGAGGTGCAAATTATGTTTTTACTACGCCGCCAGCCTTAGTCTCATTAGCGCAAGACGGTAAAGCCATGTTTAAAAACAGAAGTAACCCAAAATTTTCTGAAATTAGAGCATTGTTCCCTATTCCGTCTTTAGCGATGCACTTTGTGGTATCGGACAAGAGTGGCATAAATAGTTTCTCTGAAATGGAAGGGAAAAAAATACTATTGGGTAAGGGCTCTTTCGGTGCCACTGAAGGTGCGAAATACATTAAGTTGTTTGGTTTAGAAGGAAAAATAGACCTGGCCCAAGTAGAGCTGTCTAATGCCGTTCCCGCATTAAAAAATGGCCAAATAGATGGTTTCGTTACGTCAGGCTCTTTTCCTGCACCAAACGTAATTGAAGCGGCCGCCGGTACAAAGTTAAACGTGTTGTCTTTAAGTGATGAGCAAATTGTTCAATCAAAGCGTACTAGATTAGTCATTCCAGCAGGCACTTATACAGGGCAAGACACGGACATTACCACGACGTCCCTACCTGTTGTGGCCTATTCAAGCACGGCCATGGACAACGACACCGCTTATACTCTAACAAAAGCTTTTTGGAGCCAGAAAGAGTTAATGTCCGATACATCACCCTGGTGGAAAGGTGTATCAACTGACATGCTAAGTAACATTACCGGCAAAGTTCACCCTGGTGCCGCAAGGTACTATCAAGAAATGGGGGTAACGTTAACGCCTGATCAAGAGTAAGTGATCTCTTTTTATTAAATAAACAACAGAAAAACAAGTTCATCCGCATCATAAACTAAATAGCCTTGCAATTTTGTTTATGATGCGGATGTATTCAGGGCTTTATTTTATTCTCCAACTTCTTTGACGGGCCATATTCTATGCCTAGTAAATATTTTTGGGCCGGGTTTGGCTTCGTTAGTATTATTTTTCATTTAACACTTATTTTTTCAGGTCTTGTGCCTAATTTAGTCAGTCGCCCTTTGCACATGGCACTTGCTTTGCCATGGGCTTTTATCTTCTTAAGCCATACTCGATTCGAACGCGTCACGGGCTACCTATTCACCTTAGTCGGTTTACTTGCAACGCTATGGGTCGCTTACAATGCCGACTTTTTAGGCGATCAGTACGGCTACATCAGTGAACACTATCAGCTTTGGATTGCGGCAATTTTATTACTCAGTGTCTTAGAAATGGCAAGGCGCTGCATCGGCTGGCCCTTACCATTAGTCGCCGCTATTGCACTGTTATACGGCATGTTTGGTCAGCATATTCCCGGAGAATTTGGTCATCCAGGTACTCCATTAGGCAGCTTTTTAGGCACCCTAACCATCGCAGAAGGAGGAATTTGGGGGAAACTCACTGGCGTTTCCGTTAGTATTGTCGCTATTTTTGTTATTTTTGGTGCCGTACTTAACGCAGGAGAAGCAGGACAAGGATTTATGAACCTAGCCCTTACGGCCGCAGGTAGACTTCGAGGAGGCGCGGCTAAAGTATCCGTAATATCCTCAGCACTTTTTGGCTCAATTTCAGGATCGGCTTCCGCAAACGTCGCCTCTACTGGCGCCATTACGTTACCAGCCATGACCAAATTGGGTTACCCGAAATCCCTCGCTGGAGCAACAGAAGCAGTGGCCTCATCAGGAGGGCAAATAATGCCTCCGCTAATGGGAGCCGGGGCATTTGTCATGGTTGAGCTTACAGGGATTCCCTATCAAAGCATTATGTTGGCCGCTATTTTACCTGCTATTTTATATTTCTGGGCTGTTTGGGTTGGCATTGACGCATTTGCTTTACGCTATGATTTAAAAGCGGTCAGTAAAGATCAACAGCCAAGTCGACGTCAGCTGCTAATCACTTGTAGCTTCTTTTTGATCCCCTTTTCACTCTTATTATGGGGAATGTTTGGTCCAGCGTATACACCACAGTTTGCTGCAAGCATAGCCATTTTCGGGGCCGCTCTATTGCTTTTCTTTAATTCAAAAGGAGTTGCAAATAAACAGCAATGGCTTAGTCGACTTGAAGATGTTGGCATCAATGCTGGCAAACAAATTGCCATGATAGCCGCTATAATACTGTGTGCCTCTATCGTCATTGGCGTGCTATCAATTACCGGTTTAGGTGTGAAAATAACCTCTCTCATTATATCCGGTTCAGCTGGCATGCTCTGGCCTGCTATTTTATTAACGGCCATTGCTTGCTTAATTCTGGGTATGGAAGTCCCCACTACCGCTGCCTATGTTATCTGTATTTCAGTGGCTGGACCGGCTCTTGCTCAGCTAGGCTTATCGCCTCTGCAATCACATCTATTCGTGTTTTGGTTTGCACTGCTATCGACCATTACCCCTCCGGTTTGTGGTAGCGTATTTATTGCCGCAGGCATGGTAAAGGAAAACTGGCTTAAGGTAGCTGGTGTTGCCATGATGCTAGGCGTTGGCCTTTACCTAATTCCATTAGCCATGATAGCTAATCCATCACTGATTCAGTTAGGAACAAGTCCACTGCTGGCCATTGCAAGCGCATTGAAAATTGCACTCGCACTTTATTGCATATCAATGGCTCTCATTGCTCCTTTCAAATTGGTCAAACGAGCACTGTATTTGGCCTTTGGTTTGCTGTTGATTTTCGCCTTACCTATTTAATAACGAGCACAGTACGAAAAACCAATATCGCTTCCAGTTCAATCAAAAGGGAATCGATATTGGCATCACTTATCATTAGAGAAAATGATATGGGTAGTCGGTCATTTTTTAAATGAGGTATAAGTCGAGGTTTAAGCACTATCTCTAGGAGGACACGCAAAAATGACATCAAATGGCTCAGGCGATTGCGCTCTCAACATAGCAATAAAATTTGGCAATACAACGTGTTGGGAAAAATCTGTAGCGGCTATGACCTAATCCGTGTAAAGCCAGCGGGTGTGAATAATACCGACATTAATCCCAGAACGGCTAGGTACTCTAAAGCAGAACTGAAGACAGCGGTGCAGGTTGGAATAGAAGCTCGTTAGCAAGCGATAACCCGTTTTTTTGTTGCCAACCTTTTTCAACACCGATAGCTCTACACTTTACTCAGTGTGTTCTTAAACTCACAAATTTTTAATAAGACAGGCACCACTTTTAGGCTTCGAGCAACACGGGTAAAGAATAGCCTAACGGTGCATACCTACTTTAAATTGTTAACACTTAGTTTTTGTATATATTTTTAATACGCATCATTGGAAATGGATTTAGCGGATTGCGACCAAGCTGTATGAACGTAAACCTCATCAAGGTTTTGTGAAAGCCTGCATTTGGAATTGCCTGCTTAACTTCTTTTATAAACAAGCGACTCACCCCCATTTTCACTACACCTAATGAAAAATCAATGAGGTCAGCTTTTCGAAAAACTTCAGCAACTCTTGAATAAGGGCCTTTATACTCACCAATTAAATGATGCATGTCGATCATAATTTGAATTTCTTCATTCCAATCACTAAGGCCTTTTATTTCTAACCATTGAGAGCAGTCTTGATAAGATGGAATAAGGTAGTCCACTCTATCATGAGTCCATAAGGCTATATCATGAAAAACCGCGGCTATTTGAATTTTTTTACTCTCTTCCTCCTTAATATCCGGCATTAAATAATGACAAAAATTAAGCATTCTAGTGACATGGTTTTTATAACCTTCAAAGTCATTTTTAATGACGTCACGGTATTCTTCTAAAATACCATCTACAAGCGGGTAATTAGTCACTACATCCATAGCCTCGTCCTCTTCGAATTAATTACTACGCACATTATAATTATGTGCATTTGATACGAAATGGCTATAATGGCAAAAATCGATACTATTAGGCCAAATTTGTATGGTAGAAGTAGCTATTGTTGCTTTTGAAGGTATAAGTATGTTCCACCTTTCAGTACCCATTGCAATTTTTAGGGACGCATTACTGAATGAGCAGAAGCTCTTTAATGTACGTGTATGTTCAGAAATGGGCGGTCAGGTCAATTCGGCCGATGGCTTAGGTATCGATATACAAAATGATATCTCAATGATTAATCAAGCAGACATTGTTATTGTACCGAGTTGGATACCAGATAAAATACCAAGCACTTCTTTAAAGAGACAGCTTGTAGCAGCACACCAGAGTAACAAACTAATTGTAGGGTTATGTATAGGAGCCTATGCTATAGCACATTGCGGTGTATTAAACGGGATGCGAGCAACAACGCATTGGAAATATGGGGCCGATTTTGCAAAAAAATTCCCTTTAATAACGTGTGACATAAATCCGTTGTTTATCGTTGAGAGAAATGTTATCACCTCAGCAGGAAGTGCGGCGGCAATCGATTGCTGTCTCCATATAGTGAAACATTACTATGGGGTTAAGGTGGCCAATAAAATTGCACGCGTAATGGTCTCATCTCCTGAACGAAATGGTGGACAAAATCAATATATTGAAACCCCAACAATAGAAAAGCCAAGTGATGAAAGAATCGCTAAGTTAGTTGACTTAATTCTGGAAAACATCACAGATACTTATACATTAGAAAGTGTGGCAGAGTATTGCATGATGAGCGTTCGTAGCTTTAGCCGAAACTTTAAGTCATCGAATGCGATAAGTTTTAATGCTTGGCTAATCAATGTTAGGCTTAACTATAGCTTAGAGTTACTAGAGTCTACTAGTTTGACTGTTTCGGAGATATCTGAAAGAGCGGGCTTTCATTCTGAACAAATTTACCGAAAACATTTCATAAAAAAATACGATATCCCCCCAAAAGCATGGCAAAAAACATTCAAAAGCCCCAACCATAACTAATACTTGAGTTGCTCCTTTAAAAGACGACAAATCAAGTTGCTGACCCTAGACTTTCACACATTGAATTATACCCAAGGTCTATCATTTCAGACGCTCTATTAAACTCCAGCATACCACATGCATTCCTCGGAATTTCAATCAAATAATCGGCTGGATAAGTCGCTTGTTTATGCCTGAAAATTGTATTTTGCATAGCATCAAATGCCTGATTAGCGATCTCAAACACCCCAACATCTTTTCCAATAGGCTCTTCGGGTGAGCCTTTAAAACGATTAACAAAACCAGCCACTTTATCTGAAATAGGTGAGCCTAGCGCATTATCTAAATCCGTTACCACGGGTGTTCTCTTAGTTTCTAACACTTTACCAACAAGATTAACCGCAATTGTTAAGTCTGTACCATCACAAAAAGTTGGCGCTACAGGAATAGGATTCAAAATTCCCCCATCCATTAATTCTCTGCCATTATAGCTAAATGGCGTAAAGAAGAACGGCAATGATATAGACGCTCTAATGGCATCAAACAGTTTTCCTGAGTTGAGCCAAACTTCTTTTTCATTAGCGATATCTGATGCTACCGCCGTGTACTTGATGGGTAAGTCTTCAATTTTCAAATCACCAACAAGTTCCGTCAAGGTATTAATCAATTTATCACCTTTCACTAAACCACTTCTATTCCATGAGAGATCTAACAACGTAAGGATATCCATTTTCGTGATGCTTCTTGACCACTGTTCGAAATCATCTAGCTTCCCTGCGGCATAAATGCCGCCAATCAGTGCACCGATGGAACACCCAGAAATGGATTCTATATGGTAATCATGTTCTTCTAACCATTTTATTATTCCAATGTGAGACAAACCACGCGCACCGCCACTTCCGAGAACAAGAGAGACTGTTTTTTGTTTACTCATACTTCCACCACTTCTTTCTAAAAACGCATCAATGCAAGAACCAACAACACGATACCAATGCACTTTTGAACATTAATAACGGCCTTCGCTACTCGATAGGCTAAAACATCAATTTATTCAATTCGAAATCTAGCATAACATTTTAACCATAACCTCTAAGGCATTGTGTATTACACTTTGATAATAAGACCCACTTTTATGCAAGGTATTCACGACATGATAGACAATTCTAAAAGGCAAATACTGAAAAGAATGGGCCTATGCCTCTCTCTGCCGCTATTAACAACGGTTAGTTTTAGTACCCGAACCTATGCAGACACACCTGTAGGTTCACCACGTTTAACCGATAGATGGTCTGTTGGCGGAACAAATAAAATCATTAGCCCATACCCAAACGACAGTATCTTCGACTCTCATCTGCCATGCGCGGTTAAAATGACTGAACCTAGAACGCTCGGCCCTTGTTTTTTCTCAGTAAAAACATCTGACGACATTTCTGATGGTCAAAGTGGTTTGCCTATGATGTTGTGTATGAAACTAATAGGCCATGACTGCAATCCATTAGTCAATTATGAAATTGAGGTCTGGCATGCTAACAGTCTCGGTATCTATTCTGCTGATACACGTCAAAGCGACGAGGCTCAACGGTTTCGTAGTAGAATGTGCTCAAATAACAACCAAGATGCGTTAGAAAGTACTTGGTTTAGAGGAAGCCAAATCACAGACAGCCGTGGTCGAGTCAATTTTAAAAGCTGTTTCCCAGGCTGGTATGCCGGTCGTACCATTCATATTCACGTGCGTATTACTCACTCTCATTATTTCTGTGCAAATTCAAAAAAAATCTTACAAGAATTAATGTTATAATATATCATAACATTAATTCAAAAATACGCAGTCCTTCGTTAATACAAGAGCAAATATCTCTATGAAATATCTAAAGAAATCCTTGGTCATTGCCGCTTTGGCAAGCGCCGCTTTGTCTCTACAGGCACAAACCATCACCATTACTTCTCCATGGGAACTTAAATCCCAAGATCCAACCGTTGGCGGTTATGCGTTCACACGTATGGGGATAACGGAAACACTGGTCAGCATCAACAAATCTGGAGGCTTGAAGCCTCAACTTGCTACTGAATGGTCTGTCAGTGATGATAAAAAAGTGTGGACATTCGTTTTGCGCAACAAGGTCACATTCAGTGATGGTGAAGCCCTTACTGCGGAGGCGGTAATCCATTCCCTAGAAGTAGCCAAAGAGAAACCGGGCCCTTTGAAAGGCGTACCAATTCTTTCCATGAAGAGCCAGAATAATTCGGTCATCTTTACCTTAGAAAAACCTTATACCTTGCTGCCCGCCGCATTAGGACACCATACTACAATGATTTTATCGCCTAAGGCGTATGACAAAGACGGTGATGTCAATAAGGTGATTGGTACAGGACCATTTAATGTTAAAGAATTCACTCCGCCACAGCGTCTGAGTATTGTTAAAAAAGACGATTATTGGGGAGAAAAAGCCAGCATTGGTGAAATTGAATACATTGCAGCATCGCGTAGCGTAACTCGTGCATTGATGGCTGAAAGTAAGCCTTCCATTATCGCATACAGCCTTGATGCAGCCAGCATTAGCCGTTTGAAGCACAATCCGAAACTCGATGTGATGAGTATCATGTTACCACGTGTTATCACAATAAAAGTAAACCATAAACATCCCTTCATGCAGGACGTAAACGTTCGTCAAGCCATGAGCCAAGCCATCAACCGAAATGGTATTGCGGCCTCTTTGCTTCGTTCCCCTGAAATCAAAACAACGCAACTGTTACCACCAAGCCTTTCACAATGGCACAACACCGATTTAGAACCTTTCCAATACAACGCTGATAACGCCAAAGCCTTGTTAGAAAAAGCCGGTTTTACCTTTAATGATGAAGGCTACGCTGAAAAAGACGGCAAAGTTTTCGAAATCACAATGAGAACCTACTCTGACCGCCCTGAGCTGCCATTAATCGCTAATGCGATCCAAGACCAATTCAAAAAGATTGGTATTAAAATGGACATTTCTATCGGCAGTTACACAGAAGTTCCTGGTGGTCACCAAGACGGCACTTTAGACGTCGCGTTAATGTCACGTAACTACGCCACAGTACAATCACCACTGAATAACATCGCCAGCGATTTTGGCCGTGGTGGTGCGGATTGGGGCGCAATGAACTGGGAAAATGAAGCCGTTGCCCAAGCGTTGGATGCACTTAAGCTGGATAATACCGACGAGGCAGCCGATGCAAACCGTGCCTTGGTAACCCGTGCTATTCAAGAAGAACTGCCTGTCATTCCGGTCATTTGGTATAAGCAATCTGTCGTTGTATCGAAAAACCTAAAAGGCGTTTCTCTTGATCCTTTCGATACGACATACCGTTTAAATGAAATTGAGTTAGTGAAATAACCCCCATTTAGACTAAAGGAAAAGACTGAACTCAGTATGAAAAGACAAACCGTTAACACGCTACTCAACATTCTCGCTTGGCGGTCCATCCAAGCTGTTTTTGTCGCGCTTTTCGTCGGCATTGTGTGCTTTTTTGCCGCACAAGGCTTAGGTGGAAACATGGCTTATCGCATTGCAGGTGGTCGCTATGGCATTGATTTGATGGATTCAAGCACAGCTGAAAGCGTTGCGCGTGAATTAGGGTTAGACCCTGAGGTATCCCCACGAATTTCATATAAATAACAATTAGTTAACGCAAGAAGGGAACGTTCATGGCCCTTGGTGATCAATAATTTCGCCAAAAACAACCAAACACGAGAGCCATGAACGCGACGACTATTTTGAACAAAATCCTCCCTCTTGTCAGCCCCAATATGCACAAAACTCGGCGCAATGCTGTCGCGGCCTGCATTCAAAGTCTTGCTCAGGGCAATCTCAGTACGGTGACCAACATTGGAAGAGGTATTCAATCTAAAACTTTTGAAAAGCACTGCATCAAACGTGCTGATCGAGTACTTTCTAACGCTCATTTACAACAAGAATCACTCTCTATTTATGCTCATATGTGTCACCTTTTTGCGAGCCAAGGGCGACCTATTATCAGTGTCGATTGGTCTGATCTTGATGCGCGAAAACAACACTTTCTCATTCGAGCGGTAGTGGCCTTTCAAGGTCGGCCATTTACTCTATACGAGGAAGTGCATGACATTAAAACCAAGGAGAAACCGAAAACACACAAGTACTTTCTTTCCACGCTAAAATCACTTCTTCCAAAAGAGACCAAACCAATCATTGTCACGGATGCCGGTTTTAAAATGCCTTGGATAGAGTTAGTAAAAAGCTTAGGTTGGGATTATGTCGGACGTGTCCGTCGACCGCGTAAATTTTTTGATGAAGAAAGCCAATCATGGCGCTGTATCTCACATTTATTTCCGACAGCCAATGCCACGCCAAAGTCACTTTCGTTGAATCTAGGACAATCAACGCCTCACTTTTGTCATCTGGCGCTCTATAAAGGAAAGCCAAAAGGTCGGCACTCTTTAAACCAAGACGGATCAACGAAAGCATCAAAGACATCGTTAACCGCGGCACGTGGAGCAAAAGAGCCGTGGTTGTTGATTTCATCATTGCCAAAAAACCGCTCGTTTGCCAAGAAAAGCGTGAAGGTTTATCAGACACGAATGCAAATAGAAGAAAGTTTTAGAGACATGAAAAGCACAAAATTCGGCTTAGGTTTCGAGCATAACTACACTAAAATTTTAGCCAGAATGAAGCTGCTGGTTTTACTGACAACGCTGACCGCTATGGTGCTTATCTTATTAGGCAAAGTGGTTGAACTGGCTGGATTAGCGTATCGTTTTCAATCGTCCAGCACTCGCAAACGCAGAGTGCTCTCTCATTTTTTTCTGGGCAAAAGAGCATTGTCTACGAATCTAAAAATCACCCTCAAACAATGGCGAGAAGGAGTTCAGCAATTCGCTGAACAGCTGTTTAAGGGAGAAGGTTTTATGGTTTAAATTCGTGGGGATACCTCAGGGTTAGACCGCAGTTTATGGGTTCGATTAGTTGAATGGTTAGGCGATAGCTTAACCTTCAACTTCGGTAACTCATTAGTCAGTGGTTCCCCTGTCATTGAAGAAGTTGGGCACACTTTGGGTCATTCATTAACGCTTGCGGGTGCGAGTATTGTGTTATCGGTTTTTATGGCCGTACCTTTGGGCGTCTTGGCAGCAAAACACCCGAACTCTTGGTTCGACAAGACCCTGTTATTTTGTAGCGTGTCATTAAAGTCCGTACCGAATTTTGTGATTGGTATTTTATTGGTTATGTTGTTTGCGGTGCAGATGAGACTGCTGCCCGCGGCGGGACATGGCGATTTTTCCTACTTAATTTTACCTACTTTGACACTGGCGTTAGGGCTTGCTGCCGTCTCTGTGCAAGTCGTGAGAGACAGCACACTTGGCGTACGTAATTCAACGTATTTTTTGTTTTCGCGCATTAAAGGCTTATCGGATGCGCAAACATTCCAACGTCATGGTTGGCGTAATTTGCTCGTCCCTGTCGTAGCCTTTTTAGGCATTCAATTTATTACGATTGTTGAAGGCGTTGTGGTGATTGAAACCTTATTTGCATGGCCGGGTATTGGTCACAGTTTAGTGCATGCCATCTTTGCAAGGGATATTCCTATCGTTCAAGGTGCTGCGGTGGCAATGGGGTTAATTTTTGTGGCGATGAATGCATTAGTGGATATCGCCGTACTGCTGCTCGACCCACGTGAAGGAAGTAAGTCATAATGAATATCCTATCCTTTTTTACATTACTTTCTTTCAAGCAAAAAATCGGACTTTTACTCTTCATCGTTCCTTGTATTTTTGCCTTAGTCGCACCGTTACTTGTTGCGGGTAGCCCACACGATCAATCTTTGATGGATACACTCCAAGCGCCAAGTGCTGAGCACTGGTTTGGTACGGATCATCTGGGACGTGACATGTGGTTGCGCTTGGCCTCTGCCCTGCAAGTGTCTCTTGGTATCGCGGTAGTGAGCACCTTGTTTGCCACTGGATTTGGCACGCTAATGGGGGTTCTGTCCGCGCAATACCCAAAAACCGCCGATAAAGTCTTAAATTTAATTTCCAATTTATTCTTGGCGGTTCCTGGACTGTTATTTATATTGCTGTTCGCAACGATTGCACCGGGGAAACTATGGCCACTCTTTTTGGGTGTCTCTTTGATTGCCAGTATCGAAATGTATCGTGTCGTGCGAGCGCAATCGATGATTATCGCTAACCGTGATGCCGTAGCGGCCTCTCAGTTATTGGGATTCACGCCATGGTATTTACTACAGAGACACTATTTCCCAGAGCTGCGTCCGATTATCTTACGTTTGGCGGCTTTTACCTTGGCTACCACTGTTTTATCCGTCGCCTCCCTTGGGTTTATTAACGTTGGTGTAAAGCCTCCCCGTGCAGAATTGGGTCTCATGATGATTGAACTTATGCCTTATTATTACGAAGCACCGTGGATCATATTACAGCCAATAATTGCTTTATTTATATTAGTTCTAGGATTAAACCTGATGATTGGGAAGAAAAAATAATGCTCGTTGTAAAAAACCTAAGCGTTAAAACGCGTGATGGGAACATGATCGTTAACCCAGTATCATTTGAATTAGTCGCAGGTGAAGCGCTGACCATTGTCGGTGAAACCGGTTCAGGCAAGACCTTATTGGCTCAAGCCATTGCAAATAATCTACCCGATGGCTTAATTGCTGAAGGTGAGATTTATTTACACGATCAAGCTCTTCACACGCTTTCTGCTGACGCACGTAATGCCTTATGGGGGACAAGTATCTGTGTTCTACCACAGGAGCCGACTCGCTCGTTAGATCCGACCATGCATGCGATCAAGCAGGTTAAAGAAGGTTATCAGATCGTTAAAGGTTTAAATGCCAATGACGCCACGTCTAAAGCTACTCTTGATTTTGACAGCGTTAAACTGACTCACGCGACACACAAATACCCATTTGAGTTATCTGGCGGTATGGCACAAAGAGTCGCGTTTCTAGCATCACGTTCGGGCGGGGCGACCTTCACTGTTGCGGATGAGCCAACCAAAGGGTTAGACGCCAACCGACGTGATGATATTGCCAAGCAATTGCGCTCGCTCATTGAAAAAAATGAAGGCGTCTTTACAATCACCCATGACATTGACGTTGCCCATCAGCTCGGTGGATGCGTGATGATTATGCGTAAAGGTGACGTTATAGAAGTGGGAGAAAGCCAACAAGTTCTCAGCCACCCTGCTCACCCCTATACACAAGAGCTTATTGATGCCGATCCACGTCGCTGGCCAAAAAGAGAAGCAAAAAGCAACAAGGATCCATCCATCGTCAATGCGAAAAACCTCAGCAAAAGCCGAGGTGGAAAAACGCTTTTCAACGATGTATCACTTAGTTTGCATCCGGGGCAAATTATTGGTGTCAGTGGTGACAGTGGCTGTGGAAAAAGCACACTGGGAGATATGTTATTAGGTCTATTACCAAGCGATAGCGGTACCATAGAATGGGCACACAAACCTAACGAAAGACATAAAGCTCAAAAACTCTTCCAAGACCCAACGGATGTGTTTTCGGCTCATGTTCCTTTAAGAACCAGCTTCCATGATCTGATGAAGAAATATCACATCGGCCAAGATAAGCTAAAAGGACTGCTTGCTGAGTTACGATTGGATGAGGGACTCATTGACCGCCATCCAGATCAAGTCTCAGGTGGTGAGTTACAACGCTTAGCGATTGTCCGTGTGATGCTGCTTGATCCTACGTTTATTTTTGCAGATGAACCCACTTCACGTCTGGATATGTTGACTCAAAAAACCGTTATTGAAGCGCTCGTCAATGTCGTGAAACTCAGCAACGTCGCCATTATGATAGTCAGCCATGATAAAGCTTTATTAAACAGCGTTTGCGATGAATTGATTACCCTGTAACACAATGAAATGAGGTTAAGCTCTTGATCTAAATATAATACTCATAGACGTATTCTAGCTTTTGTGTAGCAACGCCATTGAGTGTGAAAATAGATCTCAGGGCTCTAAGGCTCTAAGGCTCTAAGGCTCTAGGCGTCCCCTAGAGACTGAAAATACCAATACGTGGTAACTAAACCTATAATAGGATGCGTTATCGTTATAGCAGAGATTAAAAAGGGAGCACTCGGCTCCCTACTCTCTTACAGCATTAGACGGTCGACTCGCGCTTTATCCTTCGCAAGACTCGCCGCAGCCGTGAACAATACATCAGTCGAACTGTTCAGCCCCGTTTCCGCTGAATCTTGCAATACGCCAATAATGAAACCAACGGCGACCACTTGCATAGCGATCTCATTTGGAATGTTAAATAAGCTACAAGCCAATGGAATCAATAGCAGTGAACCACCAGCCACACCAGATGCACCACAAGCCGATACAGCCGCAATAAGGCTAAGCAACAAGGCGGTTCCAAAATCCAATGAAATGCCTAATGTATGCACAGCCGCTAGGGTAAGTACAGTGATTGTAATAGCGGCACCGGCCATATTTATTGTGGCGCCTAGAGGAATAGAAACAGAATACGTATCTTCATCCAGCTCCAAACGCTTACAAAGATCTAAATTAACTGGAATATTTGCGGCCGAACTGCGAGTAAAGAAAGCCGTTACACCACTTTCTTTTAGGCACTTAAACACCAAAGGGTAAGGGTTACGACGCAGTTTCCAAAACACCAATAATGGGTTTGTTACAAGAGCGATAAATAACATAGCGCCGATCAACACACCTAATAAATGAGAGTACCCAAGTAAGGCATCAAAACCCGTTGCGGCAGTAGTACTGGCCACCAAACCAAAAATACCAAAGGGAGCTAAACGAATAATGACAGAGACAATACGAGTGACACTGGTAGACAAATGTTGCAGTAACGCTTTCGTTCCTTCTGTTGCATGGCGTAAACCCAAGCCAAAGCCAATTGCCCAAGTCAAAATCCCCACATAATTACCTTGGACTAACGCATTCACTGGATTATCGACCATTTTAAAGACTAACGTACGCAATACCTCTCCGACACCTTGTGGAGCACTTTGACTAAAGTCTGATGCGACTAAATTCAACTGCGTTGGAAACAGGAAACTAAACACGACGGCCGTTAATGCCGCGACAAAAGTGCCTAATAAATACAGTGCAAGCACAGGGCGAATGTGGCTTTGTTGAGCTTGCTTGTGGTTGGCAATGGAAGCGATCACCAGCAAAAAAACCAAAATAGGCGCTATCGCTTTTAATGCCTGAACAAAAAAGAGGCCTAATAAGCTTGTAGATAAAGCGATATCTGGCGAAACATACGCTAAGGTAATACCGCAAAGAATACCGATGGCAATTTGTAATACCAAGCTACCCTGCAGATAGCGCGGCAATAGCGATGGTTTATTATTTAATGTCATTAGAAATGGATCCATTGAAATTTCGGAACCGCACCTTACCCCATGACGCAAGAAAAATGAACCATTTTAGGGCATAGTAAAAGCAATCATTGTAAAATATCAGCTAAAATGAAAATTTTTTGAATTATCCAAAAAGAATTTCTTTTTAATTACATCAACGGACAAACCGAGTCGACCTAAAACACTACGCATCAGACACAGTTTAGCTAGGCTTCAGGTAAGCGTATAACCATAATCACACCAAACAAGGTTACCATTGAAAAAACAAGCACCAGAACCTCTAGAGAGATCAGGTATGTTAACAAGCTTAACGCACTCATTCCCAAAAGGATAAGCCCAATAATGGTATTACTAACAGACACATAACTGGTACGCTTATTTCCCTCACCCAAATTCACCAAATACGTCTTGCGCCCAACCCTAACACCTTGATGAGCCACGCTGAGAACAAAATACAACGCAGGTATTAGCCATACAGTAAACACGGTATCGGCCAGAAACGTCACGCAACAAAACAAAACACCACCGGTAAGTGCACTCAATAAAGAAGAAACGATCATCACCTGTCGACTTGAATAGTCTGAAAACAATCCCCAAAAAGGCGATGACAATAACGACGCTAAGCCACTGGCTAAGATAAACATGCCCAACAACCAAGTGCCACTATCAAATCGCTGTTGAGCGATAACCACATAAAATGGAGCACTTAATGCCGCACACAAAAATAAGGAACGAGCAATAACAAACTTCCGAAAAACGTGATCAGTCCATAATAGATTTAGCGTCTTAAACGCATCCCAAAAATGATCACCTTCATCTTCTGTCTCGCTTAAAGGCTCTTTAATAGCAGCATAAATGCCAGCGGCCAATAACCAAACACAAGCGGCGCCAACAATTCCCCAGACATAAAACTCAGAATCACTCTTAGTAGGGTCTAAGTAAAACAACATGCAAATGGCCAAACCCACCGTGATCAGCCCCGACGCACTGGATGACCAACCCGTTACTCTGCCTCGCTTTTCTTTAATCACTGTTTTGCCTAATACATCTTTGGACGCAACCGAGTTAAGCCCCCTAGCGACACTAAACACGATCAGACCACCAATAACGACCCAACCCGCACTCGCCCCTTCCAGTAAAAGAACAGCACAACCAATAACAACAACAGAAAAAGATTGAATAATGCTACCGAGAACCCAAACCCACTTCCTTACTTTTAACGGGTAGATAAAATGCGCTATCGCTATTTGAGGCAATAAAGAACCAGATTCACGTATCGGAACCAACCAGCCTAATAAGTACAAGGGCGCACCAACACTTTGAAGTAGCCAAGGCAAAGTCACCTTCGGATTAATTAAAACATCACCTAAATTAATTAAAAACTGAGAGAAAAGCAGTTTAACGACATTACGTCTTTCAACCTTCTTGTTATCTACCATAACAATTTTCTCATTGTGGTTTGATTGATCTGGATAGCCATTGAAAACCCCTTAAGCAAAACAGTTGAGCTAAATACAACCCGAATGAGTTAAATCATGGATCTAATACTCTCATAAATAGGATACCTAATGCATGTTGCCATCAAAACGCGGTTGTCCGAGCGGACTGTATCACGGCAAATTAAGAAGGCCGTTCGCCGTCTCATATTGACTAATCAGTCCATAACCTATGCCCAGATTGACTCTACTAAACACGCACTACCCAGCTCTATCCAGAGAAAAAAATGCCCTAAACCATTTCCATGGAATAGAGCACTTTTACTGTTGCTATTTTCTTTTCAGACGAGGGTTTTATCCTAAAGTTGATAAATAGCCTTTCCATTCATCAGGCTTACCATAGTAAGCGCTGTGAGTTAAACGCTGTAATTTACCCTTTTTCTCGATAAGAATCGTTGGGTATCCATTGACTTGTAACGGCCCCATTAACTCATGACTTCTTTCTATTTCACTCATCATCACGGCCGCCGAGCTGGCCATTTTTGCTTGCCAAGTGGTTTCATCAAGCCCTAGTGAAACCGCCAATGTTTGCAAAGCTTCAGGTTTATCAAGTTCTCGGCCGTCTTGATAGTGCGCTGCTTGAATCGCCTTTAACATCAAGTGAGGCGCTATGCCCATTTCAATGCCAACTAAAAACGCTTGAGTTGGTAAGTAGGAATCGATAACAAACTCTCCTTCTCCTGCCACTCTCGCTTTATAGGCTTCGCCAAAATGCACTTGTGTCCTGTCGGCAATTTGCTTGTCTGCTTGCAGAATATGGTGTCTAAAAGACGGATCTATCGCACGTTTTGGTATCATGCCTCCCGGGTGGTAAACCACCTCAAACTCGGGCATGTCCGCTAGTACAGCAATTAACGATGATGCTCCGTAACACCAACCACACATTGGGTCAAAAAAATAATGTACTTTTACCATGTCATTTCACCTTTATGTACTTTAGCCGCGATATCCAAGTTCAAAGCACCTTGTGCATTAGGGTATTTAGCCGTCATTGTTTTAATCAATTCAGCACTGTTTTTACTGTCTCCTTTCGCTTTTTGAAAAGCATTGAGGTAATCAAGCGAGTAGCTGATGCTATCTGCTGTTAACTCTGTACCTTGTGCCATATGACCAGGAACAACCTTAGTAGGATTAAGTGCCATCATTTCTTTTAATTGCGCTTTCCACGCGTCTTGAGATTCATTAGATTGCGCATCCGCCATCCATAAATGCATATTACCGAAAATCGCAACATTACCTAAAAGCGCTTTATTAGAGGGGATCCATAAGTAAGGTCGGTGAGCTAAAACACCGTCAGTGCCTCGAATTTCAATCGTGTGTCCATCAAGCATCAGAGTGGATTGAACATAGGCCTTTGGAACAATAGGGTTTACTGGCGCATTCGAGCCCATTTTAGGTCCCCAAAATCCAACTTTACCAGCCATTTTCTTTTCAAGCACTTTTTTCACAGCAGGCGTAGTGATGATCTCCGCTTCAGGGAAAATATCATGCAAGGTTTCAGCACCAAAATAGTAATCAGGGTCTGCTTGACTGACAAAAATTGTTTTTAATTCTTTATTAGAGTCCAATACTTTTGCCGCAATACGCAATGCATCGGCTTTCGTAAACCCTGCATCAATGACCATCGCTTCTGTTTCACCGTATACCACAGTAGAAGTCACACCAAAGCTACTGGGTGCCGCATGGTATACGTCAAGCGTTAGCCTGTTAGACTCCGCCGCAAAAGCAGAGTGAGTAATCAGAACAGAAGCCACCAAAGAAATAAATTTTTTCATGTTTTTCTCCAAAAGAATGTTTATTTAATTCATGTGGACATCATAGGAGATGAGCGTCCACAGAAAAACACACAAAAAAGAGCATTATTGTTTCTTAAATCGTTCTAATAGAAATAAACAAAACCCGTCATGCATAAAAATGATAGCCAACCATTACAAGTTGAATACGCTAAAGGTTCGTTATTATTTTCTTATTGTTCAATCTAACTCAGCAAATAAATCCTATAATAACGCCCTACCTGACACTCACCCTAACAACTATGGCTAACTCAACCCCATGAAACGACTACAGCAATTAGCACAACACGATGCCGCCTTTTTACTCTTGTTTATTTTCCTAGTGGCATTAAGTTTACGAGGGCCAGTCACCGGCTTACCGCCTTTACTAGACAGGATAAGCACGGACCTCAATTTAAGTAGCTCACAGTCGGGGCTGCTCACCAGCCTGCCTTTATTAGCATTTGGCTTTTTTGCTCCTGTCGCGTCTTGGCTAACTCGTCATTTTCGTATTGAACGCATTTTGGCCGCTGGTGTCTTCTTGATTGCGACAGGCATGATCATTCGAACTCTTGGCTCAATCAGCACCTTGTATAGCGGCGCCCTCTTTATTGGGGCAGGCATTGCAATTGGTAACGTACTGTTACCCAGCTTGTTAAAACGTGAATTTCCTAACTACGTTGTTCAGCTGACGGCTATTTACGTACTGATGATGAGTGTTGGTGGCTTTTTGATGTCGAGTTTGGCTGTACCCTTAAGCCTTTATGCTGAACAGCCTGATGTGAGTTTACCAATGAGTGGCTGGTCATTCGCCTTGGCGTGTCAAAGCCTATTGATTTTATTACCATTAGTGGTGTGGTTTAGCGGCAAGATAACACAAGGTCAGATACCGCAAACAAGCTTAATCGATATCAGTTCTTCAGTGTGGCGTTCAATCACGGCGTGGCAAGTGGCCAGCTTTTTAGCCGTAAACTCGCTGATTAATTACGTTGTTGTCGCGTGGGTGCCCGCTATTTTAATCCATCACGGCTATACCGACTCGACAGCGGGACTTTATCAAGGCTATTTGCAATTAGCCGGTGCGATCCCTTCCTTAATTTTAGCGCCCTTTATCAATCGATTAGGCAGCCACAGACGCTTATGTTTATGTGCCACAGGGCTGACTTTCCTAAGTTTGAGTGGCTTTTTATTCATTCCAAGTTGGTCTGGCTTTTGGTCTGTATCTTTTGGTTTTGGCATCAGTATGGGCTTTATTTTAGGGCTATCTTTCGTCAGTTTAAGAACCAATAGTCCAAAACAAGCCGCCTCATTATCAGGTATGGCTCAGTTAATGGGTTATACTCTCGCGGCCATTGGCCCTGTTTTGATTGGTGCTCTATATGATTGGCAACACTCTTGGAATGCGCCACTCTACATTATGATCGGCATCAGCTTAGTATGGATGGGATTAGGTTGGTTGGCTAGCCCTCAACAGAACAACGCATCGACACAATAAAGACATAATCCTCTTTCCCGTATTACGTTCTATATTCAACATGTATCGATCGTTTTAGCACGCCTCTCGCCAAGAGGCATGCCCTTCCACGACCGATCAACTCTTATTTTTTCAACAGAGCCTCGACATTCCGAATTTTATCGCCGCATCCAGTTCGCACCTAAACTGTGCAAAAAATAATCGTTGCATCGAAACATTTTCGGTCTTAACGTCTTTCGTTGCTGGTCACGAAACGCACGATTAACGCTTTTAAATAAGCGCTAAATGATGGACAGTGTAAAAATAAGAATGGTGCAGTGAAATGTTTTATGTCGATTAAAGAAATAGCTACTCAGTTGGATTTGTCGGTATCCACCGTGTCACGAGCACTGAACGATTACCCAGATATCAGCCCAAGTACCAAAAAGCGCGTTTTGAAAGAAGCCGCGCGACAGGGTTACCAACTAAAAGGAGCCGATGCCGCTCATTGGGTGCAAGCTAAACGCGTTATTACGGCCATAATACCGAGCCAAGAGACGCAATACATCGACCCCATTCTTTCGAAGGTGCTTGCTGGAACGCGACGCGCACTACAAGCAGAAGGCTATTTACTGCAAGTAGTCGCAGTCGAAACGGGGAAGCAGGAATTAAGCGAGTTTGAACGCCTTGTTAAAGCAGGTGATCAAGAGGGCTTTTTACTCCTTCGCACTCGGGTCAATGATCCTAAAGTCCAACGTTTACTGAAACTTAACGTGCCTTTTGTGTGTTACGGACGCACCGAACGAGCGAATCAGTTTGCTTGGCTGGATTTAGATAACCACCAAGTCGGCCAATTAAGTCTGATTCGCCTTTATGAACAAGGCCATCGTCAAATTGGCGTTATTTCGGTGAGCGAGCGATATTTTTTTGCTCAAGAAAGACGACGCGGCATTCAAGATGCGGCGGATAAAGTGGGTCTTTCTATTGTCTCCGAGCACAGTTTAGAAGTCGGCTTTGACGAGGAAAAAAGTTACCTCGACTGTGCCGAATTTCTCCTCCAGCACCCAGATATCACTGCGCTGATTTGCCTAACGAGCACCAGCGCGCGCAGCGCCGCTTTAGCGGTAATGCGGTTACACAACTCTCGACTCAATCATAACGAGCAACAAATAAGTGTGATTGGTTGTGATACGCCTGCTGATGAGCTAACGGCCAGCATGGGGATTACCAGCATTCAACAAGCGCCTCCCGCACAAATAGGCGAACAACTTGCGCAGATGATGGTTTCCCGCATCAAAGGGACGCCGGTGAAAGAACTGCAGATCGTATTAACGCCGGGAGTGGTAAAAAACGGGTACTAACCCAAAACAGTTCGGAAAACTCGTATAACAATAAATGAGGAAACGACAATGAAAAAATCTCTGCTCGTCGCCAGTACGGTACTGGTAAACGGACTTCTAATAAGCCAAGTGTCTAATGCGGCTACAGTAGAATTTTGGACGGCACAAACCCAATCGGACAGACTGCAAACCATCGAATTACTTGCCAGTACCTTCGAAGCTTTAAACGATGGCGTGACCGTCAAAGTGGTGGGCGTCGACGAAAACGAAATGGCGACACAAATGGCCGCAGCCGTGGCAGCAGGCACAACACCGCAACTGATTGAAGTGAACTCTGAAATCATCATGGCACTGGGGGAAGAAGGCATTGTCGATACCCAAACTCACCAAGGCGTCGTGGGCGATATTGGTAAGAGCCGCTTCCATACAGGCGCTCTAACCACATTGACGTCCCCTGAAGGCCAATATTATGGTTTACCTTACCATGGTTGGATTCAGGGCATTTGGTATCGCAAAGACTGGTTTGATGAAAAAGGTTTAGCCGCGCCCAATACATGGGAAAACATTGAAACCGCCGCCAAAGCGTTAACCGACAAAGCGAACAACCAATACGGTATTTTAGTCGGCACCAAACAAGACAGCTACACAGAACAAGTCTTCACTCAGTTAGCGTTGTCTAACAATGCGGCGGAGTTTGATGACAAAGGCGACCTCATATTCAATAGTCCTGCCACGTTAGAAACCATCCAATATTACAAAGAACTCGCCAAATACAACCCACCAGGACCACAAAACTGGCGCGCCCGAGATTATTACCTGCAAGGTAAAATGGGCATGTTCTTCTATTCAACCTACATCATGGATGACCTTGCTTTAGCCGAAGTCGCCAAAGGTTCACTGTCCTCTGAGAACTTTAAAGAACTCAGCGGTGGCACTTTCGACCCCAAATTGGTTAAGAACACGGCCTTCACGCCTATCATCACTCATAAAAGCGCCGCGTCTTATGGCACCTTATCGGGCCTTGTTGCGTTGAAAACTAAAAGTGCTGAAGACGCTCAAGCAACCAAAGACTTCATTGAGTTTATGTACGATCCAGCCAGCTACATCACCTTCTTGCACATGGCGCCGGGTGGCATGAACCCTATGTTAAAAGGCATCGCTGAAGACCCAGCGTATTTAGACGATCCAAACGGCGTCTTCAAACTGTACGGTGCAGATAAAATGAAACAGATCGTTTCTGGTTTTGACGACATTCGCTCCTTTTCCGTTGTACAAGGCAAAACGTTTCCAGCATCGGGAGCCATCTTCGCCAAGTCCGTCATCCCCCGCATGATTTACGATGTCACCATTGAAAACAAAGATCCGCAACAAGCACTGAACAGTGCAGAAGCAGAAATGAAAACCATCATGGGTAAGTAAAGAACACACCCTGAGCTTTTTTCTATAGGGAGCTCAGGGGTTCTTAGTACCCTCATGAATAGTTTTCAAAGAAGGATGTAAACATGTCTTCAATACTGGTCAAAAACGAAGCCCAACTTGGACTTAAGCTTGTCGCGCCCGCTGTTGGTATTATCGGCTTGCTGGTAATTTACCCCATCTTATTCAACATTTACCTCAGTTTTTTTGATGTGCAACTCAATGGCAGTAAGACCTTTGTCGGGTTGGATAACTACACCGATTTACTTGGCAATCCGCGTTATTACCATTCGGTCGGTGTATCTATTGTCTATCTGATTGGTACGGTCGTTGGTACAACGGTGTTGGGGTTGGCCGCGTCGATTCTGATGAATCAAGAATTTCGATTTCGGAACCTCGCCCGTGGTTTGATCCTCCTGCCCTACTTTGCGCCCGTCATCAGTGTGGTGTTTGGCTGGCAGTTTATTTTTGATCCCGTAAACGGTATTTACAACCATGTGGTGGTCGATGTGCTGCATTTAACCAACGAGCGGGAAAACCTAATTGGCAACCCTGATTCCGCTTTGTTTGTGGTGATCTTATTCGATATTTGGAAGCATTTTCCTATCGCGTATTTATTGTTCCTCGCGAAGTTACAAAGCGTACCGAAAGACCTGTACGAAGCGGCCGCTATTGATGGACAAAATGCTTGGGGACGCTTCTGGCATGTGACTCTGCCCGAGCTCAGATTCGTCATCGCCACTGTGGTTTTATTGCGTATTATATGGAACTTAAATCGTTTTGAAGACGTGTACTTACTGGCACCAAACGTCGAAACTCTGCCTATTTTCACCTATTACCAAGCGTTTGCAGGAATCGTGGATCAAGGCGGAGCCGCGGCGATTTCGGTAATTCAGTTGCTGGTATTGGTTGGCTTAATTTGGTTATACGTTCGTAAAGTCCTCAAATGGTAGGAAAGACTTATGATGAATAAACGCACTCCCATTCAATCTGTGATCTTGTATTCTTTGGTACTCGCTTTGGTGATCTTTTGCGTATTCCCCTTTTTACAGATCCTTTCCACTTCCCTTAAACATCCTATCGATTGGGGCAATCCATCGCTGATTCCTCGCGTGCTGCATTTAGACGCTTACAAGGAATTGCTTGGTTTAATGCCAGCCAAAGAAATCGAGGTTCCCGCCAGCATTCAGCGCTTATTGGATAATCCAGCCTTATCAGAGGAAAAGAAACAAATGCTGCTGGCGAAGTTTAGCTCTGGTGGGGATGTCTTCCCATTTGGGCGCTATATGCTTAATACCTTTGTAATCTCCTTTATTACAGGTATTTGCTCCACTTTCTTAGCGTCGCTCGCGGCGTACGCCATTGCCCGATTACGTTTCCCTGCGCAATCACTAATGGCCAACGGCGTGCTGTTTGTCTACATGGTCGGTGGCGTTTTACTGATGGTACCGCTCTACCAAATGAGCGTAAACGTAGGCTTGGCATCGAGTGCTGGCGGCACAATTCTCAGTCTGTTTTTGATCTACCTAATCCAGACTTTACCCGTCGCCATGTACATGCTGGGAAACTACTTTCGTACCATTCCCTTCTCGCTGGAAGAAGCGGCGATGATGGACGGTTGTTCAAGGGTCGAAGCTTTCTGGCGCATCATCATGCCCTTGTCGAAACCCATGTTATTTACCGTGTTTATCTATTGTTTTGTGATCGCGTGGAACGAATATTTATTCGCGTCCGTCTTCTTAAAACAATACCAAGATTTCCAAACCTTACCACTGGCATTACAGACGTTGTTTACCTCCAAAAATGCCATATGGGATCGCATCATGGCCGCCTCCATGCTGACTCTACTACCCGTGGTGATTTGTTTCATGTTGGCGAATAAGCATTTGTCGGGCGGGCTGACTGATGGCGGCGTGAAAGGCTAGTAACATACATTAATAACAAAACGTAACGAGCGAAGGTCAGACAAGGAAAAAGTGAGCGAAAAAGCAGAGTTTATAGTTATAAATGAGCATTTTGAGCGAGCTTTTGACGAAGTATCACCGAGCGCAGTAGTTTTGAGGAGAAAGATATGAGTTCTGTGATCTTACGAAACGTCAACAAATCCTACGGCAACTTGCCGATAGTAAAGAACCTAAATTTGGAAGTAAAAGACGGTGAGTTTGTCGTGCTGGTTGGCCCAAGTGGTTGCGGCAAAAGCACCACTTTGCGCATGGTCGCGGGACTGGAAGACATTACTCAAGGGGAAATCCAAATCGGCGAGCGCACCATTAATGATTTGCCGCCTCACAAGCGTAACATCGCCATGGTGTTCCAGAACTACGCCTTGTATCCGCACATGTCGGTGCGAGATAACATTGTTTTTGGTTTGAAAAAATCTGGCGCAGACGAGGCAACGATGAAAGCGAAATTGGCCGATGTGTCGGACATGCTCAAACTCAATGAATACCTAGATCGTAAACCCGCTGACTTATCTGGTGGCCAGCGTCAACGGGTTGCCATGGGGCGTGCCCTTGCTCGTGATGCGGATGTGTATTTGTTCGACGAACCCTTGTCTAACCTAGACGCCAAGCTGCGCCACCACATGCGTACCGAAATCGCCCGCATTCAGCACCAATACAACATGACGGCGATTTACGTTACTCACGACCAGATTGAAGCCATGACCTTAGGTGACCGGGTCGTCGTCATGCGCGATGGCATCGTAGAGCAAGTAGGCACACCGATGGACATTTACCTGCAGCCCACCAACAGCTTTGTAGCCACCTTTATCGGCTCACCGGCCATGAATCTATTTGAAGCAAAAGTCCAAGGGGAAGAGTTAGTGTTCGATCACTACCGCATTCCAGCCTCAAAAATAGCCAATGTAGACATGCATGATCTCAGCTCTCATGACACGGTATTGGTCGGTATTCGTCCCGACTTCTTTGAAGACAGCGCTTTATCTTTAAAGAGATCACCCAGTGATCACTTATTTGAATTCAATAATATACAAGTCGATCTAGTGGAAAACCTCGGCTTCGATAAAGAAATCATGTTCAAACTCGGCGGCGAAGACGCCAAAGCCAGACTCGACCTACGCTCCCACGTAAAACGCCAAGAACTCATCTCCTTATCCGTGGATTTAAACCGCGTTTTGCTGTTCGACACCAGCACACAAGGCATGTTGATTAATGCTGGGGAGGTTTAAGGTATAAAGAATCAATATCGAAATACTCTATAAAAAGTTATTCTAACTTCAGTACTCAACGATTTAATTGGATTAGAGTTACAACAAGGAATTTATATGCATCCGACTTCGAGACTTATAGAGCAACTTCTGCAAGACGATTCATTTCCATCGATGGCAATACTTGATGGAGCATGGGGGGAAGGCAAAACTCATTTCGTCCGAAACACACTCTTAAAAGAATTAGAGAAAGATGACTACAAAACACTCTATCTGTCCTTAACTGGAATATCTAATATTTCAGAGTATCGAGACCGACTGCTATCTGTATCCTTCGAAAAATTGGAATCAACGAGTAGGTTTGTTAAAAATAATACCAAAACACTTAGTTCGCTGATTGACACAATATCTGAGCAAAAAAATAGCGGACTGATTGGGGGATTACTTTCAGGAAGCGCTGGAATTGTTAGAGAAAAGCTCCTTCATAAATTGGACAATATTAGATTTATCGTTGATGACCTAGACCGTATTGAAGACGAAAAAGTTGTTAATCTAATTGTTGGAGAAAGCCTACAGTTAGCAGACTCTGAATTTAAAAAAATACAATTTGTTTTTGTGGTTAATGAATCAAAATCTTGCTTGAGTTCAGACTTAAGAGAAAAGGCATTTAGTGGAAAAACTAGTCTGGATATGAAGGTTGAGGACCTTATTGGCATTGCTTTTAAAGATAAAGACATTAATAATCAGTTACTTAACTCTATAACTGAGACAGTGAAAGAAAAGGAAATAAAAAACCTTAGAGTACTTAAGCGAATAGCAAATAAGTCGATCAGAATTAATGAAATAATTGTTAATGACGATAATGTGAATCGGGAGTTATCTTTCTCATATCTTGGTAGAAATATCACCCTAATTTGTCACTACCTTTATGAAAAAGGTTATACCAGCGAAAAGGTTTGGAAGTCCATAAATGAGTCATCTCTTTTAGAGTACATTAAATCAAAAGATAATGAAGAAGAAAAAAGTCCCCATAGAGACTTACAGGAAATAGACAGTGGAATAAGTGAAATATTAGTCAGGTATTGCGCGTTTGAAATATCAGATAACTTAAAACTTACAGATTTAGGTCAACTACCTATTCAAACTTCAAAAATAGACACACTTCTTTTTTCGCCTGCAGGGAGCTTTGAAAAACAAGAATTTGAACAGCTAATTATTGAACTAAAAAAGTTCATATTTGATGATAAAAATGTTCCTTTACAGAAATGGTTTAAGGCATGCGACTACTACGATAAAAAACTTAGACATGATTATATTGATGGTGATGCGGATAATTTTATTGAAAATTTTGAAAAGCTCTGCTCAAAAAAACAGTTTTCTAGATCAGAGCATGAAATTGTTTGGCAAGAGCCAATTTTAAAAAGTGAAAATGATGTAATTCGTAATAACTATGAAGAGTTTTTTTATAGAAAAAAGGCTCAAGAACAAGAATCATCTAATGAAATAGTTGTAAAAGACATGGTCAATTCATGGAAAAATGTTGATATGAAAATTTATAGAGGCCATCACTTGAAACCTTTTTTTAATTTTATAGCTACTGAAACCTGGAACCAATGTCTTAACAATTGGACACCACATGACCTTGAGTGTTTCGCTGACTTTGTAAACAATAGATATAAAGAGTCGAATGTAAAACACTATCTAATGGACGAATACAATTCCCTAAATACTTTCAAAGGTCTAGTTGTATCTAAACTTCAAGGTAAACCTGCCGGTCAATATAAAGGTAGTTTAACCTTAGTAAAGATTTCTCTAGAAAAGGCAGTTAAGGCTTTAGAGAAGCAATCATTGAATAATTAATCAGTTCTTGATGGTTCCTTTTGACGATGTTTTCAGACTCTACTTTAAAGCCTCGTTTTTCAAAGAAGGGCTTAGCAAGCAGGCTGGCGTCCACGTACAGGGTTTTATATCCGCTCTTTATCGCTTCTTTTCTGGCATAGGTAAACAGCGCGTTGGCTATGCCTTGGCGTTGATAATCGCGGTGTACATACAAACAATCGATATGGCCATCGGCTTCTAGCTCGATGAAACCCACGATAATGTCACCTATTGTTGCCACAAAAGGCTGAGTTCGCTCTACTCTTTTTGCCCACATAGAATAATCTGGTGGCGTCGGCGCCCACGCTTCTAACTGTTCTGTTAAGTAAATATTGGGGCTGATGGAATGCACGGCACCGTGAAAAAGATCCGCAATGCCTTTTGCGTCTGTAGTTTTAAAAGGTCGAATTATCATAACGGTTTTATTGCGAGATACCAATCAGTTAGGGTTTTGAATTGAACATTTACGCCGTGACAACTTCCTAAGTAGGCTTTATTTTGCATTATTAACTTCCTATTTTGATTATATTATCAGCGTATTTGACGTATTTTTATACCTTAAATATCGTTAAATCAACCTTAATAGGCAGAACACTAATGCTAACAATTTATAACAAAAACGTCTCGCTCAAAGTAAAACAAGATGAAACGTCACTTTGAGCTAATGACATCGGTGTTATAAATCTAATCCAAATGTTGATAAGGTCTGATCGAGCTCATTCATAAAAACCTTGATGAGTGAATCCTAATGTGCTCAGGACGTTCCAAATCACCTACTTTTGTCCAAAGAACGACATCTCGCCTTGGCCCTAATGCGGCCTGTAAAGGCCTCACTATCAGTCTTTTGACCAATAGGTTTACCAAGGAAATAGAGAGTCCGGGTTCGCATCCGCAACCATCCAATTTTTTCTAACACCTCCTTAGATACGGTTTGATCAGAGTGGTAAAGAGAAGACTTTTTATCGACAAAGACGATGAATTGATTCATACAAAAATTTCACTCGGCTAAACCTTGATATCAGCGTTTTAATACTTAGCTCGCCAGCTGATCCTGATTATTTTGATGCTTTTTTCGACTTTCACGTAAAGGAGGTACACCAAACACGCGTTTATACGCTCTTGAAAAGGCCGCTTCTGAGGTATAACCGAGATCCTCAGCTAACTCTATTAATGAAACGGGTGCTTCCATGATCCTCAGTCTGGCTAGCCCCATGCGCCATTCAGTTAGGTATTGTTTAGCCGATGTACCAATGACGTCAGTGAATCGCGCCGAAAATCCAGAACGAGACATCCCTACTTGTGCAGCTAAACTGTCCAGTGTCCAGTCCAGCTCCGGATGCGCATGCATGGCCGTAAGTGCTTTGCCTATTTTGGGGTCTTTAAGCGCACCTAACCAACCTTTGTTGGCTTCTGGTGCGGTATCCAACCAATAACGAATCGCCTTAATTACAACAATATCCGCTATGTTTGCAACGATTGTTTCTCCTCCCGCGCCTAATGTTTTTGACTCCTCAGACATCAGCTCGATGAGTCCTTGTAGCGCCTTTGTTCGACCCTCTTCAGCTTTTAAATGAATAAGTGATGGTAATTGGGCGATAAGCTTTTGCCCAATAACATTGTCAAAACTTAACACACCGCACGTGAGTAAGGTTTTCTCACCCCCTCCACCATATTGTATCGATTCAAACCGGTTAGAAATGTGCGTTACGGGTAGGTCAAAAAACGGTTCACATTGCGTTTTTTTCTCATCAGAGATTAAGTGACCTTCCCCTCTTGGGAGCAAAGCAATGTCTCCCGGTTGCAGATAGGTGTCAGGGTAATCGAGAAAGCGTAACCAACAAGCGCCTTGAGTAATAATATGAAACATCATATTCCCTTTTAAAGGAGGCATATCCATCCCCCAAGGCGCCTTCAATTCAGACGCCGCATACATAACACCATTCAGTCGTAACGAATACAGCGTCTCTCCAAGAGGGTCCTGAGGCGTTGGCATCTGCCGTTGATGTGTCGTTTTCATAACTAACGCCTTTTTTGGACGAACTGCAATTAAATATAGATTTTTAAGCATTAAGCATCAAGCTTTTAGGGAATAAACTTGCTCTCATTCCTTAGAAATCTGTAAAGAATTAACGTTTAACCAATCGAAAAGGTGTATTTATGAAGACGAACGTAATGGCCGTTGTCGGCTCAACGGGTAAAACTGGCGAACGTGTTTTATCTCAGCTGCAAGCCCGAGGCTATAACACTCGGGGACTCTCACGTAACAGTGAATACGCCTTTGACTGGAACGATCAAAACAGCTGGAAAATAGCATTAGAAGGCGTAGAAACCGCTTATGTCACCTACTTTCCTGACCTAGCCCTTCCCAAGGCAGAGCATGATATTCGTGCTTTTGTTGATTTATCCAAAACGCTGGGGCTAAAACACATTGTACTTTTATCGGGTCGAGGTGAAGACGGCGCTCAGCTAGCCGAAAACATTCTCATCAATAGTGGATTGGAGTGGAACATAGTCCGAGCCAGTTGGTTTATGCAGAACTTCAGTGAAAGCGTTATGCTTGACGGACTGAAAGCGGGTGAATTGGTCTTGCCAGAGCCAAAAGCGAATGAACCCTTTATTGATGTTGACGACATCACCGATGTTGCCGTAGCCGCACTAACCCGTGCAGACCTTAGAAATCAAGTTCTGGAAATTACAGGACCTGAGCTGCTTTCTTTCGCGAGCTGCGTACAATCCATAGCGGAAGCAAGTCAACGCCATATTCGCTTTCAAACGGCTTCTATTGACGCGTATCTTGCGGCAGCAAAAGCTCAGGGGGTACCAGAAGACATGGCGTGGTTAATGAATGAATTATTTGTCCATGTTTTAGATGGTCGCAATGAAAGCACAACAAATACCGTGGCCGATGTGCTTGGTCGCCCTGCTAGGAACTTCAAACACTATGTTGAAAAAATGGCTGCCACAGGCGTTTGGAATGAATCGCTTTAAAACACGACATTCACCAATTTAACGAGGTATTACATGATCGTTTTACTGATGGTCATCACCGGTATCATGGCGGGTATTTATTTTGCTTTCTCGGTATTCATAATGAAATCGTTGAGCCAACTGCCGAATATTGAAGGCGCTAGGGCAATGAATAGAATTAATGATGTGATAATTAAGACCGTATTTTTGCCTCTTTTTTTAGGTTCAACTTTTTGGTATGCCGGTTTAATCATATGGTCATTCGTGAATTGGCAAAGTGGTCAATCCACGTTAATCATAAGTGCTTCTTTGGTGTACATAGTAGGCATGTTTTTAATCACTGTCATTGGCAACGTGCCACTGAATAAAAAACTGAAAGTAAGCGAAAATGACGAAAAAGAACTGAGCAAAACGTGGCCGTATTACCTTCAAAAATGGACACAGTTCAACCATCTTAGAACATTAAGCGCCATGATATCGTTAGCGCTGTTAATTCTGTCACAGACGTAACTCAACAAACCAGAAACAGATTACCTTACCAACATCACCTCGACCAAAAGGCAGCCGAGGTGATGGTCTTACATTATGGTCATGCAAGATGCATCATGCTGTCGAATATAAAGTCGTAACCTAATCGGCTTTATAGAAGCGTCATAAAAAGAAATTGGTCAATCTCGCCTCCCAGCACAAGAACACTAACGTAATCAGGCTTGATATCAAGAATGGCGTTAATGCTTTGAATATCTGCATGGGTGTTGCGCCAGTCATGGAGGACGCAATAAACAAACCCGCTCCGACTGGAGGGGTAAGTAATCCTAATACCAAGGTTAAACAGACCACCACACCAAACTGATAGGCATCAATACCGAACTGAGTTTGAGCTATTGGCAGTAGAATAGGCACCACCAATATCAACGCAGCAATTCCATCTATCACCATACCGACAAGCAACAAGACTCCCATTACCATAAGCAAAAATACAAACGGGTCTGAAGTTTGTTGCGCAATCCATGCGGCCGCGTTTTGCGGCACTTCTTCAAAGACAATAACCCAGCCAAACACACCGGCCGCCGCAATCAGCATAATCACCATACCTGAATTATAAGCCGTACTTTTAAGAATACTCGGTAACTGGCGAAATCGTAGTTCTTTATAGATGAACTTTCCAACTAACAAAGCCCCTAAAGACGCCAAGGCGGCCGATTCGGTTGGCGTTGCTAATCCTGTCAAAATTCCACCAATAATAATCACAGGAATCAAAATAGCGGGCAGTCCCATTATCATGTATTGCTTTGCTATTTCTCTCGTTGGCCACTCACCCTTTGGGTATTCGTACACGAGCCCCATGATAGTGATCGCTAAAAAAAATAAAAAAGCCATGAGCAAACCTGGAATGATACCGGCTATAAACATTTCTGAAATCGGTACTTGCGCCAAAACACCAAACAAAACAAATAACATTGAGGGAGGAATGATTGGCGATAAAAGCCCACCAGCGGCGGTGATCGCGGCCGCATAAGGCTTGTCGTAACCTTCTTTTTCCATAGCGGGTACCATAGCACGTGACATAATGGCGATCTGCGAAGCCGCCGACCCCATAATGGCGGCCATCATCATGTTGGCCACAAGGTTTATGTATGCTAAACCGCCTTTAAAACCTCCGACCAAGATTCTTGCTAAATTGATCAACCGTAACGTCAGCCCACCTTCATTCATTAACTCTCCAGCTAACATGAACAAAGGAATCGCCATTAATCCATAGCTTTCAATTGCGCCGAATAGCTGTTGTAAATAAGAGTCTAAAAGCACCATGTTACCGGACGAGTAAATATACCAAAGCGCACTTAACGCCAGCACCAAACAAATGGGCACAGCCATAAACAAAAGCCCCAAAAATACAAGCATAGTCATAAAGGTGCTTCCTTTTTTATTGTCGTACTGAGAAAAAGTTGAAGAATATTTGTGAAAGAATGGAGTAGCAGCGAGACAGAGAAAATAGGCAAGATTAACCATACCCAAAACTTACTCATGCCCAATGTACTCGTTTTTTCAGAGTACATAAAATTGAAGGTTTCGCCTTGAAAAGAGACGATATCAAACTTCTCCTGATACAATTCTATAGGAGCAAACCAGCGATAACATAACCAAACCATAATCACAGCAAACAGCAAAACCATCAGGTCACTTAACAAAGTAAGCCATACCTTTACTTTGTCTGAAACCAAGTCTGTCAATATTGTTACCGCAATGCTGTCACGTTTTTTTAATAAAACAGATGTCGCAAAAAACGTCATCCAAATCATACTGTAAATAGCTAGCTCATCTACCCAGTAAATAGCGTGCCCAAATGCACGACTTATGATGTTAATTAAAATAAGCAACGTGACAATAGCCGCCATACTGGAGGCGAGAACAACTTCAGCTCGAAAAATGAGGTTAGATAAATGCTTTAACATGATGTCATCCAAAGAGAAGTCGGCACAGTAGGTACCGACAACATAAAGTTACTGAGTTCTCAATTCCGCTGCCGTTTTACGCAAAGCACCTAAAGAAGGCGCTTTTGGAGCCCAGGTTTTTTCCCACTCTGTTATCGCATCAGATACTTGACCTTTAGTGGATTCCGTTACAACCACATCTAAAGAACGCAGTTTTGTTTCTAAGCCTTGTTCTTGGCCTTGGAAACGATCAATCACCTTATCCAGATGGGATTTCATTGTTTCTTTAATCAAGACTCGGTCTGCTTTACTTAGGTCTTTCCAAACACGACCGGAAACGACACCGACCATAGGAAACATCATGTGATTGGAAATAAGCAAGTTATTCGCTCTTTCGTAAAATTTCAAAATTAAAATGGAATCAAAATCCATATCAATCGCATCCACTTGGCCGTTCGCAAGGGCATCGTATACCGCAGGTAAAGGCAAAGGTGTCGGCGCAGCCCCAATTGCGTTGTAGAAGTCTCGTATTGGTTCAAACGGCGTAATACGAGTCTTTTTCCCATCTAGGTCAGCGGGAACACGTATTGGGTCACGGCTCAGCATTTGACGCATTCCTGCCATACCATAACCGACTCCAATTAAGCCAGTGTGTTGTGGCAATGTATTTAGTAGACCTAACGCTGTATCCGACTTAAGTAAAGCCGCCGCTTCGTCAATGTTATCTACAAGGTATGGCGCATACAGTGCGCCAAATTCAGGAACACGATTGGATAGTTCAGCAATGGTCAAAAAAGCCATATCAAGCGCACCGGTTTGCATTTGCTGTACCATTTGAGCTTCATTCCCCAACTGTCTTGATGGAAACACTTTTACGACGTGCTCTCCATTCGATTTTTGGTTTAATTCATCTGCAAAATTTTGCGCTTCTTGGGTCCAAATATGCGGTACAGGGGTAATCAGACCAAGTTTAAAATCTCTCGCTTGTGCGGACACAGACAGGGCTAAAATGCTGACACCAGTCATTATCGGTAAGGCAATACGTTTTAAATAATTCATTAAATTCCCTGCTCTCTTCAATGTGATTTTTTATTGATGGTTTATCAAGGTCATGTCTGGAAGATTAGGGGTCTCCCACACAGAAACAGCGTCATATTGCTGATAAATTCATCTAATCAGAGCAAGACCTACTGCGCTATCCGGTTAACTAGGACACACTATCCACATAATTTGAGGGTGTAATGTCATCATCATACTTAACGAATCACCCACTACAACCAGATCGAATAGAAGCGCATCCTCTGCCTACATCATCACAAAGCCTTACACGATCCATTGTTACCTGAATAAAACGCGTTTGTGGACAGAGGCTCTTTGTGAGAAGTCGCTATTTTTGTGGATAGTGACAGACAACGATATGGCTATTTATTTTTTCGTGTCGGGCTTTAAATAGAACGAATCAACAAAATAGGTGTGTTACGAGGTGTATATGAGCAAAGATAAGACTCTCTCTGAATGGCAAAATTACATTAAAAATTGTTTGGATTTTCGCGCTACTGACTCAGTATTTCGAGTAGCAAGAGACATATTCACCGAACCTGAATTATTTGATTTAGAAATGGAGAATATCTTCGAGAAAGTATGGATTTATGCTTGCCATGAAAGTGAGATACCGAATGCAAACGACTATGTCACCATGCAAGCTGGTCGTCAGCCAATGATCATCACCCGTGATGGCAAACATAATCTCAATGCCTTAATCAATTCCTGCCAACACAGAGGAACAACACTGACACGTATGTCAAAGGGCAATCAATCGACTTTCACCTGCCCTTTCCACGCTTGGTGTTATAAAAGCGATGGCCGCCTTGTTAAAGTAAAAGCCCCAGGGGAGTACCCAGAAGGGTTTGATAAAGCAACACGAAACCTTAAAAAAGCCCGTATTAAGTCATACAGAGGGTTCGTTTTCATTTCGTTAGATGTTCAGGGTACAGATTCACTCGAAGACTACTTAGGGGATGCGAAAATTTTCCTAGATATGATGGTAGCTCAATCGCCAACAGGTGAACTTGAAGTACTACCAGGAAAATCGACCTATTCCTATGAAGGTAACTGGAAGTTACAAAATGAAAATGGTCTCGATGGCTATCACGTGAGCACTGTTCATTATAACTATGTTGCCACAGTGCAACGCCGTAGCCAGCTTGATAACGAGAAAGGTGGTGTAGAAACCTTGGATTACAGTAAATTAGGTGCAGGAGACGCAGAAACAGACGATGGTTGGTTTGCTTTTCATAACGGTCATAGCCTTTTGTTTAGTGATATGGGTAATCCAACTGTTCGCCCAGGATACAGCGAGGTCATGCCGCGTTTACGAGAAGAGTACGGCGACCTCAAAGCCGAATGGATGATGCACCGTTTACGCAATTTAAACCTTTATCCTTCGCTGTTTTTTATGGATCAGATCAGCTCTCAACTGCGTATTATTCGTCCTGTTGCTTGGAACAAAACCGAGATTGTCAGCCAGTGTATTGGTGTCAAAGGCGAGTCAGCTCAAGCAAGAGAAAGTCGTATCCGCCAGTTCGAAGATTTCTTTAATGTTTCTGGTATGGGAACGCCTGACGACTTAGTTGAGTTTCGTGAAGCTCAACGTGGGTTCCAAGCGAAATTAGAACGTTGGAACGACATCAGTCGTGGTTGTCATACTTGGACATCAAAACCCACAAAAAACACCCAAGATCTCAACATATCCCCAGCGATGACAGGGGTAGAGTTTACCCATGAAGGACTATTTGTAAATCAGCACAGTACTTGGCAAAAGCTTATGATAACGGGCTTAGATAAAGCGGAATTAACATTAAAGGAGGTTGAATAATGTCTGAACTTCAACATCAAATAGAACAATTTTTATATTATCAAGCCGCTCTTTGTGACAACAAAGAATGGGATGCTTACCTGGATACTTATACCGAAGACAGCACTTTTTGGATACCTCAGTGGGAATCTGAATACACTTACGTTGCTGACCCCAAAAAAGGGATGTCACTCATCTATTATGCATCTCGCTCCGGATTAGAAGACAGGGTATACAGACTGCGCACAGGAAAGTCGTCCGCATCGAGTCCTCTACCTCGTACTCAGCATCAACTGTCTAATGTTAAGTTGAGTGATATCAGAGATAACAGCTTGGAAGTGACAGCCGGTTGGCAAACTAACTATACCCGAATGGGCCGTACAGAAATGCTTTACGGTGAAGTTAAGCTGAGCTTAGTAAAAGTCGACCTTGATTGGAAAATCAAAAGAAAACACTGCGTGGTGAACAACGACATTATTAATTCTGTCATGGATTTCTACCACGTTTAATTCTGCATTATATATTAAATTTACCACGAATCGGCATGCTCTTGCTTTGCCGATTGATGTTTGGAGAGTAATCCTATGAATCATCGAGTTGCTTTAAACTTTAGTGACGGTAATAGCGTTTTTTTTGAAGCAAAACACAATGAATTATTGCTAGATGCGGCTTTTCGCAACGGCGTTGCCCTACCAGTAGATTGCCGAGAAGGGGTGTGCAGCACCTGTAAAGGTCTATGTGAATCTGGCAAATATGAACAAGATTATATCGATGAAGACGCGTTATCAGAAGAAGAGATTGAAAACCGTTATATCCTTTCTTGCCAAACACGCGTTCAGTCACCCGCTTCGTTTTATTATGATATAGACTCAGGTCTTTACTCTAACCTTAAATTAACCCGCTTTGAGGCTAGAGTGAGTAATATAGAAAACGTATCAGACAGCTCAGTTAATCTGCATTTAACCCTCTCAGACCAGAGCGTAAAATTGGATTACCTAGCAGGACAGTATGCCAAAATACACATTCCTGACACCGATCAAAAACGTTCTTACTCCTTTGCTACATCCAGTAATAATAATGGGGAGTTACAGTTTTTGATTCGCGTTCTCCCTCAAGGAATCATGAGTGATTATGTTAAAAATCGCTGCCAAGTGGGCGATACACTAACCTTAGACGCGCCGCTCGGATCTTTCTATCTGCGCGAGGTACAGCATCGCCTCATCATGGTGGCCGGTGGGACAGGTCTGTCTGCTTTTCTTTCCATGTTAGATGAACTGATTACGGCAACAAGATTCAACCCTGAGCTAAAAAACGTTCCGGTTGAATTATTTTATTGCGTTAGCCGTGAAGCGGACTTGTGCGAGTTAAGTAGACTGGATGCTTATAAAACCTTACTACCTAAATTCAGTTACCAGCTTATTATAAGTAATCCAAGCCGCACATTTACTGGACATAAAGGTCGAATAACCGATGTGTTAAATGCTCAAGACCTGCAATCTTCGACATTCGACATTTATGTTTGTGGACCCCCTCCTATGATAGAAGCGGTTAAAACATGGCTTACAGAGGAAGGCGTTAATAACGGAACATTGTATTTTGAGAAATTTGTTGCAAGCACTTAATCATACCCAATGAAGGTATGTTAAGCACTGTTAAAGCGCACTGTAAGGATTATATTGCGCCTTGCAATGCGCTCACTTACCCCACTATTCAAGTAACACAAACGCCCTGATTACTTAATGACTATCCAGTTAATAGATAAAAGCACTTTCTACCACCATTTAAGCAAAAAAATGAATCTGGTATAAGTATTGCTTTGTTTTACTACTAATTGATTATTAAGAACGCGCTACTGTCGGCCATCGAGCTTTATTTAATGTAGTTTGAGCAAGATGAAGCGTATCAGTATTACAACTCAATTTTTTAAGTTTATAAATATTCAATGTTCCTCTTTCCTCTGGAGAACAGCATGTTGTTACCTCAAATTGAGCTAGAAACCCACTGTTCTAGTGCAAAGTATGCCAAACAATGGATGGATGATATTTGTGGCCCCCACGCACTGGATATATGGGGGAGTAAACCTTTAGACTTTCACCACAAGGGCCATCGCCTCCCGAAACTTGGCATAGTAGCAGGGTCTCTTTCCTATGGAAGCAACGTTACTATTGGTGTCGATTCTGATAATAGCCTCAAAGGGTACAGTATTAGCTTGCCTCTACATGGCTATCAAAAACTTCGCTCGGCCGGATCAGAATTCTATTCCAATGAAAACAATGGGCTCATTGTTTCACCAACATCTCAACAAGAACTCGAAATTAATGATAAATGTGAGAAGCTCCAATTATTGATTCCCTCTAAAGCCATGACCAGTGTCGCTGAAAGGTTAATTAAAGAGCCCATAAATGACTCAGTTCAATTTGATCCAGAAATGGATTTAATGCGCCCAGAAATGAAGGCATGGTGGTGCATGTCACAAAAAATAGTGGAAGATTGGGGCTGTATCAGTGCACTATACAGCCAGCCAACAATGATAGATCACCTCGAATCTATGATTATAGAAGGATTGCTATTATCCCAACCAAATAATATCAGTCAAAAAATTCAACACGCCGAACATCCTTTCTCTCCAAGTATACCGGCCTATTTATTAAGGTCCTGTCATTGGATGAAAAAAAACGCACAATCAAAAGTCACCGTAGACGACGTAGCGGCTCACGCTGGCGTAAGCAAGTTCACCTTATTTGCGGGTTTTAGAGAGCATTTGCAAACCAGTCCATTAGAGTGGTTAAAACACCATCGAATGCAACAAGTGAGATACGCCTTAATGCAATCCAACAGTCGAACTAAGGTTTCCAGTGTCGCCATGGAGTGGGGGTTTAATCATTTTGGTCGTTTCTCTCAACAATATCAGCAGGCCTTTGGAGAACTCCCATCTGAAACGCTGGTAAAAAGCCGACCATAGCAGCAAGACACCTTGTCAATCGAGGTTATCATCAAGCATTAAGCCGCACCTATGCTGATTATTTTTCATACTATTTATTAAACAGACTGTTTTCTAGATAAGGATATGAAACAACTAAAATCCATTCACTATCACTGTGGCCTGCTCTCTCTCCAGACCACTATGAGTTTTCTATACTCCAAAAATTAATTGTCTTCACACTCATTTAAACAACATTCCTCTTTAAGAAACGAGATAAGGCTATCCAGTTCTTGATATTGAGGAACACAGTAGAGCGTTCTACCGTCTCTTTTTTGGGAGACTAAACCGACCGATACAAGACGCGTAATATGGTGAGATAAGGTGGACCCTGGGACATTTAAAGAGGATTGAAGCTCACCAACAGGGACGCCATTTTTTCCACCACGTACTAGATAACGAAAGATGTTTAAACGTGTTGCATGCCCTAATTCAGCTAAGCATTTTGCCGCTATTTCTGTTTCCACAATGTTTCTCCTTATAAAAAATTAATTCCATAATACTAGAAATATATTGACACAACAAACAGTGCGGAGCACTATATTTCCATATTATTAGAAATATAGTGAGAATTTTATTATGGTCACCTACTTATCAAGCTTAATTGAGAACCCTGATATTCAAACAATGCTAATTGACACGGCAGAAATGTTCATGCAACTGTTTGTTGAATTGACTCTGCTTTTCCTCATCATTAGCTATGGGGTTGCGTTAATAAACCAAAAGTTACCCGCAAAAAGAATTCAAGCCCTTTTAGGAGGGCGAAAAGGACGGGGTTACTTAACCGCTGCGGGGCTGGGGGCCATAACCCCCTTTTGCAGCTGTTCAACGATTCCGATGCTGATTGGATTATTAAAGGCGCATGCTGGGTTTGGCCCCACTATGACCTTTTTATTCACATCACCACTGCTGAATCCGATCGTAATTGCGCTCTTTATTCCTGTCTTAGGCCTAGAAGTCACCCTGTGGTACGCCGGGTTAGCATTAACAACATCTATCTTTGCAGGCGTTGCATTACAACACTTTGGTTTTGATCGATATATCAAACAGGAAATGCTGGCGACGAAAAAGTCAACTTGCAACACGGGTTGTGACAGTGTTCAAGAAACATCGTGTTGCGGCAGCGCGGTTAAATCAGAGCCAACAATATGGAACGAAGCCTGGAACGAAAGCTGGACGCTATTTCGCTCTATGTTCCCTTATATGTTCATTGCCATGTTAATAGGCGCTTTTGTTCATGGCTTTGTGCCCGCCGATTTCTTTGCCGATGTCGCCAGTGCGGACAACCCAGCCGCCGTACCGACAGCCGCATTAATAGGTATACCACTTTATATTAGAGTGACGGCACTACTTCCCTTGATGGCCTCTTTTATCGCTAAAGGAGTAAGTATTGGGGCTATTATTGCACTGGTTATTGGAAGTGGTGGTGCGAGTTTACCTGAAATGATCTTGCTGAAACGCTTATTCCACTGGCCACTTATGTTTGCATTTTTGATGGTAATTTTTAGTATGGCGGTGATCGGTGGCTATGCTTTCAACCTATTCCTTGGATAAAGATCCATTAACTTATTTGCACTTTCTACACAAAGCCAAGGCCTCTTCTTTTAATACATTAAGACAATGCTTTGGCGTATTTTCCTTCCAACTATGCCATTTTCGAATACACTTTTGAAAAAACTTATTCGGCTTCTAGGACTCAATCTTCTACTATATTGTTGGATAGCTAAACAATAATAAATAAGGAACCCATCAATGACTCCACTATCATATAAACGTAACCTACTCGCTGTCGCGATCGGCGGTATCGCTTTTTATAGCCATGTTGCAAATGCCTCTTCTCCTTACACTCTTCCGCTTATTGGAGAAGCTAAACCTTCAGTTCTGACTACTCAATGTGAAGATATGTCGTTACGACTAACAGCAAATCACACCGTCATTACCTCGGTTGAAACGATCAAAAAAGGCACTCTTACTCTGGGCAATAATGAGATTGAGGCGCATTGCTTAGTAAAAGGAAAAATGCATGAACGCATTGGCGAGGTTGATGGAAAGCCCTATTCGATAGGGTTTGAATTAAGGTTGCCTAAGCATTGGAATGGCCGCTTTCTTCATCAAGGCAATGGTGGTTTAGACGGAGCCGTAAGAACCGCTGAAGGGGCATTGGGCGGAGGGCCATTGACAGGAGCATTGATGCAAGGGTTTGCAGTCATCAGCTCTGATGCTGGACACGATCGCGGCTTACCCACATTTGCTTATGACCCACAGGCACGTTTGGATTACGGTTATCAAGCGGTCGCTAAATTAACACCTATGGCAAAAGGACTGATTAGTCAGGTGTACGGAAGACAACCTGATAGCAGTTATTTTGCTGGTTGCTCGAATGGAGGTCGCCATGCGATGGTTGCCGCAACGCGATACGCTAACGATTATGATGGCATTTTAGTGGGGGCACCGGGCTATCGCTTGCCATTAGCCGCCGTCGCCAGTATTGCAGGTGCTCATGTCTATGCCTCTGTACCTGGTACAGATAAATCGAACCTCGAAAGCGCCTTTACATTGGCTGAGCGCAAAACGGTTTCAAAAGCCATTCTGGCACAATGCGACGCACTTGATGGACTAAAAGATGACATGGTTCAGGATGTAAAGGCATGCCAAACGACCTTTAATCTACACAAAGACGTTCCAACCTGTGAGTCAGAGCGCACAGGCCTATGTCTAACCCAGCCGCAAAAAGACGCCATTGCAACCATCTTCAACGGTGTCACCACCAGCAAGGGGACGCCCTTTTATTCTGCCTTCCCATACGATGCGGGCATCAGTAACAAAGACCAATTAGGTTGGGAATACTCGGCCCCCATTAAACGTGATTCTGGCGCAGTTGCAATGATTTTCAATACCCCACCAGTCGACCTGAAAGGCTACAGCATACGTAACTTTGATGGTGCACGTTTCGTTTGGGAAGCAAACATCGATGAGCTAGTCGATCGTGTCAACACGGTTGATGGCGTTTACCAAGAGACAGCCATGTCTTTCATGGCACCACCTTCCCCCGAGAATATGTCAACCTTACGTGATCGCGGTGGTAAAATAATGGTCTATCATGGTGTGTCTGACGCCATTTTTTCGATGGAAGATACTGAAAAGTGGTACCAAGCGTTAAACGAAAAAAATATGGGCCGAGCGGATGAGTTTGCGCAATTTTATCCTATTCCAGGCATGGGACATTGTCGTGGTGGCCAAGCGACGGACCAATTCGATATGCTAACGCCATTAGTCGCATGGGTTGAGAAAGGAGAGAAACCGCAGCAAGTCGTTGCATCAGCTCGAGGAGAAGGTAACCCGGGAGGAGTCAATGATGAGCTCCCCGATTCTTGGAGTGCAACACGAACTCGTCCACTGTGTCCATATCCCTCCACAGCAACCTACAATGGTAAAGGCGACATCGAAAAAGCGACGAGCTTTGCTTGCAGAATGCCTGCGAAATAACATAATTAATTTAACAGTATTGACTTAATAAACCATAGGGTAAAAGTAAGTATTCACAAATAATATTATTAGTCTACGCAAGAAAAATAAAGCCAGCCTAAAACTGGCTTTATTTGGTTAGGCGTACAAGAAAATAGGCCTCCGTCATTCTGCTCATACAGGCTTAACGGTCGTTGTTTACTTCAACTTTAAACGACGTATCTATTTAAAGTCAGCCCCCCCATTTCTTAGAGAGATATTCCATTTTTTGGAACGACAACCTTATTAACATGACTAAATAGCTAGTTCACCAAAACATCAAAAGTTAGATTCATTAAGGTGCTCAGCTAAAGTATTACCTTGATATTCTCGTCGAAACCAACCTTGCTCGGCTAAAACGGGAATAACGTTTTTGAAGAATAAGTTTGCCGAATGTATGCTACCACCAGGAATAGCAATGAATCCGTCAGCCCCACCTCCTAAGAGTCTTTCTATAATGCTATTAATGGCATCTTCAGGTGTCCCAATAACCAACCAATGGGATGAATTACACACCTCAGGTCGATTCATAAAGGTATCCACACTCGGATTCTCCCGACAAATGTACTGTTTCATTAAATTGCTATGGGTTTGACTCCGCACTTGCCTGTCGAGTTTAGGAAGATCATTTTCTGTCAACATTCTATTTTTATCGAATTGCCTTAGATTTAACCCAATCGCTTCTTCTACATAAGCATAACGACGCTCCCAGTCTGAGTTAGAATGAGTCTCTCTATAAAGCTCTTCCGCTTCTGATTTTGTATCGGCTAAATAAAGGTTTAATCCAGGTAACAATTTAATGCTATCTGGGTCCCTTCCCTGTTGCTTAGCTTTGGTTCGTAAATCGTTTCGAAGCTCAATACCAGACGCCATATCGGGTGTAGCAGCGAAAACAGCCGAAGCAATTTTTGCTGCAAATGTACGTCCAGCCTCGGATGCCCCCGCTTGAAAAAGTGGAATTTCACCAAAGGGTGTTTGAGGCGTACTAAGAGGCCCTTTGACTTTAAAAAAGCTTCCTTGATGATTGATTGGCCGAATTTTTTCTATATTAGCAAACGCCCCCTTTTTCTTATCTAAGATCAAACTATCACTAGGATAGCTTCTCCATAGCTGCTTCGTTACAGACAAATACTCAGCGGATTTCTGATAGCGCTGTTTTGCGGGTAATAATATGTCTTCCCCAAAGTTCTCTTGCCCTTCAATCGCCGTGACGAGATTCCACCCGACTCGCCCCTGACTCAGCCAATTCAGTGATTGCAGCTGTCTGGCTACAACATAAGGCGGCAAAAAGGTAGTTGACGCGGTGGCGACTAAACCAATTTTTTTGGTATGACTGGCAATGGCAGACAATAAGACAAAAGGGTCGAGATTACTAAAGCCTGGCTCAGTGGCTAAAGGCTCAGTTTTTAAAAAAAGCGTATCGGGGCGAAAAACGAAGTCGAGTTTCGCTTGTTCAGCTTGTTTGGCAAGATCAAGATACGGTTGGAGATTGAACAGTTGCTCGACTTGACTATCGTTACGTCGCCAGCCATTAGCGCTTAGCCAGCCCATGACTAAGGCTAGACCGATATGAATGTTAGATTGACTCATAATGCCATTATCGGCCTCATATTTCCCTATGAGACCGATACCTTAGTAATTAAAATTGATAGCGGATAGTGGCTTTTGCTGAACGCTCTGCACCAGGAATATTGAATTGCCCAGAATCTCCAACGCGAGCGTAATACCTCTCATTGAGTAGATTATCGATATTCAGCTGTGCGCTTAGTTCAGGAGTAAATTGATAAGACATCATGGCGTTGACCACTTTGTAAGCACTGGCATCAGCACCGGAATCGTTTTCGATTTTACTCAAGGTGTTCAAGCCAAGACCCATATTTACTGTCTCATTTACTTGATAGCTTCCCCATAAATTGAACATATGTTCAGGCATATAGCTAATCAGCACGTCATATGAGCTTTCTTCAATAATGTCCGTATCAATATAGCTGTACCCAGCGATGACTTTAAAGTCCTTGGTAATCTGACCAATGACTTCAACTTCAGCACCTTGCATGCGACGCTTACCTGTTGCAATGAATTCACGTGAAGAATTGACGCCCCACGCATTTTTATCATCAATTTGATATAGACTGATTCGTGCCTGTAACGCATCGTTTAAGTAGCTCGATTTGATGCCCAGCTCGACTTGCTTACCTTCTCGTGGGTCAAGTACTTCACCGTTTCCATCAACATATTCTTGAGGAATATACAATTCGGAAACACTGGCGTATAGGCTATATGAATCATCCAGATCGTATACGGCGCCACCGTACCAAATGGCTTTATCATCACTCCGTGTCGTGGTTGAATTGGTTCGTTTATTGATAGTAGTAATGTCCCATTGACTGGCTCTGGCGCCTGCAATTAATGCTAAATTTGAGACAGGACGAAGCGTTATCTTGCCGTATAAACCCGTTTCCTCTCGCTCGACATTACTATACGAACTTGAACCATTGGCTGAGAAAATGTCGTAGTAGGCGATGTTACTGAGATTGGATACTGAGACAGAAGTACCAGTACGGCTTTTGTACTCACGTCGGTCATCTTCAAATCTTTTATAATCCGCCCCGAACACAAATTCAGAGATGCTTCCCATAAAATCAAAGGGTTGGCTGTAGCTTGCATCGGCGACAAAGGCTTTTTGTGCAACATCGCTAGCGTAAGGCAACATGATTACTGAGTCTGTCGGGCTGATGGCAGAACCAGCATACATGTAGTTCCAATCACTGCTATTTTCTCGGTAACGAATGCCGACCTTACCGTAGCCACCGTTTGTAAAATAATGACTTAAATCAGCAAACAAGTCATCGCTTTGCATATTAAAGCGGTTCCAGCTGGGGGCGTAGTAATCGTGATTTGGCAGGCTTAATAAATTGCCCTCAGAGTCTAACGGAAGCCCATTATTCGGTGTAAGATCTCGTTCTTGATGTAAAAAACCCAAACCCAAGGTTGTGTTGTTGTCTAAATCCACATCGAAAGCCGCGTAAACAGTTTCGTGGTGCTCAGCCTTGCCCGTTTCCTCAGGGGTTTCACCAAAACCATTAATAACCAGCCGACCACGAATGCGGCCGTCTTCATTCAGTGGTGACCCTATATCAAGGCCAGCTTCATATTGCTTATTTGTTCCTAGACTGACTTCTGATTTGCCTTGAAATTCATCTGTGCCACGCTTTCTAATAAGGTTAATAATGCCACCCATTTCCCCGCTTGCATCGAATAGACCAGAAGGGCCCCGCATAATTTCGATACGGTCAAACGCCGCTAGGTTTGGCATGGTTCCTAATCGGCTTTCCATCTGTGCAGGAAGACCGTCTACATTGTATTCAGAATATTTATAGCCACGAGCAATGACCGATGAACGGCCTCTTTCGTTTGGAAGCATTCTTAAACCTGGGGTATTTTCTGCGATTTCTTCCAAGGTATCGGCATTTTGATCTTCAATACTCTGATGGGCAACGACACTCACAGATTGAGGAATATCGCGTAAGGTTGCAGGGGTTTTACTGCCGACTGTCGCGCCATCCATAGTATAGGATTCTGATTCTTCTGAGGCGGCTTCTTGATAAAGCTGATTCCCCTCAACGCTAAGAGTTGATAAGCGAATCTGGTTTTCGGCCCAAGAAAATGAGCTAAAGGCCATACACGAGAAAAGCGTAGTAAATGCAAACTTAGGGTATCTTGACATTTTGACTCCTTATAGAGTTTTCATTGTAATTTATATTGATAATGAGAAGGGTTATCGTTTACATTTATTGTATGCCAAGTGCATTTTGGTCTGATGTCGAAATATTGCCAATCTACTTGGAAAACCTGCCAACACCTTTAGAAAGGGAACAACAGTGCTCTATACTGGCTCACAACACGATAATGATTCTTATGACGAGGCGCTAATTCGCGACTATTACTCAGGAGATTACCGCTTTGATTCGTTAAGAAGTGGTGTGGAAATTCATGGTGGACGCAACATTTATCGTCGTAGCGTGGATAACACCGTACAGGTAAATCCACACATCACCTTCATTTTTTTACTTAAAGGTGAGTTGCAATTCTCATTAGGAAGACAGGACTATCATTTTTCGACGGATCAAGGCCACTGCATAATGATTAGCTTAAATGACCAAACGTTGTTTCGTCGAGTAACATTTGCGGGTCAATGCGATGAGAAAGTGGTCTTGCGAGGGATGGAACGCTGGTTAAAAGACAATAATACACAAGACGCTTTACCTGTCGATGTTTACCGCCAAACGGTTAGAGATTGGCCTTTAACCCAGACAATGCAAACAGGTTGTGAGCAATGGTTAGCCGCTTGTGATGATGACAATTTACTGCATAAAGACATGTTAGGGTTATTGTTGCTAAACACAACATGGCAGCATTTTATGAATTTAGAGGAAGGTATAACTTCGGCGTTACAACATAGTCTAGAGCGGCTTTTAGATCAGGGTATTTTTGATATTCAGGCCATGGCTGAGACCTTACATATGAGTGTCCGTACCCTTCATCGCCGTGCTGTTGATCAATTAGGAAAGCCCCTAGGTAATTGGGTTACGGAACAACGTTTAGCTCGAGCAAAATGCATTATGGTAAAACAGAAAAAGTCCATTTCGGAAACCGCGTGGTTAGTTGGGTATCAACATGCCTCAAGTTTTATCCATGCTTTTCGTCGAGCTTATGGTGTAACACCAAAGGCCTATCTAGAAGCTCATCAGGGGCAGAGAAAATGTTGAATGATATAGGGATCAAAACATGTTTTTAACAATGCCGTTACGAGTGATTTTCGTTGTGTTAATTTTCGCCTCAGCGAGTTTGAACGCTGTTGAGATCAAAACTTATCGAGGACTCGTTGACGTACCCAAGAAACCGCAACGGATTGTCGCGTTTCCGGCTGGGGTCGTGGACACACTGGATGCGCTTGGCGTCAAATTAGTCGGAATGCCAAATGGAATACACCTCAACTACATAAATCAAAGCCAGGCCTCTGTGGTTGGAACCTTATTCTCCGCTGATTTGGAAGCGATTCACCGTCTGCGGCCTGACCTCGTTGTGGTTGGGACTCGCTCAGCAAAACAATTTGATTCGGTCGCCGAGTTTGCTCCCACAGTGGACTTATCTTTAACCAGAGGCAACACATTTCAAGCCGCCATTGAGCGTATGAACGATTTAGCGCGGCTATTTGATAAAGTGGCGCAGGCTAAGGCAATCGAGCATGAATTAACACAATTGCGCGATGAGGTTGCGGCATCCATATCAAATACGGGCTCTATCATGGTCGTGATGGTGATTGGACGTTCATTAAATATGCTAACCACTAAAACTCGCATAGATTGGTTTCAGACAGAATTAGGTATGACACTAGTCGGCGACGACAGCAAACAATTAGGGGAGTTAGCGCCTATTTCCTTCGAGTATATTCTAGATAAAAATCCAGACTGGTTAATTGTTCTGGACCGTGATGCCGCGGTCGGCAAGCCGTCTTCAAATGCTCAGCAACAAATGAATAACGCTTTAGTGATGGCTACGACGGCCGCTCGAAAAGGACAGATTGTGTATTTAGATGGTGTCGGAACATTGAATGCTGTCGGTGGTGTGAAAGGGCTGAAAAACACATTACAACAGCTTAAAAAAGCCTTTAGCTCCCCTTCCCGATGATAGATTGATTGATAAATGAGTAAAGGAAGATGTTAAAAAATATTAGGATTGAAATCCCTCTTAAGCCACCGTCTTCCAAAGTCGTAAGGGGAATGGACCTTTCACCAACGATAATACGCGTTAGATTGCAAAGTCCTGAGCTAGAAGGCTTTGGTATGCACTTATTATCGTCTAAAGCGCATGTCATCACACAAATTAAGCGTCGCTTGATGAACGTAAATTCGATCATTAACCCTGCAGCCTATCTTGATGTAGTGTCTTATTGGAAAACCAACTTATGACAGTGTTCGATGGTTTTAAGCCTGTATCTTTGGAGCCGTATGAAGTCATTTAGTTATGGTTTTTTGGCGCTTTCAAGCTTGTTGGCACTGACTCTTTATAGCCTGTTGGTTGGTGCCTATTCCCTCTCGATAATGGACATTTGGCGTCAGCCTGACATGACAAACGTGATGATCTCGAGCCGAATAGCCAGAACGCTATCCGTGTTAATTGTGGGCGGCATTTTAGGCATCATAGGCTGCTTATCTCAATCGGTCATGAACAATCATTTTGCAGAGCCAACCACCTTAGGTACACCTCAAGGTATTGCTATTGGATTGTTACTCTCCCATGTTATTTTTCCTGAGATGGGGCTGGTTGGACACATGCTGCTTGGTGCCAGCATGGGTTTTTTGAGCTTGTTGCTGTTCTTCGCATTATTACAAAAACTCACCTTATCAGACCCATTGCAACTGCCGTTAATTGGTTTGGTTTACAGTGCCATTCTTGGTGCAGGTGTGACATTTTTAGCTTTTGAGTTTGATCGAATGCAAATGCTAGCGGTATGGCTCAACGGTGACTTTGCCACCATTATTCAAGGACGTTATGAACTGCTATGGGGCGCTTTAATCATTGGCATCATGGCTTATTGGATGGCCAATCAGTTTAGTATGCTAGGTATGGGTGAAGATCTGGCGAGAACATTAGGTGTGCCTTATCGCGCGCTAGTATTCATGGCTTTATCCATGATTGCTCTTGCCACTTCCTTAGTCGTCGCCACGGTCGGCATGATCAGCTTTCTTGGGCTCGTGATCCCGAATATCGTAAGGCCGTATTGCGGGGATAATTTACAACATAGCTTACCATGGTGTGCCTGGATGGGTGCCAGTTCTTTGCTGATTTGCGATGTCATTGGTCGCTTGCTCACTCACCCATTAGAAGTACCGGCTAACTTAATATTTGCGGTATTCGCTGGGACGATTTTTTTAGTAATGTTATGTCGAGGCAATCAACGTGCCCTCTAACCCGTTGCAGAAGCGTGTATTCAAAGGCGCCATCAGTGTTTGGCTTTTGTCTTCTTTCTTGTTTATCACTTGGGGATTAACGCCAGATGATCATTTCTTTCTCGTTTTGCGTTTTGAAAAATGGCTGGCTCTCAATGCGGTCGGTGTGGCCGTAGCCGTATCAACCTATATATTTCAAACCCTGACTCACAGTCGCATCTTGACCCCATCGATTATGGGACTAGATTCCATCTATTTATTGATTAGCTTAGTTATTATCTCAATCTTAGGCACAGGGAGCTACTTAACTATTAACGCCACTCATTTGTTTCTGATAAACAGTATTGTGATGATGGGGTTTGCATTACTTATTTTTGGCGGATTGATCCTGCACTTCAGCCAAGATATGAATAGATTACTATTAATTGGAATTGTGATTGGGTTATTAGTACAAGCGGCCAATGAGTTTCTCGGCCGGATGATGTCGCCTGAAGACTTCGTTGTTTTTCAAGGAGCCGCCTTTGCTAGATTCGATCTGCTTGATCGCCAAGTACTTTGGGTTGCTATTGCCTTACTATTCATTTGTTTAAGCGTTGTTTGGCGCTTTCATACTGTATTGGATATTTTCCGTTTGGGACGCTGTCATGTGATCAATTTAGGGATCGCATATGTGCCAATGACCTGTTTATTTCTGATGCTTGTGTCTGCATTAGTAAGCCTTTCAACAGCACTGGTGGGGCCAATCTTATTTTTCGGTTTATTGGTTGTCGCCTCAGTCCAACAATATTTTCCTGCTAGCAAATCTGGTGATCACTTATTAATGGTGTCTATTGTGGGGGCATTGATTTTGGTGGCAGGGCAGACTTTTTTTGAGCATGCCTTAGCTATGAAGGCAACGCTGAGCGTGGTGATTGAAGTCATTGGCGGTAGTGTGTTTTTTATTCTGTTATTAAGGAGAAGTCGGCCGTGATACAAATTCAAGATGTGAGTTTTAAACGAGCAGAAAAAACCATATTAAAAACAACTCAACTTACATTAGGAGCCAAGCAGAGCATCGCATTGATTGGCCCAAACGGTGCTGGAAAATCGACCCTGTTATCTATTATGGCCCGCTTGCTACCTTTGCAAACGGGTCAAGTTAGCTATGACAACCTGGACATATCAACGACACCTAGCCAAATAATGGCTAAGAAGGTGGGGATTTTACAGCAGCATAGCCACTTTATGAGCCGACTGACGGTAGAAGATGTATTGCTCTACGCGAGGTATCCATATCATAAAGGCAGACCAAAGTCGGAGGATCACGAAGTGGTTGAACAAATGCTGGCGTATTTTGAACTGTCAAAATTCCGCGCTACTTTTTTGGATGAATTGTCAGGCGGTCAGCGTCAAATGGCACTGGTTGCCATGATTTTTTGCCAAGGAACAGACTATATCCTTCTGGATGAACCTTTAAATAATTTAGATATGTATCATGCTCGACATTTGATGACGACTTTACGGCGAGCCATCGTTGATTGGAACAAAACCATTATTGTTGTATTACACGATGTCAACTATGCCAGTCACTATGCCGATAGGATCATCGCGTTAAAGCAAGGATCTATATTGTTCCAAGGCACACCGGAGGAAGTATTAACACAAGAAAATATTCAGGTTCTGTACGGGGTAGAGGTTGATATACTTGAACACCAAGGAAAACGCTTCTGTCAGCATTTTTAAGGCATGAGGTCATTTAAAAGAATCATATTTGAATTCGATTTCGGCCAGATTGTTTAGCGCGATACATTTTCTGGTCTATTTCGACCAAAATACTCTCTAAAGAATGGTTTGTTGTAAACTCTGAAAGACCGAGGCTAACCGTCACATTAATGTCCAATGGGAAAATATGTGACTGGATAGCTGAAAACACTTTTTCAGCGATATCTAGCGCCATTTTGTGGTCTGTATTTGGACACACAATAACAAATTCTTCGCCACCCCATCGTCCTAATGTATCCGTTTTACGAATAGCGTCTTTGACAACGTCAGCAAGCCTCATCAGAACCTGATCACCCACTTCGTGTCCGAACGTGTCATTAACACGCTTAAAATGATCTATATCAAACATAAGCACACTAAAGGGGTGATTGTGTCTTTGGAAATTACTGACTTCAGCATGAAGCACTTCCATCATCTTGCGGCGGTTTGCGATCGAGGTTAACTGATCCGTATGGGAGAGAGCACTGAGCAAAGCATTCTTGTCTTTCAATTCAATGGTTTTCTGAATTAACGCTTTTTCAGTAAGTTTTTCAATGGCTTCTGAGATCTTACCGATTTCATTATTGGGAAAAACGTATTTGCCTAACTCATCTTTCCCTTCGGTCAGTTCTTGTACTCTTTTTTGTAATTTTTTTAGTGGTAAAATCAGTTTCCTACTTAAGATGTAACTCATCAACCAGGTCGTAAATAGAGACCCTAAGATGATCATCAATAACGTTGATGTAATGGTTTTTACTATCGGTTGTCGAATATCCGCCAAATTTACCTCGGTAACAACAGTCCAACCTAATGCATCAATTCGATTAAAGTGGGCCAATTTTTGATGCTCTCCATCTCTGTAGGAAAGGCTTCCCGAAGTATTCATTTTCGTTGGTAAATGAGAAAAAATCTGTTGGTTAAGTGTATCGGGGAGCGTTTCATCAGGATGAATAAGTACCTTCCCCTGAGGATCCATGACAAAGTTGTATATAGTCGGATATTTTTCATCTTGAACGGCCAGAGCTTTAACAATAGCATCCATTCCTGCATCAATGGATATGACACCAATAACCTCATTATCGGCGTCTAATAATGCTTTCCCAAACGAAACCAACCACTTTTTAGAATTAATATCTTGATAAGGAACCCCATCCGATATCGATGGCGACGATTTGATCGCCGCTTGATACCAAGGCCTTATGACAGCATTAAAATCGGCAGGTGGAGTGTAATCATTAATCAACAAAGAACCGTCTTCATAACCAGAAAAAATGAAATGTATGTTAGGTATTGTGTTTTGCAATATATCAAACAGACTTAGAATTTTTTCTTGTGTTTCTGGTTCTCGAAAACGACTATGGTCAAGGGTTGCAGTATGGCTGCCAGTGTATTCAACCGCTTTGCGTAAAGGCGCAACATACCCTTCGATAAGCGTTGTGACAGATCTATTTTTGTTACGAAGCACTGACTCCGCGTTATCTATCCCCTGTGTATACAAAAGAGCGGCAATACAGACACTGATAATAACAATGGTTATCAAAGCTAACGCAGTGGTAATAGAAAAAATTTGGCGCTGTAACTTTGAAAACTGTTTCATATGAAATGTCAAACAAGCTCGATCGTTTGCTTCAAAAATAAAGCGTTATTTATAGGATCATTCGATTAAAAATCGATCGATTTTATCAAAAATGACTCAAGTTATCCACTCAATCTTTCAAGTGACTTAATTGTTTCAGCTATGTTCACACTTTTAGGCACTTAGTTGAAGCGACTAAACTTGGCGCCTATTGATCAACCTAATCCAATGTTACTAGGTGACTTTTTCAATTAATACTTAATAATGTTCTTATAAAAATTGGCTCTTTGAAGGACAGAGATGAAGTTATAGGTGTTTTAGACTCATGATTCATACAATCCGGTTATCTAACCACTCTCTCTGAATTTCAGTAACGTATAAGGTTTTTTGTCATATTCTGAGCTACCTTAGTAAAGGTAGCGAGATCCTCCGCTTCAATACCTTGAGTCATTTTACTTTCCATTTCATCAGAAAGTGTTCGTAATATCTCCTGTAGCGCTTGACCTGATGAGGTCAATTCCAGAAGTTGACTTCGCTTGTCATCAGGGTTCGGCTTTCTTTGCACAATCCCTTGGTCAATCAGCTGATTAATTAAGCGAGTAATTTGAGCTTTATCGCGCTTAAATAGCTCTGCAATCTCTTTTGCTGTAGAAGCGTTTGATTTACCAATAACCTTTAGGACTCTGACGTGCATAGAAGCAATCCCAAGATCTTGGCTTTCCAACTGATGGCTAAGTTGTTGCTTGATTGCGTGGGCTAAATGAAAAGTCGCTTCGACTGTGATGGCATTGAACATAGAAAAACCTCAAATTAAAGTAGTTGACATTATCAATTAAAATCATTATAGTTGCAATTATCAATCAAGTAACTATCAAGTTCAATCTTTAGAGAAAAAACCTATGTCAGATAGCGTCACAAAAATGAATACACCTAAACACCCCCTGTATCAGAAAATACTGATATTAGTTTGTCTTATCAGCTTCGTTGTTGGTTCTTTAACAGGGATCATGACTTACATGAATGTAGGCTATAGAGAAAGTTTCTGGTTAGATTGGCTTTCTTCATTTGCAATTGCCGTATTACTCATAGCGCCAATTGGTCTATTGTTTATGACACTCATGACTAAGCTCCTTAAGAGAGTCTTGCCTAATGGTCATAAAATTCTCCATCAAATTATTACTGGCGTTTGTATGGCGTTCTTTATGGAGTCAATATTAGCAGCCAGTACTACAGTAAATTTAATCGGATTTACAAGCTCGGCCGCTTTTGTCAGTGCATGGCTACCCGCTTTTATGGCGGCTCTGCCTTTTGGGTTATTCATGGCATTAATGATGTCACTGGTGCTAAAACCTAAACTTGAAAAATTTATGGTTAGCTAAGTAACGTCCTGCGGATAAAACCTATGTAAAAGATGAGGATGACACAAGCCAACCCATTTTTGGATTTGATTGTGTCAGTTTGGTTAGTATTACCAACAAAGTTTCAGAAGTATCCTGCCGTTCTTATCAGCTCATAAGACGGCCAAACCTGTAAAGAAACAACCTATATAAGCGATGAAGGCCTTCTAGTAAAGCCGTCCGATTCTCTTTATCGTTTCCATCATTTCTTTTGGTAAATGGCGATAGGCCAGTGCTGTAGAGAGTTTAATGGGAACTTTAAACGAGATCGAAAGGTATTTTAAGCCACTCTCTTGTTGAATGTATGATTCAGGTATCAACGCCACCCCTACCCCTAACTTTACTAACGCTTGAACTTGTAAGTCATGTATCGCTTTGCCTTTGTAGGTAATCGTAATTTTATTTTCATTAATAAGGCGTTCAAACGCTTTCTGATTGGTACAGTAAGGTCGGGCAATAAAAGTAAGTGTCTCGAAGTCGTTTAAGGTAACTACTTTTTGCTTTGTTAAAGGGTGATCCGGCCTAACCACCAGCTTATATTCTTCTTGAGAAAGTAATTTGAATTGAAACTGAGCAGGTACACTGTCTTCATCAATGATCGCTAATTGGGCTTGCTCAATCTGATTAACGATCACTAGGTCGATGAAGGATGACGAGCCTCGTAACAAATCAAAAATTTCCTGGTAGCGCTCAATGTTTATATCGGATTGTATGTAGATTGAGATTTCAACTCTATTATCTGGCATGAAAGCAGATTCTATTTGTTGGTTCTGTAAGAGAAAATCTACGGCTAACTTATAGAGCTTTTTTCCTTCTGATGTGGGCTTTATTCCTTGTTTGCTTCGTTCAAATAACGTTGCCCCCAAGCGAGTTTCTAGTGATTTAATCGCATGAGTGATTGATGGCTGGGCAATGAAACAGCGTGAGGCGGCCGCCGTGACAGACCCTTCTTCATAGGCCGCCACAAAGTAGTAAAGAGGTTTTACTTCTATCATATAATTTATCTATAGATGAATAATAAAAACCATATTATATCTTTGGACTGACAATCGATACCCTAGATGCATAAAATGAAAAAACATCAGGTTTAAAGTCAATGCTAAATGCAAGGAGTCAGAATATGTTTGATCGTTCCAGTGATATTGCCATTCATCGAGTGCTAAATTTATTTGAAGCAGGAGATATGACCTTGTTAACGTTTTTTGCTGATGATATAGATCTACGTATTGACCATTATAAAGAGACTACAGACACCCGTTGGCAAAGCTGTAAGACTAAAGTGGAGTTGATGACTGTTCTTAGCCGTTTAAGCAAAGAGGTGTTTCCTAAAGGTACACAAGTCACCCGTCTCACTTCGGAATTATTAGGCGACGGTTGGTTTATCACAACATTTGAACAATCTTTTTGGTATGGGTTAGAAAGGCGAGATGTGGACAGCCGTACTTACATTCTGTCTCATGAATCGAATGGCCAGGTCGACTACTTTAGAGAAAACGTCACGACTCTGGTTTATCGATAGTAAATGAAAAAAGAGGATACCTTTTTTACAATTGCTATGTCCTTCAAAGTTTTTATTTGCCTGTCCCATGGTTTTATCTAACAATGGTTTTATCTAACAACACTTAGGACTAAAAACCCGGCCCGTACAAACATGGTCAATATGAGTTTGTCGGGCAATGGTTTCACTTAACGCTCGGATAAATCAGCGTAGTATGACTTTGACACAGCAATCAAAGGACTAAAAAGCAAGTGTCACCACGCCAAATGACACGACACCGCATAAAGTGGGCAAGCCCATAGATCGAGTACGGGTCCAGACTCCAAAAGTAACCAATATACCGATGCCAGTTGCTAACCAAGACACAGTATCAGGTTGAGTCGGTACTAAAGACGTACCAAACATGGCCGCAATCATGGTTGGCCCCAGTATGGTTAACCAAGTAGGCATTGAGCCCACACCGTCCTCGGTTTGCCTTTTAGCCAAACGTCGCTTCATCCACAGATACGGTACAAGACGCAGTAAATACGTGCCAATGGCAATACTGACAAGCGCCAGCCACATAGAGATATCCATACTTAGTATACTCCCAAAACGCGTTGATTTTTCAAGATGTAAAACAACACCGCGCCACTCATAGCCGCCAATGGAATAGCCATATTAGGGTAACCAGACATTTTCAAAATAACAGCGCTAACAGCGGATAAAGCAATGGTCAACGACCACAAACGATTATTACAACGTGGAACAATTAAGACAAAAAACAGAGCCGGTAACGCAAATGGCAAAATATCATTGATTAACGGCCAACGCCGTGTCAATTCTCCGCCAGCAATAGCACCCACTGCCGTTCCCGCAACCCAACTCAACCAAGCTAACACCGCCGCGCCTGTATACCAGCCTATCCGAGCCTGATCTGGCAATTGAGGCAAACGGACATGAGCCAGCGCAAAAATTTGATCCGTCAAACCATGCATTAATGGAAGCCACTTCTTATCATGGTTTAAGTAAGGAGAAAGGTTGGGGCCATAAACGACATGTCGAGCATTGATTAACAGCGTCATGATAACCACCAACCAGAGCGGAGCTCCAGAAGCCGCCATGGCAACAAAAAGAAACTGTGACGCGCCAGCATAGATAAAGACAGAGATAAGAACAGTCTCTAACACGCTAAAGCCAGACTGTACGGAAATCAAACCAAAAGAAATGGCTACCGGAATGTATCCACCAAGCAGAGGAATCGCGTCTTTTACGCCTTGTTTCCAAGGTGTTCCAGCAAGGGATTTCGCAGAAGTACTCATAATGAAACATCCTGTTTAGTATTGTCTTGTTTAACACCTGTCTGTATAGCGGAGTCATTTTTAACATAGGTAATGACCACCATTAAAGTCGCCCATGAATCATCGGTTTGATAACTGTGCGGCACATCGGCCGCAAAAGTGTGTGCTTTTCCAATGCTCAAATGATGCAGATCATTATTTTCACCCGCTAGCAACTCCCCACTGATTAAAGTAATGGTCTCGGTTGTGCCTGCAATATGGGGTTCCGATTGCTTAATCGTGTTCGGTGCACAAGACATCCAATACACATCGACGCGAGGATTGTCCCCTCCTTGATCGATCAGCCTTACCTGAACACCGTTTTCGCCGAGTGGAGATTCGACCGTAGCAACAAGATCCCCAAACGGGACACCCAGTTGTACCGCCAAACGCCAAATCGTCTCTAACGTCGGATTGCCCTCACCCTGCTCAATGCGAGACAAGTTAGACTTCGCAAGCCCTGCATCCTGCGCAAGCTGAGACAAAGACAAGCTCTTTGACATACGCAACTTTTGTATATTCCGCCCCAATGAACCGAAAATGGGTTTATTCATTATGCACCTATAATTGTTCTTTATATAGAACGTTCTATATAAAGAACAACCAAATGTCAATAAAATTGTAGAAAATAGAGGCTCCTCGCTCTATCGGCTAGCGTAAAATAAAAAGAAAACGAGTTATTAACGATTGAATAGTCACGCTAAAAAGTCAGTGCTTTAGATGGGGTTACTGGTTGTCTTTGCTAGCGACGGCTCATTAAATGGCTAATATGGCTTCCTGAGCACTTGAAATAGATGAATTAAGAATAGGGAAGCTTATATTAGAATAGAGCGCATCGCGCTATTGGTTAGTTTTATTCATGTATAGGTGTATTTTTTGTCGTTTGTCTTTTGAAGACTCAATTTTTATTATATACCCATCGAAGCGAAATCAGTTTTCTAAGAGGAAAAATCATGAAAAACACACAAGCAATGTCTCAAATGATGGATAAAATTGATGCAGCGTACATTTCAGATGCAGAAAGATATGAAGCTATCGCACGTGCTGAACGTGGTGCATATATCCTTGAAGGTATAACGTCTTTAATTAAATCAGTTGCCCATCTAGCGGCTAAGCTAAAATCTTCATTTGCATCGTCACCAGCTCAACATGCTTAATTAACTGGTAAAACAAAATATTTTTGAGTAAGCATCTACTTTAGTAAAAGCAGACAGTGTGGCTTACTCTTACTGCGATTGAAGCGCATTTTTTCTTTTAAGTAACCATTGTCACGCATTTCATTACCATCATGTAATGTCCCATAATAAAACCTCCTATTTATACTCATTTTTCATTTATCAAAATAAATCGAGCAACAACTCTACGAGCGGCCTATATTTTTATTCAGACAGAGATTTGAATCGCTCCTAGTTTCCTAAACAATGTTTTTTTCTGTATTTTACGATTTTTCTAAAGAATGAATTCTCTCTAAAAAGCAGGTAGTCTTGGATCAATAAGATCAACAAGTAAAAGACAAAAAAGGAAATCATTATGTATTTAGGTGAATGCCTATGTAAGGCGGTTCAAGTTCAAATTAAAGGTGAAATCCGTAATATTATTCACTGTCATTGTTCACTTTGTCGTAAAAACAGTGGTACGGCATTTGCGACAAATGGCTTTATTGACACCTCTGATTTTCAAATAACCAAAGGAAAGCAAGTACTCAGTCGCTTCTCATTTAAACCAGGGAGATATAGACACTTTTGCTCTCAATGCGGTTCACCAGTTTATAGTTCAAGCGAAGATAATCCAAATCAACTGAGAATACGTTTGGGAATCATCGACTCAGACATTGATGAGCGCCCAATGTCACATAACTTTATGGGTTCAAAGGCTAACTGGGAAGACCTTGATGCAGGCCTACCTAGATACGATGGTTTTGAACCCGGAAGGATGATTAATAACAAAAGTGAAACTAACCGTTAGAACCCTATTCAATAAATAAGCTCACTGTTTATAAGACTGAATTCAGATCTAAATTCAGACAATCAATGAGCTTATAAGGATTAAGATTAGAATTTAATATTCAGCCCCAATGAAATAGTATCAGCCGAGAGAGAATCCAACTCAAATCGTTGATACTCTAACGCAAGACCAATGTATTCCCCCACTCGATAAACGGCGCCAATACCAGCACTCACATCATGACCATCTTTTCTTATTGAAGAACCAGCACCATCATTTAAGCTTGAGTCCCAATTAAATACACCCAGCTTGCCAAACAAATCCAATTGGCTATTTAAGGGTATAAAACCCACCACAGCAAGATTGAAACCTTCCACATCGAAAGTCTGAACTGTCGATGAAACACGGCGCTCCAAACTTCCTAAATCATAATAAGAGAGTTCCACTCCAACATAATCGTTGTATTTATCCGCTATAGTAACGCCGTAAGACGTATCCTCGAACCCCCAATTTTCATAATCAGTTTGCCCTATGGACGCTCGAAGGTAGCTATCAGCGCTTGCAACTGTAGCGAATGCAATCAGTGATGACGCTATTACTAATTTTTTAAACATACAAAATTTCCATTTTTTAATGATAGTCGCTTTACTAATTAGGTAAAGAGATCAACGAACTTACACACATCGAATACTAGTTTAGTAGAAAATACGTTTATTAATCAATGGTTAGCCATGGCCGTATTAAAACCGATTGACGACCTTTTACGTGCCACCCATTGCCCCCTAATAAATGCAGCCGACGACTTATCTTATTTCATGCAACAAAGGATATATCTAGAAAATAGCAAATTTTTTAAGCCATACTCTTACTTACACGGTATAAGTAGTAAAGAATTACACATTGGTTTTTGCACCATCACTTACTAAAATCCATTGTATCGGATCAAAGGCGATAAAAATGCATACTCTCAACGTTGTTGTTGGTTCAACAAACCCAGTCAAAATAAATGCCGTCAAACAGGCGATGTCTCAGCTCTACCCAGAGTCTGATATTGATTGCCAAGGCATGAGAGCGCCTTCCGGCGTGCCCGCTCAACCGATGACAGAAAAAGCCACCCGTGATGGTGCATTAAATCGAGCTCGCTATTGCAAAGAACAATCTCATGCCGAAGAGAATATTCACTATTTTGTTGGGTTCGAAGGTGGCGTTGACTTGTTTGAAGACGGACCCGCGACATTTGCTTACGTGGCTATTTTAAACAACAGACATCGCAGTATCAGTTGCAGTGCCAGACTGCCTCTACCACTGAGTATTTACCATGACCTTTCCAATGGAAAGGAGTTAGGCCATGTAATGGATGCACGTTTTAATACACAAAACATTAAACAACAAGGCGGAGCGATTGGCCTATTAACCAATAACCACGCCACACGCACCAGCACTTATACTGAAACCGTCATTCTCGCTATGGCACCTTTCCTTCATCCCGACCACTACGAAACATGATCGATTACAGAAGTAGTACGCCCTAATTTGGCTTCTATAGCAAAAGGCTGAGGCAGATTATTCCTATAAACATTAGAATAGAATACAGGCCATACCATGAAATTATTCCCTTCACTCATAACAGTACTGATTAGCGCTCTACTAATCAATCAAGCGTTTGCCAAACAACCTGTAAGTACGGGATTGTGGTCAAATACGGCTATTGGTGGACATGATACAACGGCCTATTATGAAACTGTTGACGGTGGACACCCTCCTATAACAAAAGGAACGGCACGGTATACCGTAGAATGGGAAGGAGCCGAATGGCATTTTGCTTCACAAGCATCGGCTAATAAGTTTTCCGCATCGCCTGAAAAATTTATTCCCCAATACAATGGTCATTGTGCAAACGCTCTTAGCCTTGGAGAAGGCTTAATCAACACAGATGGTTCCGTTTGGGAGTTCTTTGATGACACTTTATACCTATTTTATGCCGAAGGAGGTCGTCAACGCTGGTTAAAAGGAGACTGGCACACGTTCCAAAATCAGGCCAATATGGCTTGGGCTCAAGAAATAAATTCAGCATTAAATTAACGGTATAGCCTACTGTAATACAGAAATGGAATTATCTTGTCTTTCTTGCTTTTCAATCGAATTGAATTGTGTTTTTATCAAATGTGGAACGTTAAAAACAAAAGAAAAAAGGAAGCGTAAAATGACATTACCTTTGAAGAAATTAGTAGCCAGTATCAGCTTCACTAGCCTCATATTAAGTTTATCTTCAGCCGTATTCTCGGCCGCTCAGACCGCGGATTCTGTGTCACCTGAAGCCGCGAGTGGCGTTATCGAAAAGCAACTTGTTAAGTCTAATAAATTTATGGTTGCGGCCGCTAATCCACTTGCAACCCAAGCAGGTTATGATGTACTTAAAGCTGGCGGCTCTGCAATCGATGCCTTGGTTGCAGTACAAATGATGTTAGGCTTGGTTGAGCCGCAATCATCTGGACTCGGTGGCGGTGCATTTGTCGTCTATTACGATGCCAAAGCCAAAAAAGTCACCACCTTTGATGGGCGTGAAACAGCACCTATGGAAGCAACGCCAGAATTGTTTCAAGATGAAAACGGCCATCCATTAAAGTTTTATGATGCGGTTGTTGGTGGTCGCTCAGTTGGTACGCCGGGAACAGTAAAACTCATGGGAGATTTACATGAAAAATACGGTCGTTTGTCTTGGCATCACCTATTGCAACCGGCGATGGAAACGGCCAAAAATGGCTTTTCAGTGTCTGCCCGTTTATCAAGCTCCATTGAAAGCAGTAAAAGTCGGTTAAGCCGCTATCCTGATACACAAGCGTATTTTTTTGATGCGGAAGGAAATGCATTAAAAGAAGGCTATCTTCTTAAAAATCGAGCCTATGCGGAAACTCTGGCTACGTTAGCAACACAAGGGGCAAACGCCTTTTATACCGGCTATATTGCTGACGATATCGTAAAAAAAGTTCGTGGTATTAGCGATAACCCAGGCATGTTATCCAAGGCAGACTTTACCACTTATTCTGTAAAAGAAAGGCCCCCTACTTGCCTGCCTTACAAGCAATTTGATATTTGCGGAATGGGGCCACCGAGTTCGGGAGCACTTACTGTTGGGCAAATTTTGGGGATCACAAGTCATTTTGACTTAGCCAGCATGGGACCAGATTCCGCTGAAGCATGGCAAATTATTGGTGATGCATCACGCTTAGCCTTTGCGGATCGTGGACGCTATATGGCCGATACAGACTTTGTTCCTATGCCTACAGGTCTTCTAGATCCAACTTATTTAGAAGAGCGCGCTAAGTTAATTACACCAGGCAAAGCGCTAGAGTCCGTTTCAGCAGGTGAGCCTGAATGGGCTAAGCCGATCGCAATGGCGGATGACATCTCGATTGAGTTGCCTTCTACCAGTCACATATCTATTGTGGATGCCGATGGTAATGCCGTTTCAGTTACAACAACAATAGAAAATGGCTTTGGCTCAAACGTAATGAGTAACGGCTTTTTGTTGAACAATGAATTAACCGACTTCTCATTCAAAAGCTATCAAGATGGTTACCCCATTGCTAACCGTATAGAACCCGGTAAACGACCACGTTCTTCCATGTCTCCAACGATAGTGATGAAGGATGGAAACCCTTATTTAGTTGTTGGGTCGCCTGGAGGTTCTCGTATAATAGGTTATGTCTCCAAAACCTTGATCGCTCATATGGAATGGAATATGGACGTTCAATCCGCCATAAGCTTACCGAATATGTTGAATCGTTTTGGTACTTATGACTTAGAAAAAGGCACTTCGGCTGAATCTTTTGAGGCGCCATTATCTACCATGGGATTCAAAGTAAATGTGCGTGATTTGAATTCTGGCATTCAAGGTATTTTAGTTCAAGACGGTACGTTATTAGGCGGTGCCGACCCACGTCGTGAAGGTATTGTATTAGGCGATTAATTAAACGCTTTAACAAGAAAAAACCGAGTGTATTCATTAAATCAATTCACTCGGTTTTTTTGACCTCTTTTAATTCATAACCCCAAAAAATGTCAATAAAAGACTCATTTCAGTGCACTTCATCAGATCATTTGTCAACAAGTTGTCAGATAAATTCTTAAAGTTGAATTAATTAATCAAGTTTAAGTTTAACTAATGCAATATAAAAAAAATCACATAAACTGTGAATGACATTCAATCGTAATATCATCCAAATAACCTACATTAATAATACAATATGACTTTTATAAAACATTACAAAAATACGAAAAAGCAATTTGGCTGGGGAAGCATACTTCTCCATTGGTTAATCGCCTTTCCTATTATCGGTTTGTATTTTCTGGGCGACTACATGATGGGGTTGACCTATTATGATTCTTTTTACGTACTGGCTCCAAAGATACACGAAGCAATTGGAATCACAGTTCTTCTACTGATGCTCTTCAGAGTGGTATGGAAACTGTTAAATGTTTCTCCTAATCCACCTGCAAGCAATTCAAATTTCATCAATAAAGCAAGTACATTGGCGCATTTATCCCTGTATTTTATCACTTTTGTGATTTTAATAACGGGGTTGCTGATTTCATTTGCTGGTGGACAAGGTCTTGAAATCTTCGATTGGTTTACCATTCCAGGTCCCGCAGAGCTATTTGAAAACCAAGCCACTCTAGCTGGCATTATTCACGAATGGGGGGCTTTAGGTTTAATAGCGCTTGTCGCGTTACATACTTTAGCCGCTTTAAAACATCACTTAATAGATAAAGACACCACATTAAAAAACATGTTAGGTGTCGAGGAGAAATAATGAAAACATTACTTAAAAGCACGTTATTAGCCACAATGATAGCGGGTAGTGCGATCGCTAGCGCAGCAAGCTACGTAATCGATGACTCTAAAGCGGGAGCGCATTCTCAAATTGACGTGAAAGTTTCCCACCTTGGTTTTAGTTGGGTAAAAGCTCGCTTTAATCATTTCTCTGGCACATTTGAATACGATAGCAGCAATGTTGACGCCTCAAGTATTGAAGTATCAATTGACACTTCAAGTTTCGACTCTAATCATGCCAAACGTGATAAGCACATCATGAGCGATGATTTTCTTGATTCAGGTAAATACCCTACTGCAACATTCAAAAGCTCTAACATTAAACGTTTGGATGATGGCCAATTGTCTGTTACTGGTGATTTAACTCTTCACGGTGTGACTAAGCCCATCACATTCGATGCCAACTTAATTGGTGAAGGTAAAACACCTTGGGGAGATTATCGTGCAGGATTTGAAGGCAGCGTAGACCTTAAGTTTGCTGATTTCAACATTGATGGTTCTCAAATTGGTACAGACGACTTCACTGTAAACATGTCTTTTGAAGGGATAAGCAAAGGTTAAGATTACCTAATATAATGAAAAAATATTGATAAGCGATATACTTCGCTTATCAATATTCTAGTTCTTCACGCCGTCTCTTATTAAAAACAATGACTTCTCAGACCTATAAATTTTGATTACTCACTATTTATTACCTTGGCCTATTTATTACCTTAGCTTGTTGTTTACGCCACTTCTGCGGCTTTATTAGATACAGAGGTACGAATTAAATAATCAAATGCCCCTAAAGACGCTGTCGCTCCAGCTCCCATAGCGATAATGATTTGTTTAAAGGGTACTGTTGTGGCGTCCCCTGCGGCAAATACCCCCTCCATAGAGGTTGCACCTCGTGTATCAATTTCTATTTCACCATGATGGCTTAATTCAATATCACCTTTTAAAAAGTCTGTGTTGGGTAGTAAACCAATTTGAACAAAAATACCCGCTAATTCAATCGAGTGGTTTTCACCGGTTAAACGGTCCTGATAAACCATGCCAGTTACCTTACGGCCATTGCCAAGGACTTCCGTCGTCATGGCATTTTTAATAATGGTCAGGTTATCGAGTGAATTCGCTTTACGAATCAAGACCTCGTCGGCTCTTAGTGTATCGGCAAATTCAAACACAGTTACATGCTCAACGATGCCCGCTAAATCAATGGCCGCTTCAATACCCGAATTTCCTCCTCCTATGACAGATACCCTTTTTCCTTTGAATAGAGGTCCATCACAGTGAGGACAGTACGCCACACCTCGTCCACGGTATTCTTGTTCTCCGGGCACATTCATTTCTCTCCAACGAGCCCCTGTAGCGACAATAATCGAGCGACTTTTAAGAATTGCGCCACTTTCCAGCTCGACTTCAATTAATCCACTTGCCGATTGGTCTGCTGAAATCACTTTTTTTGCTCGCTGATTTTTCACAAGATCAACATCATAATCCAATACATGCTGCTCTAAATTCGCCACTAACTTAGGACCTTCAGTCGCTTTTACAGAAATAAAATTCTCTATTCCCATGGTATCGCTCACTTGTCCACCAAAGCGTTCTGCTACAACCCCCGTACGAATGCCTTTTCGTGCAGAGTAAATAGCCGCGGCCGCACCAGCAGGACCACCACCCACAACTAAAACGTCGAATGCTTCTTTTTCAGACAGACTGGCGGCTTGTTTCTCACTGGCACCATCATCTACTTTATTGACAATGTCTCCTAAGCTCATACGCCCTTGTCCAAGTAGTTCGCCATTTAAGTAAACAGCAGGCACAGCTAAAATATTGCGTTCCTCTACTTCTTTTTGGAAGAGTGCACCATCAATCATAGTATGCTGAATGTTTGGATTAAGAACCGACATCAAATTCAATGCTTGCACAACTTCGGGACAGTTTTGGCAAGATAAAGAGATGTAAGTTTCAAAGACACATTCACTCTCCAATGCTTTAATTTGTTCTAAAATAGCCTGCTCTTCTTTAGCTGGATGGCCGCCTGATTGCAACAAGGCTAACACGAGCGAAGTAAACTCGTGCCCCATAGGTATGCCGGCAAAAGTAACTCTTGCCAGTTCACCTTTCGCACCAATACTCATTGAGGGCACTTTCAGTCCAGTATCATGAGTTTGGGTAAAAGCGATTTTTTCTGATAAAGAGGCGATATCCTCAGCAAGACTTAGCAACTCTTGTGATTTTGCCGTTGCATCTACGTTTACTTTTAGCTCAATAGGATTAACCAGTTTCTCTAGGTAATTACTTAACTGGGCTTTGATATTTGCATCTAACATCTGTTGTTCCTCATCGTCTGTTTTGTTTGTTATTTACTAAACTAGTAGGTTTAATAAATACCCTAACCAATGCAGTTATATTAATAAAAACAATCTAAATAATAAAATTGATAGTTTTAATGATTTAGATATAAAAAACCTATGATCATCCAGTAAACAGCCTTTTTTCAATTAAGCAGTAGCCAGTTCGGCAAAGTGTTAAAAGCAAAAAAAACCAGTATAGAATCGCTCCATACTGGTCTTCATTTCGCTCTTTTTTGTTTCAGGGTTTAGATTTTTCCGACTAGATCTAAAGAAGGTGCCAAGGTTTCTTCACCTTCTTTCCATTTGGCTGGACACACTTCTCCAGGGTGAGCGGCCACGTATTGAGCGGCTTTAACTTTACGCATTAAATCTTCTGCATCACGACCAATGCCTTCCGCGGTAATTTCCATTGCTTGAATAACGCCTTCTGGATCCACGAGAAAAGTACCACGATCGGCTAAACCTTGATCTTCGCGCATTACTTGGAAGTTACGTGTAATTGCGCCCGTAGGATCACCAATCATGGTGTATTGAATTTTACCAATAGTATCTGAAGAATCATGCCACGCTTTATGAGTAAAATGGGTATCCGTTGATACAGAATAGATTTCGACACCGCGCTTTTGGAACTCGGCATAATGATCCGCAATATCACCTAATTCAGTTGGGCAAACAAACGTAAAGTCAGCAGGGTAAAAGAAGAATACGGCCCACTTGCCCTTTAAGTCGGCTTCAGATAGCTCAATGAATTTACCTTCTTTAAAAGCGGAGGCGTTAAAAGGCTTAATTTCAGTGTTGATTAAAGACGTTGTCATAATTTTTTCTCCAATTCAGTATTTGATGTAACGATTCTATAAATAGCTAACGAGTATGTGATTGGTCTCGTTTCGACAAGAGAAATATTAACCAAAACAATTAAAATAATGAAATTGATAGTTGTTATGACTTCAATATAGCGTTCCTATCAGCGTTTAGCGATTAATGAACCGCGTAAAATCACGCCATTGGATGCGTTTAAAAAGTTTGCTTTTGAGATAATCTATAAAAAACGGGCTCAAATGAGCCCGTTATGATTACCAACGGCGAATTAGCCTTGCTTTTTTTCTATCCGGTATGCATGCAATAAAGGCTCTGTGTAACCCGAAGGTTGTGCTTTGCCTTTAAACACTAAATCACACGCGGCTTTAAAAGCAATGCCATCAAATTTGGGCGACATTTTTTCATACTCCTTATCCGCCGCATTTTGCTTATCAACAATCTCAGCCATTCGTTTCAAAGAAGCCATGACTTGTTCTTCAGAACACAGTCCATGTTCTAACCAATTAGCTAAGTGCTGTGATGAGATACGTAAAGTGGCTCGGTCTTCCATTAAGCCAACATTATTAATATCAGGCACCTTCGAACAGCCAACCCCTTGATCAATCCAACGAACCACATAACCCAAAATCCCCTGTGCATTGTTATCCAATTCAAACTGAACCTCTTCTGGCGTTAATTGTTCATCCTTTTTAAGTAATGGAATATGTAAGATATCATCAATACTTGCTCGTTCTCTAGTGGCCAACTCAGCTTGTCTTTCTAGCACATTGACCAAATGGTAATGTGTACTGTGTAAGACAGCGCCATTTGGGGATGGAACCCAAGCGGTATTTGCACCCGACTTCGGATGGCCAATTTTTTGCTCTAACATGGCCGCCATTTCGTCTGGCATTGCCCACATACCTTTACCAATTTGCGACTTACCCGGTAGTCCGCACTCAATGCCGACATCAACATTCCAATCTTCATAAGCTTGAATCCATTTTTGCTGCTTCATTTTAGACTTAGCAACAAAAGGACCTGCCATCATGGACGTATGGATTTCATCTCCTGTTCGGTCTAAGAAGCCGGTATTTATAAAAACAACACGCTCAGATGCCGCGCGAATGCATTCTTTTAGGTTAACCGTAGTACGCCTCTCTTCGTCCATAATTCCGACTTTTAAGGTATTTTTAGCCAAGCCTAACGCTTGCTCAATACGATCAAATAAGGCGACGGTAAAAGCCACTTCTTCAGGGCCATGCATCTTAGGTTTTACAATATTAACGCTGCCAGCACGGCTATTTTTGAGCTTAGTCTGTCCTTTTAAATCATGCATGGCCGCAAACGCTGTGATCATACCATCCATGATTCCTTCAGGAACGTCATTGCCCTCTTTATCTAAAATAGCGGGGTTCGTCATTAAGTGGCCAACATTACGTACAAATAAAAGACTTCTACCGTGCAGTGATATTGTGGATCCATCTAGGGCGCTATACACTCGATCTGCATTTAATGTACGTGTGACGGTTTTATCACCTTTCTCAAAAGACTCAGATAAGGTTCCTTGCATCAATCCCAACCAATTACGGTACACTTCGACTTTATCTTCCGAATCTACCGCTGCAACCGAATCTTCACAGTCCATAATAGTGGTTACGGCGGCTTCAACCAGCAAATCTTTCACACCAGCCGCATCGGTTTGACCAATCATATGCGTATGATCAATTTGAAGCTCAATATGAAGCTCATTATTCTTCAATAAGATTGAAGTGGGTGCCAAGGCGTCGCCTGTAAACCCTAAGCACTTTTCTGGTTCCGCTAAGCCAACCTCTTCGCCTGAAGCTAATGTCACGACTAAAGCGGCATTTTTAATTTTATAAGATACGACCTCTTTATGTGAGCCTTCAGCTAAAGGCGCCGCATTATCTAAGTGCTGACGAGCAAACTCGATTACTTTTGCGCCTCGATCCGGGTTATAAAAAGACATTTTTTCCAACCCTGTCGTTTCTGGAATCGCATCAGTTCCGTACAACGCATCGTATAAACTGCCCCAACGAGCGTTCGCTGCATTAAGGGCAAACCGGGCATTTTTCACCGGCACAACCAATTGGGGTCCGGCTTGTAGAGCAATTTCAGAATCAACATTGTCTGTCGTAATTTTGAAATCTGGCCCTTCTTCAACTAAGTACCCTATTTCTAATAAAAAACGCTTATAGCGTTCGGCGTCATGAGGCTCACCTTTACGATCAAGATGCCATTGATCAATTTTGGCTTGTAGCTGCTCTCGTGTTTCAAGCAAGGCTTTGTTTTTCGGAGAAAAATCGTTAATGATGGCTTCAAACTCAGACCAGAAATGGGCTATTTCGACACCAGTATGCGGTGCTATTTCTTCATTTACTAAAGCCCACAATGACTCAGAAACCTGTAACCCACCTTCTTGAATACGATCAGACATACACCTCATCCCTATTATTGATTGTTTAAAATTACACAAATGGCCATATGAGATATATTTGTATCAACAAATAAGAAAATGAAACCTTTGTATCTATTGATTTAATAGTGGCTGGATTCTGTCAAAAACACAATAATGCATCTTACTTAATCGACATATAAGAAACATTTTTTCCTTTCCCGATTCAACTGAGCTTATGACGAGTCGATTTTTTAGGCTTTTATAAAGAATCTAGCCCCTGTGAAGAAAGTTCCGTTAAGCCTTTTAGAGCCTTATCAGCGTCCCTTAATGGAACAAAGATATGATCATGGTAATAAGCCGCGACCACATTTGCGCTGATATTAAGCTGAGTTAACTTTGTCGTAACAGCGGCGGTTAATCCGATGGCATTCAGGCTGGAATGAACGCTTAAAGTGATGCATTTAAATACGCCTTGATACGCTATGTTAAACTCATCAGCGACCTTTTTTTCAATAATGACGGTCAAACCTTCTTCTTCAAAAAACGTTCCCATTGGCGCTAATCGAGACAAGCGCTCTATCGAAGGGCTGATTAATGTACCAAATACATATTCTTTATCTAGTAGCACGGGAATCATAGATAATATCAATTTTTGTAAATTCTTTTCACCAGACATATCAAGACCTTTTCAATAAAGTATTTTCCTATTTATAGTCATCATTGTAGGAGCGTCATTGTTTTTTGTCACAGCTATCAAGGCGAAAATCGCATCAAATAAGCCATTAACACCATTGAATGAATCGTTAGGACATTGAATATTTATTTCACTATCAAGCCATTAGTTTTAATTAATTGTATTAACCAAAAAAATAAGACTATAACTATTAGCAAGGTAAAGCGAATCAAACGCCAACCAAAAACAATCAAAGCGAACTAGGCTAGGAGAAAACGTGATGTCAAACGAAAGCAAGTGTCCATTCAATCATACAGCCACTGGGAGTAATCAATCTGCAGATCGAGGTACTTCCAATAAAGATTGGTGGCCAAATCAATTAAATTTAAAACTATTGCATCAGCATTCCGCTAAATCAAACCCTATGGGTGAAGAATTTAATTATGTGGAAGCCTTTAACAACTTAGATCTTGAAGCGGTTCGTCAAGATTTATATCACTTGATGACAGACTCTCAAGATTGGTGGCCAGCCGACTACGGCCATTACGGCCCATTTTTTATTCGTATGGCTTGGCACAGTGCAGGGACGTACCGCACAGCAGATGGACGCGGTGGTGCAACGTCGGGAACACAACGGTTTGCACCATTAAATAGCTGGCCAGATAACGTTAATTTGGACAAGGCACGCCGTTTACTTTGGCCTATCAAACAAAAATACGGCCGTAAGATTTCTTGGGCCGACTTGATGATCTTAGCAGGCAACTGCGCTTTAGAATCGATGGGCTTTAAAACCTTTGGTTTTGCCGGTGGACGCGCCGATGTTTGGGAACCAGAAGATGATATTTACTGGGGAACCGAAAAAACCTGGCTAGACGATACACGTTACACGGGTGAGAGAGAGTTAGAGAATCCTCTAGCCGCCGTTCAAATGGGCTTGATCTATGTTAACCCTGAAGGTCCTGATGGCAAACCAGACACCCTAGCGTCAGCGCGAGATATTCGAGATACGTTTGGTCGTATGGCCATGGACGATGAAGAAACGGTTGCTTTGATTGCGGGTGGTCATACCTTTGGTAAAGCGCATGGCGCAGGCGATGCCGCACAAGTGGGTGCTGATCCAGAGGCAGCAAGCATTACTGAACAAGGATTTGGTTGGAGTAATTCTCAGGGAACAGGCAACGGTGTAGATACCATTTCTAGTGGCTTAGAAGGCGCTTGGACGAAAAACCCAACGAGATGGGACAACGGTTTCTTTGACAACTTGTTCGACTATGAGTGGGAGTTAACCAAAAGCCCAGCAGCAGCTTGGCAATGGTCACCAAAAGGCCGTGCCGGTTCTAATAGTGTGCCAGACGCACATGATGCCAACAAACGCCATGCTCCAATGATGTTTACCTCTGATTTGGCATTACGTGATGACCCAATTTACGGGCCAATTTCTAAACGTTTCCACGAAAATCCGGATCAATTAGAAAATGCGTTTGCACGTGCATGGTACAAGCTAACACACCGTGACATGGGGCCTGTTTCTCGTTACTTGGGACCTTTGGTTCCACAAGAAGAACTCATTTGGCAGGATCCAGTTCCTAAGCAAAGTCGCCCTTTGGTAACGGAGCAAGACATAGCTGACCTTAAAGTCAAATTAGCCGCATCAGGGTTATCTGTCGCTCAGTTAGTTTCGACCGCTTGGGCATCTGCTTCAACCTACCGAGGATCAGACATGCGTGGTGGCGCTAATGGCGCTCGTATTCGTTTAGCACCGCAAAAGGATTGGCAAGTTAATCAACCTGATCAATTAGCTATTATCTTGGAAACCTTAGCAAGCATTCAAACTGAGTTTAACGGTCAATCCGATAGAAAAATATCGTTTTCTGATTTGATTGTGTTAGCCGGTTCTGTGGGAGTAGAAACAGCCGCTCAAGCAGCAGGTCAGAAAGTGACCGCTCCCTTCACTCCAGGTCGTACCGATGCCTCTCAGGAACAAACAGACATAGAGTCATTTTCAGTACTTGAACCGGTTGCAGATGGATTCCGTAACTTTCTGAGCGGTCACTACACAGTATCCACCGAAGAGATGCTAATAGATAAGGCGCAATTATTAACCTTATCAGCGCCAGAGATGACCGTCCTTCTCGGTGGTTTGCGTGTATTAAACGCCAACACGGCACAATCGGCTCATGGTGTATTTACCGAGCAGCCAGAAAGGCTAACAAATGACTTTTTTGTCAATTTGTTGGACATGAGCACCCAATGGTTTGCCACGTCAAAAGAAGAAGATGAATTTCAAGGCCGTGACAGAACGACTGGAAAAATCAAATGGACAGCAACCCGTGCTGATTTGGTGTTTGGCTCGAACTCGCAACTACGCGCTATTGCTGAAGTCTACGCTTGCGCAGATTCACAAGAACGTTTTGTGAATGATTTCATCAAAGCGTGGACAAAGGTAATGGAACTGGATCGATTTGATCTAGCTTAATTATCACTATGGCTAAATCGCTCTCCTAAGAGGAAATAGGAGAGCGATTCTCATACAGAAAAGCCATTATCCTAACGAAGCAAATGAATTATTCTCCGTCTGTATTTTCTACTAACTTAGCGTAAAAACCGCCTTGTTTAATCAAAGATTCATGCGTGCCTTTTTCAATAATGTTACCTTGATCAAGCACGATAATTTGATCAGAATGCTGAATAGTGCTGAGTCGATGAGCAATCGCAATCACTGTTTTTTCCGCAAAAACATGATCTATCGCTCGCTGTATCATATTCTCAGTGACTGAATCTACTGAACTGGTTGCCTCATCCAATAAAACAAGATCACTGCCACTCGCCATGGCTCGTGCAAACGCGACTAACTGAGATTGGCCTGCAGACAAGTTACCGCCATTAGCCGATAAAACAAATTGATAACCATTGGGTAATTTTTCAATAAATTCATTTGCATATACATAGTTAGCCGCGTCTCTAATGTCCTGATCACTGATTCCTTTACGCTGTAGCCCTATATTAAAAGCGATGCTTTCATTAAATAAATAAACCTCTTGCTGCATCAGAGAGAAGAAATTATTGACCAATTTTTTAGGTATATCCCGAAGTTCAATTCCATTCAATTTGATACTACCCTGATACTCTCGGTAGGTTTTGGTGAGCAAGCGTAGAATCGTTGATTTGCCAGATCCGGTGCTACCGACTAAAGCGATTTTATCACCTTTATTTAAATCAAATGTCACGCCTTTTAAAACATAGGCACCTGTGGGCGTATATCGGAAATAAACATCATCGAAAGATAAAGACGTAAATGACGTCAGCTGAGATGCCATTTTTGTCATTTCTTCTTGCGTTAAAGACTCTTCTTTATTATCTGTTTCTAATGGTTGATCGTATAAGGTTTGAATATTCTGTAACGCCGCTAGCGCCCTCTGAATAGACGCAATTTGAGACGTAAAATCTCTCACTGGGACAAAAATTTTATCCAATGTTTGAATGAAGCCAATTAACACACCGACAGATAAAGCCGCCGCCAAAATTTCATGGGCACCATACCAAATAATCAACCCCATACTAATAGTGGTGATGCCTTCGATAATGGCAAACAAGCCTGCGTCGATTAGGTTTGAGCGAGACTGGTAGCGATAAAATGCCATAGTAAAAAGGCTAAAACGTTTCTGCGTTTCGACCTCTGCGTTATAAAGCTGTACCGTTTTAATACCTTGCAAACTTTCTTGTAAATACCCAGTGCTTTGAGACAATACCCGCCGAGAAGATAGTTGTGATTCATGCAGCAAGCGTCTTAATAACGTCGTAACCCAATAAATGGGAGGCGCTATCATAAGGGTTACCAAAGTGAGTTGCCAGCTAATCGTCGTGAGGAAAATAAGCAATGCTAAGGTGATTAAAACGTCTCTTACCATGGACAATAAGCCCGATGCCAGAGATTCATTAATGGCTTCTAAGTCACTTGTTAATCGGGTCAACACTGACCCCATTGGGGTTTTATCAAAATAACTACGAGGAAAATCCAACACCCGAGCAAACATATCCAGCCGCATATCTCGCATCGAAAATAAGGCGGCTTTTTGCACAAAATACAAATAACTTGAGCTAGCCATGTAGTTCATGACCAGCACAAGAGAGATCAGAATCAGCCAAAACCACATTCCTTCCCATTGTTGATTGACTAATTGCTGATCCACAATTTGAATAATTAGCCAAGGAAAAGCAACACTGCAAAAAACGGATAAGGGTATGGGGAGAAAGCCTAAAAGATACAGCCTTTTATAGGGAAGAATGAAAGGAGAAAACTGCGTCCAATACGCACTTAAAGACCGTTTTTTGGCCTTGTTAAATTTAGGCATTACTTTCCCCTTCTGCCGTACCCGTTTGAAGAAACTGCCACGTTTCACGATATAAGTTAGAGGTTTTTAATAACTCACTATGACTGCCTGTAGCGGTAATTTCGCCGTCCTCAAGTAAAAGTATTTTATCAACACGCTCTAAAACAGCCTGTCGGTGAGACACAATTAAGCCGCTTTTTGCTTGTGCGTTGTTAAAAATTTGATTCAATAAAAAGCGTTCTGTCTCATTATCAACCGCAGAAAGTACATTATCGAGCATTAATAGATTGGCGGGAGTAAACATTCCCCGAGCCAAACTGATTCTTTGCTTTTGCCCACCAGACAATAAGATACCTTTTTCACCCACTAAGGTTTGAACGCCATCAGGAAAAGTCTTAACGTCTTTCGTCATGGCGCTTTGCTCTAGAGCCATTTCCATGGTTAAACGTGACGGCGCGTTCTCTGAACCAAATTGAATATTGTTTTCTAACGTATCGGAAAAAAGAAACGGCTCTTGCGTAATGGTTCTAACGGCTGCACGTACTTCTTTACGAGACAATTTAGTCACATCGTAACCATCAATAAAAACACTGTTTTCTGGTATATCATAAAAACGATTCAGACAATTCACTAAGGTGGTTTTACCGCTGCCCACGCGACCTAAAATAGCCACTCTTTCGCCGGGTTTAATAGTAAAAGAAATATTTTTCAAGGCGAATTCTTGTTTTCTATCTTCACCCGACTTAATAACGTGTTCACCGTTTTCATCTTTTAATTTGGGATAGGTAAAATGCAGATTCCTGACTTCTAGACCTTTGGAAAACAATGCACTTTGACTAAAAGTGGCTTTATCAGTAGGTGAAAGTGTGTTCTCGTCTGAAACGGGTTGATGCAAAATTCTTCCCATGCTCTTTAAACTCACCATCCCCATCTGAACAGTTGAGATTAATCGTCCTAAAGACATAAAGGGCATAGCCAGTAAGCTGGCATAAGCAAGAAAAGCGGTAATATCACCTAGAGACAACTCTGACTGCATTAAATACCAACCACCAACACCCAAAATGATGATTTTTAATACCGATTCCGTGAACTCTAGAATGGGCATAATGAAAGTACGAATGCGCAGTTGCTTTAACGAAACAGCTAATATCTCATCGTTACTATGATTAAATTTATCCAGTGCCCAAGTCTTAATATCATTGCCTTTAATCACCTCGACACCATTTAAAAAGGTAACGGTTTGAGTAGATAGGTTTTGTAAATAACGCATTCGTTGAGATAACAGTTTTCTCATGGTAGCAATAGCGTGATTTACAATTAAGAAAGAGACAATGACAGGCACCAAGCAATACAACATTAAACTCGGGGAAATCTGCCACATTTTTATTGGTGTCATAGAAAGTGTGAAGAATATGTTAAATACATTCATCATACCAACACCAGCCATGGCTCTGATGCCATTAATGTCATTATTTACTATGGAGATTAATCCTCCAACAGGGTGCGTTTCATAAAACCCCTGTTGCGATTGAGTCAATTTTTTAAACGCGTCATTTTTAAACTCTTTTTCCACCAGCCGACCTGGATTGAAAAATAGCATTCGAGACGCCGTTCGGCTAATCATCACACAAAAAGCAAACCCAATAACCCAATAAATCTTTTCGATAAGAGCGTGGTAATCCTGATCATCACTCCCTCCAAGTAGATCAATACTTTCCCCTAGATAAACGGGGATGGTGACGGCTAAAAGGTTCGTAATAAATAGACATATAACACCCAATAGATAAGAGTATTTATGCTGTAATGCATAAGAAAAAAATAAACGTAATTCGCTCAAAATAATAGAACCATTAGATAAAAATAATGTGGGCACAAAGTATACACGCTTAAGCTTGATGAAAGCGTCTCTAGAGGGGATTTTTAATTGAATAAAACGTTTGGTTTTTAATAGTGTAAATAAAAGAAGTATGACGTCTAAAAAAGAGTAAGCGATCACTTACCCTTTAAGGTAAAGATTAATTAGATTCTATGATGTAACAATGAGGCTCTGAAAAATGAGCGTTACGACGGCATTGATTAATCGCTTTCTTTTGGGCCATGATCTCAGTTGATGCCATCCCACCACCTAATATTCCCGTTTTATTACCAGCCAAAGCCTTGTGCCCTTTTTGTTTTTGGTAATAGTCATAGTGTGCAACATCTGGAAATCCAATTACTTCAGGTGGATAGAGAGAGGCATCAATGGCTTTTTCAGTACTGGCCTCAAAATGCTCGATAGTACAACCAGAATTCACTTTAGCATAGACATGACACAACCTCAGGGCCTCAGAAAATGCCAACTCTTTCGTTAATTTTTCATCGGAGAACCCGGTTGCAACCAATTCTCCACTCAACCAATAAGTCGCAAAGGCTTTATTACCCGCTTGCTCTTGATATTGTCGAAACTCTCTTGCCACCCAAGGAGTGACTTGTAATTCATACTTAAATGCTTCAGATATTTGAATAGACTTCAGCTCAATTTCGTTAAAGGGTTCTGGCGTATCGAGTACGCTGCATCCTACCAGCGCATGTCCAATCAATGAACTTAATATTGTGGCTTTCACAATTGACGAGTGTTTACCCATGTTCCTTCCCTGCTTATCCATAATAACAAACATTGAGATTCATCTCTCAATGCATTAAATTTACAACGAAACAAAACGAATTAAAAGGGTATTCATAAACCAATTAGGAAACACTCTACACTGACGATGCGAGATTTATTATCGATACGTTCTTACTCAAAAATATTACGCAAACATAAGCACTCTTATTATCAACTAGTCCTCCCCTTACAAGGGTTTATCGAAATCACAATACAAAATAAAACCCTTCGAATTCGATTAGGGGATTGCTGCGTCATTAAAAGTGAGCAGTTCCATTCCTTTAAAGCCGATGAGGAATCTCGCTTTATTGTCGCCGACTTAGAGCAATTGCCGCCGCATTTTATAGAAAACAATGTGTGTGTGTTTTCTATTTCTTCTCCGTTAAAAGCGTACCTCTACTTTTTAGACAGCCAATTACAGCACCGTATTAATGACGAAATAGAAAAGCAAAGTTTGGATTTATTTAAACGTCTATTAGAGAGACAAAGCCTAAATCATCAAAAAGACGATAGAATAGAAAAGGTATTACATGAAATACAGCAAGATCTTTCTTACAAATGGACAATTAAGGAGTTTGCTAACCTAGCTTGTTTGAGTTTGAGCCAATTTAAGGCGGTTTTTCAAAACAACCTAGGCATGTCTCCTATGCAATATTTGACCATAAAACGAATGGAAAAAGCGCAAGCGCTGCTTGTTCATACTGATACGCCGCTCTCTATCATTGCAGAATTAACTGGCTACAAGGACACAGCGACATTCGGTAGGCGCTTTACCCTGCATTTTGGCCAACCCCCAAAAACCTATGCTAAAAATCATAAGTCCTAACAAGCCATAAGCGCTAGCAAACCATAAAGCGTGTCTAAAAATCCAATTACGGACTCTAGAAATGTGTCATACCAATAAAGGAATGACGCTTCTTGTCGACGTTAATTTCAGGACGATTAGATTCAGTCTATTTTTCTTTCGTTAAATGCAGAAAGATACCCAATGAAGAAAGCAATAACGCCGTACTGGAAATGATCGCAACAGGGTAATATAAGTTCCCGGCTAAATCTAACTGACTATATTTAATCACCATAATCAGCCCCTCTAAAGACAGAGCAATGCATACCGTTCCAATGAACCTTGGAATGGTTCTTCTCAAGCTTACTACAGCATCTTCATCGTCCTCCTCACTGGAATACTCTTTATTAATCACCAAAGCAAGCTCGAATACAGCTAACGCAATTATCCCTGTATTGATGCTTTTAAGAAAAATCTCCATTACATCCTGACCATTCATAATGCCAACAACAAGTGAACTCACTAATGAAAAAACAATAGCAATAGCCAGTCCAAAAAAGGTAAAAGCGAACAGCTTTGCAAACACACTGCGTATAATTAAAGTAATATTATCGTTCATATTTTTCTCTATAAGATATGACCTTAGCTAATGACTGACTAATGTCGACTTGTATAAAATTTAAATTTCAGCAGATGATTTTATACTGAGCGTAGATAAGATGTCCCGATAAACCATAGATTTCCCCAGAGTTTACAAAAAAATGACCCTACTCTTTAAAACGATGCCGCTAACACACAGAGACGCATAGTGCACAGTTTTGATTCCAATTCTTTCGCATCCTGATGAAATAAATTAAACAAAAAGCAATGAACTATCACCTTAAATTCAGGCCTTTTATTAATCTCAATCAAGACTTATATCAATCAGGGCTTAGTGCCTGGGATGCTCTGCCAACATATAAATTTACAATATCGGCTTTACAGATTTCAATATCGGCTTTTTAGCCTATTTTATCAATTTTTAATAGATACAATTTCATCATTCATTATTGAGGATTTTATCGTGTCTACATTCTTAGGTGTACTGGCTCTACTACTGTGGGGCCTATTAGCTTTATTAGGAACATTAACGCTTGTTATACCTGCTTTTCAGCTGTTGTTTATGTGCTTTCTTATCTCGGCCTTTATCATGGTTTTTAAACGTTTCATTCAGCATAAGCCTCTGTTTACGCGTCCTTCGTTAACCGGTCCACAATGGTTTATAGGTATTATAGGACTCTTTGGCTTTCATTTTTGTTATTTCATGGCGCTGCAGTTTGCTCCAGCCATTGAGGTCAGCTTAATTGTGTATTCGTGGCCGTTATTGCTGACGCTTTTCGTCTCAACCAGTGCCTCTCGCCTCAGTGCGTTAGTTGGTGGAATACTTGGCTTCCTTGGCATTGCTTGTATCGTGCTAAAAGACAGCCAAATTAATATGGAAGAAGCGTTTTTGTGGGGCTATTTGCTCTCCGCTATTTGTGCAGGAATTTGGTCTAGCTACTCTTGGTTTTTATCAAAATCCAAAAGCCATGTTGACGATATCGGCTGGCTATCCCTCGGTGTTGCCATGTTAGCATTTGCGGCTCATTTGCAATTTGAAACGGGTCAATGGGAGTTAACTTGGCACCAATGGGTTGGGGTTTTATTACTTGGATTGGGCCCTGTAGGTGGCGCCTTTTATCTATGGGACATGGGGCTAAAGTACGGTAACCGATCTTTACTGGCATCCTTGAGCTTTAGCACTCCTGCTTTATCCTCTTTTATTCTTTCAACGGCGGGACTCAACCCTTGGTCTTTTAATATTATTATTGCATTAAGTTTGATCGCTATTGGCGCCATTATCGCGAACAAAAATCTATTGGGCTTCTTACAACTAAAACGAATCCACTATTAATAGTAGTAAGACACTTCTTTGAAAGAAAAATACGTTTTCTCTCGATGTAAACCCTCTTATTTTACCTTATCGAGTAGCAGAAAAACTCCTTGTAATGACACAAATTGCTTTTGAGTTTTTCTGTTTTTTTTATATTAATTTGGGTAGTGTACACAGCCTCTGATGGGCTCTTTATAAGGCGTTCTAGCTTCCGCTCAATTATCATCTTAATTTAAAAATTTTAGATTTAATTTTTAATCTTTTACAATTACGTAATTTTAATAATATTAAAAATAACAAATGTGATTCATTATAAAAATACCAACCATGAAAATATAAAGGTCAAAAAAAATAATACAATTTATATAGTTTTATGTCATAAATTAATAAATAAATTTATCACTCACATACACCGTTTCTACTTATCTTTTCAAACCAACAAAACAAAACGCTGTTCATGTCCTTCTAATTTTCATTTTTTTATGTTTTTCGGCTTATTTCATGCCTGATTTGACTAAAAAAATGCTTTTCCCCTAAATTTTTCATCAACATAAATTTTTTATCGGGACCTAGAGCGCCTAAAAAAAAACCATTTAAAACTGATTTCAGATTATTCTTTATTACCGATAAAATCAGTCTCGATCCCTTTAATAATGCACTGTTTCATAGGAATTGATATTTCTTAAAATGATCTAAATAACGCTTTATTAACTATAATTACTTGATACTTAATATTTATTTACAGCATCTACCCGCCCTATAAGGTTAACTCGTAGACTTGAAATCAATTTTTCATAAGGTTAGTGTAAAAGGAGTATTACAAAGACATTCTTATTTAAAAATAGCAACTAGATAATCAGGAGAGAATCAGTGACAGGTTCAAATGATGATCGGTTTGTTGTATTTGACCGTGTTCAGAAAAGTTACGATGGCCGAAATCTTGTCGTTAAAGATCTTAATTTAGAAATAGCTAAAGGTGAGTTTCTTACTATGTTGGGGCCTTCTGGCTCAGGAAAAACAACCTGCTTAATGATGTTAGCGGGATTTGAAACAGCAACCCATGGAGACATTCTTTTAGATACACAACCCATTAACAATATCCCTCCTTACAAGCGAGGCATTGGCATGGTATTTCAGAACTATGCATTGTTTCCTCATATGACGGTTGGTGAAAATCTTGCCTTCCCACTATCAGTTCGAAAAATAGGTAAATCTGAACGAGAAGAGAAAGTAAAGCGAGCACTGGAAATGGTGCAAATGGGAGATTTTGCAAATCGCCGCCCTGCTCAGCTTTCAGGTGGTCAGCAGCAACGAATAGCCCTGGCAAGAGCTCTGGTTTTCAACCCTGAGTTAGTATTGATGGATGAGCCTTTGGGCGCTCTAGATAAACAATTAAGAGAGCACATGCAGTTTGAAATAAAACACCTACATGAACAGTTAGGTATCACCATTGTTTACGTCACCCACGATCAATCCGAGGCCCTTACCATGTCTGATCGCGTTGCGGTATTTGATGATGGTCGTATCCAACAGCTCGCCACGCCAGAGGAACTCTATGAACGACCACACAACTCGTTTGTGGCCCAGTTTATTGGAGAAAATAACCGGTTAATGGGGCATGTAGATAAATTTGACGGCGAAAGCAGTGTTATCACCCTAGATAGCGGAGAAAAAAGCAGCGCCTTAGCCGTAAATTGCGGTCAGGCTGGCTCTAGAACAATGCTGTCCATTCGCCCTGAGCGCATACGTATCGGTGACCAAGCGACGGAAAACGTAACCAACGCTAAAGTGCTTGAGCTTATTTATCTTGGTGATCATATCCGTTGTCGGATGGACGTTCATGGTGACAAACAGTTTATCGCAAAAATCCCAAACTCACCTGAAAGCCAAAGAGTTCATGTCGGTCAAAACATTAAAATAGGCTGGGCAGCCAGAGACTGCCGAGCACTCAATGCCGACTGACATAACCGTCATATCTATTAAAAAGTCATAAAAGAAATCCGCTTTCATACTCCCCAATTGAAGCGGCTGTCATTAAAAGATGGGGATAACAGAAGAGAGGAACTATGGAAATGTCAAAATCTCTAATGGTGGTAAGTACGGTAATGATGTTTACGGCAACAGCCGCTATCGCCAAAGACTTAACTATTGTGTCCTGGGGTGGTGCGTATTCGGCATCACAACAAAAAGCGTATCATGACCCTTACATGGTAGCTCATCCTGATATAAATATTATTAATGATGAAAGTTCCGCTGAAGCCGTCGCAAAATTGCGAGCCATGAATGAAGCCGGAAACGTAACTTGGGATCTAGTTGATGTTGTGGCATCAGATGCCTTACGTTTATGTGATGAAGGGCTCGCAATGGAACTTGATCATGATGATATCTTAGCAAAAGCACCTGATAATACTGAAGCATCTGATGATTTTGGCGACCTTATTGTTTCAGAGTGTTTTGTACCGCAAATCGTTTATTCAACTACCGTGGGCTACCGTACCGATTTAGTAGGCCGTACTCCACCAACAGATATTTGCGCCATCTTTGATACAAAAACGTACCCAGGTAAAAGAGCATTAGAAAAACGCCCCATTAATAATATGGAATGGGCTCTAATGTGTGATGGTGTTAAAAAGGAAGACATCTATTCTGTATTGGAAACAACCGAAGGCCAAGAGCGAGCATTAGCAAAACTAAATACAATTAAAGACGATGTGATTTGGTGGTCTGCTGGGGCGGATACACCACAACTGCTGGCGGATGGTGAAGTAGTGATGGGGTCCACATACAACGGGCGCCTATTTTCTGTTATAGAGGAACAAGGTCAGCCTGTCTCAATGCTTTGGGATGCACAAGTGTTTGATCTTGATGGTTGGATTATTCCCGCAGGCCTTCCAGAAGACCGATTAGAACGTGTTAAAGACTTTTTGTACTTTGCAACGGACACTCAACGATTAGCAGATCAAGCGAAATACATCTCCTATGGTCCTGCTCGCCAAAGCTCGGCACCATTGGTTGGCAAACATGCAGAACTAGGTATTGATATGGCACCTCATATGCCAACAGACCCTAATAACGCTAAAAATACCTTCCTCTATAACTATGAATTTTGGGCTGATTATCGCGATGATATCGATGCAAAATTTCAAGCATGGTTAGTAAGAAACTAAACCATTCCTTAATTGGGCACGCTTGCGTGCCCATGTCTTAACCCAAGAAGAAGCGATTATAGAATATGACTAAATCTGAATCTTCAACAACGCCTCTTTCCGCAGATGGCCAGCCTCTAGAGCAAAGCTTGCAACGCGCACTACGCCGGCAGAAATTAAGAGCGCTAATGCTGGTTTCACCTTTATTACTATTCGTTGCATTAACATTTATTGCCCCCATTGCTGATATGCTCTATCGTTCTGTTGATAATCGTATTGTCATGGAGACACTTCCTAGAACGGTTACTACCTTAACGGATTGGCAAGAAAGCGCAGGAAAAATACCTGGAGAGGAAACTTTTGACGCCTTATATTTTGATCTGTTTTTTGCCGCCGAGTATAAGATTCATACTCGGTTAGGTTCCCGCTTAAATTACCAACAAACAGGAATATCCTCACTATTTCGCAAAACTGGCCGCCGCGTAGGTCGTTTCGATACGGATGAAATTACGGATCAATTTATTAACTTAAACCTTCAATGGAAACAATCTGAGTTCTGGGTTGCATTAAGCCAAACCTCTGACTTCACTAAAAAGCTGCCATTGACAGCCTCTATTTGGACAGATTGGAAACAGCTGCTTATTCATGATGAAAAAGATGTTTCAAAAGAAAAACCAGAAGATGTACTTTATTACGCACTGTATTTAGATTTAATAAAGGCTGGGAATGAAAACCTTAGAGCCGACTTCTCTTGGTGGTCACAAACAGTGGCCGCCGCCAAAGGTTTCGAATCCATAAATATGATTGAACAATTCCAATCGGCAGACAAGGACTGGACTTCAAATGAAGTATGGGGGGCTATAAAACGCTTTTCCCCTGCCATAACAGATGGTTATTTCCTCAATGCATTAGACATGAAAAAAACCATCGATGGTGCTGAAGCAAAACCAGAAAATGTACAAATTTATAAGCTACTTTTTGTTCGAACGTTAGTGATGTCTATGGTCATTATGATCTCTTGTATCTTACTGGCTTATCCTTTGGCATATTTGCTGTGCAACTTATCCATGCGCAAAGCCAACTTAATTTTAATATTAGTCTTATTGCCGTTTTGGACATCATTATTAGTACGCACATCAGCATGGAAGGTTTTATTACAGCAACAGGGCGTCATTAACGATTTATTAATTTGGATGAATTTCATTGATGAAGCAAACCGATTAGTAATGATAAATAATCAGGTGGGTACTATCATTGCTATGACGCATATCTTGTTACCCTTCATGATACTGCCTATGTATTCAGTAATGAGAACCATTCCCCCGAGTTATGTTCGTGCAGCAAAATCCCTTGGTGCGACAAACTGGACAGCATTCTGGCGAGTATACTTTCCGCAGTCTGTACCAGGAATCGGTGCTGGGTCTATTCTAGTATTCATCATGGCGATTGGTTACTACATTACACCGGCAATTGTTGGTGGCACCTCAGGCATTATGATTTCCAATCGAATTGCTTACCATATTTCAAGCTCCCTTAACTGGGGATTGGCTTCTGCATTGGGTGCAATTTTATTGATTGTTGTGATGGTTCTATACTGGCTTTATGACAAATACGTCGGCATTGATAACTTAAAATTAGGATAATCATTATGAAAACACTACCGTCCTACGCCTCTACAAGGGAACGACTTTGGTACTATGGCTTTCGTGTGATTTGTGGGTTCATACTATTTTTTTTGGTAGCCCCTATCATGGTCATTATCCCGTTATCGTTCAACGCTCAAGATTTTTTTACCTTTACCAAGGAAATGTTGGCGTTTGAGCCTTCGGGGTATTCACTCAAGCACTATGAAGACTTTTTTACCAACAGTGATTGGACAAATGCAATATGGAATTCGGTTCGTATTGCGCCCATGGCAACACTCTTATCCGTCGGTTTGGGGACGCTAGCGGCCATTGGGCTAAGTCAACCACATGTTCCATTTAAGCGCTTAATAATGGCAATTCTCATCTCACCAATGATTGTGCCTCTGGTAATTTCAGCCGCTGGAATGTACTTCTTTTTTAGCCGTATCGGTTTACAAGGAACATACTGGGGGGTTGTGTTGGCGCACGCCGTCTTAGGAATTCCATTTGTCATTATTACAGTGACGGCAACATTAGTTGGTTTTGACCACTCCTTAACAAGAGCGGCAGCTAGCCTAGGTGCAAATCCAGTTGTAACTTTTTGGAAGGTACAAATGCCCTTGATTCTGCCGGGCGTAATTTCTGGCGGTTTATTCGCATTTATCACCTCTTTTGATGAAGTAGTGGTCGTGCTATTTGTTGGTTCTTCAGCTCAAAAAACGCTGCCATGGCAAATGTTCATAGGTTTAAGGGAACAAATCAGTCCAACTATTTTAGCCGTAGCTACCATTTTAGTTGCGCTATCTATTTTGCTGTTAACCGTCGTAGAGTTGCTTCGTCGACGCACAGAACGCTTAAGAGGCTTAACACCTGAGTGAGCCTTATAAACGGCTATAATCCATGCTCTTAGAGGAATAAAGGTTACCAATATAACTAGGCCAATCCTCTTAACATTAGATTTTGGCTTAGTCATAACCTATGCACTCGGCTGTTTAACCCATTTCTTTGTTAAACCTTTTATTCTGCCTGCGGCTGAACTCAATTATTGACTTATGAATAGTCTAGGAGTGTATGCTTTAAGCTATCGAGTAGCAGAAAAACTCCGTGCAATGGCACAAGTTGCTTTTGAGTTTTTCTGTTTTTTTACTATTAATTCTGGTGTTGTACCCAGCCTCTGCTGAGCACCATATAACGCCGCCGATTCCGCCACGCCATAAACCCCGACCACACTAAAGACATAATCAGAGCGACTACTAAGCAAATGCTCTACCTCTCTTAAAGAAAAAGTATCCCAGGTTATAAAGGTTTTTTGAAATTTTTCAGACAAGCGAATTAAATTCACCTCGTCCGCTTTAATCGAAATGCTGTGGATACTGTCAATTTGATCGATCGTTAAATTAGCCTTGGATAAACAGTCTAAAAGCAAGGTTTCTAAATGCTCTAATGGGCAATTACGCTCGCACCCCATACCAATCGTATAAACGGGCTGAACATAAGATTTTGCTGTCGTAATCACGCAGTAGGCGGAGAGTTTACCGCTGAGTTCTTTCGCCCAATTATTAGCGCCTCCCTCATGACCAGATAGTAATGGAATAACAAACTGTCCTTGTTCGTCCATTACCAATACCGGTGGGTCTTGAAATTTATTCTGTAAAACAGCCGCCAGTGTACGAACAACAATGCCAGTAGCACAGATGAAGATGAGTTTATCACCTTTTAAAAATGCGTCTTGTACTTGTTGTTTAAAAGGCTGAGGTTTAAACCATACGTAACCATCAACAAGCTTTTCATCAACGAGTTTATTTGCAAGCATTAAACCCGGCTCTGTTAGAGCAATAATTCGAATCATACCCGTCTACTTAGCCTAGTGAATAAGCGTCGTTATTCCATCTCAATCATTCGACTGAGCATTGAATTTTACACGGCTTCCTCAATTCTTTTCTGCATCGTTTTAGTCACTACAAACAAAGAAAAATATGGACCGGCGTCATCGGCTAGCATACTAACGTCTTTGCAAACTAATTCATTTTCACGACCAATGTATTCAAGGTATTGGGCCTCTTTAATACGACCTGTTGCGTGCAATAACGATAAGATACGTGATCGCTCACGACCTGCTTTCATAATAACCACGGAATCATGTTGCTTTAACGCTTGTTGAATTTGCTCGTCAGAATGTCGACCACTCACAACAGAAAAAGACTCTTTTAGCATGGTAAGAGGGCGCTTTAATGCGGATGCGGCGGCATGAATAGAAGACACGCCTGGCACTACTTCACATTCATAAATGGCTTCTAGACGTTCCATTAAATAAGCAAAGGAGCCATAAAACAAAGGATCGCCTTCACATAAAAACACCACATCTTGGCCTTTATCAAGCACTTTTCGAATTGCGAAGGCACCGGCATCATAAGCAAGATTGGCCGCGTCCCGATCCATCGACATAGGCATTATAATACCAATATGTTCTTGGTCATGTTTTACGGATTCAAAAGCTTCTGTCGCAATCTCTTTTGCCTGAGAAGCCCCTTCCGAATTAGTCAAATAACTCACAACCATGGTCGATTGAATATATTTTAACGCTTTTAAGGTAATAAGTTCAGGGTCACCAGGACCGACTCCAACACCAATAAAACGGCCCTTGGGGGTCTGCTTTTTATCAACATTCCCAATTGAATCTGATAGCGGCCAATCCAATTTAGTCTTTTCTATTTGGTCGATACCTAAACTGGCTTGTAAAGAAGCTATATCAGCTTGACTTAACTCAGATAAACACAACTCTGGCACAAAAATTCCTTATCGTTTACTAAATTTAAAAAGGGTTACAGGAAGCGAAGGTCGGTAAACACAATGATTAGCAAGCGTTTCTTCTTTGGCTATAGACAACTGTACAGAGAGCGCGTCACCTTGCCATTCACTTTCGCTCGCTTGATAAGAACGTATTCTTTGAGCAAAGTCCAATAAAATGCGTTTCGAGTTTTCCGTAACAGCCGTAGCAACCAATATTCCATTGGTCGGTAATCGTCTCCATGAAATAGTAAGAACCTCACTTAGAACCCCATCACTGCCGCCAATAAAGACTTTATTTGGATCCGGCAACGCCACTAAGCCATCGGGTGCTCTTGCAGGAACAATGGTCATATTCGATACACCAAAACGCTCTTTATTTGACTGTAAACAAGCTAACCGTTCTGTGTGATGTTCAATAGCATAAAGACACGCCGTGGTATTCCAATAACTAATTTCAACAGCAACACCACCGCAACCAGCACCGATATCCCAAACCGTATCATTTACGTCAACTTGCAAATACGACAGAATCGCCACCCGCACGTCGCGTTTCGTAATCATGCCTTTACCTTGCACTTTATCGGTAATAAATTGATCGTCTTCGATACCAATTGAAGAGGGGAAAAAGCTCTGCTGAGACGACGTTTCTAAGACAACAACATTTAGGGGAGAAAAATCCAGATTTTCTGGCTTTTGAGCGGCTGGTATTGATTCTTTTAAGGGCCAATCAACGAGTTCATTGATCGAAAAAGATCGTATTCTTTGAGAATCGTAACCGAGGTTTTCACACACCGTTATTAACGACTGATCCAAACCTGCACCATGGCATTCTTGAGCAATAGCAAAAGGATTACTTAGCGCATCCGTTAATATCACTAGGGTTCGATTCGGTTGTAAATAGCGCCTTATATTGAGTAACGGTCGCCCATGCAAGCTGATTACCGTCGTATCTTGCAATGATAAACCTAAAACATGACAAGCCACTTGTATACTGGATATAGCGGGGTAAAAGTGCAGTTGAGATAGGTTGAAACGCTGACGAAACCAACGCCCAATACCAAAATAAAGAGGGTCACCTGATGCCAATATAACTAAGCTTTGCACCCCCTCCTTAACTAAATCAGAGATGACCTGTAGAAGGTTTTTTAAGCTTGGCAATAAAGTAACTTGGGCGTCCGCCGTAAATCGAGCCACAGTTTCCAGCTGTCGTTCCGAACCTAATACACAATCCGCCTCTAATAGAGCCATTTGCGCTTTAGGGTCCAGTAGCGCTTCTTGATGCACACCTAAACCAAGAATGTGAATTTTTAGATTATGGCAGGCTAACCCTCTCTCTGTCATGATTGAAACCATTAATAGTATTCCCCAATATTACAACGCAATAAGGCGTTGCAAGTGGCCGACGTAACGGCACTGCCGCCCCAGCGTCCTAGCAAGGAAATACACTCAATGCCTAGGTCTTGATGCCGTTCCCATAGCGCCTCTTTCGACTCAGCCGCTCCCACAAAGCCAACAGGCATCCCAATTACTAACGCTGGTTTCGCCGAGCCTTGTTGAATCATTTCTAATAATCGAAATAACGCGGTTGGCGCATTACCAATAACCACGACACTGCCTTCTAAAGACGCTTGCCAGAGAGTCAAAGCCGCCATTGAGCGCGTTTCTCCTCTTCGCTTCGCCAGTGCAGGCGTTCTTGTATCATTGAGAAAACATAATGGTTCACGCTGAATCATACGCTTAGTGATGCCTTGTTTGACCATTTCAACATCGCATAGAATAGGGCAATTCTTTGCTAATGCGGCGCGTCCAGATTGACAGGCCTGTTGACTAAAACGCACCGCATCAACCACTTCTGGCAATCCCATACTGTGCACAATACGCAGGACCACTTGCTGTTCATCAAGGGAAAAATCCGATAATTTTGTCAATTCTCTAATTTGACGAAAGCTTTCTTTTTCAATAGTTTGAGGGTTCATTTCATAAGAAAAACTCATTGCTGGCTGGCTCCTACTATGGGCTTTTTAGAGACACTAAAAGCCTCAATACAAGCGCATACACAACTTTCGACATCATGAAATTCTCGCTCTGCAGGCAATAAAACCGGACGACGATGTAAATACACCGGCAACCCTTTATCTCGTGCAACGGCTAATTTAGCGTAGGTTGAATCACCCCCGCTATTTTTACTAATAATAGCGTCAATATTATAGTGCTCAATTAACGACAATTCTTGCTGATAATTAAAGGGTCCTATGGCTTTTAACCACGTCACGTTCCCCGGAATATCAAACTTTGGCGCTACCGCTGTACGCCAAAACATACGTTCTATATTCGCTAATTCAGCCCAATGCCAAAGTCGTTCGGAGTCAATTTGACCAGCACTTAACAGCGGTCTTTGGTGCCTTTTTAAAATATCTGATAGCTCAATATCACTTGCATACTCAGTCCAATTATCCCCAGGTATCGCTTCCCACTTAGGACGATTTAAACGCCAGTACGGTATATTGCGTTCTTTGGCTACCAACACCGCTTTATTGCTCATATTTTGTGCATAAGGGTGGGTGATATCCACAACCGCTTGCACATTATGCTTTTCTATGTAGTGAGATAAGCCTCCCCTTTTAGAGAATCCACCCACCAATAAAGAACAATCCACCTTTGGAACTCGAACCAATCCAGCTATACTGTAAATAACGTTCAACCCGGCTAGATGCAAGGCATCGGCTGTATAACGCGCATCGGCCGTACCGCCTAATAGTAAAATTTTCATCCAATTTTCCCGCAATACTTTAGCTGGTAAACACCCAAAAAATGTTTTAAACGGCCGCTTGAAATAACAACACGGCCAGCACGAACCACCCTATTTCTATTTAAATGACCAACAAAGCATTTTTACCTTCATTTCCTTTACTTTCTTAAGAGAGTAAAGCCTTTTCTTAATGGGATTCACACCGATAATAACCGACAAAATTACCTTTTCTGTCGATAGCAAACACCTCAATTTCCATATTTAGTGGGATCCAACGACGAGCAAAAGAAGCGGCTCTTTTACAGATTGCATCCCCAAGTGGAATATTAGAAGCCAAACAAAACGCCAACGCTTCCGTGGAGGTGTTCGCCGTTCGGACTTTCGCAGCCAAACTCGTTTCCGCCCCCAATGCCATCGCAAGTTCGGCTAATGCATTTAAATCAATACTTGATGCCCGGCTATTAAGATCCATATTACCAGCCGCTAACTTAGTCATTTTGCCAAAACCGCCACAAAAGCTAATTTTGCTCAATTGCGGTTGCAAGTCTTCTACTTTTTTCACATGTTTTAGTACCGCACCAACAAAATCCCCCATTTCAATCAGGGCCATCTCCGCCAGTCCATAATGGGTTTGAATAGCCGTTTCACTGGCATTCCCCGTCGTCGCCGCAATATGCACAAGGCCATTTGCTCTGGCAACATCAATACCTTGATGAATGGACGCAATATAAGCGGCACAAGAAAACGGCCTAACGATACCTGTCGTACCAAGAATGGATAGCCCACCCACAATTCCTAGACGAGGGTTCATCGTTTTCAAGGCCATTGTGTCACCGTTTTCAACACCAACAGCAACCAAGAACCCGCCTTTGTAGTGGTATTTCTTGGCAATAGATTCAAGGTGCTCTCGCATCATTTTTCTAGGGACAGGGTTGATTGCAGGCTCTCCAACCTCAAGCAACAAACCAGTTCGAGTAACAACCCCAACACCTTGAGCGGCCGAAAAATTCACTCCATCGCAGCCAGCCAAAGAAAGCTCAACAAAAATTCTGGCTCCATGAGTCACATCAGGATCATCGCCGGCGTCTTTAATAGTAGATGCCCTGACAATCACTCGATCACCAATGTCCTTTGTTTCTTGAACAGACTGAATATCCAATCGAACAATCGACCCTTTCGGTAAGAGCACCTCGACTTTTTGAACAGCCTTCCCTGTGAACAACTGAGTCGCGGCCGCGACACAACAAGCTGTCGCACAACATCCTGTGGTCAACCCCGTTCGTAACGTTTTCGGAGTATTGCTGCTCTCAGGCCACATAATAAACCATGACTAACACTCACGACCTTCGACAGTTGAAAACACTTTCCCTATCGCCTCTAAATTTGAAGGAAAATACAAATGTAAGTAGCTGGCGGTTAACCCCTTATTTTGAAATATCGGCTCTCCTGGAGCGGGGTGACGCTGACGTCTCCCATACCCTATGGGTTCAGGTGTATTTTCACTAAGAGAACGATGATGAGCGTGCGCCCTTACTTCTCCTTGAGGTAAACAAGCCGTTTGCATGCCTTGGCAACCCCGCTTACCTCGCATTGCGCCCTGCCCCTCTAAAATCCCTAACAGTGGAAACGTTTGACCATCCAGATCGGTTAAACTGTCTAAGCTATAAAGCAAGCCACCACATTCGGCTAAAATGGGTTTATTACGTTGATGGAAAGCTCGAATCTCCGACAATATAGAATGGTTTTCAGACAGGGCCTGAGCATGCAACTCTGGATAACCGCCTGGCAACCAAAGTGCATCAGCAGCAGGTAAATGTGTATCGTTTAAAGGAGAGAAAAAGACACATCGAGCACCCAATGACGTTAAAGCCAATACATTAGTATCATAAATAAAGCTAAAAGCCGCATCTTTGGCAATGGCAATTACTTTATTCGCTAGTAACGGTTCGACGGTCTCAGGTTTACGCTCAGTAGGGTAAAAAGCAATGGCATTTGGCCACTCTAACAACCCTGTATCTTGCGAGTTCTGTAACCATTGAGAGGCTTTATTGAAGCACTCTTCTAATTCACTCTTTACTTCATTCGCTTGCACTAAGCCCAAATGGCGCTCAGGTAAACGAATCTCTTCATCCCGTTTCAAACTCGACAATAACGGCAAACTTTCAGGCAAAGCATCCCGTATTAGTTCAGCATGACGCTCACTGCCACAACAATTAGCAATCAAGCCTGCAATCAAGACATCATCACGGTAGGTTGCTAATCCGTGGGCAATCGCCGCGGCTGTCTGAGCCATTCCTTTCACATCCATCACAATCACTAAGGGAATGCCAAAACGAGCCGCCAGATCCGCACTTGATGGTTCACCATCAAACATTCCCATAGCGCCTTCAACCAAAATCAAATCAGAGCATTGAGCCGCTTCGTATAAGGTGTTTTGACAGTATTCTTCACCGGCCATCCACATGTCTAATTGTTCAACGGGCTGCCCAGATGCTTGAGCAAGAATTTGTGGGTCAAGGTAGTCAGGACCCGTTTTAAAAACTCGAACAACCTTCCCTTGTTGTGAAAAATAACGAGCCAGTGCGGCGGTAATAGTGGTTTTTCCTTGATTTGACGCAGGCGCCGTTAAAAAAAGAGCTGGACAGTAAATTGGATCTGCAGATGACATGAACTAAGCCTCTAGTAAAAAATATTGAGCCCCTAGGCTGAGCGCTAACTGCTCAGCACGGCCACGTTTAACAGGAATCACTTCTGTATCCAGTACACTACAAGGTGATGGAAAACGCGTTGACGTGCCGTCTAAGGATACCCTACCGTCCGTCACTAAATACACATGACTTTGCAGTTCTGGTTGGTTTCGTTGCCATTGAATAAGTTGCTCACTGGCTTTTTTTATGGCTTCCGTTAATGGTGTCCCACCACCAGCATGGATGGTATTTAACTGCGTCAGGAGCTCTTTTGGTGCTCTCGTTTTTGGCAATAAAGAGACAACTTGGTTATTGCCAAACCCTAGAATCGCTATCTGCTCACGGCGTAAATAGGCTTGCTGTGCAATGGTTAAAATGGCCTCTTTACCGCGTTTTAGGAACGCCTGACCGACTGTGGAAGCCGAGGTATCTAATAAGATATAATGCAACATAGCGCGACCGAGCTTAGCCGGTTGATAACGTAATGTTTTAGGTGCCCATTGATGAGGACTATTGATCACGGTTTCAAACCAATCAATGGCGTTTCCTTGCCGTTTTGTATTGGCTCTTTGATGACCTAATGACACCCCCTTTTGTTTTCCCCCATTTCCTTTATCGTTACCCGCTCCCCCAACCCATTTTGATGATTTAAACATCGTCTCTAGTGGTTTTTTTTCTAATGTTTCACTCATAAAGGGTTGAGCTCCCATCGCCCCCCAGTTGCCTTCTTTTTGACTCTGGTTGGATTCCTCTTGCAATGGAGGTTTATGCGAACCAGCCGGTCGTCTAGCCGATGAGAGTGATGAGCCATTATCATTTGGGGGCGTATTTCTTGAGTGGTTGTCATCATTCTTAGGAGAAGATTTAGAAGGAGGCGGCGTTTGACGCCTATGAGCTAACACCAACGCTTCTACTTTTTCTATGTCTTGCAGCGCCACCTTTGCAGAACCACGCCATACGCAGTGAGCCATGGCCGCTCGAACCCATACAATGTCAGCTCGTACTCCATCTACCTGGGCCAAATGACAACGCTGTGCTATTTCCATACGCATCGCCTCGCTGCATTCCACTTTTGTTAGCTGTTTACGTGCCACTTGAATACTTTGCTTGAGGTTTTTTTGTTTGAAGCGAAAAGCCTCACAAAACGCGGCAGGATCATCATCAAACTTCTCTCGTAAACACACAATTTGCATACGCTCTTCAAGGGTATACTGATTCGTCAGCTGTACCATCAAACCAAATCGGTCTTGTAACTGCGGCCTTAGCTCTCCCTCATCAGGATTCATAGTGCCAACAAGTAAAAAGCGTGCTTCATGTTCGTGACTGATACCGTCTCTTTCTACATGGTTAACACCACTTGCCGCGACGTCTAAGAGTTGGTCAACGAGATTATCGGCCAATAAATTGACTTCATCCACGTATAAAACACCGCCATGAGCCTTACTAAGTAGACCGGGATGAAAAGCGACTTTTTTATCATTCAGCACTTGCTGTAAATCGAGAGTTCCTAATAATCGTTCTTCGCTGGCACCTAATGGCAGAGTCGTAAATGCCGCATCAATTCCATTATCATGTTGCGGTAAAATTCCTGCGACACCTCGTGCTAAAGTGGATTTAGCTGACCCTCTGGGGCCACTCACTAAGACACCACCGATCAAGGGGTTAATAGCCGATAAAATCAACGCTAGTTTAAATTGTTCTTGCCCAGCCACGGCGGAGAAAGGGAACTCTTTACGTACAGATACAGACATGATGAACCTTTTACATGGCAATTTTCATTGTTTGATGCGTCGCTACAACGCAAACACAATCATTCAGTCTCACAGTTTACCTGAGCTTCAAAAAATTACCGAATTAGATTATTCAAGGTTGGATCAATCGCTTTCATGCAAGTTAAAACAGGTGTGAGTAATATACCCGCCACGGCTAAGCAAGAAATCACAAAATAGGATGAATCAACCAATCGGCTTTTTCTTTCGTTTTTGCCACAATCTGAGCGTTTACCCCATCACTCTGATGGATTCTTTCCATCGCATCGCTATAACTCATTCCCCATGACTCAATATGACGTTGAGCCAATCGTTCAATTGATTCCTGCAAGGGAGTATCTAAAAACCAATGCTGATCAAATAGCGATTGAGAACCCTGCCAACCATGATCATTGTGCAATAAATACAGTCCTTCCACTAAAATAACCGGCACTCGTTGGGAGATAAGCACGGCCTCTTCGATAGGGTCTCCTATCTTATGATCAAAACTTGGGCTCAAAACATCCTTTTTTCGGTAGCCAGAGCGAATACGTTCAATAGATCGAATAAAGCCAATTGAGTCAAATGTCCAGGGTGCGCCTCGCCGAGCAAATGCCTCCTCAGCGTTTGGCATCGCACTTAATTGAGATTTTGTCAGATGGAAACCATCCATAGACAGACAAACGATAGAATTTGGTCTATACCTATTTACTTGAGAAACCAAGTACTCAGCAAGAGTACTTTTCCCCGATCCAGGCCCGCCGGTTAAGCCAATCAAGCTTCTTCTAGGCATGTTCGCAAGTGATTGCAATTTTTTAATGGCTTGTTGACTGTCTGCCGACTGAGCAAAGACATCTTTTATAGATGGATTAATCATAATACCTATAACTTATCAAACACGTTAAACACAAATCCATGGGGTTTCTAAATCAATCAATTATTAAAAATCATGGAGAATAGTACAAATATCTAGACTTCCTCCTATTAAGACGAATAAAGTTTATGTCAATTATTAATCATAGACACAAACGAAATGACGATTATAAATCAGCTTAAAAACGCCATATCACTTATCGAACAAGGAGAGCTTGATGCAGCAGAAGAAAAGCTGCAAGCGCTTACCAAACAACATCCAACGCACATTTTAACCCGTTTGTATTTGGCTCAGGTCGCTATTGCAAAAGGGGAAGGAGAGATTTATGTAGACGAGCTAAAATCTATCGTTGAGCACTACCCTCATATTGCGAACTCGCATTTTGTACTTGCCCAACAATACCGACAAAAAGGTAAGTTAGTAGATGCATCCGACGCATTCTACAACGCACTTATGGCAAAATGGAGTTCTGAAAATCACGACATTTATCATGAGCCGACCGAAGAAGATAAGTCAAACCCTTCTTACAACTCAGGTGAGGCTTTGGATTTAATGTGGGACGTGCTGGCCACGTTTCATAAAACGGGTGTCTATGCCTTCCCTACGGCTGGAACGTTGTTAGGACTCGAACGCACAGGAAAACTCCTGCCTAACGATAAAGACATTGATATTGGTATTGATTGGTTACAAATGCCAAAAGCCATAGAAGTAATTGAAGCAAATGGATGGACTGAAGCATCTAGATCCTATGATTTGATGAATCCACGCTGCTTTAAACACATCTCAGGCATTGTGATCGATTTATGTGGTTTTGGAACAGAGGATAAAAGTGGTCAAGCCATTTCTGGCCTTTGGATGAAAGAGGTGCCTTTCCATTGGAACCGCATTACTTATTTCCCATCAATACAACTTGAAGTTCGATCCTCACCTAAAGGTCCAATATATTATTTAAAAGAGCCAGAACCTTTTCTAGAATCGCTTTATGGGAAAGAATGGAAAGAAGAAGACCCATGGTTCGATACTATTATTTGCGCTAAGAATATGCCTGTCTTTTCTCCTCTCGCTCGCTGCTATGCTTACTCTCGTTTGTATGCTCATTGGGGAAGAAATCGCACCCAAAAATGCCTGCGCATTTTAGAGGTCTTAGTCGTAAAACAGCCAAATGATTCTTTTTTAAGTAAGTTATTATCGTACTTTCAACGTCGACTCGAAAAAGCATCTCTCAATAGTAATAACGCGAAAAATACCAAGGTATTGGCTTTAGGCTATTTCGATTTATTTCATATAGGTCACATGAACTATCTGCAGTACGCAAAGCGTCAAGGTAGCCACCTTACTGTCGGAATATCTCCAGATGAATTCAGTATAATAACCAAAGGCTATCAACCTATTCTAACGCAGTCAGAGCGCAGTCATTTCATTGATTCGTTGGACTTTGTTGATCAAGTCGTTTCAGTCAAAGCAAGAATGGATGACACAGATAACGCGGTAAAATGGATAAAAAGTCTGCAAGTTGATCTTGTCGTTTGTGGTGGTAACTGGCGTGACTCTCCCCGTTGGAATAAATTAGAATCGCGCTTAAATACCGTTGGCATTAATGTCATTTACTCGCCTGAAACAGCAGGCATTTCGAGTTCAGAACTGAAGAGAAGAGTGATTCAACAAATGCATTAAGTCAGATAAAGCAAAATTTATTCAGAAAAAATAGCTTTCCCAAGCATGATCAAATAAAAGAGAGAGGTTATGAAATGAAAATAGCGATATTAGACGATTATCAAGATGTGGTTAGAAGGCTAGATTGCTTTGCATTATTGGCTGATCATGACGTCTCTGTACTCACTCAGACTTACTCGGAAGAAGACTTAGTAAAGCAATTACATGATGTTGAGACAATCGTTTTAATTCGTGAAAGAACACAAATTACAGAATCGCTTCTTAGCCAACTTCCTAAGTTAAAGCTCATTAGCCAAACAGGAAAAGTAAGCAATCACATCGACGTTGACCTTTGCAATAGCTACGGTATTGAAGTACTTGAAGGAGTAGGGTCACCTGTTGCGCCATCCGAACTATGCTGGGCGCTTATCATGTCGGCTTCTCGCCATATTCCTTCTTATGTGGAGCATTTACAAAAAGGCCAGTGGCAGCAATCAGGAAACCTTGGATTAGGACGAACCCTGAATGGACTCACACTAGGTATTTGGGGGTATGGAAAAATAGGTCAAAGAATAGCTCAATACGCTAAAGCGTTTGGTATGCAGGTGTTAATATGGGGTAGTGCTAGATCAAGAGATAAAGCCATTGAAGACGGTTTCTCTGCCGCACCATCAAAACCAGCATTCTTTGCTACTTCAGATATCCTGACATTGCACTTACGCCTAAACGATGCTACCAGAAGCTGCGTCGCACTGTCTGACTTAGAGCAAATGAGACCGGATTCGTTATTGGTGAATACCAGCCGATCGGAGTTAATAGAAAAAGGCGCGCTCTTCAACGAATTAAGTAAACATCCTACAAAATGCGCCGCTGTTGATGTTTATGATGTAGAGCCAGCCACGCCTGAAACAGAGCCGTTAATGACTTTACCCAATGTACTTGCACTTCCTCATTTGGGTTATGTTGAGCACAACAGCTATCAGCTCTATTTTAAGATAGCTTTTGAAAATATTATCCATCATACCGCGTCTAATCATAAAATCAGTTAATACAGAATGGCGATACTCAGAAAAAAAAGGTCGACTAAGTGAGTTAAGAAGCTTAGTCGACTTTTTTATTGCACAAGAATGGGTATTCTAACCTGCTGTACGACGTTTAACCTTTGATTTAGGTTTAGGTTTTCTTTTCACTGTACTTGGCGTGCTATTGGCCTCGGCACTGGCAGACTTTTTCCTTGCTTCTGCTTCTTGCTTTCTTTTAGCACGTTCCCTCGCTTCGATATTTTCACGAGTTGGCCGGTTACTGGAATGAGATGCGCCTGTTTGTTGACCCGGCTTTGCTTTGACAGGTCGACGACCTTGCCTATTATCCGCTTCTTCAGCTGGAACAAGCTTATCTTTACCGTTGCCGATTAAATCATCTCTTCCCATTTCACGTAGTGTCTTGCGCAACGCGGGCCAGTTATTCGCATCATGATAACGTAAGAAGCCTTTTTGCGTCACTCGTTGAGCGGCCTCTTTTGTGTTGTGTACCATTTCACTCTTATAAGAAACAGGTTTCAACGGATTTTTGTTCGAGTGGTACATGGCCGTCGCCAATGACATCGGTGACGGATAAAACGTTTGCACCTGATCTGGCTTAAAATCATTTTTCTTTAACCAAAGAGCCAGATTCATCATGTCTTCATCATTGCTGCCTGGGTGCGCCGCAATAAAGTAAGGAATCAAATACTGTTTTTTACCGGCTTCCTTTGAGTACTTTTCAAACATACGCTTGAAGGTATCGTATGTTCCCATACCCGGTTTCATCATTTTAGAAAGCGTCTCTTTCTCAGAATGCTCTGGTGCAATCTTTAATAGCCCCCCAACGTGGTGAGTGACCAGTTCACGTACATATTCAGGGTCTTCTACCGCCAAGTCATAACGTAACCCAGATGCAATAGATACGGTATGTACACCTTCAACCGCTCGGGTTTTACGATAAAGTTCCGTCGTTGGACTATGATCTGTATTTAAATTCTCACAAATAACAGGATAAACACAGGATAGCTTACGACATGTGGCCTGTATCTCATCGTCTTTACAGTTCAAGGTGTACATATTAGACGTTGGACCACCAAGATCAGAAATATGCCCCGTAAATCCAGGCACTTTTGCCTTAATATCCTCTATCTCATTCAAAATAGATTCATGCGAACGACTTTGAATGACACGGCCCTCATGCTCTGTAATAGAACAGAAAGTACAACCACCAAAACACCCTCGCATAATGTTAATGGACGTTTTGATCATGTCATAAGCAGGAATGCGAGCTTTACCGTATTTAGGGTGAGGAATACGTGCATAAGGTAAATCAAATACCCCATCCATTTCCGGAGTTTCCAATGGGATTGGCGGCGGGTTCACCCAAATTTCTTTTTTGCCGTGCTTTTGAATCAACGCCCTAGCATTATGGGGATTCGATTCTAAATGTAAAATACGCGATGTATGGGCATAGAGAACGGGGTCTTTTGATACTTTTTCAAACGACGGCAAGCGCACATAAGTTTTCTCTGGATCTAATTTATTGCCTCGACGCAATGGCGCTGGAATCACTCGAATAGGCATAACATCCGATTCTTCTTCACCGTCTTGGCACTTTCCTTCCGGAATGTATTCATACGGGCTGTAAATCTTTTCAACCTTGCCAGGCCAATCCACACGAGTGGAGTCAATTTCGGTGTACCCACCAGGAGGTGTATTTCGAATAATGGTTGTACCACGAATAGCCGTTAATTCAGACATTTTTCGACCATTAGCAAGCGCGTGCGTCACCTCTACCATCGCTCGTTCCGCATTACCGTACAACAAAATATCGGCGGTTGAATCTATTAATACGGAACGTCGAACTTCATCACTCCAATAATCATATTGAGCAATGCGTCGCAAACTGGCTTCGATACCACCAATCATAACAGGTACTTTATTAAACGCTTCTTTACAACGTTGAGAATACACTATCACCGCACGATCGGGACGTTTACCACCCGCACCATAAGGTGTATAGGCATCGTCATTACGCACTTTCAAATCCGCGGTATAGCGGTTAATCATAGAATCCATGTTGCCAGCCGTGATACCAAAAAATAAATTCGGTTCGCCTAGACGCTTAAAATCTTCCGCACTGCGCCAATCCGGCTGATCAATAATACCAACTCGGTAGCCATGACGCTCTAATAAACGACCCATCACTGCCATCCCAAAGCTCGGGTGATCAACATAGGCATCACCCGTTACAATAATGACATCACAGCTATCCCAGCCTAATTGATCCATTTCTTCTCTTGAAGTCGGCAGAAAAGGCGACACACCGTAGCACTCAGCCCAGTATTGCGGGTATGAGAATAGGTCTGGGGCTGTTTTGTGTTTTTTTATCATGATTTTGCTCTTGATGGGCTTTGATACAAGCCGTAACAATCGATGTTTAGATTAGATTAGTACGGGCTATTATCCCAGAAAAACACTCAGGTATACAGCGTTCAACGATAAGATAAAAAAATAACCAGAGTTGGCTTTTTCCTGTAAAAAGCCTAATGGCCGATCTTAAAGTGTCCAACTTACACATTAGATGACGTATTCAATACTTCAATAATATGAAGAAAACCCCATTAAAAGACAATACATAAAGAGTTATGTACCATAATAAACCTTGTTTCCCATTGCTAAAGAGGTTTCTCTTTTTAATGAATAACTTAATTTAGGAGTTAGTGATAATGAATTTCAGCTATTCAAACAAGACCCAAATACAGTTTGGAGAAGACAGCATCGCCACTGTTAATACTTTAATTCCTACCGATAAGAAAATATTGGTTATTTACGGTGGAGGCTCAATCAAAAAAAATGGTGTCTATGATCAAGTTTGTACAGCCTTAAAAGATCATGCATGGGTAGAATTTTCTGGTGTTGAACCTAACCCAACGGTGGAAACCCTAGACAAAGCCGTAACCTTAGCACGCGATGAAAAAATTGATTTTATCCTCGCTGTTGGTGGTGGCTCAGTGATTGATGGCAGTAAATATGTAGCGGCCTCTATCGGCTATGATGGCGATGGCTGGGACATACTGACAGGTGACCATCAGGTAACTGACGCCATCCCACTTGGTGCTATTTTGACACTGCCGGCTACCGGTTCTGAATCCAACGCAGGGGCCGTTATTACCAAAAAAACAACCCAAGACAAATTGGCCTTTATGGACCCAAAAGTTCTACCTGTTTTTGCAGTACTGGATCCAAATGTCATAAAAACCTTACCTGAACGACAGTTGATTAATGGAATAGTGGATGCTTTTGTTCATGTCTGTGAACAGTATATAACGGTTAAAACGGATGCTTGGGTACAAGAAGGCTATGCGGAAGTATTGCTTCGTAACCTTGTTAAACTTGCTGAAAGCTATGATCAGAGAGACTCATCTGAGTGGCGTAGCAACTTAATGTGGACAGCGAATCAAGCCCTAAATGGGCTGATTGGAACGGGTGGTCCACAAGATTGGGCCACTCATATGATTGGGCACGAACTGACGGCTCATTATGGGGTTGATCATGCGCGAACCCTTGCTTTGGTACAACCCTCTCTGCTGCGCAACCAACTGGCCGTTAAGAAAGATAAACTAGAGCAAATGGGTACAAATGTCTTTGGCCTTCCAAAATCCGATACGCTGGCATTAGACGCCATAGATGCTATTGAATCCTTATATAACGCATTAGGCGTTGCGACGCATTTAAAAGACGCTGATATCAATGCTGATGAAGCTATCCCAGCGATTATCCGCTCTCTTGAAAAGCACGGTGGAGTAGCGTTAGGAGAGCATCAAGCGATTACTTTGGATGTGACTAAGGCCATTCTTAAAAGTGCCGCTTAATATCACCTATCCTTTTATAGAGCCAATGGCTTAACCCTAAAGGAAACGCCTTTTACTTGATAAAAGGCGTTTTTTTCTATTTTTACCCCATTTCGTTTCAATGTATTAATAGAGTAATACCTGCGCGCGCCTATTTGTTGCTACAAATAACCTCCGTACTGATTAACATGAATAGGACGAAACAATGAAAAATAAAAAAATCCTGATGATTACAGGTGATTTCACCGAAGATTATGAAACCATGGTGCCTTTCCAGGCCTTGCTCTCAAATGGTTATGACGTTGACGCTGTTTGCCCTGACAAAAAAGCAGGTGAAAGCATAAAAACAGCCATTCATGATTTTGAAGGAGATCAGACTTACACAGAAAAAGTAGGACATAACTTTGTGTTAAATGCTACTTTTGAAGAAATAGACCCTCTCAGCTATGATGCCTTAGTCATCCCAGGCGGTAGAGCCCCTGAGTATTTACGCTTAAACTCAACCGTTCTTGCGCATATTCGCCACTTTTTCGATGCCAATAAACCTGTTGCCGTCATTTGTCATGGCGCCCAACTACTCAGCGCCGCCGGTGTATTGGAAGGCCGAACCTGCTCTGCTTACCCAGCATGTCGTTACGAAGTCGAAGCCTCTCATGGTAAATACGCCGATATTCCTGTCGATCAAGCCATAACAGACGGTAACCTTGTTACGGCCCCGGCTTGGCCTGCACACCCAGCTTGGCTAGCTCAATTCTATACACTATTAGAAGAGTAAGGCGTCATTCATTCGATGAGCGATTCCATAAGGGCAATGAAGTCCTTAGACAAACCTTTTATATTTGTCAAAAGGACTTCATTGCCTTTACACTCGTCATAATCCAACGAATACGTTATCGATCGGCCAAGTCATCTCACTAACAACAATAAGAGGCGTCGACATGTGTAAACTGTTTATTAATGCAGACCCAGAACTATGGGGAAGTTCAACAAAGTCATTACGTATTGATGGCATGGTCACAAGCATTCGTCTTGAAAATTACTTTTGGACAATACTTGAAGAAATTGCTTCCCGAGATGACATGAATATACCACAAATGATCACTCGGCTTTATCATGAATCCATTGATGCAGGCCATGATTTAGGTAATTTCACTTCCTTTTTACGTGTCTGTGCCATGCGCTACCTATCTTTACAAAAAAGCGGTGATATCCCACTAAATCGGCATAAATCGATTAACTCACTTAATGCAGACGCCATTTTAAAAAGTGAATCTCAGCGTAAGGTAAGCTACCTTGCTAAGCATTAATCTAAGTATCTGGTAAAAAGAGACCCTTATGTCACTTGAAAACGCACCTAAACACATTCAACTTGCTGTTGATTTAATTGATCTTTTAGAAACGAATAATATTGATACTGAGGTGGCGATCCAGGCACTAGAAATTGTCTTAAAGGATTTCAAGCAAAAACACACATCGCCTCAGGGCATCGGTACTAACTGATGGAGATAAGAAAGCAAGCTAAGAATCTATAAAAAGCCACTCTTAGAATTAAGAGTGGCTTTGCACTGCCTAGTAGGCATAGATAGTCTAGTAGTAATAGGTCAAAGACTAGAATATCATCAAGGTATGACGTTACTTTTTAGTAGCAAATGGGTTGTCCGACGATTTAAATTCAAAAGAAATCGGGGTGCCCATGATATTCAGCACTTGGCGAAATTTGTTCTCTAAGAATTTTTTATAGCTTCCCGGTAGAGAGTCCGTTTGATTACCATGAACCACGATTCTTGGAGGATTAGACCCTCCTTGGTGGGCATAACGTAATTTAATACGTCGACCTCTAACCATAGGTGGTTGATGCTCTGCTACGGCGTCTTCAAGAATTCGAGTTAATCGATTCGTTGACCATTTCGCATAACAAGATTCATAAGTATCTTCAATCGTGTCATATAAATCGCCAACCGCCGTGCCATGAAGTGCAGATATATAGTGGACTTTAGCATAAGGAATAAAACCTAAGCGGCGTTCCACTTCTTTCTTGATGTGCTCTCGGTCATCTTTTTTCATGCCATCCCATTTATTAATAGCAATGACGACACCGCGACCAGCATCCAGCACATAGCCAATCATATGCAGATCCTGCTCAACCAAATCCTCTTGCGCATCAATAACAACAATAACGACGTTCGCGTCTTGAATGGCCTTAAGCGTTTTTACAATCGAGAATTTTTCAACGGCTTCTTTAATGTGCTTACGACGACGAACACCAGCCGTATCAATCAAGGTATATTCCTTATCGTAACGTGTATAAGGGATATAAACACTGTCTCTTGTTGTGCCCGGCATATCGAAGACCACAACACGATCTTCACCTAACATGCGGTTTACCAAAGTAGATTTGCCAACATTTGGACGGCCTACCACACCAATACGTATGCCTTTTGACTCAATATCGATTTGATCACGGGCTTCTTGAATGCGCTCAGCAAATGGTAACAACACTTTATCAACAAGGATATGTACGCCTTTACCATGGGAGGCCGCAATCGGATGCAAGTCGCCTAGACCCATCGAATAGAAATCAGCCAATGCAATATCTTCATTGATACCATCGGTTTTATTGACGACTAAATAAATGGGTTTATTGGAGCGACGCAAATGATCAGCAATCATTTCATCTGCCGGATTAAGACCATGACGACCATCGACCAAAAACAACACGGCATCCGCTTCTTCAATCGCTAATAATGATTGGCGAGCCATTTTTTCATCGATACCAACTTCATCACCACTAATACCACCAGTATCAATAACAATAAATTCATGTTCACCTACCTTGCCGTCACCGTATTTTCGGTCACGAGTCAAACCTGGGTAATCGGCTACTAGGGCATCACGAGAGCGAGTCATCTGATTAAACAAAGTCGACTTGCCAACATTGGGTCTACCAACCAATGCAATAACTGGGATCATTCTTTTACCTATAAAATATAAAAAGTGGCCACTGCTTTATTCATTAAGCAGTCGCCACTTAAAAATACCGTTTTCCTACTGACTTTTAGTAAGTAAGTGCGGTTACTTGTTCATTACGTGTAAGTATAAACAATTGTTGTCCATCCGACACCATTCTGCTACCCGGAGGTAAGTTAAGGTCGGCCACTTTTCTTGCTTCAACATTACCGTTTTTACTGTTTAACAAATGTACATATCCAGCTCTATCAATAACAGCAACGTATTCACCTAAAAAAGCAGGCGAACCTAAATCACGGCCTTTTAAAGAGTCATTAGTCCACAATTCTGCGCCATTAAGGGCATTCAAAGCAACGACATTGCTCTCTAAATCAACCGCGATCAACACATCATCTTTGATTGAAACACTTAACGCACTTGGAATACTGCGCTGCCACAACAAGCGACCGTTAGCTAAATTGACGGCGGTTACTGTGCCATTATAAGCCGTTGCATACACAATACCATTTTCAACGACTAAACGGCCATCAACATCGCTCAAACGTTCAATTTCATAACGCCCAGTCGGCTTGCGAACTTCATATGACCATTGCTCTGAGCCATTTAATAAGCTGAAAGCCTTTATTTTTCCATTAGAAAAGCCCGCAATAACCTTTCCATCTTGAATCAAAGGTGAACTGGTACCTCTAACCGTCAAGGCGGGTAAGTCTTCTTTGATCCGCCACAGCGTATCGCCCGTGTTAGCGCTTAATAAACTTAACCACCCATCGGCTGTTTGAACCGCTAGCTTATTAGAGGCGTAAGTCGGTTCTGATAAAATCTCAGAAGTCAGTACCTTTTTCCATAATACCTTTTGCTCAGATAGGGAAATCGACACAAGTTCCGCATTATACGTCCCTAAATAAACGGTATCGCCATTAAGAGCAACACCCGCACTCACATCTAGATCGGATTCAAATGACGCAATTCGACTACCGGAGCTTTTGCGTAATTTATACACTACACCTTTATTAGTCGTGAAGTAGAGGAAATCTCCATGAGGAACGAGAGTAAAACGTTCACTGGATTCTCCAAAGCCACCATTGACACCCTTTCGCCAGTCTGTGCGTAGGTCAACTTTATTAATCATCACTTCTGGCTCAGGCAGAGGTGGATAAGTTAATGCACATCCCTGTAAAAACAGAGAAAACATGGCCACACTTAAGATGAGTTTTTTAAACATCATTAGCTCTTCACCAAATCCTGCAATTTAATATTAAGTAGTGGATGTGACGTATTAGCAGATAAAGCGTTACTGGCCGCCTCATAGGCCACTCTCGCTTCATCTTTTTTACCAGAAGCCAGTAAAATATCGCCTTTTAGTTCTTGCTTTTGCACGGTAAATTCTTCGAACGATACTTTATTAACTTGCGCTAAAGCCGCATCCAATTCTTTACTCTCAAGCAATAGACGTGCAATTCTTAGATCTGCGATTGCATTCAAAGAAGCATCATCGGTCTTCTCTTGAGCTTGTTTTAATGCCGCAATAGCGTTTTCAAATTCTCCGTTTTCGGCCGCTATACGTGCTACATACAGCTGACCAAAAGCCGCATAACCCGTATCGGAATAATCATCAAGTAGTTGACCTGCGATAAAAGAAACCGTTTTTTGATTATTTTCAGTCGTTAAATCGGCGGCCGCTTGTACCATATTTTGATACAAAGCAGAGGCTTCAGTAACATGATTTTCTTGACTTTGAAACCAAGCTTGGGATCCAAAATAGCCTGCCACACCAATTGAGACAGCAAGCACCAAAGAGGTTCCATTCTTTTTCCACCAAGCCTTAAACGCTTCTATTTGTTCTTCTTCTGTTTTTAACTCTGACACAGTTGGCCCCTTATTATGCAATAAACCTATCTAAATACATTTATTTGTTATCTAGACTAATTATTAAACTTGTTGAGAAAGATAACTTGCCACTGAAGCTAAACTGCACTCAGTTTGCTCACCTGTGTTCATATCTTTAACCTGACAAATACCTTTTGCGTACTCATCTTCTCCTATAATTAGAGTAAATCGAGCACCGGACTTATCAGATTTTTTCATTTGGCTTTTAAAACTACCACCACCACAATGACGTAACACGGTCCATTGACTGTTGGCGTCTTTTAATTGTTCAGCTAATGTAAAGGAAGCAAGTTCAGCTTCATCGCCCACACTAACAATAAATGCATCCACTTTTACTTTCGCGTCTTCGGGAATTAGGTTTAATTCGTCTAATAATAAAACAAGTCGTTCAATCCCCATTGCGAAACCAACAGCCGGGGTCGTTTTCCCGCCTAACTGTTCTACCAAACCATCGTAGCGACCACCGGCACAAACAGTTGCTTGAGCACCAAGATGCGTTGTAACCCATTCAAATACCGTTTTCCCGTAATAATCCAATCCACGTACTAAGCTAGGATTAATCGTAAATGCTACGCCATTATTGGTTAATATACGTTGCAAACGCTCAAAGTGTAAACGGGACTCCTCATCGATAAAGTCATCTAAGCTTGGGGCATTACGCAATACAGCCTGAGTTCTTTCATCTTTAGAATCTAAAATTCGCAACGGGTTGGTGTCTAAACGACGCTGACTATCGGTATCTAATTGGTCTTTAAATTCTGATAAATAAGCCACCAGAGACGCTTTAAATGCTTCGCGGGCTGACGCGACACCAATGGTATTAAGCTGCAATTCGACATGTTCTAATAGGCCGAGTTTTTTCCAAAGTCTGGCCGACAGAATAATTAATTCCGCATCGATATCCGGCGTCGCCATACCAAAAGATTCAACACCTATTTGGTGAAACTGTCTATAACGCCCCTTTTGCGGCCTTTCATACCGGAACATAGGACCTGTGTACCACAGACGCTGTATCTGGTTAAATAACAATCCCGCTTGATCAGCCGCACGAACACAACTTGCCGTACCTTCTGGTCGCAAGGTCAAAGACTCACCATTACGATCATTAAAGGTATACATTTCTTTTTCAACGATGTCTGTTGTTTCACCAACGCCACGTTTAAATAGATCCGTGTTTTCAACAATAGGAAAACGAATTTGTTGGTAACCGTAGCCGTGAACCACTTCAGCTACCGTTCTTTCAAGATACTGCCAAACTGAAGACTGGCCAGGCAGAATATCATTCATCCCGCGAATAGCTTGTACTTTACGACTCAAGACTTTATTCCTTATACTTTTAAAATTAGATTCGCCGCTTCAGCTTCTTTTTTAGCTGCTTTTTCACGAATCATTTTTTCTAGTTCATCCACTAATTCTGGATTTTTTACTTTTGTTTCTGGTTTACCGTCAAGGTAAACTAAATTATTAGGCGTTCCGCCAGTTAATCCCAAATCCACTTCTTTGGCTTCACCTGGACCATTAACAATACATCCTATCACCGCAACATCCATTGGCACTGTGATATCTTCTAGACGCTCTTCTAACTGGTTCATGGTTTTAATGACATCAAAATTTTGACGCGAACAGCTTGGACAAGCAATAAAGTTAATCCCTCGACTACGGAGTTTTAAACTACGTAGCATATCCCAACCAACTTTGGCTTCTTGAACTGGATCAGCCGCTAAGGAAACCCTCAAGGTATCGCCAATACCGTCCATTAACAACAACCCAAGTCCAATCGATGACTTAACCGTTCCAGAACGCAATCCACCCGCTTCAGTAATACCAAGGTGCAGAGGATTATCAATTTGAGAGGCAATTTTCCGATAAGCGGCAACAGTCATAAAGATATCAGAGGCTTTCAAACTCAATTTGAAATTTTGAAAATCAAACGTATCAAAATACTCTATTTGCCTAAATGCAGACTCAACTAATGCATCAGGCGTTGGCTCGCCGTATTTTTTTTGCAAATCTTTTTCTAATGAGCCCGCATTAATCCCAATCCGAATAGGAATATTCTTATCACGAGCACAATCAACGACGGCACGCACACGGTCTTTGTTGCCAATGTTTCCTGGATTGATTCGCAAACAATCAACACCATATTCGGCTACTTTAAGCGCTATTTTATAGTCAAAATGAATATCAGCAACCAAAGGCGTCTTTACTTGATCACGTATATGCTTGAATGCCTCAGCCGCATCCATTGAAGGAATAGAAACCCGAACAATATCGGCACCTGCGTTTGCAATTGCACGAATTTGAGCAACAGTAGCATCAACATCACAGGTTTCCGTGTTAGTCATGCTTTGTACGCTTATCGGTGCATCACCACCAACAGGCACATTGCCAACCATTATTTGACGTGATTTGCGACGTTTAATAGGAGATTCAAAATGCATGATAGTCTCTACTTTAGCTCAAAACGAGCTAAATCTTTACGAATAAATGAAGTGAAATCAAAGGCCTTACCTTTATACAATAGCTCGCTCACACCCGGAGCATAGCCAAGAACAACACGATAAGACGATGAATCAGATAAGGTGAGTGTTGACCCGCCTTTTTTAATTCCGGAATATAAAATTTTTCCGGATGGGTTACGAACTTCAGTCCAACAGTCTAAATTAAATTTAATGACTAGGTCATCATTAAAATTAACGGGAGCCTCATCCGTTTGTGTGTCTACAGCGTCTTGAGTAACATCAGCTAATTCAGTATTTTTAGATAGGGATTGAGTCTCTAAAGCCACCGCGTCAACACTTACACCAGCATCTTTTAATAAGGCTTTTGTTTCAGCTGACAGCCCCGTAACAATGTCATTATCCTCTTTGACATCATTTACTTCAGAACGCTCTGTAACATCATTGTTAAAGGGTGCCTTTTCTTCGGAAGCATCAACAGCATCATTAAATTGGCTATCAGTAGAGGGTATTAATAATTCACCTTCCTCTGGGATAACAGCCGTTTCTGTCGGTAGTTGCTCTTCGATAACCGCATCTAGGCTCTCATCATCGGTACTCATTGTGGGCCACCAAAATACCAAAAATACTAAAACAGCAACAAGTACAACAGAGATCAATAACACAATCGGATCCGTTAAATGCGCTTGTTTTTTTACCTTATTAATTGGCTTAAGAACGGTTTTTTTACTTTCTTGCAGACTATCGAAATGCATTAAAAAACCAGCTTCATTTAAACCTAAAGCTCGCAGGTAGCTTTTTAGATATCCTCGAGCAAATACAGGACTTCTAAACATGTCGAAGCGGTTGTTTTCTAACGCTTGAATTTGACTTTGAGGGATTTTTAATTGATCAGATATCTGCCCTTGCGTTAAATTTAAATGTAATCTTCGCGTTTTTAGCTCATTACCTATATCAATTCCTGCGCCATCACCGTCAGTCAGGGCATCAGAAGAAAAATCAGTATTCATTATGTTTTGTACCTTGGTACTATGCAGGCAGAAGGCGGAGTTAAGGAAGATGAAGTAAGGTCAGTTTCACGCGCTAAAACATGCCGTGACAGACATTCATGTTCCTCGTTATACTCGATAATTTGAGTATAATTAGAGTTAGCCTGAATAATTTTGTTTAATTGACTCGCCTCAATATAATTACCCTGTATTAAAACAAGATTGAGCTCTGTCAGCAAACCTATATAGGGTAATTTTGCTATTTCTTTTGCTCTATTTATCAGTATGGTCGCCTTTTTTACATCATCTTTACTTATGAGGCAGCGAGCGTAATTTATTAAGGCACTTTGAGAGCCATTTAAGCTAATTTCAAGTGTTTTCTTAAATAGCCCACAGGCCTTTGTATATTCACCAACCCGAACCAAAGCAACACCAAGATTATTAAGTAAAAAAATATCTCTAGGGAAAGCTTCAAGGCTTTTTTCATGGTATTTAATCGTCTCATCTAAACGACTTGTTCGCATAAAATATAGGGACTTTATCCGGTGAAACTCTACTGTGGTCTTTTGATATCGACTCACTTTATCAAGATAAATTTCAGCTTGTCTTAGCTGGTTGCTAAGGATGTATTCCTGAGCTAATGAAAGCGCCACTCGGTTTTGTTCTTCTTGTACAGGCTGCATAGAACAACCGACTAAAAAATAATAAACCACTACCAATATCTGAATAACTAGATCACGCTTCATAAGACATCCTTGTCTTTAATCATAATTTTATCGTTAAATCACTAAATCGAGTTTAGGAATTCACTTCTCTAAGTTCAATATACTTTTGACTACGACGTGTTTTATCATGGAAATCACCGACCAGTTGCCCACAGGCCGCATCAATATCTTCACCTCGAGTTGTACGTACCGTTACTGTATAACCTTGATCCGCTAAAATTTTCTGGAAACGTCGAGTTTGGTTATTTGACGGTTTTTCATAGCCAGAGTTTGGAAATGGATTAAAAGGTATTAAATTAATCTTACACTCTAGGTTTTGTAATAAATCAGCCAATTCAAAAGCTTGCTGCTCTTGATCGTTTACGCCAGCCATCATAGTGTATTCTATAGTAATGTGGCGCTTATCAGGCAAGCTGTCCAAATAATGCTGGCACGCTTCTAGCAGCTCAGCAATTGGGTATTTTTTATTGATAGGTACAAGAACATCACGTAACGGATTATTTGGCGCATGCAAGGAGACAGCTAAAGAGACATCGGTACGTTTCGCCAACTCATAGATTTTAGGCACAACACCTGAGGTACTTAATGTCACTCTGCGTTTTGATAAGCCATAAGCGTTATCATCCATCATCAATACCATCGCATCGACAACAGGCTCAAAGTTCATCAAAGGCTCACCCATCCCCATCATCACCACATTAGTCACTCGGCGCGGACCATTAGGCTCCATAGGGCCAAATGATTTAATCGCGATCCAAACTTGACCAATGATTTCAGCGGGCGTTAAATTACGATTAAAGCCTTGTTTTCCGGTTGAACAAAAGCTGCAATCTAAAGAACATCCCACTTGAGACGACACACACAATGTGGCGCGGTCACCATCAGGAATCAGTACCGTTTCCACGCAATTGTTGCCCCCCCCTTCAGTCCGAATAATCCATTTTCGGGTTCCGTCTTGAGAAATATTTTGGCTAACAATCTCTGGCGCTCGAACTTCCGCAATATCTTGCAACTTGGCACGTAATGCCTTACTGACATCCGTCATGTCATCAAAGCTTTCTGCGCCTTTCTGGTGAATCCACTTCAGCACTTGAGTTGCACGAAACTTCTTTTCACCAATAGATTCAAAAAATTCCACCATCTTTTTTGGCGGTAAACCGAGCAGGTTCACCTTCTTTATTTCAGTCATAATCAATTCATCACATGTTCAAAATTACATTAAGTGTAAACGAAAAAAGCTTCTGAAAAGAGAATTCTTTTCAGAAGCTTCTAATAAGAAATGGACCAAGGTCCATTTCTTATATTTAGAACTAAATAAGATTAGCTCAGATCAATTACTTACCGAAGAAGTAAGCAATTTCACGAGTTGCAGATTCAACAGAATCAGAACCATGAACTGCGTTTGCATCGATAGATTCAGCGTAGTCTGCACGTAAAGTACCGGCAGCGGCTTCAGCAGGGTTCGTTGCACCCATCAATTCGCGGTGACGCAATACAGCACCTTCACCTTCAAGAACAGAAACAACAACAGGACCAGACGTCATGAATGCAACTAGATCTTTGTAGAAAGGACGCTCTTTGTGCTCAGCATAAAAACCACCAGCCAATTCGTCATCTAGTTGAATCATTTTTGCTTCAACAACCTTAAGACCAGAACGCTCGAAACGAGAGTAGATTTCACCGATTACGTTTTTTGCAACAGCATCTGGTTTAATGATAGAAAGAGTACGTTCCAACGCCATGTTAAACTCCAAAATAATATGTAAAGTAAGCGGTATTATTTTTCATAATCAGCTCATTGACTAAATAATCAAAAAATAACCCACTTAGACCAAAAAAAAGTTAAGCGCGTGGATTATACGCACCTATTTGTTAAAGTTGTATGCTTTTCAACAGATTCTTTAGATAAAATGCACGAGTCTCTTCGCATTCATACATTCATCGAACATTATTAGTCCGCTTTTTTTATTGGCGTAACCCTGAGACAGCTTTAATAATCAATTCAGCGGCCCGATCAATGTCATCTTCTGTGGTAAATCGACCAATAGAAATCCGCAAGGAGCTATGAGCTAACTCATCAGAAAGACCTATTGCCCGTAACACGTAAGAAGGCTCAAGGCTCGCTGAAGTACAAGCAGAACCAGAAGAAACGGCAATATCAGCAAGAGACATCAGTAAGAGTTCACCTTCCACTCCACCAAAACCGACATTCAACACCCCTGCGACTCTCTGAGACGGATGGCCATTAAGATGCACATCCGGTAATGTTTGAATTTTATCCCAAAGACGGTTTCTTAAGGGCAAAATATGGGCAAGATCACGCTGCATTTCAGATTTCGCCAGCGCAAATGACTCGCCCATTCCAACAATCTGATGCGTTGGTAACGTTCCTGAACGCATACCTCTTTCGTGGCCACCGCCGTGTATTTGAGCTTCAAGTTTCACTTTTGGAGTACGACGTACGTACAAAGCACCGACCCCCTTAGGACCATAGGTTTTATGAGAGGTCAAAGACATTAGATCTACCTGCATTTGATTTACATCAATTGCTAGCTTACCTGTCGATTGAGCGGCATCTACATGAAAAAAAGTACCATTTGCACGAGTAATCTGGCCAATTTTTTCTATCTCAGTCACCACACCAATTTCATTGTTAGCATGCATTAAAGAAACCAAAATCGTATCCTCTCTTAAGGCGGCTTTGACAGACTCTACAGAAATAATACCCATATTATCAGGTTGCAAGTAAGTGACTTCAAAACCCTCTTTTTCAAGCTGTTTACAAGGATCTAAAACCGCCTTATGTTCAATTTTAGATGTAATAATATGCTTGCCTTGCTTAGCATAAGCATGTGCCACGCCCTTTAACGCTAAATTATTGGCTTCAGTCGCTCCAGACGTCCAAACGATTTCTCTGGCGTCCGCCCCAATTAAGTCGGCCACCTGCTGACGGGCTTCTTCAACAGCCTCTTCTGCTCTCCAGCCAAAGACATGGGAGCGTGATGCGGGGTTAGCAAAGTTTCCATCCAAAGTCATGCACTCAGCCATGCTCTTTGCAACACGAGGATCAACAGGCGTGGTCGCTGAATAATCTAGATATACGGGCATTGCCATGTACTTTCTCCAGTTAGATGTTATGAATTAGCACTTCTTGCTATTGTTTGTATTTTCGCTACGATGGCTTTTAAACCATTTCCCCGGGTAGGGCTTAAGTGATTCTCAAGATCTAACTCGGCAAAGAAGCCATCAATGTCAAAAGCAACTATTTCTGAAGGTGTCTTTTTATCAAAAGCCACCATCACCAGAGCCAACAATCCCTTAACGATAATGGCATCACTGTCTACTTTAAAAGAAAGCACTTCGGCCTCTTTAGCAAAGTCAATCCAAACGCTACTTTGACAACCTCTAACCAAGCGGTCGTCCGTACGAAGACTCGGATCGAAAGGCGTCAACATTTTCCCAAGGTCAATGATGTATTTGTACCTATCTTCCCAATCATCAAAAAACTCTAAGTCTTCAATAATTTCTGCTTTCGTTGGTAAAGACATAACACCTCAGTATATAAATAAATGGTTATTTTCATATTTAAAAAAACGCTCAGCAACTGTTCAGAAAAAACACGCCAGACAAAAAGTAAGAAAGCCTCGATTGAAAACAAGCGAGGCTTAAATATAAGGATCTCTTAATCGTATTTTATAAACTACAGTTAGAAAAACAAACCCGCTTCGAGCTGAGCTTCTTCACTCATCATTTCTCGAGACCATGGGGGATCAAAAACCAATTCAACATCAACGTCAGAAACATTAGGCGCTTTGCCAACGCGATATTTTACATCACTTACGAGCACAGGACCCATACCACAACCTGGAGCCGTTAATGTCATCTTTACTGAGACAATGTTTGTTGAGTGATCTATATCAACTGAGTAAATCAAGCCAAGAGAAACCAAACTGATGGGTATCTCAGGATCATAGATAGAATCCAACGCCTGCCAAACTTGATCCTCTGAGACATCATCAGATTCAGTCTTTGTAAAACGCAACACCTCAGGCTCTTGCCCTATCGCCGCGGCATCCAAACCATCAATACGCAACATATTACCTTGCCAAGTGACAGTGTAGTTACCACCTAAAGCTTGATTAATAGTAATAAATTGCCCTTCTGGAATGATTGCAGGAATACCACTTGGCACTCTTCGGGCAGGACATTCGGTTTGAGTAACAACCATTTTTTGCATGCTGTATCAACTCACACTGAAGCTTTCGCCACAACCACATTCGGCTACAACGTTAGGGTTATTAAATTTAATCACATGATTAATGCCTTCTTGTACCAAATCAATTTCAGTACCCTTAATCAATTCTATCGCTTTAGCATCAACCGCGACAGTGACATCACCAAAGTGGAGTATTTGATCACTATCTTGAGTTTTTTCTACCATATCAAGCACATACGCAAACCCAGTACAACCACTTACTTTTGTACTCACGCGGATAACTTTCCCCATTTGAGAGGAAAGTTTTTTTGAAAAATACAACTCGGCTGCTGAAGTTAAGGAAACAGTTTGAGCTGAATCAACAGATGGATCAAATGTCGTTGCAGACATATTTTTCTCCTAAGCCAACATGGCTTTCACTTTACGTAACGCATCAAAAAACACATCAATTTCATCTAAGGTATTATAAATTGCAAAAGAAACTCGGGCCGTACCTGGAACGTTAAAACGGTTCATAAGGGGTTGCGCACAATGGTCTCCTGTACGAATAGCGATCCCTTGCTTATCCAATAAAAAACCAATATCCGCAGGATGACCAACATCTAAGACAAAACTTAACACCCCCACTTTATTCCTTGCATCACCGATAATCGTTAGACCGTCAAACTCGTTCGCTTTTTGAGTAGCGTAATCAATCAGTGCCTTCTCGTGCACTTGTAGAGATGGCAAGTCAAATGACGAAAACCAGCGAACCGCTTCACCAAACGCAATCGCATCGCCTACGTTGGGAGTACCCGCTTCCAAACGGAAAGGCAATGTATTCCAAGTTGCTTCAGAATAACTCACAGTAGAAATCATCTCTCCACCAGTTTGCCATACAGGCCACTCTTCCAGAACAGACTCTTTCCCCCATAAGACACCAACCCCCATAGGAGCATAAATTTTATGACCAGAAAAAGCATAAAAATCACACCCGATTGCTTGTACATCCACATCCCCGTGAGCAATTCCTTGAGCACCATCAACCAACACCAACGCATTAACTTCTTTTGCGGCTTTAGTCAGCTCAACAATAGGATTAATCGTTCCTAAGGCGTTAGACACATGTGGGAAAGCCACCAATTTCGTGCGAGCATTTAACATCTTGCGGTATTCGATCAAATCTAACTCGCCTTGATCATTAATAGGGACAATCTTAAGCACCGCAGACTTCCGTGCACAAGCTTGCTGCCAAGTCACTAAATTTGCATGATGCTCCATTGAAGTAACAATCACTTCATCGCCAGCAACCAGTAACTGAGACAATCCATTTGCAACAATATTAATGGATTCTGTTGTACCACTTGTCCAGATAACAGAATTACGCGATGGCGCGTTAATAAAAGTGGCAATGATATCTCTCGCCCCTTCAAAACGACGGGTCGCTTCATCCGCTAATTTATGAGCACCGCGATGCACATTGGAATTACAAGTAGAATAGTAATCAACCAATGCATCAATAACACATTGCGGTTTATGAGTTGTAGCAGCGTTATCAAGATACACCAAGGGCTTCCCATTTACCGTTCTAGTTAAAATAGGGAACTCTTTTCGAACAACCTGAACATCAAAACTCATATCTTTCTCACTAAATCAAAATTGACAACTGCGCGCCACTCAACAACTTATCGAGTGACTTCCATTTGAGCAAAACGGTTACGAATTTGAGGACGAATCCATTCAGACAACACTTGGTTTGGCATTTGATCAATCAATTCGTTAATAAAGCCAAAGTTCAACATAACCTGAGCTTTACGGCGCGATATACCTCGAGATTCAAGATAATACAAAGCATGCTTATCAATCTCAGCAACGGTTGCGCCATGAGCGCAACGCACATCATCCGCATAAATTTCTAATTCAGGCTTAGTATTTATTTCGGCCTTATCTGATAGCAACAAATTACGGTTATTTAACTCCGCTAAGGTTTTTTGTGCATGGCGATGAATATGAATACGGCCATTAAAAACCGCCTTTGCTCGATCAGCCACAATTCCACGGACATTTTCCAGCGTAGTGCAATTTGGCACAGCATGCTCCACTGTTGCATGTAAATCGAACAGCTCTTTACCATCTAATAGATAAAACGCATTCAATTTCGCATTAGCAAATTCACCGTCATAAATAATGTCAGTATCAACACGACTTAAGTCACTACCAAAACCAACAAGCGTACTATTTAAGTCTGCACGTTCACCCAGTTTAAAATGACAACCGCCGATGCTTATGGCCTTCTCTGTTTGTAACGCAAAACGATAATGCTCTAACTGTGCATCAGCACGAATATCGTACTCCACAAACCCCGTATTCAGGCTTTCAACATCACCTTGGTAATGCTCAGAAACCGTTAAACTGGCGCCTTTATTTAATTTTACAAACACTCGTGTATGGGATTCAGCGTGCAGGTTTACCAAGGAAGTAATTCGGATGGCTTGACAAACCGCAACCCCTTCAGCCACTTCAATACGCACAATATTTTGCGCCAGCACATCATTAACTAAACCGAATAAATGGCGCTCTGGTTTAATTTTTGAAAGCTCTTCCAAGCTCGATTGCTTAACGGCATCAGATGCCGCCGGCAAATAAGTAATCGTTAGACCGTCTGGCAGCTCATCCGTTAATGCATTGGCATCAAACACACCATTCCTAAACACTAAGTTTAGGCTGTCATAACCCTCAATCACATCAGGCATGTCTTGATTCGCCACCGCAACGGATGACAAAGTAGCACGTTCAAGAGACTTTAATGAAGTGTACTTCCACGCCTCGGTTTTACGCGTTGGCCAAGATGTATTTTTCAAAACAGCAAGTGATGCTGCCCTAATAGGAGATAACCAATCGCTGGTTGAGTTAGCACGAGCGATGGCATTGTCTAGCCATACACTCATAGCAAATCACCTTCCAGCTCATCTTTAGGTTCATTATGTATCCAAGCATAACCTTCCGCTTCCAACTCCTTCGCAAGAGAAGCATCACCGCTTTTTACAATTTTACCATCGGATAACACATGCACAAAGTCTGGTTTAATGTAATCTAAAAGGCGTTGATAATGGGTGACTATAATAAAGCTACGATCTGGTGAACGTTGGCTGTTTACCCCATTTGCGACCACTTGCATGGCATCAATATCCAAACCAGAATCCGTTTCGTCCAAAATGCATAATTTTGGCTTCAACAAAATCATTTGCATTAATTCGTTACGTTTTTTCTCGCCACCAGAGAAACCTTCATTCACTCCACGCTTTAAAAAGGCTAAAGGTAGGTTAACCTGCTTGCAGGCGTCCTTAGCTAATTTAAGAAATTCTGCAGAGGTGCATGCGTCTTCACCACGAGCCTCTCTTTGTGCGTCAACCGCTGCTTTTAAAAATTCGAGATTACTCACTCCTGGAATTTCAACAGGGTACTGGAAAGCTAAAAATAAACCTGCACGGGCTCTCTCTTCCGCCTCCATATCCAAAATTTCTACCCCGTCTAAGACGGCAGAACCCTTTTCTACTGTGTAACCATCACGGCCAGACAAGACGTAACCGGTTGTACTTTTACCCGCACCATTCGGTCCCATGATGGCATGAACTTCACCTGGCTTAACATCTAGATTCAGTCCCTTCAAAATGTTTTTTTCTTCAACACTGGCATGTAAATCAGTAATCGTAAGCATGCTTTTCTCTGTCGTTGGTGTGTTATTAGACATATTGGGGTTCCTCAACCTACTGAGCCTTCAAGGCTGATTTCAAGTAACTTGCCTGCTTCGACGGCAAATTCCATTGGTAATTCTTTAAATACTTCTTTACAGAAGCCATTTACAATCATGGAAACGGCCTTTTCGGGCTCGATTCCGCGCTGACGACACAAAAACATTTGCTCGTCACTTACTTTAGAGGTTGTCGCTTCATGCTCAACAATCGCCGATGGATTGCGACTTTCCACATAAGGAAAAGTATGAGCACCACATTGATCACCGATTAACAATGAATCGCACTGAGTAAAATTACGTGCACCTTGAGCACCCGGATTCATTCTCACCAAGCCTCGATAACTATTATTACTACGCCCAGCAGAGATACCTTTTGAAATAATCGTCGATTTGGTGTTTTTACCGATGTGTATCATTTTCGTCCCAGTATCGGCTTGCTGAGCACTTCGAGTTAATGCTACTGAGTAAAATTCACCAACACTGTTGTCACCCTTCAAAATACAACTTGGGTATTTCCACGTAACAGCCGAACCCGTTTCCACTTGAGTCCAAGAAATTTTTGCACTCTCATGACAAATCCCGCGTTTTGTGACAAAGTTGTATATTCCTCCTTTGCCATTTTCATCGCCCGGATACCAATTTTGGACAGTTGAATATTTAATTTCCGCATTGTCCAATGCAACCAACTCAACAACGGCCGCATGCAGCTGATTTTCATCTCGTTGAGGGGCCGTACAGCCTTCAAGGTAACTAACGTGACTGCCTTCATCGGCCACAATTAGCGTTCTTTCAAACTGCCCTGTATTTTGTTCATTAATTCGGAAATATGTAGAAAGCTCCATAGGGCAACGCGTACCTTTAGGAATGTACACAAATGAGCCATCCGTAAATACAGCGCAATTCAGAGCCGCAAAATAGTTATCTTTTGTTGGGACCACTGCACCCAGGTATTTCTTCACTAAATCAGGAAAACGATGCACAGCTTCCGAAATAGGGCAAAAAATCACGCCAGCGTCTTCTAGCTTTTCTCTAAAAGTGGTGACAACTGAAACCGAATCAAACACCGCATCAACAGCAATACCAGCAAGCATTTGTTGCTCTATTAGAGGAATCCCTAACTTTTCATAAGTCCGAATCAACTCAGGGTCAACCTCATCAAGCGATTTAGGTTTATCCTTCATACTTTTCGGAGCTGAATAATAAGAAATAGATTGGAAATCAATTTTCGAATAGTTTATGTGAGCCCAATCTGGTTCATCCATTTCTAACCAAACGCGAAACGCTTTTAAACGCCAATCAAGCATCCACTCTGGCTCACTTTTCATAGCCGAGATACGACGAATAATGTCTTCGTTTAACCCAGGCTCAAAGGTCTCTGATTCGATATCAGACACAAAACCCGCTTCATATTCCCGTTCGAGCGCTTTGTCAATTTGTTCAGTCATAACATAAAACCCACTTTTTTAAATAGAACAAAAAGGTGTGTTGCCTATTTCATTTCTACTTTTATAAAATCTAATTAATTATTGATGCATCAATCTTGTCTTTTAAAGACTCTTTCGAGTTTTTGTGCTGTTCATGATTCTGACGATCTGCAACAATGCGCACATCTTGCCTCAAAACCAATTGCTCTAAACTTATCTGACTTAAGAAATCGTGAATTTGATCGCTTAAGTCACACCATAAATGATGCGTCAGACACGTCGCACCAGATTGGCAGTCACTACGACCTTTACATCCAGTAGCGTCAACCGATTCATTTACAGCGTCTACAATTTGAGCGACAAAGATTTCTTGGTTTGGGCGACTTAGTTGATAGCCGCCACCAGGACCTCGAACACTCGTTACTAAGCTTTGCTTGCGTAATTTTGCAAACAATTGCTCTAAGTAAGAAAGAGAAATGCCTTGTCGCTGAGAAATATCAGATAGAGAGACTGGACCACTATTGGTATGCAATGCAAGATCAAGCATTGCTGTTACCGCATATCGGCCTTTTGTTGTCAGGCGCATAGTTCATCCGCTAAGCAATTTAATAGTCGTCTATTCAATCAAAACCTACTATTTTAGTCAAGTATATAACCAACTAAAACAGTAAGGTATGCGGCCAAAAAACCAAATGTCATTCTTATGTCTATTTTACGAGCTGACACCATAAAACAAAACCCCTTAAAAGACAGAAAACAAAGGAAGTCTTTAATTAAAATACTTGGCAAATTCCTCCTTAAAAAATATCCATCTACTATACTTACCGAATAACGATCGTTTTCGAACAAAGCAAGTTTCTTCTTTTGCATAAGCTTTGAATAATCACTCTGAATAATTAGTCCCTGACACCCAAATATGAAGGAACCCTCTATGGCCGATAAAAAAGCCAAAGCAAATACGGCTGATGACACCTTAAACCTAGAACCCAAAAAAGGTTTCTTAAAGCGTTTTAAGACGCTCTTCCTTATATTAGGTGCGACCTGTACCGTTCTATTCTCCATTGGCGCCTCAATAGGAGCCACCCTTTACCTCACTCAAGACAACACATCATCTCAATCTAAAGGCAGAGAAATGCAAGAAAAAATAGCTGAATTAGAAACGAGAATAGTCAAGCAGGACGCCTTATTAGCGACAGTCACAAGCAACACAGAAGAATTAAAAACTTATTTAAGGCACAGCAGTGCCAGCTCAATTAAAAATATAATGCTAAATCAAGAGAAAAACATTCAATCATTTTTAATCATATTAAAAGCCAGTCTAAGAGATTTATCCATTATTGTAGGAAGAGAAGCAGATGATTGGCAACGAGATTATGACACTCAGCTAACCATCGCCATACAGCAAAGCCAAAAAAGAGAGGAACTTTTAAAGCTATTGAAAACAGGCGAGCCACCAGCAAAACAATAAAGCACGATTGCCCATAAAATCGTCATGGGCAATCGCACATTAAACACTCTGCTGGTAAAGTGCTAGATTACCAAAGCTAGTTGAGTTCCTTGATGGATCGCTCTTTTCGCATCCAGCTCTTTTGCCTGATCCGCACCGCCAATCAAGTGATAGGTTTTTTCCAATCCATTCACCAATACGGTGTTGGGATGTTGTCCTGCACAAATAACAACATGATCAACGTCTAAAGTGCATTGTTCGCCATTTATTAATAGATGCAAACCGGCATCATCAATTTTTTGATATTCACACCCTGAGTGCATTTTCACTCCTTTTTTTAGTAAATTAGCACGGTGGATCCAACCTGTTGTTTTGCCTAATTTACCGCCTACTTTAGCGTCTTTACGCTGTAATAAAAATATTTCTCGACTTGGCTTTGTCATAATTACCTCTGACACAACACCGCCCCGAGCTTCCAGCGACATATCTACCCCCCACTCAGACATAAAAGCAGAAATATCCTGACTAGACGATGGGCCTTTATGCAACAGGACTTCACTCAGATCAAAGCCAATGCCACCAGCACCAATAACAGCGACTTTATCTCCTACTTTAGCGCCCTGCATAACCTCCAAATAACTCAGTACTTTTGGGTGAGAAATACCCTCAATATCCGGTGAATTAGGGACTATGCCTGTGGCTAATATGATCTCATCAAAGTCACTGTTATTAAGACTATCAAGAGTCACTTTAGTATTGAGAGATAAGGTCACGCCGGATAATTCAATTTGACGAGCGTAATACCGTAATGTCTCATAGAACTCTTCTTTTCCAGGAATACGTTTCGCGATATTAAATTGGCCACCAATCTCACTAGATGCATCAAACAAGGTCACATCATGACCACGATTTGCCGCATTAGTCGCAAAAGCCAATCCAGCGGGCCCTGCACCGACAACCGCGAGTTTTTTTCTCGTTTCTGTCGGCGTACTGATTAATTGGGTTTCATGGCAAGCCCTTGGGTTAACCAAACAGCTGGTAAGCTTTCCTGCAAAAACATGGTCTAAACAAGCCTGATTACAACCAATACATGTGTTAATTTCATCCGCTCTATTCTCTTGAGCTTTTATAACAAATTCAGGATCAGCTAAAAAAGGTCTGGCCATTGAGACCATATCAGCATCACCTCGAGCCAAAACTTCCTCAGCAACACTAGGCATATTAATACGATTCGATGTAATTAACGGCACCGATAAGGCTTTGCGCATTCTGGCGGTTACCCAAGTAAATGCCGCTCTTGGCACACTCGTCGCTATTGTCGGAATTCGTGCCTCATGCCACCCGATTCCAGTATTAATAATTGAAACGCCTGCCGATTCTATTTCTTTTCCTAAGGCCACTATTTCCTCGAAAGAGCTTCCCCCTTCCACCAAATCTAGCATGGATAAACGATAGATAATAATGAAGTTTTTACCCACTTTTTGACGCACACGACGAACAATTTCTACAGGAAAGCGAATGCGGTTCTCATACTCTCCTCCCCACGAATCCTGTCGATGATTCGTTCTTTGTGCAATAAATTGATTCAGCAAGTAGCCTTCTGACCCCATGATTTCAACTCCGTCATAGCCCGCTTCTTGAGCAAGCACGGCGCTATTTTCAAAGGATTGTATTTGACTTTCTATTCCTTCTTCCGTCAGTTCTTTTGGGGTAAAAGGATTAATAGGCGCTTTAATTGGTGACGGTGCAATCGCTTTTGGGTTATAGGCATAACGTCCAGTATGCAAGATTTGCATACAAATTTTACCGCCTTCTTGATGTACGGCTTGAGTAATCTTTTTATGATTCTCAACATCTTTAGATGACACCATTAAAGCCGCCGATGCATGCACTCCTCCTTCAGAGTTGGGTCCAATACCACCCGTTACAATGAGCCCAACGCCTCCACGAGCTCGCTCTGCGTAAAAAGCCGCCATACGCTCAAAACCTCCTTTCATCTCTTCTAATCCTAAATGCATAGAACCCATTAAGACGCGATTTTTTAACTGAGTAAAACCAAGGTCCAAGGGTTCAAAAAGATGAGGGTATTGGGAATGAGTCATAGGGCTAATCTCTTTTTATTTTAACGGATGACTTAAGTATAAAGAATCAAGTCTTGACACTGTCAAGATTAATGCGGAATTTTGACGCCGTCAAGATCAATTGATATATTTACTCAATGAAAAATATAAAAGCGACTTATCATCATGGCGATCTAAAGCAATCGCTCACTCTTGCCGCCACTCAACTTTTAAAAGAGGATGGTGTTGATGGACTCTCAATGCGTAAACTTGCAGATCGTGTTGGGGTTTCCAGAACAGCGCCTTATCATCACTTTAAGGATAAAACCGCATTACTGTGTTCAATTGCTGAGCAAGGTTTTCTATTACAAAATAAAAGTATTTCGGCATTTATCACCAACTTAGAACAAATTGACAGTTTGACGTTATTCAAAAATTACGTCTACACATACATACAATTTGCAGAAGAACACAGTGAAACCTACGATTTAATGTTCGGTCGTGATATTTGGAAAGCAGACAACATTACGGAATCATTAAAACAAGAATCAAAAAACAGTTTTAAACTGTGGGTTCAATGGGTTGAAATTTTACAAAAAGATCAGGTGTTATCTAAAATCGATCCTCCATTGCGGGTAGGACAGGCGACATGGGCAACACTCCATGGAATGTGCCGACTGCTTATAGATGGAATTTACCTTGAGAAGCAAGATCTTGAGGCAATGGCGGAAAGTGCCATTACCTTACTGACACAAAAGCATCATATTAATGTCTCTTGAGCTAACAATAAGCGTCTTTTCTTATTGTCCCTGTGACTAATATACGCTAATGGTGTAATAATAAAGAAGGCACCAATACCAACAAACAGATCCACATTTTCATCAAATAATAACCATCCAAGAATCATCGCAAAAATGAGTCCAGAGTATTCCGCACTAGCAATCTCACTGGAAGCCACGAAACGGTAAGCTAACAGGCAAGACATTCCATAAATAATCGAGCATATTGATGAGGCCATTGCAAAACGGACTAAAGACCAATTCCAATCCGCACCCTCAAACAATGCTAAACCGCCAGCAAAAGGCAAAGCACAAAGATGAGTTAGCAACATGCCATGAAATAAAGACTGTCCTTTAGGAAGCTTTCGAATCAGCAAACTACTTGCCGCCAGCCCAACAGCAAATAGCAAAGCACTGATCATCCCAATATTCATTACTGTCGGTCTCAAAATAATCAGAATCCCAATAAACCCTAACACCGCGGCAAAAATAATCGTACTAGATAACTTCTCCTTATACACTACAGCCGCTAGTAGGGTGATTAATAATGGAGCCGTATAGAATACGGCGTTAGCCGTCGCTAAAGGGAGCTTAGCTAAAGACATGACTAATAAGATTGTCGTTATGACCCAAAGACAGCCTCGGGTAAAATGCAGTTTCACACCTTCTAACGGATTTGACCAATCCACCTGCCCGATAAAGGGCAACAAGCAAAGCAACATGCAAACACAACGCATAAAAGTAAATTGAAAAATAGGGACATCAGCCCCCGCCATCTTGATGAAAGCATCGCAGAAGGTCGCGGCAAAATTGCCAAGTATTAATAATAATATTGCACTGCTTGCCGTTTTTCCTGACATACACCCCTCCACACCAATAAAATACGTATTGATGGAGAGTATAAAGCTCGAAAAACATAAAATATAATGATAAAAATACACTTACTATTAATTTTTTAGATACTAAGCCTTATGTCTTTACCCCCCCTGAAATCCTTGCCAATATTTGAAGCTGTTGCTCGATTAAACAGCTTTTCTAAAGCAGCAGAAGAACTCCATATAACTCAAAGCGCCATATCCCATCAAATTAAGATGTTAGAAAATTATCTGGGGGAAAGTTTGTTTATTAGACAAGGAAGACACCTTAGAATGACAGAGGAAGGAAAGGTGTACCTAGACAGTATTAGCACCTCCTTGGAACTCATTAGTCGCGCCAGTAACCAGATAAAAGGGCAAGAACAAACTCACATCCGCTTGGCATTATACAGTTCATTTGCGGTCTCATGGTTGATCCCTCGCTTAAATGATTTTAAAAGACTTTATCCACACTTAGACCTTTCTATTGAAATGACGCACTTTACACCTGAATTGTCCGATCGAGTTGCCGATTGTTTTATTACCACGGGAGAGCCGAAAAGAGGGTTTAGCTTTGATACTTTATATGAAGAACGCTTATTTCCAGCCTGTAGTCCGGCTCTCTTTGCTCAAATCCAAGCCGATTTAGGCACCAATGACATAAACAAAATTAAAACGCTATTAACAGATAACCCATTGCTTTTACTAAAATACCCTCTGATTACCACTCACAGTATATATAAAGGTTATACCATAGAGTGGAATTTATGGTTTCAAGAACAAGGTCTAGAACTCCCTAGTGACGTCAGATTACAAAAATTCAGTCACTTACTACTCGCCTATGAAGCCGCTAAGCACAATCAAGGAATTACACTTATTAATGACTACATGCTGAAAGCACCTTCGACTGAAGGCAGCTTAATTGCATTGCCCATACATTCCCTTAGGACTAATGATAAATTTAGTTTTGTTTACAAAACCAGTCGACGAAATGAATTAGGCATAATGCAGCTTAAGCAATGGATACAACAACAAAGTAAACACCTTCAGTGGCAACCTTATATAAAATAAAGAAACATGTTATAAATAAAATCGATAGACGAAAAGAGCATAATATATGGATTATTTTATAGCGTTTTATTCTCTACAACTCAAAAAAACCAATCTTATATTGTTTTTTGTTTTATTGACTGGCTGTTCTTTTGCTTTTTCTAAAGAATATGACTGGTCACTGCCTAAATGGCTTTCACCTCCGCTAGCACCGTTAGAGAATCCTATGAGCGATGAAAAAGTCGCATTAGGAAAACGACTTTTCTATGATGCAAACTTATCTGGACTTGGCTATATGTCTTGCTCCTCTTGCCATATTTTAGATAAAAGTTTCACAGATGAACGAGGAAAAGCGGTCGGAATAAAAGGTGATATCCATTTAAGAGGATCTATGCCTCTTATCAACTTAGCATATTTATCAACGCTAAATTGGGCTGACCCACATACAACTCAACTTGAGCAGCAAGCACTTATTCCTTTATTTGGTCATAATCCTATTATCGAAATGGCCGTTAAAGGTCACGAAGAAAACGTATTACTTTTCTTACAACGAGATCCCATTTACCCAAATATGTTCAAAAAAGCATTTGGAGAGAACTCCGATATTGATTTCTCTAATATCACCAAGGCTCTAGCTTCTTTTCAAAGAACCTTAATTTCTTACCAATCGCCTTTCGACCAATATTATTATGAAGGAGATAAAACCGCCTTATCGTCTGCAGCAATTAGAGGGCTTGATTTATTTTTAAGCGACCTAACGGGTTGCAGCTCTTGCCACACATTACCTCATTTCACAGACGCTACAGAAGGTGCGCTTTTCCATAATACAGGGCTATATAATATGGATGAAAAAGGAGCCTACCCGACCAACAACCAAGGACTTTACGAACACACAAAAGAACCGCACGACAAAGGTAAATTCCGCACTCCCACGTTACGAAACATTGCACTCACCGCACCCTATATGCACGACGGGTCAGTGCTAACGTTAGAAGACACAATTAAGAATTATATGGCGGGCAGTCGTGCAACATTACAAGGAAATCCATCTCCTTTACTTTCAAAAAAAATTAAACCTTTTACCCTCACACAGCAACAGCAAAACGATTTAATCACCTTTTTACAAAGTCTCACAGATCAACATTTTATTACCAATAATCAATTTGCCTCACCTTTTAAGTAGTTTATACACTCATGCGTAGGCCCTTCAACGCCATTTTTCGGCTAAACAAGGTATTTTTCTTGTGGCTAGGGGACCAGCCTAATATAAATCGGTGAAAATCAGCCCAGGCAACAGGAAACAAATCACACCATTCTTTTGCAACCGCTTCAGCCAAATCAGGCGACTCACCCAAGCTGATAATCGAGCCAGACAATGCCGTAAAATACAGATCGAGCAAATAGTCTAGATGCTGTTGAAGTGATTGCTCACTTAAGCAACTACCTAAAAAATACGCTAGATCTTGAACACCAACGCCCTTCCCAACATATTGAAAATCAACCGCTGATACAGTAGAACCGTCATCAGAAAAACAAAAATTAGCGACTTTTGCATCTCCATGCACAAGGGTTTGAAAACGTGCATTATCAAGCTTACTTGTTATCTGCAATGCGGCATTTTTAAACTCTCCTTCCGACATACTTTGCCATTCAGATTGACGAGTCGATAAATGCCAATAGGTCCCTTTCTCCCATAACCCTTGAGGCCAGTCTTTACTAGGCTTTTCCTGAATAAATCGGGCATGAAATGTCGCAAGCCAATGTAAGCAAGGTACGCACTCGAAAACGTTTAATTGCGAATGCCTTTTAGAGAAACCGGCGACATCCAAATCTTCGAGCAGAATATATACCTCGTTGTCTTGGGTACTCAGTACGCCATAACACTCAGCCACAACGCAGCTTGCTGTATCACAGTGCAAAGCCCAATTCTGGTACCAGTTTTTTTCAACTTGATAAGAATGAATTTTCCGATCAGTCGCTTGTTTCGAATCCCACCCTCGAGGGTGAGAGATATGCTCAGGTACAGAGATACGCTTTAGGATGACAGAAGGTATGCCCTCTACACCAGTAACCGAATATCGAACAATGGCTCCGCAGTCACTCCAGAGCGCTTGCAACACCTCAGAGAAAACCACAGAAGAGGCATTAAGTTGCCTTTTGATGTAAATTTCAGGGGTCATCATATTCGATTCACCAAATTAATAAACAGTAGCAAAGATCCTCTCTTTAAAATCGCATATTACGACTTTAACATTCGTCGACTCCCTTTCAAACTCACCTCGCCAACCAATCAACAGCTGAGGAAAGTCATCTATATGATTGCTGCTTTGCCTAGCAATTAAATTACGACGTGCCTTACTATTATAGATCAAGGGAGTACTTAGTCATCAGCTGTGATTTGATCATTTTAAGAGTGTCGGTTAATAACGTCATAGGACAGGTCAAATATAAGATTCTTATTGGCTCTACTATACAGCCTTGTTTGCACAGGCGCTTGGAGCAAAAAACTCTTAGCCGATGTTAATTTTGATGTACCTTAGAAAGCGTAATAGCAACAGTATGCAAAAAAGCCAATTCAGTATGATCATCATACAGAATTGGCGTCAGGCAATTAGAATAGATTTAAAGTGCATTAAAAGTAATGCAGAAGTGTTAGCTGAGTTGTCTTTTGCTCTAATGAATCTTGTTTCCTCTCTGCAAATTTTGCTCTTAACTGCCAATCATTACTAAGCAAATAGGACCACTCTATTTGAGCCACCTGACGATTTTTATTCGCAGCATTTGGATCATCTAAATACTCATAAGAAGCCATTACTCTATGTATTTCACCTGAATATAGCCACTGTAATTGTGGACCCATTTGAAGTTGATAATTGTCATTATAAAATGAACTTGTCGCAGCACTACCATTAATTAATAATGAAAATAAATGATTTCCTTTCTTATTTGTCACACCAGCACCGCCCTTTATTCTAAAAGTGAGCTTATCATCGATTGAAAAGTCCCTTATTAAAGACGCATTAATTTGCCACGATTTGGGTGTAATCAAAGCATTAGAAGGCGCTAGAGAACGAATATTAATAAAAGAAATATGCTCAACCCTTAAATCATCATTTTCGGTTATGCCTAAACTACCACTGAACATAGATAATTCAGCACCTTCAAGGTAGCCTCCTTTTGAATCTAATAAATCATGATAAGAAGGCCGATATTCAAGTTGAGAAAAATACTCACCTTCTGTTTGCCCTATTGTCAGCCCGAGTCGTTGGGTTTTATGACCTTCATCGTCTCGTACTTTTGGTATCACTGTCGGTAAAAAAACAGAAGATGGAGAGTATTTACTTCGTAATGACAACAGCTTAATTGATCGCATATTTAGATACGCGAGTTTAGATTTCTCTCGAGCAGAAAGATACCGACTGTATTGATAAGCCACCTCCAAAACCTGTGCTTGCTCTTCTTCATTAAAATCGGTCAAACCTTCTAAGGAAAGCGTCTCATTATTCACTAACTTTTTAACTTGGGCGATTTGGTCAGTATCTAACTGATTTAGCATCTGTTCCATTTGATTAACAACGGATGGACGATAACTGACGTCTTGTAGGGCATCTGCATTTTTTAACTCACGTACTGTGTCAGCAGGTATTGCCCAATAATTAAAGTTTTTAGTCGTATGTAAGCGATCACTACTGGCATCAATCATCGCCAATAATTGGTAGGAACAGTTTTCTGAGAAAAAATAATATTCCATATGGATATTACGAACTTCCCACACATGTCGAATAAACTGGTTTACTTCTTGTTGAGATAAATCTAATTTGTATTCCCAAATATCTCGACTTTCTAAAAAGTTATACTCTTTTACTTTTTCATAATATGGTGTCACCGATATGACACCTGGATAACCACCAGTTAACCCTTTGTAACTAAAAACTAACTGGTTATCTGCAGGATCAGCATTAGCGGCATAATTTACCGCGTAATCTAATAAGGGGATATCATTATCTTTCTTTTTAATTCGCAACAACGTGTGACCGTACATAGACGACGGGCTATTTAAATACGCGGCAGGAAATACTAGATAGACACTTTCTCCATTCAAACGGTTATACCATGACTGAAATTCGGGACAATCAAGATCTACTAACCCTAAACCAAGCCGTTGTTCTTTTAGCCAATTAAACCGTGCTGGATAAAGACATTGAGATGCATTGTTAGGATTGTCGCCTACAAAATGACTCTGAAAAGATTTTATCGTGGCCGACAATTCTGCTTTAGGATCCAACTTTCCCTGTGGAGATAAGAAAAAATGATCGTCATCTACTTGGCTTTCATTGGGTGCAATTATACCAATTTGATGATAATGCAAAAGATCTAGCCATGGGCTGCTTTTAGCTAACTCAGTGAGTTTGTTATCAAGAGTATCTAACTCCACATCATGTTCTTGAGCTGTCACGGACAAGCCATATAGCATCAAACATAAAAAAATAAATAAACGCATAGGTACTTACTTTTTAAAGAGGCGTACTTAATCTAAACAAAGTAACCTTCTTATAGATAAAAAAATGAGACTAACATCTAAAATAGACGCTAGCCTCATTTAAACGAGTACTAGTAGAAATTAACCTAGGTACTTAGTTAGTTCTTTAGTATTCGACATAACACCAATAACGCCTTCATACGCCGTTGTAGGTGTTACTTCAGCAGAAGCAAAAATTTGATCGAAATTCTGCTTCATTTGCGCATTAAACAATGCTTTATCTTCAGTTTGAACACCAATCAAAGAAGCCAGTGCGTTAAGAGTCTCACCTTCACCTTTAGCCATATCAACAGCTAGAGGCTCAAGATTTTCATTCATAAATACCGCAACACCATTTGCTAATGGGCCATTAGCATCTTCACAACCTAGTGTACCTGAAGTCATACCGAAAGTTTGGTTGCCAGATGTTCCATTTGTTGTTGCAGCTAAAACGTGCTCATACCAAACATCAGCATCTTTAAAAATAACTTCCGTACCTAGACCACAGCCAGCTGGACCATGACCACCGGCTGCAAATGATGTGGCTGACAAACCGGCTAGAACAGCTGATAATACTAATTTTTTCATATACATATCCTTTATATAGAGTTAAAAACTGACTCAAAAAAGCGAGCCAAGTAATACATTTAATTATAAGTACAGAAACCATGTACTCAACAATTATCCTTACTCATTAAAGAAATTTGAAAGAACAAACAATGTAAGCATAGTACTTATATTATTCGTGCTTATAGCTATAATTCTCTTTAAATTTCAGTCATAAAAAAACCCTGATGGCGTGAGCCATCAGGGCTTTCTAATTGAAACTTGACGACGACCTACTCTCACATGGCGAATGCCACACTACCATTGGCGATGACGCTTTTCACTTCTGAGTTCGGGATGGGATCAGGTGGTTCAACGTCTCTATGATCGTCAAGCAAACCGGTTGCGTTCGTTCTGAGTGCCTGTGTTAAGCCCTTAGGCTTAATCCAGCTTGTTCACTCACAACACGCCAGTACGTGCTTGAATCTTTAACAATGCGTTTTTGAAATAGCGATAACCAAGTATCAAACCAGCCACATCATCGCTGATGCGCGTCGTAATCTGTGTCTCTATGATCTTTTCATGATACGTTTGACCCTTCTCTTTTCGAGTTTTCTCAGTCTCTCTTTATCACTTAAAACCACTTTGGTGTTATATGGTCAAGCCTCACGAGCAATTAGTATTGGTTAGCTCAATGCCTCACAGCACTTACACACCCAACCTATCAACGTCGTAGTCTTCAACGGCTCTTTAGGGGACTTATGTCCCAGTGAGATCTCATCTTGAGGGAGGCTTCCCGCTTAGATGCTTTCAGCGGTTATCCCGTCCGAACATAGCTACCCGGCAATGCCACTGGCGTGACAACCGGAACACCAGAGGTTCGTCCACTCCGGTCCTCTCGTACTAGGAGCAGCTCCTCTCAAATCTCAAACGTCCACGGCAGATAGGGACCGAACTGTCTCACGACGTTCTAAACCCAGCTCGCGTACCACTTTAAATGGCGAACAGCCATACCCTTGGGACCGGCTTCAGCCCCAGGATGTGATGAGCCGACATCGAGGTGCCAAACACCGCCGTCGATGTGAACTCTTGGGCGGTATCAGCCTGTTATCCCCGGAGTACCTTTTATCCGTTGAGCGATGGCCCTTCCATACAGAACCACCGGATCACTAAGACCTACTTTCGTACCTGCTCGACGTGTCTGTCTCGCAGTTAAGCGCGCTTTTGCCTTTACACTCTTCGCATGATTTCCGACCATGCTGAGCACACCTTCGTGCTCCTCCGTTACTCTTTGGGAGGAGACCGCCCCAGTCAAACTACCCACCACACAGTGTCCTCGATCCCGATAAGGGACCTGAGTTAGAACCTCAAACATACCAGGGTGGTATTTCAAGTTTGGCTCCACTAGAACTGGCGTCCTAGTTTCAAAGCCTCCCACCTATCCTACACAAGTAGGTTCAAAGTTCACTGTGAAGCTATAGTAAAGGTTCACGGGGTCTTTCCGTCTAGCCGCGGATACACAGCATCTTCACTGCGATTTCAATTTCACTGAGTCTCGGGTGGAGACAGTGTGGCCATCGTTACGCCATTCGTGCAGGTCGGAACTTACCCGACAAGGAATTTCGCTACCTTAGGACCGTTATAGTTACGGCCGCCGTTTACTGGGGCTTCGATCAAGAGCTTCGCTTACGCTAACCCCATCAATTAACCTTCCAGCACCGGGCAGGCGTCACACCCTATACGTCCACTTTCGTGTTTGCAGAGTGCTGTGTTTTTAATAAACAGTCGCAGCCACCTGGTATCTTCGACCGATCAATGCTTACGGAGTAAATCCTTCACACTAACCGGCGCACCTTCTCCCGAAGTTACGGTGCCATTTTGCCTAGTTCCTTCACCCGAGTTCTCTCAAGCGCCTTGGTATTCTCTACCTGACCACCTGTGTCGGTTTGGGGTACGGTTCATGTATATCTGAAGCTTAGAAGTTTTTCCTGGAAGCATGGCATCAACTACTTCGTCCAAAAGAGGACTCGTCATCAGCTCTCGGTCTTAAGAAGGCCCGGATTTACCTAAGCCTTCAACCTACTACCTTAAACACGGACAACCATCGCCGTGCTAGCCTAGCCTTCTCCGTCTCTCCATCGCAATATACATAAGTACAGGAATATTAACCTGTTTCCCATCGACTACGCATTTCTGCCTCGCCTTAGGGGCCGACTCACCCTGCCCTGATTAGCATGGGACAGGAAACCTTGGTCTTCCGGCGGGGAGTTTTTCACTCCCCTTATCGTTACTCATGTCAACATTCGCACTTCTGATACCTCCAGCCTGCCTTACAGCTTGACCTTCAACGGCTTACAGAACGCTCCTCTACCATGCAAGATAAATCTTGCATCCGTAGCTTCGGTGTACAGTTTTAGCCCCGTTATATCTTCCGCGCAGGCCGACTCGACTAGTGAGCTATTACGCTTTCTTTAAAGGATGGCTGCTTCTAAGCCAACCTCCTAGCTGTCTAAGCCTTCCCACATCGTTTCCCACTTAACTGTAACTTTGGGACCTTAGCTGACGGTCTGGGTTGTTTCCCTTTCCACGACGGACGTTAGCACCCGCCGTGTGTCTCCCGTAATTGCACTCATCGGTATTCGGAGTTTGCATGGGGTTGGTAAGTCGGGATGACCCCCTAGCCCAAACAGTGCTCTACCCCCAATGGTGAGATACGAGGCGCTACCTAAATAGCTTTCGAGGAGAACCAGCTATCTCCGAGCTTGATTAGCCTTTCACTCCTATCCACAAGTCATCCCCGGACTTTTCAACGTACGTGGGTTCGGTCCTCCAGTTAGTGTTACCCAACCTTCAACCTGCTCATGGATAGATCGCCCGGTTTCGGGTCTATTCCCAGCAACTAAACGCCCTATTAAGACTCGGTTTCCCTACGGCTCCCCTAAATGGTTAACCTTGCTACTGAAAATAAGTCGTTGACCCATTATACAAAAGGTACGCAGTCACGGAACTAAGTCCGCTCCCACTGCTTGTACGTACACGGTTTCAGGTTCTATTTCACTCCCCTCGCCGGGGTTCTTTTCGCCTTTCCCTCACGGTACTGGTACACTATCGGTCAGTCAGGAGTATTTAGCCTTGGAGGATGGTCCCCCCATGTTCAGACAGGATACCACGTGTCCCGTCCTACTCGATTTCATTGATAAGGCGTTTTCGTATACGAGGCTTTCACTCTCTACGGCCAAGCTTTCCAGCTTGTTCTACTAACACCAAATCAACTTAAGGGCTAATCCCTTTTCGCTCGCCGCTACTTAGGGAATCTCGGTTGATTTCTTTTCCTTCGGGTACTTAGATGTTTCAGTTCCCCGAGTTCGCCTCATTAACCTATGTATTCAGTTAATGATACCCGCAAGCGGGTGGGTTTCCCCATTCGGAAATGTTCGGATCAAAGTTTGTTTATCAACTCCCCGAACCTTATCGCAGATTACCACGTCCTTCATCGCCTCTGACTGCCAAGGCATCCACCGTGCACGCTTGGTCACTTGACCATATAACCCAAAGTAGTTTTTTGATGCCTAACGCTTCTTAAAGAAGAGCCAGTATCAAAACAACACTTAGATCACATACCAACGATGCTTTTGTGTCATCACTGGATTTTACGATTTTAGAAAGTCATCCAGGTTATTCTCAATAAAGAGAAAGATGCTTTCCACCGGTTTGACGCTTGATTATCGTCTATTTCAAAAAGTTACATTGTTAAAGAGCAAGTTTAGTGCAAAGCACTAAGTCAGAAATTAACGCATAAGAATGCCTAAATAATTAACATGAATTATTTAGAGGTTAATGTCTTGCTTAAGGCTTTGACCAGATTGTTAGCAGCAGAATGAATACACTAGGACAGCGAATTCAGTTGAGTAAGTAATGGTGGAGCTATGCGGGATCGAACCGCAGACCTCCTGCGTGCAAAGCAGGCGCTCTCCCAGCTGAGCTATAGCCCCATTTATTACTCTATGTATTTGGTGAGTTAAAGAAGATACCTTCAACTTCATACCAGAACACCAAGAACAAGCTGTTTAACACCGACATTTAGCGAACTAAATGAAAACGTAAACCACACTGCTATTGATATATTGGTGGGTCTGGGCCGATTTGAACGGCCGACCTCACCCTTATCAGGGGTGCGCTCTAACCAACTGAGCTACAGACCCAAATACATAAGAATCAATTGATTCAATTTTCTGTGCTTCTCTATAAATTAGTCATCAGATAATTTGTGTGAACGCTCACCAGAGCTTCGTATCGTTTAAGGAGGTGATCCAGCCCCAGGTTCCCCTAGGGCTACCTTGTTACGACTTCACCCCAGTCATTGACCACTCCGTGGTAACCGCCCTCCTCGAAAGGTTAAGCTAGCTACTTCTGGAGCAATCAACTCCCATGGTGTGACGGGCGGTGTGTACAAGGCCCGGGAACGTATTCACCGTGACATTCTGATTCACGATTACTAGCGATTCCGACTTCATGGAGTCGAGTTGCAGACTCCAATCCGGACTACGACGCACTTTGTGGGATTCGCTTACTTTCGCAAGTTCGCCGCCCTCTGTATGCGCCATTGTAGCACGTGTGTAGCCCTACTCGTAAGGGCCATGATGACTTGACGTCGTCCCCACCTTCCTCCGGTTTGTCACCGGCAGTCTCCTTAAAGTTCCCACCCGAAGTGCTGGCAAATAAGGATAAGGGTTGCGCTCGTTACGGGACTTAACCCAACATTTCACAACACGAGCTGACGACAGCCATGCAGCACCTGTCTCAGAGTTCCCGAAGGCACTAAGCTATCTCTAGCGAATTCTCTGGATGTCAAGAGTAGGTAAGGTTCTTCGCGTTGCGTCGAATTAAACCACATGCTCCACCGCTTGTGCGGGCCCCCGTCAATTCATTTGAGTTTTAACCTTGCGGCCGTACTCCCCAGGCGGTCTACTTATTGCGTTAGCTTCGCCACTAAGTCATTACAACCCAACGGCTAGTAGACATCGTTTACGGCGTGGACTACCAGGGTATCTAATCCTGTTTGCTCCCCACGCTTTCGCACCTCAGTGTCAGTATCAATCCAGAGTGTCGCCTTCGCCACTGATGTTCCTTCCTATATCTACGCATTTCACCGCTACACAGGAAATTCCACACTCCTCTATCGTACTCTAGCCTGCCAGTATCGGGTGCCATTCCAAGGTTGAGCCCTGGGCTTTCACATCCGACTTAACAAACCACCTACGCGCGCTTTACGCCCAGTAATTCCGATTAACGCTTGCACCCTCTGTATTACCGCGGCTGCTGGCACAGAGTTAGCCGGTGCTTCTTCTGAGGGTAACGTCACAACTATTGAGTATTAATCAATAACCTTTCCTCCCCTCTGAAAGTGCTTTACAACCCTAAGGCCTTCTTCACACACGCGGCATGGCTGGATCAGGCTTGCGCCCATTGTCCAATATTCCCCACTGCTGCCTCCCGTAGGAGTCTGGGCCGTGTCTCAGTCCCAGTGTGGCTGATCATCCTCTCAGACCAGCTAGAGATCGTCGCCTTGGTGAGCCTTTACCTCACCAACAAGCTAATCTCACGCAGGCTCATCTAATAGCGAAAGGTCCGAAGATCCCCTCCTTTCCCCCGTAGGGCTTATGCGGTATTAGCATGCGTTTCCACATGTTGTCCCCCACTACTAGGCAGATTCCTACGCGTTACTCACCCGTCCGCCGCTCGACGCCTGTAGCAAGCTACATCGTTTCCGCTCGACTTGCATGTGTTAAGCCTGCCGCCAGCGTTCAATCTGAGCCATGATCAAACTCTTCAGTTTAAGATCTTGTGCTGATAAATCAGCTTGCTTACTCAAATTTAACTCTAACTAAACTTAAATGTTTGTTTGATAAATCAAACAAACAAGAACGAATTGAAAGTGTTTGGACTCTCGTAAGACTTCAAATTTTTCGAAGTCTCCAGCGAGCGCCCACACAAATTATCTGATTAACTATTTTAAAGAGCGTGCTGACCAAAGTAAGACAAAAAGAACACAGTGTTTTGTTTCTTCTTGCTGGGCAGTCACTCGTTGTTCTGAGTGGTTGTCCGTGTCAGCGAGGGCGTATAATAAGGATCTACAAATTTAGTGCAAGTCTTTTTTTAATTTTATTTAAAAAAACTTCTTTTAACCTGATTACCAGCGGAACAATCATAATCAAAGTTAGCCAGATTGCGATTTCAGGACTACTTTTCACTTGCCACCATAAATGAGCAATAACACATAAAGTAGCCAAGTAAAAAAATCGGTGTACTGTCTTCCACTTCTTTCCTAACTTTTTGATCATCCTCTTAGGGCTTGTAATAGCAAGCATTAACAGAATCAAAAAAGCGACCAACCCTACATATATATATGGTCTTTTCAAAACATCTTCACTAATCCAAAGCCAACTAAAACCCGCATGCAATACTAAATAGGCCAATAGATGCAATAAACTATACCCAAAAGCCGTCAGTCCAATGAAACGGCGATATCTAGACACTACCTTTAATCTGGGGTGTTTTACTAAAATAGATAGACTGAGAGTAATACTCATAAATATTGAAGCCCATATACCTGAAAGCGTCATAAATGGCTCTGCAGGGTCAGGAAAATAACGCCCAGAAAATAAAGAGTATAAAAGCCAAAGCAATGGCAAACAAAATACAATAACCACAATTGGTTTCTCTTTCCTATCCCACATACGCTACTCCAGTATTGATCAAAAGTTTTTCACTAAGTTCATACCAGAATACAAATCCGAGACCTCTTCGGCGTAACCATTAAACATTTGAGTTTCAATGACATTAGGAAATAAAATTCCTCCAGGTAAACGCCGCTCTTGCTTCTGGGTCCAACGAGGGTGATCAACGCCTGGGTTTACATTGGCATAAAAACCATATTCTTGAGGGGCCAACATATTCCAAGTTGTTTTTGGCATCTTTTCCACAAAACGAATCTTAACAATTGATTTTATGCTTTTAAAACCGTATTTCCACGGGACGACTAATCTTACTGGAGCACCATTTTGATTAGGTAAGACACTGCCGTACATACCAACAGATAAAAAAGCCAGCTTATTCATTGCTTCTTCGATCGTTAAGCCTTCACGATAAGGCCATTCAATACTCCCGCTTCGCTGGCCTGGCATTTGATTTGGGTCATGCAGGGTTTCAAAGTAAACATACTTAGCTTTTGAATTTGGTTTAAACTTTTGTAACACTGACGCCAAAGAGATACCAACCCAAGGAACAACCATTGACCAAGCTTCAACACATCTTAATCTATAAATTCTTTCTTCTAATTGATTTTCATTAATGATGTCTTCCAACGCAAAAGTACCTGTAATGTCAGCCTCTCCTTCAACGGTTATACTCCAAGGATCCGTTTTTAATAACGACGATTTTTCGGCTGGATCACCTTTTCCATAACCAAATTCATAAAAGTTATTGTAACTGGAGGCCACATCAAAAGGCGCAACCTTTTCCGATGCCCCATAAGGTGTTTCTATAATATTATTGAATGCCGAACTGATTGTGTTAGGGACAGGCAATCCATTACCAACTTCTTTCGCGAATAAAGAGGGTGATGCAACCCCAATCGCAGCAACGGTAGAGGCTTGAATAAACTGTCGTCTATTAAGGTAGGTAGATTGATCCGTTACTTCGTATTCCGCACAGTCTGATTTTTTTCTCGATTTAATTATCATGCCTTACTCCTCAGTAATAGTTAAGTAGACACAACAAAATCCAAAGGGTTCCGCCTAAGTCAAAAAAAAAGGGGACCTGCCAACTCAAAGCAAATCCCCCCGTTATCAATTACGATTCGCTTAACTATCTAAATGGTTTAAAAAATATACCTAGCAGGCCTGACAACCCATAAAAAACAAATACGGCCATCAGTACAATTGCAGGCTCTAGCGCAACAAGCACCAGCACCAAAACAGCACTCAGTAACACCACAAATGGAACACGACCTTTAAGATCCAAATCCTTGAAGCTGCGATACTTCACATTACTTACCATTAAGAGTCCAGTTACTGGAACTAAAAGTGCCATAATAGATGCGAGATCAGCACCCGCTATACCCACTTCATTTGCCGCCCAGATAACACCAGCAACAATTAATGCGGCCGCAGGACTTGGCAACCCAGTAAAGTAGCGTTTCTCTTCAACCCCAAGCATAGTATTAAAACGCGCCAATCTAAGAGCGGCGCCGACTGCGTAGATAAAAGCGGCTATCCAGCCAACCTTCCCTAACGGGGCCAAACACCAAGAAAACGCAACTAAGGCAGGAGCGATACCAAAAGACACCATATCGGATAGAGAATCATACTCAGCGCCGAACGCACTTTCAGTATGGGTTAAACGAGCAACCCGACCATCAAGGGTGTCTAAAATTCCAGCGATAAAAATAGCGGATGCGGCCTGAATAAAGTCACCATTCATAGCTGCAATAATTGAGTAAAAACCAGAAAATAAAGCCGCTGTTGTAAACAAATTAGGTAATAAATACACCCCTTTTCGTGGTTGTTTTCTGGTTGTCATATTCTCATCGGATTCAACTTCTACATCTGGAATAGGATCATTATCTTCAATTGACATTTAGAGCCTCTCTTCCTAATTTGAATTATTTAAAGATTTGATTTTCCGAAAAGCGCGTTCTGCAGCCGCTAGAGTAAAATCAATGTCTTCTTGGGTATGAGCCTGAGAAATAAATCCAGCTTCATAAGCCGCAGGGGCAAAATACACTCCCTCCTCAAGCATAAAATGGAAGAATTGCTTAAAGCGCTCAGTATCACAAGCCATCATTTCTTTAAATGAGGTAATAGCATTAGACTCAGTAAAAAAGAAACCGAACATGCCTCCTACACTGACGGCATGGAAAGGAATCCCTACTTGTCTTGCGGCTTCAATAAGACCGCTGACTAGAGCATTCGCTTTTTCTTCTAAAATAGAGTGAAAGTTTGGTTCACTGATGACATTCAACGCCGTCAAACCCGCTACCATAGCAATTGGATTGCCGGATAAAGTACCGGCTTGATATACAGGACCTAACGGCGCGATATGCTCCATTATTTCTCGCTTACCGCCGAAAGCACCAACAGGCATGCCAGCACCAATCACTTTACCAAGGGTAGTAAGGTCAGGAACAATACCAAACTTCTCTTGGGCTCCTCCTAACGCAACACGAAATCCAGTCATAACTTCATCAAAGATCAACACAGCACCACATGAATCACAAACGTCTCTTAATGTCTCAAGAAACCCTTCTATTGGCGGAATGCAGTTCATATTCCCAGCCACGGGTTCAACAATAATACAAGCTATTTCACGGCCTATGTCACTAAAGCACTGCTTCACTTCTTCAATATCATTGTACTGCAGAGTAATAGTATGTTTTGCAATATCAGCCGGAACGCCTGGCGAGTTCGGCACTCCTAATGTTAAAGCACCAGAACCCGCTTTAACTAATAATGAGTCTGAATGGCCATGGTAACAACCTTCAAACTTTACAATCTTATCTCTACCAGTAAAACCGCGAGCTAAACGAATAGCACTCATTGTGGCTTCAGTGCCAGAACTCACCATTCGAACCATATCCATTGAAGGAACCAGTTCACACACTTTTTCCGCCATAGTAATTTCAACTTCGGTTGGTGCACCAAAGCTTAAACCAAAATCCATTTGCTCTCTAATAGCGTCCAACACTTTTGGGTGAGAATGACCAATAATCATAGGTCCCCAAGAGCCTACATAATCGACATAACGGTTTTCATCTTCATCGTATACATAAGCACCCAGTGCTTTTTGGAAAAATATAGGTGTACCACCTACCCCTTTAAAGGCTCGTACCGGAGAATTAACGCCTCCAGGAATTCGATGTTGTGCTCTTTCAAATAATGTTTCAGATCGACTCATAAAAAATAACCACTACTCAATAATATTAAAACGGTCTAACAATAACCAAGATGACAACTGCTATTAGGATAATGACAGGAACTTCATTAAACCAGCGATAAAAAACATGACTTCTCGTATTTTGATCTAATGCAAACTTCTTTAATAGTCTGCCGCATGCGTGATGATACCCAAATAAAAAGAAAACCAGAGTTAACTTGGCATGGAACCAACCTGAGCTCATATAGTAACTAGGATTATAGGAAACCAACCAGATCCCCAGTACCAAGGTAGCTATTGCAGAAGGCGTCATAATGCCACGGTAGAGTTTACGCTCCATTACTTTGAAGCGCTCTTTACTAATAGAATCCTCACTGGATGCGTGATAAACAAAAAGACGCGGTAAATAAAATAATGCCGCAAACCAGCATATAACAGCAATCAAATGAAACGCTTTAACCCATAACATATGGCTATCTCTCTAACAGTGAATGATACAGTTTTGATTTCTCCACCAACTCTAATTGATGTGTCGTTGGTAATTGAATCAAAGCCTGTTCAATTTTATTTCGGTCAAACCACTTCAACATGGTTTCTAAAGAATCTGGAATTTCAATAACTTGAACACTCTGAAATTCAGTCATCCTCTTTAAATCAAGCAAAATAACATCGTCTTTTTGCATGATCCAAGGTTGAGGACCTAATTCTAATGTTTCAAATGCGTTTAGCAATTGATTCCGACGGACAATTTTGAATTTACCCTTGTCAGTCTTTACGGCTACATAGTCTACCATAGTTGATCGAAGATCTTGTATTTGTTCAATGTTAGAATAGGGTTCAATAAGCATTACGGGGGTAGACACTTTATCTATGGAGTGCTGCCGAAGGAAGCGTGTAGAAGAACTAAGTTGTGACTCTAGCCCCATGTAATGTAAACGCTCAACAAACAAAGACTGCTGCTTAAATAAAATACGAATCACTAAGCAAGACACAGCAATAACCATCATGGCGGGTAACATAACTTCTGGTCTATGAGTCATTTCCAGTATGGCAATAAGCGCCGTTAATGGTGCCTGAAAAGAAGCCGCCATCATGGCAGACATCCCAATTAAAGCAAAGAGAGGAATGGCCATATGAGGGGGCATTCCAGTATCAAATAATAACGCTACTTGAACACCCGCTAAACCACCAATAAAAAATGTTGGGCCTATCATTCCTCCTGGAACACCCAGTCCAATAGACAGCCCCGTCAGAAGCAGTTTAAGCAGTAGTACAATAAACAAAGGCGTTAATAGTGTTCCCCCATCCAATAGGAGAGACAAAGAGTCAAACCCTGTTCCTAATATTTCAGGGTATAACATCCCCAAGGTAGCCGTAATCAAACCAACAATCACAAAACGAACGGAGAAGTGCCAATGAGAAAACAGCCAAAAAATTCTTTGGATCCGATAAAAAGCAAAGGATAAAGTAACGACAAAAAGTGCCAATAAAGCACAAGCGAGATAGAGGTCAAAGGTAAAACTAGGCAAATCAATACTGTTAAAACTAAATATCAACATATCACCTAGTAACCACTTACTTACTAAAGTAGCCGCAACGGATGAGATCAAAACAGGCAAAACATAACTGAGTCGATATTCTAAAAGCACCACTTCAAGAGCGAATAAAACCCCGGCTAAAGGGGTTTGAAACAAGGCTGAGATAGCGCCCGCAATGCCACACGCAATTAACGCTTCAACACTCACAACAGGCAGCTTCACTTTACGCGCTAAAACGCTGCCGAATGTCGCCCCAATATGAACAGCTGGCCCTTCTTTACCGATAGACAAACCTCCGATTAGACAGATGGCGGCCGTTATAAACTGCACCACTGAATTCACAAATGGCAGATTTCCTTGATGGTTATTTAGCCTTTCAATAACAAAAACCACCCCAACTTTTTGGGAACTAGGTGAAAGAAAAAAAGTGACCAAGACAAGAAAAAAAGAAGCGAACAAAGGAAAAAGAAAACGCTCAATCGATGAAAGCGACTCAAACCCTTCAATATTACCACTCATAAAAAGAGTCGCGGGCAAATGAATAATCCAGTATAAGCCGCCCATTACCAAAGCACTTATCCCACCCAAAATCCCTCCCATTAAAGAAAGGGACAACAATGTGTTGTCAGAAACCAATGAAGATAAGAAAAAATCTTTTACATTAACTCGTCTCAGAAAACGCTCCATACTTTCAAAATGATAAGGTTTCGAGCACTATTCAAACAGTAAATTAGCCATTCCGCAAATATCTCTAAATAGGAATGCGTCTTTTACTATTCTTAAGAAAGGTGCGAATAAGTGTACTAAGCCTCAGTCTTTCAGAGAAATCGTCAAATAAGACACGATTCTGCAGGAAGGTTAATCCATTTCAAAGAGTCGTAACGAATCTGGCACAAATTTTCAGGTACAAGTAAGTGCATTCAAACAGGCCAAGCCGTTAGGTATCGTTCCCTCCCACAAAAAAAGACAAAGCGGCACGAAAACGGATAAAAAGCGCAAATTCTAGAACACTTTTTTTTCGAAAGTTAAGAAACCATAGAACCCTGTTTTCATAAGAAATTCTTCCTTTTTTACAGCGATTATCCCTTCTTCATTCGGTAATCGTTACATACAATTAATTAAATATTATCGTTAACTTTAGGACTCAAAACAATGTCAATTTCACATGTTATGCTCTGGTGTACCGCTATTATATGGGGCTTTGCCTTTGTGGCTCAAAGTGCGGGAATGGAAAGCTTAGGGCCTTACAGTTTTAATGCGGCACGCTTTACAATGGCTTCTTGCGCATTAATTCCCTTGCTGTTTCTTTTCCCAAGCAAACTGAATTACTCAATCAAAAAGCTCATCATTGTTGGCTCCATAGCAGGTGTTATTCTATTTATAGGGTCTAGCCTTCAACAAATTGGGCTCCAATACACGACAGCAGGTAATGCCGGTTTTATTACTAGCTTATACATAGTGCTTGTGCCAATTTTTGGATTACTACTTTCACAAAAAACCACCATGAAAGCCTGGGTTGGCATTGCCGTGGCGATCATTGGTTTTTATATTCTTACCATCGAGCCTGGATTCAAAATCAATTACGGCGATGCATTAGAATTTATTGGCGCTATGTTTTGGGCTACTCATGTGTTGGTAATTGGTTACTACTCTCGTCACTTACCCGCCATACCTCTATCCATTATCCAGTGTATTATTACGGCTATCTTATCGTTAATCGCGGCGACAACCTTAGAGAGCCATACTGTAGAAGACTTTAAAGCGGCTTGGCTACCGTTACTTTATGCAGGCGTTGCTTCTTCAAGTATTGCCTATACATTACAAATTATTGGCCAAAAGAAAGTGCCAGCGAGTATCAGTGCATTGATTTTATCAACCGAGTCGGTTTTTGCCGTGATAGGTGGGTGGCTGTTTATGGGAGAAGTACTGAGCTCGAAAGCCTACGTTGGGTGTATGTTTATATTGCTTGGTATGATAATAAGCCAATGGCCACAAAAAAAGAGTAACCGTCTCGATGCCGTGCAAGTAACACCCACTTAAAACAAGAGCGGGATAACCAAGAATGGCTAGGGTAACGTTATCGCCTATCCTAGCCGTCTGACATATCCGCTAATTTTTCAATATTATTAGGGATATTTTCATTAACTGGCATAGACAAAATCATTTTAGTGTTAGTGTCACTTAAATCAATTAGACGCTCTAATAATTGATCTAAAGTCGACATAGAAGTCACAGCAACCTTCAACACAAATGCATGCGGCCCGGTCACGTTATAGCATTCAATGACCTCATCAATTGACATAATTAGAGACTTAAATTCTCTTTCTTTTGTTCTATAGACTTCACATTCTATTAATGCCGTAATTGGAATACCAATTTTCTCTAAATTCAACTGAGGCTTATAACCTGTAATAACGCCTTTTTCTTCTAACTTCTTTATTCTTTCCGCTACAGCTGGAGCGGATAAATGCACTCTTTTTCCCAGCTCAGCATAGGAAATACGCGCATTTTCAGACAATGCTTTCAATAAACTAAGATTAATTTTATCCATCTATTTTCCTGTATAGCGCTATGTTGAAAAGACAATGTGTCATCGCTCAATTCTAGGAATCAGCACAGTATGTGTCATTACTTTTTGGATGTTAGGCAAATGATCGAAACTCTCTCTAATCGCATTTAAACGACTCATAGATTCAGCTTCAACAAACACCATTAAATCGACGTCACCACTAATTGAGTGCGCTAACTTAACTTCAGGAATCGCTGTTAAAGGCGCCAACAGTAAATCACATGATAAAGGAGAAAATGTCATCGCAAAATAAGCGCTCACTTTACTCTGAGAGTTATCAGCCACTTTGGCATGATAACCTGTAATGGTGCCACTCTCTTCAAGTCGTTTAAGTCGTTCAGCAACCGCAGACCTTGATAAATTAATTGATCGACCTATATCCGAAACAGACAAACGAGCATCATCAACCAATAATGCGACTATTTTTTGATCAAAACTATCCAATTTCATTTGAGTACACTATTTCCCTGCAAAATCACTTTTTAAAAGTCAATATCACGGAGAATTCCGTCACATTGATACGCGCTATCTGCCACTAAAAACCTTATCTTTATTACATTAGATTGACCTAGAAACAAGAGCCTAATCACCATGACTGAATTCATCAAAACACTAGGACCATGGCAAGGTATTGCCATGACAGTGACCACCTTTGTCGGAACAGGGTTAATGGTATTACCTGCCATGTCAGTTACCGAAGCCGGCGACTTTGCCTTTTACAGTTGGCTAATCACGGTGCTTATTATCGTCCCCATCGCCATTGTCTTTGCTTTATTGGGATCTCGATTCCCATCTTCCGGCGGTGCGTCACATTATATTGGTCAAGCCTTTGGAGAAACAGCAGAAAAAGCCGTTGGTTGGCTTTTTTTAAGCATATTATTAGTTGGTCCAGGCGTTGCCATAAAAGTATGCGCTTATTATTTAGCTATTGTGCTCAACGTATCGGGCGAATGGGTATTAAGCCTTAGTATACTCACCATTATTGGGTTATTACTATTTGGCATAGTCGGCATTCAAACTTCAGCAAAAATTCAAACCTTGATTGCAATCGTTATGATTATGGCCGTACTTTTGCTGGCATCTCAAGGGGATATTATCTCGTCCACTGAAACCATCCACACCCCTCTTTCTATTCCAGAATGGCAACAAGCCCTCTCAGCGGTAAGTGTTGTTTTCTGGTGTTTTCTTGGAATAGAAGTTATGGCACACATGGGAGCCGAATTTAAAAATCCAGCTAGAGATTTCCCCATTGCGATGTTAGGCGGCATCACACTGGTTGTATTAACCTACTTAACTCTGGTTCTGCTAATCAGTTGGCATCATACCTATGGCTCTGAGATGAAAGACAGCCAATCCATAGCAATATTAGTCGAAAAGCTCATGGGGCTAACGGCCAGTAAATGGTTCTCAGCGGGGGCTTTTTTAATTTCTTTTGCTAACACAGCTATTTATATATTGGGATTCGGCAGGATGGTACACGCGTTATCGAACAAAAACGCCATGCCCAGCTACTTTAAGAAACTAAATAAATACGGTTCCCCAGGTAGAAGCGTGGTACTCGTCTGTATTATTTGTTTATTCTCGACCTTGACAACAGAATTACTCAATTTTGAACTATACTGGATGATTGAAATGACAAACGGCACGTTTTTAGTTATCTACTCATTAGCGACTATAGCGTCATTAAAATTGTTTAAAGGTAAATTAAAAATCCTATCGTATTTATCCCTTATCTCTTGTTTAGTGATCGCTTTCCAAATTGGTTTAGGGATGCTATTTGCCGCCGCCGCAGTGACCCTTGCTTATTTTTGGGAACATTTTCAAGCAACTAAATTAACCTCAACCTCTATTAATGCCAAACTTTAGAGTACAATAGCCAACAGAGAATTTTGGTAACAATCCGTATTTACTTTTAAAGGAGCTCTTTTATGCCATTGCTAGACAGTTTTCGAGTAGACCATACACGCATGCACGCCCCAGCGGTCCGTGTTGCCAAATCAATGTCCACACCAAGTGGAGATCAGATTACGGTGTTCGACTTGCGCTTTTGTGTCCCAAACGAAGAAATTCTTTCTGAAAGAGGCATTCATACTTTGGAACATTTATTTGCTGGATTTATGCGTGACCACCTAAATGGCGACCAAGTCGAAATCATCGACATTTCACCAATGGGGTGCCGTACCGGCTTTTACATGAGCCTCATTGGTACACCATCTGAAGAAAAAGTAGCCAGTTCTTGGAAAGCCGCAATGGAAGATGTGCTGAATGTTGTTGCTAAAGAAGACATTCCAGAGTTAAACGAATACCAATGCGGTACTTATGAGATGCACTCTTTAGACGAAGCCAAAGACATTGCGAAAAACATCTTACAGAGAGATGTACAGGTTAACAGTAATGAAGAACTGTACTTGAGCGAAGAGTTTATTGCGCAACACAGTTAATACAGGCTTTAACAAAGCGACCTAAGATTAATCAACATCAGGTCGCTTCGTTTGCAACTTAATGAATCACTGGGTTCTCATCAAGCTCATTGGAAAATTGTATTTCTGGGTGACAGCTTTGAGCTAACCGAATAACACAAGGCTGAATATTGCCTTTCCAAAACTCAATCTCTTCTTTATTCATTGTTTCTAATTTTTTCCAGCCTTTCTCTGTACCAAATAAACGCATTGGAGCGAATACCTCATCGATGAAAGCTTTATCACTTTGGTAGTTGGCACCGGTTAATAATGCGCCTCTCATAAAACCAACGCACCATTCCTCTACCAACACTTCCGCACTGTCTCCACTGTCGTATTCCATAAAAACAGGTTGGCATTGCCCACTGACAATCGTATCCATCGTTTCAACATAAAGAATAAAAACCAAATGAAGGTATTCATCTTTCTGCTCTATTGACTCCCAATTAGGCTGATCTTCAGAAGTCCCCCAAATAGCAGGTAACCATTCTTCAGGCAAAAGCGTAGTCTGCCCACATGCCAATGATGTAAAAAAGCCGTCTAATTCAGAAACGCATGTAATGGACCGATCAGAACCATAATTAGATAAATAGAAATCCAATCGATCATATAAATCAGCTCCATCTAACTCATTCTCTGAAACTGGCCTATCTTTCATATAATACCCACTCAAATACTTTCAAGAACAACAAAAGTCCTTTACCCTACAGAAACAATTGACATTATAACACGCATTATTAAGGTTACCTTCAATGAAAACATGGATCGCATTGTTTACCTTCGCTCTATCTAGTATCGCATACGCTGAAAATTTCTGGACAGTCGAAACAAGCGAAAAGTTAAATAATTCACTTCAAAGTCAACCCAAAATACGGCAAACACCAGATAATCCAGAACAAGAAACGGTAATTAGCCCAACGCCCATCCCTTTAGAAACAACTGAAAATTCCGCGCTAACCGTAGATTTGAACGGTTTAAAAAGCCGTTTGCTATCGCTACAAGACGCAAACCGTGGTGAGTTTAAGGACATTGAATTACCGCTTCCCAATGGTACATTTGCTACCTACCGATTCACACTGTCTTCCATTGCAGCCAAAGAATTACTCGAAAAATACCCTAGCATGCAAGCCTTCAAAGGTGTCGATATCAACAACCCTAACAATACAGGCCGCTTTGATATTGCCAACCAAGGCTTTAGAGGCATGTTTAACCATAACGGTAAACGTATTTTTATTGACCCAATCGCTGAAAATAGCACTCGATACAGCAGCTATTTTTCCGATGATATTGGCCATATTAGAAAAAACTTTATCGATGAAATTCTTAAATCACAGCAAACCAATAAACCTACCCCTCAATTAAAGGGAAGTTCTTCTGACTCATTGAGAACATTTCGGCTCGCGATAACAGCTAGCTATCCCTATACGGAGTTTCATAGCTCTCAAGCCAGTAACTACTTCTCCGATCCGAAAACCGTCGCATTGGAAGAGATTCATACTTTAGTCAATAGGCTTAATGACGTTTTTCAAAATGATTTAAGCATTAAGCTAGAGCTTATTGGCAGACAAGATGAGTTAATTATCACTCAAGCAAGTAACGACCCCTTTCATGGGAACTCATTTTTAGACCTCAGCGTAAACCAAACCTTTATTGATAATACGGTAGGCAGCCAATCCTACGATATTGGGCACTTACTATCTACTCAAGCTGAGGCAGGTATTGCCGGACGAGCAAAGTTAGGCTCAGCATGCCAACAAGAAACCAAAGCCCAAGGTTTTACAGGAATTGATACACCTACATACGACAGTGAATTCTTTTCTTTTGTCGCCCACGAAATAGGCCATCAATTTAATGCAGAGCATACCTTCAGTAGCACAGGAACGGACTGCATTGACCAACTTAGTCTACATTCTGCTTATGAGCCCGGAAGTGGTTCAACTATTATGAGCTACGCGGGAAGCTGCGGTATAGATAATCTACAAAATGCCTCAGACAACTATTTTCATGCGCATTCCATTGAACAAATCACCAACTACATTACGTCTGGTAATGGTCAATGTGGGACAGTAACCACATCAAATAACGCTCATGCCTTTGTTGATGCGGGCCTTGACTTTGTGATTCCTGCAAACACACCATTTATGTTAAGAGGGACGGCCAACGACAGCGACAATGACTTACTCTCGTATACTTGGGAACAGTTAAATTTAGACTCAGGATTACCCCAATCTACCTCAGGCGATGGGCCTCTCTTTCGCTCATTTCCACCATCAAGCTCTTCCGTTCGCTATTTGCCTAAACTGACCAGCATTGCTAACAATACCCTCACGATTGGTGAATCTTATCCGACAACATCACGTACGCTAACGTTTAGAATAACCGCCAGACAAACCACTGCCGATCCCGCAAATGCAGCATTTGGTACATCTTACGATGATGTTGATGTTATCGTCGATGGGCAATCGGGACCGTTTAGAATCACCCAACCAAGTACGGATGTCGAATGGAAGCTTGGCGAAACCTATATGGTAACATGGGATGTCGCTAATACAGACTTAACACCTGTTATGTGTACCAATGTCGATCTATTACTGTCTTCGAGTAATGGCGAACGTTTTAGTGATGTATTTTTAGAAAAAAATACTCCCAACGATGGACAAACAACCATTCTTATCTCTTCGGATGAGTCACATAAAAATGCCCGCCTTATCATTCAATGCAACGACCAGCGCTTCTTCGCTATGTCACAAGCCAACATCAACTTAAATAAAGCCAGCACAGGCGAAGAAAAAGATCCCTTTAATTTTTCCAACACTAAGTCCGGCAGTGCATCCATTCTATTTCTTGTAGGCTTGGGGCTTATTTTTCGATTAAAAATACTCAACAAACAGAAACAAAACAAACGTCTCAGCGAATCAATTAATGTCAGATGAGAAACATCAGTACATGAAAAAATACATTAGCCCAAATAATACGCATTTTTTATTGCTTATTATCGGGCTAATTTTTTTGTTTATTCTGTGTGCGCCTTATTCTAATGAATGGAAAAGCGTACTGATTCTAAATCTCTCCAAACCGGAACAAGTTTGGCGGTTAATAACAGCTCACTTTACACACTGGTCATGGCCGCACCTCATCGTAAATGCATTTGGATTACTGTTGTTCCACCTTCTCTTCAAAAATGAAGTTGGCTCAAACCCAAGCGAAACAAACTCAACTAAAGAGCATCAAGCTCTTAATGTTAAATCCATCGTTACGGCGTTAATATTTATCCTCTTAATGTCTAATTTTTATATCTTTTTTGCGTATTCATACGAATTTTATCTTGGTTTTTCGAGTATCTTGTATGGTTTATATAGCTATTGTGCGGTACGCTGTTTAGCCGTAGACAAGGTAACAAATGGATTCATATTATTGGCCATTTTTTTACAAATTCAACCTTGGTTTGCGGTGTACAATTCAAGTACATTGATAGGATTAACAGTGGCCACTGACGTACATACAGCGGCCACAACAAGTGGACTGGTATTAGCTGGTTATCACACTGTAAAACAGTGTTTCACGAAACGCATATAAGCAATATAGTATTGTCTTAGATGTAAGGTATAAGGACCCCATGAAAGTACCAAATCGAATACAACCACTAGTGGAAGATGGACTAATAGACGAAGTTATTAGTCGCCTTATGAGTGGCAAAGAAGCCACTGTTTATGTTGTGCGTTGCGGCGATGAAATTCGTTGCGCTAAGGTATATAAAGACGCCGCTCAACGTAGTTTTAAAAATGCTGTGCAATATCAAGAAGGGAGAAAAGTAAAAAACAGTCGTCGTTCAAGAGCGATGGAGAAAGGTTCAAAATACGGTCGATCTCAGCAAGAAGCGGCCTGGCACAATACTGAAGTTGATGCATTGAAAAAGCTGTTAGAGGCTGGGGTACGAGTCCCTGAAACCTTTGGCTGCATTGATGGTGTTCTCATAATGGAACTGATTACTGACGAACAAGGCCATGTGGCTCCAAGGCTAGACGATGTCAGTATGGATGCCGAGCAAGCGATTGAAGATCATCATGTCATGATGCACTACATTGTAAAAATGCTCAGCGTTGGACTCATTCATGGTGATTTATCTGAATTTAATGTTTTAGTCGATGAGTACGGTCCTGTGATCATTGACCTTCCGCAAGTCGTTGATGCTTCTGGTAACAATAACGCTCAATGGATGCTTACCAGAGATGTCGATAAAATAACGGATTATTATGCTCAGTTTGCACCTGAACTAAAGCAAACTAAATACGCTAAGGAAATTTGGGCGTTATATCAATCAGGCGATTTAACTGCGGATTCAGAACTAACAGGCTTGTTTGTTGAAGATGAAACCAACGCCAATGTTGACGATGTTCTAGCTGAAATTCAAGCGGCGATCGCAGAGGAAGAATCTCGATTAGAGCGTATCAGAAGCGCAAATGAAGACGATGATTAAGTCATAAAAGCAATTGTCGTTCTCCCATATGAAGCCATAGCGAAAAATACGCTTCATATGGGAACCCACTTATCTTCTTTTCTCTTCTATCTATATTTTACCGCCCTTTAATGCCATTTGATTTTTTGCGGCACTGTAGCTCGAAACGCAAAAAGGCACTAAGTAATTCATAAAAAGATGCATCCAAGAAATAGAAGCCCCATCCCAAATAGCCGGCCCTTGATTAATTAGGTTCAGTACTGTCCCAACAAACAAAGATACTTTCAATGCCGCTAAAAGGTTTTGCTTTAACATCACTACCTTTAAAAATGTCATCCAACCCCTCAAGACAATAAGCGCATAAAAAATAGAACATACTATTTGTGTGTATCCACAGATTTGAAAAACACATTATCTTTCAAACACCATAACACTAAAATAACAGCTTATTCTTCAATAGAATCCATCACCTGCAAAAAAATAAATAACGAATTAATCGACAATGGCTAAGTTTCCATATGTCTCTAACCAAAATTTTCGGTCACTTGCACGTTTTTTAGACAGCAATTTATCAAGAAGTTCATTGGTATCTGGTAAATCTTCCATAGTGAGTTGAATAAGGCGACGCGTATCCGGCGCCATTGTCGTTTCTCTCAGCTGAGATGGGTTCATCTCGCCCAACCCCTTAAATCGCTGCACGTTTGGCGTTGAGCGTTTATGTTCCATGGCAATTTTATGTAGCGTGATGTCTTTCTCTTCTTCATCCAACGCGTAGTACACTTCTTTGGCTACATCGATACGATATAAAGGCGGCATCGCGACAAACACATGGCCCGCTTTGACCAAATAAGGAAAGTGTCTGACAAATAACGCACACAACAATGTGGCAATATGCAAACCATCCGAATCCGCATCGGCCAAGATACACACTTTGCCATAACGCAAAGAAGACAAATCATCAACACCAGGGTCAATCCCTAAAGCAACAGAAATATCATGTATTTCTTGAGACGCTAATACTTCAGAAGAGTCCACTTCCCATGAGTTTAGAATCTTCCCACGCAAGGGCATAATGGCTTGAAACTCTCTATCGCGTGCCTGCTTTGCCGAACCACCAGCGGAATCACCCTCGACTAGAAATAATTCGCCTCTAGACGAATCTTGACCAACACAGTCGGCCAACTTACCTGGCAAAGCGGGACCTTGAGTAATCTTTTTACGAACGACTTTTTTACTGGCACGCATGCGTTTTTGTGCACTGTTGATCACAATTTCAGCAATTTTTTGCCCATCATCCACATGCTTGTTTAACCACAAACTGAATGCATCTTTTACGGTGGCCGAAATAAAGGCAACAATTTGCCTGGAAGAAAGTCTTTCTTTGGTCTGACCTGAGAACTGCGGCTCTTGTAGCTTTGCCGATAAAACGTAACTGCATCGGTCCCAAACGTCTTCGGCTGTTAACTTAACACCACGTGGCAACAGGCTACGGAAGTCACAAAACTCTCGAATGGCCTCTAAGAGCCCTGTACGTAAACCATTAACATGGGTACCGCCTTGGGCTGTTGGAATAAGGTTAACGTAGCTTTCAGTAACCAGTTCACCACCCTCCGGTAGCCATTGAACCGCCCAATCAACACCCTGTGTTTTTTCCGTTACTCCACCAATAAAAGGCTCATCAGGCAACAAGACAAAACCGGCATTCGCCTGAGCTAAATAGTCTTTTAAACCATCTTGAAAAAACCACTCTTCTGTTTCTTTGGTACTGCCAGTTTGATCGACAAAAACAACATGTAGACCAGGACAGAGTACGGCCTTCGCCTTTAACAGGTGCTTCAGACGGCTAATAGAGTATTTACTTGAATCAAAGTATTTTGGATCGGCTTTGAACTGGACTTTAGTACCCGTATTTTTCTTTCCTACTGTGCCTACTTCAGCTAAATCGGAGGTCTTAAACCCGTCAGCAAAAGCAATATGGTGCAATTTTCCATCACGCTTTACCCATACGTCTAGTTGAGTTGAAAGTGCGTTAACGACAGATACCCCAACACCATGCAAACCACCGGAAAACTGATAATTATCTCCGGAAAATTTACCGCCAGCGTGCAGCTTGGTCAGAATAAGCTCAACGCCAGAAATCCCTTCTTCTGCGTGTATATCAACAGGCATACCACGCCCGTTATCCTCAACACTTAACATTCCGTCTTTTAGCAAAGTTATTTCTATACGGTCTGCATGCCCAGCAAGTGCTTCATCAACAGAGTTATCAATCACTTCCTGTGCTAAATGGTTAGGACGTGTTGTATCAGTGTACATTCCAGGGCGTTTTTGAACCGGTTCTAAACCGCTCAAAACTTCAATGGAATCCGCATTATAATTTTTAGCCGACATGGTTCTCTTCTTAAAAAATCAATTTGATAATAAATGAAATGAAATCAGTGTAGCATTCCAAAATAAGGCTCTATAGTAAATTTGAGAAGGTCAATAGAGTATTGATGTGACGTTCAAAATTCACAAAACTATGATTCCCTAAAGGTTCTAATGTTAAACGTACATCAGGGTACTTTTGAAGCGCTTTACGATAGTCTAATACCTCATCACCTTCTTGTAACATTAACCAATACCGTTCTTCACAGGTAGCAGGAGCATCCATTTTTTGCAATTGAGCAATATGCTCCGCTGTCAGTTGATATTCTTCTTGAGTGTAAGGATTGACTTGCTTACCTAAATAATCAACCAATAATTCATGTGCCGCTATAGCAGGGTTAACCAAGATCGCATTAATCGAATATTTTTCAGCAAGATAGCCTGCATAAAACCCTCCTAATGAACTGCCGATTAATGTAATCCCCTCTGATAAGTGTGACTCGATTAACCGACTCGATTGGGCAATGGCTTGGTCTGGCTCCCATGACAGTCTTGGCATTAAATAAGACTCAGACAATCCCAAACTATGGAGTCGATCATAAATACAACGTGATTTAAAGGAGTGCTCTGAACTATTAAAACCGTGTAAGTACATTAAATAAGGCATGTAACGTCCATAAGCTGATGACTAGGCGTATTGAAAGTCAAATGAATTAATACGCCTATGGCCATGTTTAAGACAAAGCGCTAACAAATCAGCCAACTGCTGATTAAGCCTAAATTTTTCATCTTTATGCAGCATAGCATCGTTAGGATAAGGATAGCTTCCCTGATATTGACGATGACCATCCGTAATTTCGGCTAAGCCCACATCATGATACAGTCGCACCGTCATACTTACTTTAGAATCAAACAATAATGCGGTTTCACCAAGATGACCAAACTCTAACTTTAGTTCGCTGGTATATTGACTCTCACTGACTAAAGCAAGGCTTAAGCGGCTTTCTTGACCGCCAGCAGAGTGAACTTCAAAAAGCCACTCGGCTTCCTCTTCTTGAGTACGCATAAGCTTACCGACTCGACGATAATTTAATTCGCCAAGCAGCTGTAAATTACTTAAATCAGGCACATAACTTTGCCGCATTAATCCTCTCTTTATCTCACTTGTTCATTACTGTCTACGTTCTAGTATAACGCTAAGCCAGCCACCTTGCCCGTAGATCTTCTTTATTCAGGGCTAACCACTGCAAACCCATAATCGTGCTAGCGTTGTCAATATTGGTTTTTAAGAGCCCAATGGCGTCGTCTGCAGAAAATAAGTGCAAACGTATGTCCTCATTTTCCCCTTGTAGGCCATACGATTTTTCTAAATCAACTAGGCTAGAATCAAATTCACCAACATACATTTTCAGGTATTCAACCAGCCCTCCAGGTGATGGAACAAAGTTCATCATCCACTCTAGTCGGTTTACTTGCACACCGGCTTCTTCAAATGACTCCCGACGAGCCACCTCATCATTCGATTCGCCTTCTTCAACCATTCCCGCCACCAATTCTAACAACCAAGGCGAGACATGCTTTACAGCACAGGCTCTGAACTGCTCAATTAAGAGCACCTTATCTTTAATGGGGTCATATAATAAAACGCAAACGGCATCCCCTCGAACCATCATTTCACGCTCAATGTGACCACTCCACCCACCATTGAAAAGACGGTGTTTTAAGGTGACTTTTTTCATTTTAAAAAAACCATTATACAAGGCTTCTTCTTGGATAATTTCAACATCTGAATGATCGTACTTTGGTGTAAAGTCAATAACCTTATCTTCTTTTAACTTAACCATTACTTATCCTTATCTTGTTTATGCGCATCTGATTTTTTCCATGAGGCTGGCGGCCTATAAGCCGCATCAGGGTCAACATCCTCTTCAGAGTTTGATTGCGTTTCATGTTTATCTAGATCCATTGAGTCAGGCAGCGATTCTTCGTCTAAAATCATTTCATTCGGTGGCGGCGCTTTAAAGAAACGTTCATCGTCGAAAGTCACGACCCATTGCGGATGCAAAATGCTAAACCCTGATATAAACATGCCATTAATCACCGCCTCAGGAATAATAAATAAAGGAAGAAAAGCGACGTACTCCCAGGTTTCTCGACCAAACTCAAACTGTCCCCCCAAAAGCAACAAGCCAACACCCACGCCACTTACCGCCAAGCAACCAAGTAAGCAGCCGACAAAACCAGTACCCATAATAAAAATAAAAGGATTGTTTGAATGGAAACTCTCAATAAAACGATGCCAACGCCACGTAACCAAGACAGGTAATGCACCACTTAATAAAAAATTTAATGCGATACTATCAAGCTGATCGACACCGAATAACACAAATCCAAGTTGCGCCACAAAAGCCGCCATCAAGGCAAGCGACCAACCAAACATTAAGGTAATGGTTGTCATGCCTAAAAAATGGATCGCGACCCCCAAACTTAAATCAATATTAATTAACCAAATCAAGGTTAAAGCAAGGCAAGCCGCTAAAAAACGATGCTGTAAACCTGTGTCTCCAACTAATACTTTCCATGGTTTATTGCGCCAGACTAAAACCGCCACGAGTATCATCAGCAAATCGGTAAACCAAAGCAGACCTAATGGAAAAAAATTACCAGTCAGATTCATAATAAACCCATCAAGTTAAAAGGATAAAAAGAATAGTCATAAGCCATCCATTTTTTGCTAATATCAAACGTTTACTAATTACGCTAAAACGCCGTATTTAGTTTAATCATGCATTAAAAAAGGTTCTTATATGTCAGTTCAACGCTGTGGTTGGTGTCTTGGTTCACCTGAATACATCGCTTACCATGATAATGAGTGGGGCAAAGCCGTATACGATGACCGTACTCTATTTGAGTTTATTGTACTAGAAAGTGCTCAAGCAGGCCTTAGCTGGATCACGATTTTGAAAAAAAGAGCCGGTTATGCCAAGGCGTTCCATAATTTTGATGCCGTCAAAGTCAGTCAAATGACAGAAGGTGATATCGAAAGATTGATGCAAGACACGAGTATTGTCAGAAACAAACTAAAAATCAAAGCAACCATTACCAATGCGCACGCATTTTTAAAAATCGCGGAGGAGTTTGGCAGCTTCAGCCGCTATTATTGGCAATACTCTCAAGGCCATCCCATTATAAATAGCTATCAGACCCTAGCAGATGTCCCCGCTGTTACCGATTTAGCTGAAAAAATCTCAAAAGACATGAAAAAAAGAGGGTTTAAATTTTTCGGCCCAACGATTTGCTATGCGTATATGCAAGCCACAGGAATGATGAATGACCATTTGGAAAGCTGCGTAGCAAAATAACCTTTAGACACACTTATACTCAGGCAAAAGGTAGGATTTTTTTATTTTTTAAAAGCGTTCCAAACCGTTAAAGAGATTAATTAATAAATCATTTGTAAAAAAAAGATCGCCCCTCGCTTTTCCACCTAGCAAAATACGACTATTTTTTTCTAAGTGTTGTCGATGTTTTGCTAAGTTTAATTGAAACTCATTCGTCAATATTGGAAATGACAATCCTAGATCAACTATTTTTGAGTACAAAATAGACGTATCCTCAGGAAAGGCTCCCGATTTGATTAAATGCTGAAGCACATGCGTTACCTCTTCCTTTGTTTCATCTGAAAACAGGACTTCACATGTGACTTTATACTCATCATTGCCTGACATATTAGAATAAAAAGTGGTTCTAAAAATATCATCATCTACATTATAACTATAAAAGTAGTGCAATTTAGTAAGCGGTTTCTTATCGAGCACTAAATGAAATAATTTCGTTCTTAAGAATTTTGGTCTATAAGCACTTTTATACTTCTCATCAAGCATATTAATTAAATATATGGCAGGTAGAGTCCATATTATTTTTCTAGCAACAACCTTCTCTTCCCTACCTAAATCAACACTAAATTCATCTCCTTGATCAACAACACTTAAAACCTGAGTGTCTTTATAAACAGACTGTTCACTTAACCCCTTTTCCAAGGATGTTATGACTTTTTCTATTCCACCCACTTTAGGGTAAAAACTTTTTATTCCAGTTAAATTGTACTTGGATGATTCAAACGCAATTCGTTGGTCTAATTCACTAATTCTTTTTATTTTTTGCGAAACGTCATTGTCAAAAAATTTCAATCGACTCACACCAAATAAAGCCCCAGCATTAGGCGCCAGCTCTAAAGAAGGTGTTTTGTATAGATGTTCTAAAACCGGTAAGGTTATTTTTTTAGAAAGAATATCGCCAAAAAGAAGACGGTGCTGATCAAAAAGGGTTGATGGTACTTTATCATGAGATATCGTATTTACTAATTCAAAAAAACCTTGGTACTTATCTCTTTCTGATAGAGCCGTATCCACATTGATAACCGGGCTTTTTTGATCTAATTTATGATAGTAGCAGCCAGCTTTTAAATATTCATACTGGTTCCAATGTTCTTTATCTAGAGCGCCTATAATTAAATTATCAATGTGTTCAACGCCGGTTTCAGTAATCAGATGCGTTCCGTAGTCAAAGTCATACCCACCATAGTTTTCAGTTTTTAATAGGCCACCTAATCTAGATTCTGATTCAACCAAAATATAGCTAGAACCTCTTTCTTCAAGAAGCCTGGCGGCCGCAATACCAACAATGCCTCCGCCGACAATTAAGTAGTCTACTTTTTTCATTTTATTTATCCATTAGTTACCAAGCCGTCCAACCACCATCAACGGCAATATCTTGACCATTGATATAGGCCCCTGCATCGCTTGCTAAAAGACAAACAACGCCAACCAAATCCTCTTCCCTTCCCATACGCCCCATAGGCACTTTCTTGTTATACCTTGCCATAAAGTCTTGCGGTTGCCCTCTTTCTATTCCCCCTGGAGTCACCGTATTCACTCTAAAATGACTGGGAGTAGCGGTAGCCAACCATCGAGTTAATTGCGCCAATCCTGCTTTACTAGCCGCATAAGCCGCAGGGTTTCCCAATTCAGTTCCTTCATATAGATCAAGGTTTGGACCAACTTGCCCGTAAATCGAACTAAAATGGATAATACTTGGTTGAGAACTCTCTTCTAATAACGGCATAAGCCCTTTTACTATCTGAAAAGGGGCGGTCATATTTACATCGACACATTGTCTCCAGGTTTCAACAGATTGTTGTTTAAAAGGTACTCCCCAGCCCTCTAGTTTATCTGTGCCAACAAAGGCAGCACATTGGATCAACACATCTAACACCTGAAGCTCTTCATTCATTTGAAGTAAAAAACGATCAATGCTGTTTGGTTTGGACAAATCCACTTCGTAACCACTTACACGCTGACTGCCTGACGCGTTTTGTAATAATTTTTCAACGGCGTCGTCTAAAGTAGATTGATTCCGATCAAGTAAAAAAACATTTGCACCAAGTTCTATCAAAGCTTGAGCAAGCCTAAAGCCAATGTGCCCAGCACCACCGGTAATCAGTACATTCCGTTTGGTCAGGTCAAATAAGTTAATCACAGATCTCATGATTTCGGTATTCCTCAAATAATAGCTGCGCTAATTTAAAATCAAACTCTGTATCAATATCGATTGCACTAATATGATCTACTTCCAATAAATCAACTTTACCGTCTAAAACACCTTGCCGATTCAAAATATAATCAAAATGACAAATATAACAGACTGTCGTCATATCATAAGTTACAGGAACGTCCTGTCGGCGAACAGCGGATGACGGCAAAACCACACCAAACTCCCCCTCCTTTTCTTGCTTAAGCATATTAAAATAAGGCGAGCGATTAGATTGCATGCCGGTGACTAAAATATCACTGTTATTTTCTGAAAATTGCTTTAATGCACGCTGAATATCGTCTTTGGTTCTAAGAGGAGATGTCGCAGGTAGTGACAGAAACACATCTTCTTTAGACGCCACCTCTTGTTCTATTAAATAACGTACGGCATGTTTCCACGCGTCCCATTCGGAAGCGGTATCGCTCGCCAGAACATCAGGACGGACAATAACATTGGCGCCATGATGCTTTGCTACAGTGGCAATTTTTGTTGAATCTGTGGATACCCAGATGGATTGAATACTGGGTAAACCTTGGGCGAGAGTGATAGACCATCCAATTAAGGGCTTACCCGCTAATTCACGGATGTTTTTATCAGGCACGCCTTTAGAGCCCCCACGAGCAAAAACAAATGCAAACACTTTAGGTTCTATTGGGCTAGTCATATAAGCGTTTTCCCTCTTTTGCTGATGCTTCTATCTTTTCAATCTGATATAAAACCTCTTTGGCCTGATGTAAATCACATGCATTCCAACGAGACGCACTCGTTGACTGAGTTAAATAGAGAATTTCGGCTTGTAAGGCCGATGAGGGTGTCATTAATTGCTTTTCCACTTTTGCACCGTGTGCTTCTATGGTAATGCTATTCTCAAGCCAATCAGCGTTAATACGCCCTTCTTCATATTCAATACATAAGGTACGAAAAGGCGTCTCTGAAACCATATCCATCATCATACTAAGACCGTAAGCCGAGTCACCTAACGCCATATCCCAATGAACGTATGCTTTGTCTTCTACCGGCAGAGAAAGCCACTTACCAGAGACCGTTTTGGCGAGTACGCTTGAAGGTTTGCCAAACAAGGCTAAAGCATAGTCTATCTCATGGCTTAATTCTCTCAAAACCCCACCACCTAATGATTTTATAGCGCTCACATCTTGCCGGAAATCCTCAGAATTACGCCAACTAGGTAAAGCCTGACCAACTCGAATTGACACCCCAATAATCGCGCCTAATTGAGCCTTATTGACAAGACGCTCAAGCTGTAAAAAAAGCGGTGTAAACCTCATATCGTAGCCAACAAAGACCGTTTTATTACCCACTTGAAAGTGAGTGGGGAGCAATGATGTTACAGCGTCACTTATGGGCTTTTCTATTAAAATGGACTGGACAGATTCTAAGGCCATAAAATATTCATACTGTTCAATATGGACACTCGCTGGACTCGCAATAATGACATAGTTTGGACGCCATTCCGCTGCCTTTTTAACATGAACAAACTGACAACAGACTCCAGTAATCTTGTGCGACACCTCTCTTCTCAGTAAGGCGACCTCTGCTGTCGGGTATAACGTCTTGATCGCAAGTAAATGCTGCTGACCAATACTCCCAAAACCCACAATTAAAAATTTCATTAAGAAAAGTGCTCAAGGATATCTGTCTGTGCCTGCTCAAAATCGCCTAATCGACCAATGTCTAACCAATATTCATGGATCGGAAACAGACTCACCTTTCGTTTTTCTTCAATAAGCTCATTTAACAGGTCTGGCATATCAAGAGGCTCATTCGGCTCCAAATCATTCACAACCTCTGGAGATAAAACGTAGATTCCAGCATTAACAAAATAATGTTCAACAGGCTTTTCAGTTATGCCGGTAATTTGGCTTCCTTTTGATTCAATAACGCCATATGGCACCTGCATACTGTATTCTCGAACACACATCGTCGCTTTTGATGCATTACTTTCGTGAAAAGCAAGCAAAGCACTAAAATCGACTTTGGTGAGAAGGTCACCATTCATCACAATTAAGGGTGCCTCGATTTTATTTTCAAGCAGACTCATTGCTCCAGCCGTACCCAAAGGAGATTCTTCTTCAATGTAAGTAATATTGACACCCCAAGCCGAACCATCTAAAAAATGTTCTTTTACTTGGGCGGACAAATAGTGAACGGATATATAAAACGTCTTAAAACCGCACTCAATAAAACTCAGTAAAATACTCTCAAGTAATGGACGTGGGCCAACCTTTAGTAAGGGCTTTGGGCAATTCTGAGTTAACGGGCGTAACCGAGTCCCAAAACCACCAGCCATTAAAAATACGGCCGATTCATGCGATGCTACTGGTGCAGTAGCGTGCATAAAAGTTTCAATACCAACCACTCGGCGGCTTAGATCCAAGATAGGCAGTGCTTGAATCTTTTCACGCCTCATCAATGCCAACATATCTTGTGTCGAGGTTCCAATTCCTGCAAAAATCGGGGTTTTACACATAACATAAGAAACGGGTCCATTCAGATCTACGTGAGATAATAAGGCTCTACGAATGTCGCCATCCGTTATCACGCCCAGCAAAGATCGATCTTGATCACACACTAAAGCTAACTTTGGAACGTTCTCATTAATGACCTTTATGGCATCTAAAATACTGTCTGAAGGAGACAAAATAACACGTTGATATTCTTCCATTGTTTTGCTCCAGTCATAATATTATTAACATAATAAAGCGCTTATACACAGCTACTTCTGCGCGGTTATTAACCATTCAAGCACCGGGTTATCTGTTCTATTGCCTCTGAGCACAATTTGATCTAATTCAATTAAAGACAAAGAACTCGGTAATAAATCTTGGATATCTTCTTCACTGGTATAACGAATATTACCAAGCCCTCCCATCGGACCTGTTGCCGCTTGGTAAAAGTTATAACCTATTTTCTTTCCCGTCCCATCACCTTCACCGCCAGTGGAAAAAGCTCTGCTGTAGAAAAGCCCTTTCGGCTTAAGCACCCGCGCCATTTCCGCATAAATACGTTTTGAGTGTTCAAAACTATTACAACTACATGCTTCTATATCAATTACAGCATCAAAGAAGTCATCATCATAAAACAACGAAGTGATGTCTCCTTGAGAGACATTTCCTTGCCAACCGTCGACCTCTTGATTCAATCTCTGCTGAGTTAATTCAACGCCTGTTAGAGAACCTTCAACACCATAAGCTTGAAACCCTTCACGAGCGATAAACCAAAGGTTTGCGCCAGTACCACTCCCTACTTCAAGAATTTTAATCGCCGATCGGTCTGGAGACTGATAGAAATTACGAGCAACGAAACGAATCAAATCCTCTCCTGGGTATTTCCCCCAAGGCCTTTCTTTAAAAATTGTGTCCCAATTGGTATCCCATGACATTGACATCACTCCTAACGCACCTTTAATTCTAAGTCATTGACCATCATATTCATTAGTTACGGTAAAAAATAACGCGATTAGGAAAAAATACAGCACTATTATTCTGCGACGCCTTCAAAAATTTATAGCGATCACGGTCTAATACATTGCTACCAATATAAAAGTCTAATGATACTTTTCCAATCGTTTGCTTAAATTGCAATAAAGGGTCATCAATATCTGTTGTTCTGCCGCCGCCTAGATGGAGAAAGTCATAATTAGACTCTTCAGAAAGCGTTTCTGAAACAGAGTGCAGTAATAAGTTTGTCGCGCCTAATTGCCGACCCAACGTTGTCGCGGCAGAAAGATGGTACTCGGCTAATCGCCCGGCCAACAAAAAACTACTCGCAGCAATAATAACGTCCCCCTCATGCACAAGAGCCAGCATGACTTTTTGACTCGTATTAAACAGTTCAAAAAAATACTCATCTGGGTATAAGTATTGCTCAGACGCTTCTAACTCAGACATTCGATTGTTGTAAACTTCAATAAAAGAAGCAATCTGCTCCACACTTGGGGATAAAGACAAGGTCACAGAACACCCTGCTTTCATGGCTTTTTTTATATAGCGAACCGATTTTGACCCGTGTTTTTTTATTGAATAATCACCAAGATCAACCGCACTGGTTAAGCGATTAAAAATCCGCTCACCTACAAAGCTTTTTTCATTCCCAATAAGAGGACTTAAACGTTCAAATTCAACTAGGGTATCGTTTGATTTTAGCCAATTGAAAAAGCGCTCAAAGCTCAATATTTTAAACGAATCATCGGCCGAAAACACAATGGGCCCTCCATAACCTCGAGCGCTTTCTGCATCAATAATGTTCAATTCCGGCGAGGTTATAAAATGCAGTGGACAGAAAAAAATTCCGTCCTGTGTTTTTCCACCAAAAAAAACCGCTTTTGCATTCGACTTATATCGTGCATCTAACAGGACAAACTCGGGATGATGATAGGGACTCTGTAGATCTAAGGGTAACTGACGGTAAATAAGTAGAGCCTCACTTAAAGTCAATTCTCTCATAAAGGCATCCAGTCATCTTCCGTCAAAATATCATCTTTAGTCCTATCTCTAGAAGCCGTTTGACCTTCAATATTGGGCCATTGCATTGGAGAAATACCGGCTTGACCGATTCTCTTCGCCATAATATTTTTGGATGAAAGCACGTCTCCTGCCCTTATATTTTCACAAACGACAAGATACTTACGTGCAATATGAAGGTTTTTGGCTTCGCTATTAGTTACCTGTTTAACGCTAGAGCCAAGTGCCGCCTCAATATTTCTGATGGCCGAAACCATAGCCGTTAATTCTTGAGGTTCCAATGACGCTTTATGATCAGGACCTTCCATGTCGCGGCTTATCGTAAAATGTTTTTCGATCACTTGAGCACCTAATGCCACAGCGGCAATAGGCACCTCAATCCCCTGAGTATGATCAGAATAACCTATATTCACATCAAAGCGCTCAGAAAAAGAGTGAAGCACATTCAAGTTAACGTCACACATCGGTGTTGGGTATTCAGTATTGCAGTGCAATAAAGTGACTTTTTCTATAACGGGTTGATACTGGTGAATCGTTGAGAGGGCTAACGCTATGTCTTCTTCAGTAGACATACCTGTTGACAAAATAATAGGGAGTCCTGTTGCAGCGACCGCTTTTAATAATTGAAAGTGGGTAATTTCACCAGAAGGGATTTTTAGACAATTTACCCCAAGCTTTAAGACTTCATCTAAACTAGGTAAATCAAAAGCCGTTGATAAATAACCTATTTTTTTTTCTTGGCAATAGGATGCAAGCGCCTGATGTTCCTTAAACGACAGCGTAAGGTTTGACAACATATCAAGCTGCGAACTTTCTTTACCAATGTTATCAACTTGATAATCGGCTTGTTGAGTGTTTTTTGTCACAGTAAGCTCTGGAACAAATGTTTGAAACTTAACGACATCGGCGCCAGCTTCTGATGCGGCATCGACAAGACGTTTAGCCATGTCCAATGAACCATTGTGGTTAACACCGGCTTCAGCAATGATAAGAACGCTCATTTTTGTCCCTTAAATCGAGTAATTATAAAGTGGGTAAGTTATAAAAAGTTTTTCGGCAGGAGTCAGGAAAAATTGAGTCGTTCTTCAAAATAGACATGATTTTATCTACGACAAAACCATCTCCATAGGGGTTATGCCAATTAATATTGTCTTTTGGTAGCGTTAATACCTCAGCAATCTTAGCGATGATGTCAGTCGTCACACAAGGCACATCGAATACGGTAGCACCTTGCATTCTGCCTTTTTGTCGATCACCAACATTAATCGTTAAGCACTGATACGCTGGCGCTTCATACAGACCGCTAGACGAATTACCGACCACTAAATCGGCATAAGTTAACGCAGAAATATACCGCTGAAAACCAAGACTAGCCGATAAAAACACACGACCAATATGCTGTTTTTGAAATGACTTTAAATGATCGATTAACGCCTGGTAGTCTTTATCGCAATTTGGGTACGTAATCAGTAAATTATGGGTATCCAAGACAGATTCAAGAGCGGTAAGCACCGCTTTCTGTTGAGCTAAAACATCTTTTTTTGACCAAGTTTCTGGGTGATAAGTAACCAATAAAAAAGGTTTACTATTCTCTGCCCACATTTTTTGAGTTAACACGTCATAGTCAATAATTTCAGTTCTTCTTGAGTGCTCCAGACCTAACTCTCCAACATTAAATACTCTGTCTGGGGATTCTCCCATTTGTATCACTCTTGTGCGAAATGACTCATTGGCAACAAAATGCCAATAGCTTAACTTGGTAACAGCGTGCCTCACTGCGTCATCAAGCGCACCTTCAGTCAACTCACCACCACTTAAATGAGCAATGGGAATATCTAGCATTAACGCGGTACTGGCCACACTCAAGAGTTCATAACGATCGCCTAATACGATCAATAAATCTGGAGACAAAGAGGGTAAAGATACAGACAATAGTTTGCTGAATTTTGATAATTGATCGGCAGGGTCAGCGGCATTCTCATCGGTTAAATAAGGCAGCATAGCGCTAACAGGAAAGCCGGACTGTTCAATCTCAGTCAGTGTATACCCCTGATTCTCACATAAATGGGAACCAGCAACGATCAATTGCACCTCAAATGACTTATCGATCATTAGCTGATGAATCAACCAATATAGCAAACCAAATTCAGATCTATTTGTGGTAACAATGCCTATTTTTTTCATATCACTACAAGGATTAAACAATAAGAGATGGGGAGCTTGGTAATGAGATAACCTGTTGAACGGCACTCTGTGAGTTCGATAAATCCCCTTTAAAACACGTTTCATACATTGGTAATGTATGATTTAAATTCCAAAGAGGCCTAACCATAAGCCCGTTATCATTGAGTTCTTGAATAAAGCTGTCTTTACGTTCCGGAGACACTTTAACCGATAACAACCAATGATTGCATTCATGCTCATATCTAGGAACCATAGGCGTCACGTCACTAAAGCGATGTAACAACTGAACCAAATCATTAAATAGCGCTCTTTTTTTTCGAATCTTATCATCTAGTGATGATAATTGACCGACTAATAACGCCGCATTTAAATTAGGCATTCGATAATTAAAACCCACTTGATCATGATAGAAAAAGCCGTCACCTGAGGTTTTCGCAGTGGTACTTAAATGTTTAATCAAATGCATTTTATTGGGATCTTTGGCGATAACCATACCGCCACCACCGCTGGTAATAATTTTATTGCCATTAAAACTAAACGCAGCCACATCCCCAAATAACCCAGTATGAGTCCCTTGAAGTTTTGTTCCCAAGCTTTCAGCACAATCTTCAATTAAAGGCAGGTCAAATTCTTTTGCGATTTGAGCGACTTCTTGAATATACCCTTGAAGCCCAAAAATATGAACATAAACAATCGCTTTAACCCTTTTCCCAGTAAACTTATTCACCCAGCATTGATTTTTACGCACGAGCACGTTTGATAAATGCTCTCGCAATTTTTGTGGACATACCCCTAATGACTCCGTCTCAACATCCACAAAATGAGGGTCAGCATTGCAGTAGCGGATAGCATTCGTAGTGGCAATAAAGGTCAATGAAGGCGTAACCACTTCATCGCCCTCAACAACACCAACACTCAATAACGCCAAATGCAGTGCTGATGTACCATTTACTGTAGCTATCGCGCCCGACGCGCCGACATAAGAGGCTATTTTATCTTCTGCCATAGACACATAGGCACCGACACTCGACACCCAACCAGAGTCCAAACAATCAAGAACAAGCTTTTTATCAAATTCAGAAATACTCGGTTCGTGCAGTGCGACAAGACCTTCAGGCTGTTTATGACGATAGAATTTAACGAGAGATTCAACAAGATGGCTCACAGGTTATAGATTCCAGTTTTATAACGAGAGAGATTTTCAGGCTTAACAAACCATGCCGATGTTTCAGCTAGTCCCTTCTTAAAACCCGATAAGCCTCCATAAGATGGCGACCAATCTAACAGCGCTTTTGCCTTCGCGTTTGTGGAAAATAAACGCTCCACTTCACTGCCTTCAGGCCTTAGCCTTTGATCATCAGTCACGATTTCTATTTCAGCACCCATTACTTCCGCGATAGCCAGTGCCGTATCCAAAATACTAATTTCAAAATTGGAACCCAGGTTTATTACTTCACCAATGGCATCGGCTGCGTTTATCGCTTTTTCAAAACCAGACACAGTATCTTTAACAAAATTAAAGTCTCTCGTTGGGTGTATCGCCCCTAACTTAATGTCTCTTTCACCGCTGGCAATTTGACCAATAATGGTCGGTATGACCGCTCTTGCGGACTGTCTTGGACCATAGGTATTGAATGGACGAATGGTGGTTACTGGCAACTCAAAAGAACTGTAAAAAGAATAGGCCAATTGATCCGCACCAATCTTAGAGGCGGAATAAGGAGACTGACCGACAATAGGATGACCCTCATCAATAGGAACATACTGAGCCGTCCCATACACCTCGCTAGTAGAAGTATGCACTACTCTAACGCCTAAATCGCGCGCGGCCTGTAAAACATTAAGCGTCCCTTTAATGTTAGTATCGATGTAAGTATCAGGCGAATGATAAGAGAAAGGGATGGCAATTAAAGCGGCGAGATGCAAAACAACGTCACAGCCTTTCATAGCAACACGTACACCATTAGGATCTCGGATATCACCAGAAACAACGTCTATTTGAGAAAGAATGTCATCCGAGACGGTATCCAACCAACCATAGCTATTGAAAGAGTTATAATAAACAAACGCTTTGACGGAATAACCTAATTTAATTAAGTGCTCTACAAGATGAGAACCAATAAACCCATCCGATCCAGTAACCAGTACTTTAGTGGACATGCTTATCACCCTCCTCTGATTCTGAGCTTTTTGGCTCTTCAAAAAGTTTCATGCCATCCCAATCATAGGTATCATGCCATCCAACAACATTTGAGTATCTTTCAACCATAGCATCCAAATATTCAACCCAAACCTCAATTATTTTTTTCCCATATTCAACCACTTCTGACTCATCATCATATTGATACACAACAGTAAGTAGAATGGCATTAATAGAGTTTAAACTGCCTATTAATAAATAATATAGATTGGTTTTACCTTTCCCCTGAGCTCTATAAGAGTTAACAAAATCCGTTTGTTTTTTTGAGACACTAGAGAAAGACCTTCTATCTGTATAATCCACGTCTAATATGTCTTTTAGCGATGAAACGACACTTTTAAACCCATCTAAATCGATGAAATCTTTCTCAGATACATCCAAAGGAGGAGCGTCAAAAAAATTATTGTATATATAGTCTAATGTTTCTTTTTTATGGATATTCGGATCTAACAAAAAGACGTCCTCTGGAGGAAGTGGCTTAATTTTGTCGAATTTAACACCATTTGAACAGTTATAATAATAGGCTTTTTTGTCTTTTATGATTTCCTTCATGAGTATATTAATCATATATCGACTTTGATCCATCAAGTTCGAACTAAAAACCTCACCGCCAAAATTTCCTTCTACTGTCACGCCTGAAGCAGTAGTATAATTTTGGATGGCTTCTACTTCATCTGAATCTTTAGAGTAATAAACACTGTGTTTAGAATGATGTAGACCTCCCTTAACATAGCCACCATCAATACCCATTAAATACACGTTTTTAAAACCAAAATAATAAGCATAAGATAACCCCAAATTACCTACCAGTGGGTTACATGCTTGCAATGCTTGGTATACAGAATCTCGGTCTAATTTTTCTTGAAAAGCCGAAGTCATTGCTTCACCAGTTTTTAAACCATATCCTGTTTTTTCAAAATAAGAAAAGTAATCTGGATGCATTACATTTACTGATAATGCTAAAATGTCTTTTAAATAATCAGCTGGCAAAAATTTAAACTTATCGGCTGAATGTTTAGTTCTTTCTACATCTAGTTGAATATCGGGTTTAATACCGTAACGATATAAGGTTGTTATCGTCGTTCCACAAGACATCAAAATAACTTTGTCACGATTCTCCTTGATGACATCAATACAATTATCAAGAGACGGTCCATTGCCAATAATAAAAACGGGTAAATTTTCAATTTTTCTTTTTATTTCTGGTGATATATTTTTATTACTTTTTAGAATAGGCGTTTTGTTTTTTAAATTAGTATAACCATGGCCTATCGAAAAAACACCATCATCAAAGAACCCCCAACCTCCAATTTGTTGATTGTAGTTTTTATGCATTTCCTCCATAGCCACATCAAGCTTCTTACTTTTATAATGAAGATATAAGAAAGTTTTAGACGCACTATAACGACCATTAACATCAACCTGAGAAATATAATCTCTTGGATAATCTAAAGGGTCACTTCCAACATTGATATTTAATGTTGACTTATTTTTATCCACCTTTAAAAATAATTTTTCCCAATCAAAAATAAATAACGATGCAAAAAAAAGTAATGGATCAGGTTCATAGAGGAAGTAGTGATTTGAATTTATTTTTGATATTAATTCATCTAAGTGATATCCAAGCCCAATACCAAAAACCATAAGGCTTGGAACAAATTCAGGAACATTCGTTAATAGTGTAAGGTTGTCTCTTGCATCTAAACTAACTTGTATTGCTTTATTTAAATACTCTGTCTGAATCTGATCCCGAGGATTTTTTTCCAAGCCGTAAACTATCTTAGTAAATGTAGGATGGCTCAAAAAAAATTCAACCTGTTTTTTCGAGTCTTTAACAGGATCATCTCCGTATAACGGAGCATTTTCTGAAGTGTGTAGAATATTTAAGTTTCCAGACTTAGATATAAAAAAGAGGTTCTGATTAAATTCAAAGTCTTTGAAGTCACTTAGAATATGAGGCATATACTTTTCAAATGCTTCCTTATTCTTTTTAAAACATTCATTCAAACTCTCATCTAGTACTATGGCTTGTTCTTTTAGTTCAGCTAGTTTTTGAACAGACCTTTCAGCTTCTGAAATTTTTTTTTCAATATCATTATTCATGATTTAAAGTATCCTTGTACTTGCCTAGAGCTTTACGACTTTTAATGCTGTAGGAAGTTTTTTCAAGAAGTTCATATTGTGACTTTTTCAAAGCAAGAGAGACACTTTCATTCTGCTCCAAAATTTTTTGCCAGAACTCTTTAGGCATTACATGAAAATCTATACTGTAGATCAAGTCATCTCTTTGCTTCACTAGCGTAACCAAATCATAAGCAAAATCAGATGGATCTTTTTTAGAAAGTATAACGGAGATAGCTTGAGCGTTTTGTATCAGTTCCTCCTTTATGTCATTGGAGGCCGTCATAGTGCAGATGAGCGCATGCTCGCCGCTTCTTGTTTATCCGACTCAGTAACCTGATCCCAAGCAGACTTTATCGTTAAAAGCAGAGATGAAACCTCATCTAATATAGACACATCCATTTGTCTACTCGCTTCACTGATACGAAAAATCATATATTCATATAAAGAATCTAAATTTTCAGATAACTCCGGATTAAACTCGGGCTCAAGTGCATCTCTCAAGGCATTAATAATTTCAGTTGCTTTCGTTAAACAAACTGACTTAGTCTCGAAGTCTTTGCGCTCAATCGCTCCTTTACCTTGAGCCAACCGCTCTAATGCACCTTGCATCAATAGCTGAATGACTCGATGAGGATCAGCTGAAGCCAAATCTGAGCGTAATGAGTCTTTTTGATAGGCTTGAATACCTTTTTTCGAATACATCAATGAACCTTTAATAATTTCTAATTATTACTTGTAAAACCAGGTAAATTCGCCAACTGTCCAGCTAAATACGTACTTTGAGCATTAAGAGAAGCCAAGGTAATATCCAAAGAGGTAAACTGCTTTCGAAGCGTTTCTTCGTATTGATCCATTCGATAATTAAACGCCTCTTGGCTTTCGGCCGTATCATCAATTTGTTCTTGGACCGTTTCAGTACGTTTATCGAAAATACCACCTGTTTGAGTATACGGTTCCAGCATACCTGAAACAACGGTAGCAAGGCCATCCTCACCAGCAAACATCTTAGCTAAATCATCATACCCAGAATCTAAGGATTCATTAAATTTAGTAGAATCAATTGACAGATTACCCTCATTATCCATTTCAATGCCAATATCAAAAATCGTTTCGAAATCACCTAGCCCATCAGACTGAGACATCAAGCTTCTGGATAATTGCGCTTCTAAGTTTCGTATAGAACTATCACCGTTTAACGCGGCACCAATCTGTGTAGCTTCATTAAATACGCTCAGCATTTGGTTATAATTACTCACAAAACCTTCAATTAATGATTTTACACCCTCTTTATCAGTCGAAATACTCGCTGACGCGGTTTCACCAGCACTCTCTTTTAGAGCGGTAATATCAACCCCAGAAATAACATTTTCAAACGTATTAGAATCACTTTCAATCGCGAGCCCATCCACAAAGATACGTGCTAACTTTGCTTCATCCCCTGCTTTTATTGTCATTCCAGTAGAGACAGCATCTAAAGAGGCATCATCATTTGTCACGACTAAATCATTACCTGCTCCGGTTACACTGGAAGTGAGCACTAAGCGAACATCAGACCCGGTATCAATAAGGTTAGCAGAAACACCATAATTGTTTTCATCATCATTGATCAACTCCCTTAGCTCTTCCAAAGTAGCCCCGGCTGGAACGGCAAGCGTAAAGCTATCATCAGCACCGGAAGTAAAAGTAAGGTTACCGCCACCAGCTGAAACGACGTCTGATGCAGAGGAAAAAGCAGATGCCGCCGATTCACTACGACTGCCCTGCGCTAGTTGATCGACTGAAATTTGATAACGGCCTGTAGAAGCTGAAGAGCCTGGAGAAACACTAATAATATCACCAATACTCGGTTGAGTAATGGAGGCCGTTCGATTTTGAAAGTCTTCTAAATCATTAAGACTGTCTACCGATGTTTTAAAAGCATCAACCCTTGAATTAATCGCCCCAACAGCAGATAGCTGAATATTTAAATCTTGGGTTTTACTACTAAAAGAAGATGTTTTTGCATCCCTTTCAGCACTGACAAGAGAACTAATTAAACCCTCTAAGTCAAGACCACTACCAATACCTTGAGCTGTTATAGTCATAATGCACCCCCGTCAAGTTTAAATATACCAAGAAAAAAATACTCTATAATATTACACCGAGCTATTGATTAATGCTCCTTTAAATTCACTCAACTGATCGACAAGCTCATCAATTCTTTCAGACATTTTCAAAAATTCTTCGGAAGGCATTTGCCTAACAACCTCTCCACTTTCTTGATCAATCACACGTACAATTCTTTGATTACTTTCTTCAGATACTTCAAATGAAAGCTGGACGTTCAATTGATTCATTTTTTGATTAGTAAGGCTTACATCTTCTTCTTGTATTTGTTCAATACTACTTCCACTAACAAGCGCTCCCTGCTCACTCCCTTGACTTAATCGCCCATCACTCGCATTTGTATCGGCCAGCTCAGTTACTTTTTTAGCATCCATTTCTTTTTTTGCTTGGAAATTTTGTAATAAACTAGCCTCACTATTACTTGAACTAGAGTTCAATAAGGGGGTTTTCAACAAATCATTTAAGCCAATAGCCATAATAACTTCCTCCTGAAACATAAAAGCTGAGGGACTCCTCAGCTTTTATCATATCAGAAATTAACCTAACAAAGACAAAGCGGTTTGAGGCCTTTGGTTTGCTTGGGATAAGATAGACGTACTCGCTTGCTGTAAAATCTGATTACGAGTCAACTCGGCTGTTTCCACAGCAAAATCCGTATCTCGTACACGAGATCGAGCGGCTGAGACGTTTTCAGAAATATTACTCAAGTTACGAATCGTAGAGCTAAAGCGGTTTTGAATCGCACCTAACTCAGAACGTTTCGCATCAACAACTGAAATCATCGCATCAATGGTTGAAATTAAGTCCTGAGCATTAGCGATACTTGTTAATGACAAGCTTGTTGTACTAACAGTAGATCCAACACCGGCCAGACCTGTTACGGCTGATGCCGCACCAGCAATACCCGACATGGTAAAACCACCATTAGCATTAATCGCTATTGAACCACCAGTATTTGTAGTGATTGTAGACATGGAAAAACTGATTGTTTGACCACCTTCTGCACCTACTTGAAAACGAGCAGAGTACGATCCATCCAACAGGTTTTGACCACCGAAAGAAGTTTGCTCTGCAACACGGTTAATTTCTAGGCGCAATTGATCAGCTTCTTGTTGAAGTGCCAAGCGGTCTTGATCATTGTTGGAATCATTTGATGCTTGAATAGACAGAGTTCGCATACGTTGCAACATATTTGTTGTTTCGTCTAATGCACCCTCCGCTGTTTGAGATAAAGATATACCATCATTTGCATTTCGTACCGCTTGATTCAGACCATTGATCTGAGACGTTAAACGGTTAGATATCTGAAGACCTGCTGCATCATCTGCCGCAGAGTTGATTCGAAAACCAGAAGATAAACGCTTGAAAGATGTATCTAGCGCATTTCCAGAATTGGATAATTGACGTTGCGCATTCAATGATGACGCATTTGTATTTACCATAACAGCCATAACAGCCTCCTAAGTATCGCCATGAAAGCCCGTTCCAAAAAACGGTACTTTTATAAAATACTGGTCAATATCGCCAAATATTAAACCAATAAAATAAACCTCTTATGAAGCTTTTCGGCCGAACCAGATAGAGCTTTAGCTAAAAATGAAAAAAACATCCCTTTTACGGCAAAAAAAAACCTTCAAGATGGCAATATAAATCCTTTTTCATATAAAAATCATAAAGATAAAACAATAATTAATTAGATTAATTATTTAAAAAAAACCACAAAACCTACCTAAACATACAATTTGAGAGTACATAAAAATCAAATAGGAAAATGGCATGGATAATGCTTACCTTTAGATGTGGGGCGCCAACCTCACAAAAAAAAACCAAGCACTGACATGCTTGGCATAAAACACTTCTAGGAGTAAGAAGCGAGAATTCGAATATCATCGCCAAACCTCTTGCCTCCGATATTCGAGAACTTTCCTTCAAGCGGCCTGATCAGCCGCTTTATTTTTAACTATTCTTTAAGAATTAACCCCCAAGTAAAGACAATGCCGCTTGTGGGCGCTGATTCGCTTGAGAAAGAATTGTAGTACTTGCTTGCTGCAAGATTTGGTTACGAGTCAATTCCGCTGTTTCTTGAGCAAAATCCGTATCTCTAATTCGAGAGCGAGCGGCCGATACATTTTCAGCGATATTCGATAAATTACGAATTGTAGAACTAAAGCGGTTTTGAATCGCACCCAATTCAGAACGTTTAGTATCCACGACAGAGATCATAGCATCAATCGTAGAAATTAGGTTTTCCGCATTAGCGATGCTCGTTAATGACAAGGTTGTTGTACTAACAGTAGAGCCAAGAGTCGTTAGACCTGTTACGGCTGATGCGGCACCAGCAATACCTGACATGGTAAAACCACCGTTAGCATTAATCGCTACTGCACCACCACTATTTGTAGTAATTGTAGACATAGAAAAACTGATTGTTTGACCACCATCTGCCCCCACTTGAAAGCGAGCAGCATAGGAACCATTCAGTAAATTTTGACCACCAAAAGTAGTTTGTTCAGCAACACGATTGATTTCTAAACGAAGTTGATCGGCTTCTTGCTGAATAGCCAATCTATCTTGGTCTGTGTTTGAATCATTCGATGCTTGAATGGCCAACGTTCGCATACGCTGTAACATGTTGGTCGTTTCATCAAGCGCCCCTTCAGCTGTCTGCGACAAGGAGATACCATCATTAGCATTTCGTACCGCTTGGTTCAAACCATTAATTTGGGAAGTCAAACGATCCGAAATTTGAAGGCCTGCCGCATCATCAGCCGCTGAGTTAATACGAAAGCCAGAAGACAATCTTTTGAAAGATGTATCTAATGAGTTACCTGAATTCATAAGCTGTCTTTGAGAGTTCAAAGAAGACATATTTGTGTTTACGTATAAAGCCATTTCATTTCTCCTAGAATCTGTTAACTAAAGCACAACCTTTTGATTTAATTAATTATTTGGTTGTTTGTGTCTTATTATAGTTATCGTCACCTAAGATTGGATCTTTAATGTTTTTTTAAGTTTTTTTTAAAAGTTTTAAAACCAGGCCTAACAAAAAAATGGAGGGGATATGTATCGTTCGAATAAGATAAAACTTTAGGTTTTTTTCTGTTTTTCGTGGGAATTTTCAATAATATTGCACTAGAGCTACAATAAATGATTTATAAACTGAATTTTATGAATCTGTGGGTCTGTTTCTTCTACTATAAACACATCCACTTGTTTTGAACTAGTTTGATCTACCGAAATATCCGTTACAGGAATAAATGCATTTTGTGACAAGCTAAAAACCTGTCGAACCAAGGCAGGTTGATTCTGTTTATTTAATGTAATAATAAAACCAATTCGATTATTAGATAACAAAACGCAAGCACCAACAGGATACTGCCCCATACTTTTAACAAACGTTTTCACTAACATTTTATCAAACGCCAAACCAGACTCTTTTAGCAAACGCTGACATGCCTTAACTGGCCCCATTGATGTTTTATGCTGCTGCTCAGACGTCATGGCATCATAAGCGTCAATAATAGCCGCCATTTTTCCATAAATAGAAATTTCACTATCTTGCTTACCTTTTGGGTAACCTGTGCCGTCAACCCTTTCATGATGATCATCAACCATCTGATAAATCAATTTAACCAAACCATCCGATTGCTTCACCGCACTCAGAGCAAAATCTATATGCTTACGAAATAAGTCAAATTCATTTGGTGTTAGCTTATCACTTTTTGACGCTAAGGCATCTGGCAAGCGAAAGCGCCCGATATCAAACAGAATCCCTCCCAAAGCGATAGCGGAAACATACCCATCAGACAAACCAATAACTCGTGAAAAATGAATACCTAATACAGCTGAACTCAGTAAATGCTCAGACAAATAAGAGGCAGGCGTTTTAACATGGCGCAATGCCAACAAAGCAAATGGATTTCTATCGTAAGAGGAAATTAATAATTGACAAAATTTTTGTAATGCCAGCACATCAAAAGCGGTTCCAACTTTCATAAACTGGGCTTGCTCAGAAACTAATTTTTTACCTTCAGTAAACAACTTGTTGGCAACAGTAATCTCTAAACTGAAATCCATTAATTTATTTTTTGCGGCTTGAGGAGATGTTTTTTTCTTCACACTTGAAAATACGACGTCTGGTGAGTCCACGTCTTTTAGACCAACATGCTCAACGGCTAACTCATCTATACGCCCATCTTTAAAAGCCAATATATAGTCTCGCGTGTGATCATTTAAAACACTTCGAAAATAACGAAATAAGCTACGCCCACTATTAGATAACATCCTTAAGTCGCAGGTATTATTACTATTTAGTTTTTTTAATCCTTTGATTGATTTACCGACAGAAAGCGAAAGGCATATCTGTAAAAAACGCTCCTCAGAATCATAAAGACGATCTTTATCAGACGACAGGACATCTCGATGCTCAAAGTTACTGATATAAGGCAACACCCCTTTATCAAGGGCCTCTTTTACCAAATCCAATGCCATTTGACGCTTAGCAATTAAAATCACCCGATGATGCTTACCATGCTCTTGAATTAAGTTAAGAACCCTTTTGCTTCGCCTAATTTCCACGCCAATTTGCAACGCATCTAATAGAAGATCCACATCGAAGTAATCAAATGAAATATCAACCCCGAAACAGACATCAACCTTAAATGCCACCATTTATAAACCTATAAGACGTTGAATAATGAAAGACTGGTCAAACGAGTAAACAACAACTGAGACGCACTAATCGCCGCTTCAGCTTGTGCCAATTCCGCCGATGCAGCACCGATATCCAATCCAGAAATATTAGATGAAGCGGATTGATTAGAGAGCTTATTTGTCGCTTGATAGGATTCAATTTGAGTAATGGTATTCAGTCCAGAACCAATATTTGATAATCCAGCCCCCATCGTACTTTGAGTACTGATCATGCTGACACTCGCGTCCCTTAAAGCCGACTGGCGAGCATTGTCATTTAAAGAAGGATCCTTTAATGCGTCAATTGCTTTTTGCATCTCATTTAACACATTATCGCGAACCGGAGGGTCTAAACTGATGTCTATCACAGAACCTGCCACGCCATCCATTGTTACTTCCATGCCAAATACACTAATAGGCTCACCTGAAGTATAATCCCCACTGGCTATCGCTGTGCCAACAGCATCTCGTAATGTAAAGCTATCTGGAGAACCTGCCGTTGTAGTCAATAAATACTGATTTAACGCTGGATTAATCGCATCATAATTATTTTTAACAAATAAATCATACGCACCTTGATCTCCAACCTTAAAATTCGACATAGTGGCTACACCAGAACTAACGACACTGGTAAACGTTCTTCTTGTAGGAACATCTTGAAAAAGTGATTTTCCTGATTCCGAAACCGGGATAGAGACCGTTTCAGCCAACTGCGCAAACTTTTTCCCTTCATTACCAAAATACTCATAACGCCCATTTGATTGAAGTTGAAAAGGTGGGCTTTTAGTGTCTGTACCTGAGAATAGATAGTCACCGTCTGAATTTTTTGAATTCATTAAATCTGCCGCGGTGTCTCTAATAGACGACAGTTCTTGAGCGATTGAATCAAGATCCGATTGGCTATTGGCCCCATTTTCAGATTGAATAACCAAACTTCGAGCTTTATCTAAGAGATCATTCAAACTTGTGAGTGCAACATGTTGGTACTCAAGACCATTCTTTGCAGAGGTACCATTAGACTTGTACTGATCCAAAAGTCTGTTGTTGGCTTCGTAGCGGAGCACCTGCCCAGCACCAACAGGATCATCACTTGCTTTAACAATACTGGATTGTTCAATAATTTTACGGTTTGTATCTAGGTATCGTTCGTTTGATCTTTCTAATCCTTCAGAAGATTGACGGTATATATAGTTATTGGTAATTCTCATCGCTCTACCTCACCGCACTTAACAATGCTTGGAATGTATCTCTTGCTGCCGTTATTACCTGCGCAGAAGCCGAATAGGACTGTTGGAATCGAACCAGTTTAACGGCTTCCTCATCCATACTAACGCCTGAAACCTCGTCTCGCCTATTCAAACTTTGCTGCAACACAATGTCACTTGAATCTAAATTTAATTTTAAAGACCGTGCCTCACTACCGACATTAGTCACGAGAGCGGTATAACTTTGTGTAAAAGATCGACCACCCTCAATCACGCCCTTATTCTGAAGCTCGGCTAATTTTAGACCGTTAAAGTTATCGCCTCGGCCCGCTGTATTAAACGCCATCGCAAAACTATCACCAGGTGTTGGGACAGATGAAATTGAAACATCGTAACCAGAAGCGGCCAATCCGGCTTGATCCAGTAGATTATTATAGTCGGTAACCCCAGAAACGGTGGCCAAAACATTCCCTCCACCATCTAGAACTTCGTATTCATCAGATAAGGTAAATCGAATAGACTGTGGTGCGGCAGGATCGAGCCCCCCACCAAACACAAAGCTTGAGGTTGCTGGGTCGGTATCCGTGATGTTAGATAAACTAATGTTTGCATCAGAAATATTCGCCGACGCGCTGGACACCGTAACAGGGGCATTTAACGCCAGCTGTTCACCCGACCCCATTGACACGTCAAGCCCTCGAGCGGCTCCGCTTGTGGGTGTAAATTGATAAAGGTCACCATTTTCAAAGGGAACAGTAGGGTCGGCCTGTAAGCGAACTTCTATTCCTAGCCCGGGAATCGATACATAGCCATCGGCAGAAGGAACCGCGGTGGCAAGATCGACACTGACCAACACCCCATTCGCCTTCCCATTAGCATCAAACCCTTTAACGTCAAACGTCGTCGCGGACGTCATGGTTAGATTATAAGTATCGGTTGTAATTTCACTCGATTTTCCCGCTTCAGGACGAACTTTAACACTATGGGACAAACTTGAGTTGTCGGCTTTTTGATTTATTTGAACAGCATCAAGTGAAAAAAGATTTTTACCGTATTCACCATTATAATCTAGGCCTAACTTATTTTGCTCATTCATAGTGTCGGCTAGAACAATGGCCTGTTGGCCTAAACGTCGATCCATTTCAGTCAGCATATCATTACGATAATCCATCAGCGCACCAAGCTGACCACCTAAAGAATCGTTATTCAATCCAATTTCATAGCGACCGAAATCCAAGGTTAAATCGTATTCGGTAGGATCAAGCTCATTAGGTGATAACTTCAACGTCTTAGTATCATCTTGTAATACCAAAGGTTGCCCATTTTTCAATTGAAGCTCCATCAAGCCATTACTATCATAAGACAGCTTAACCTCAATCATTTCACTAATGCTTCGCGCCAGCTCTTCCTGCTGGTCTCTTAACTCATTAGCAACACGCCCACCCACCGTTTCTTGAACCAATATCTTTTCATTTAAATTCGCGACTTGAGCCGATAACTGATTAATCTCGTCAATAACAGAATTAAGTTGATTATTCGCCAGCTGATTTTGATCTTCAACAAAACCTGCTAACTCATTGTATTGACTAACCATGTTATTAAAATTGTTAAACGCGCTGTCACGTGTTGCTAAATTCGTCGGATCGGCATTCACCGACTGCAAGGCTGAAAACATGTTATCAAGATACGTATTCAAGGATACCGACTGATCGCCTACAATTTCATCGGCTGTTGAGGCTAATTGATAAAACTTTTCATAATAATGGTTCAGAGAGGTATCCGCGCGAACTTGCTGGTTCAGGAACTGATCAACGACTCGCTCGGTATCTCGTACCTCGACCCCACCATTCAATGTGGAAGATAGAACCGTGGTTTGTCGATTAAAGCCAGCCGTATTAACGTTAGAGGTATTCTGCCCCGTCGTTGTAATGAGAGCATTACTGGCTTGAATACCAGATAATCCAATTGAATATAAGCTTGCAGCCATAATGACTTACCTCGATTTCACTTTGTCTTTTCCAGGCTAGGAACTTAGCAAGGATATTAAGTATATCGGTTAGGCATGCAAAAACTTGACCACTTTATAAAGAATATAAGAGAGACCTAAAGAAGTGTTTTAAACCATTTACTTGAGAGGATATTACCTATTTTTTGACTGTAGTTAGGGTCCGTCGCGTACCCACCTTTCTGCAAATAAGCGGCAAACATTGCCGCATTATCGCCTGCCATTAAGGCATCTTTATACCGCTCACTGTCTTGTAGAAAACGAGCGTAATCATTAAAGCTTTCAGAGAAGGAATTATAAGCTCGAAACGGGGCCTTCTGTTTTTTTGCAACGCCATCTTCATACTCAAGCGTTGTAACAACCGCTCGATCTCCTTGCCAGCGAGAGTCCGCCTTTATCCCAAACATATTAAAGCTTGCACTACCATCCGCTTTGGCAATAGGAAACTTTCCCCAACCTGTCTCCAGCGCGGCTTGAGCTAGAATAGCTTTAGGATCAACCCCAAGTTGCCTACCCGCCTCTTGAGCTAACGGCCAAAGGCGCTCAACAAAGGTTTCAGGGGAATCAAATATCACACTTTTAACCGGCACAGTATCCGCTTGAGATGCATCTAAAGCCCCAACTTTAACCGCCGTTGAGTCAACAGTTTTTGCCGATTCCGCTTTTTCTAACAGGCGCCTCCCTGCCTCTTGCGCCATCAACTGAATCTTTGCCAAGTCTTGTGAAGCAATACTTTGTAGCAATTTGGAGTCACCTTCTACATCACCTGTTGCAGCCGATAAAGAAGCACTACCACGGCCCTCGAATTGACGAATGAGAGCGTCCGCTAAACCCACACCACCGGAGGTCGACATTGATTGAGCCATTTGAGAATCTAACATGTCTTCGTATTGCCTAGTTTGATTACTGGAAAATAAATCTGTACCACCAATAACCTCATTAGCGCTGCGCATATTCTTCAACAACATACCAATAAAAATAGATTCAAACTCTTGAGCCACTCGCTTTAAAGCCGCATCAGGGTCTTTCTGAGCCTGCGTTTTTAAATTCGCTAAAGAGGAAAAGTCGCCATAAAACTCATTAGCATTAATTTTATTCATAACGTCCTCTCACTTGCGAATTCAAAAACATAAAACGCTATATTACAACAAGGTCTGCATTCAAAGCGCCCGCTTGTTTGAGACCCTCAAGTATCGCCATCACATCACCCGGTGCAGCACCGACCTGATTAACCGCTCTTATAATATCATTCAAAGAAGCCCCAGGATCAAAAAGAAACATATGACCACTATTTTCATCAACCGTAATTTCGGTGCGAGGAGCCAAGATTGTCTCGCCACCAGCCAACGCATTAGGCTGGCCGATTTCAGGATTTTCTTTAATGGTTACCGTTAAACTACCGTGCGTCACGGCCGCTGGCGTTACCGTCACGTTTTGACCAATAATAATGGTTCCTGTCCGTGAGTTAATGACTATTTTCGCTCTCTCCTTGCCCAGCTCAACCTCTAGATTTTCTAAAATGGACAAGAATGAAACCCTCTGGCTTGGGTCTCTTGGCGCCGATACCCGGATAGACGTTGCATCTAAGGTTTGCGCAATATTTGGTCCCAATAAATTATTAATACGATCGGCTACGTGTTTCGCCGTCGTAAAGTCGGGGCGATTCAAGTTGAAGGTTAATGTGTCACCTCGATTAAAACTATTCGGCACAACCCGCTCTACAGAAGCACCATTTGGAATACGGCCAACCGTAGGAATATTAATCGATAATCTAGAGCCATCGGCGCCTTGAGCACCTAAACCACCAACCACCAAGTTACCTTGGGCAATAGCATACACCTCACCATCCGCACCTTTTAATGTCGAAAGCAACAGAGTTCCCCCTCGCAAACTACTGGAATTACCAATAGACGATACAGTCACATCAATACTTTGACCGGGTTTTGCAAAAGCAGGCAAGGTAGCGGTTAAAGAAACAGCCGCCACATTATCTGAATTCGTTTGCACCCCTTCCGGCAAGGTTATGCCAAATTGGGACAACATACTGGCAAAACTTTGCTCTGTAAAAGCCGTATTATCACCCGTACCATTTAAACCAATGACCAAACCATAACCAAACAATTGGTTGTCACGAACACCTTCAACCGTAGTAATGTCTTTCAGCCTTTCAGCATAAGACACACTCGCCATCATCAGTAAAATCAGTATAGTTAACAGTTTCATAAGCTCAACCTGACAAAATAAAAAGCGTTCATAGCAAACCGTTCGACAAAAGCATCAAAACGGCATCCAACTTGAGTTAACAAATCGACTCAACCAACCCTGCTTACTGCCTTCTGAAAGTTCACCTGTACCGGAATACGCAATACGAGCATCCGCTAATCGAGTGGAACTTACTGTGTTTTCCGCACTGATATCAGACTCTCTAACCAGACCAGACACTCGAATGTACTCTTGACCACGGTTTAGGGTAATCCATTTTTCACCACGTATTGCCAGCAGACCATTTGGATAAATATCATACACGGTAACCGTAATACTACCGGATAAACTATTACTTTGATTGGCATCAGCACTGCCTGAAAAGTCACTGTTCGTACTGGGTAAATTTGTATCCAAACCAATCGGAATGCCTAATAAAGTAGGATTTGAAATAGTTGATGAGGACGACTTAGACACACTAGCATCATTTGACTTAGTAGACCGAGTACTTTCACTCAAGTTTATCGTCAGAATATCACCAATCCGTCTCGCCTTTTTGTCTCCAAAGAAAATATCCCCCATTCCCGCCTGATAAATACCGCCATCCGCGTTTCGGTTTGCTTGTATATTTTCTTGAATGACAGGCGCATAAAAAGGATCATCAGAGGTCGGGGTTGGCTCCACTACCGCACAGCCCGTTAACCAAACACCTAAAGCCGCCAATATAAACAATCTCATACTTTCACCTATTCACTTATTAGAGCTGCTGAGTAACAAAACCTAACATTGAATCCGCTGTAGAAATGACTTTAGAATTCATCTCATAGGCTCTTTGAGTCGTAATCATATTCACCAGCTCTTCGACCGAATTGACATTCGATGCCTCCAACATCCCCTGACGAAGTTCGCCAAGTGAATCTTCACCAGGAACACCAACAATAGGCGCGCCACTGGCATTTGTTTCCGCAAATAAGTTTTGCCCTAGCGCAGCCAGTCCAGAAGAGTTAATAAAACCGGCGATGTTAATAGCGCCCACTTCTTGGGTATCCGTTTCCCCAGCCCTAAGCACAGAAACGACACCATCGTCACCAATCGTGATTTCCACCACATCGGGATCGATTGTCACGGCAGGCTCAAGAGGCAAACCATTTGGTGTCACGATTTGACCATTGCTGCTCAATTGAAAACTACCGTCTCTTGTATAGCCAATAGAACCATCAGGTTGCAGCACTTGAAAAAAGCCGTCACCCTGAATAGCCACATCCAACTGCCTGTCCGTAACGTTGTAATCCCCCTCAGAAAAGTCCTTTTGAGTCGCCGTAACACGAACACCAGAACCAATTTGCAGACCTGAAGGAAGCTCATTATTCTGAGTACTCAAACCGCCAGGTTGCCTAACCGTATGGTACAAAAGGTCTTCAAATACAGCCCTGTCTTTTTTAAATCCAACAGTCGAAATGTTCGCTAAGTTATTTGAAACAACAGACAATTGCTTATCCATTGCGCTTAACCCAGTTTTACTAATCCAAAGAGCTGAATGCATACTTTCACCTATAAAAAATTCTTTTCAAAACAAACATCCGTTTGCCTTCTCATACTACAATCACTGTTTACGCATTACGCTGCAATATGCGTGCCGATGCATTTTCATTGTTCCTAACGGTGTCCATTACCTTAATATTTAACTCAAAGCGGCGAGACAGACTCATGATATGCGTCATCTCTTCGACAGCATTGACGTTACTGCTCTCTAAAAAGCCCGATATCACTTTCGCATTCGGGTTCTGCTCAAATGTCTGCCCCTCTTTACCGTAAATCAAGCCACTGTTACCCTTCTCTAATTGCTTAGTATCTGGATCAACGATTTTAAGTTGGTTAATAACAGCCGTTTCAGCCAAGCCAGCACCTTGTGGAATAATAGAAATGGTGCCATCGTCGCCAATGGTAATTTTATCGAGAGGAGGAAGGAAAATTGGACCGGCATTGCCCATGACTGGCAAACCTGTACCGGTCACCAGCTGACCAATAGACGTTATTTGCAAATCCCCTGCGCGGGTGTAAGCCTCACGGCCAAGCTCATCCTGTACCGTGATGAACCCCTTATCTTGCACAGCAATATCAAGGTCACGACTTGTTTGAATGAGATTGCCCGCTTCAAATCGGGTTCCAGGGTTTTCCGTCATAGCAAAAACGCGGGACGGAAAATGCTCACCGTTAATTTGCATTGAACGGGCTTGTTCAAAATCAGAACGAAAGCCGGTAGTACTGACATTAGCCAAGTTGTTTGCATGAATCGACTGAGCATGCATTGTCTGCTTGCCGCCGCTCATTGCTAAATAGAGTGCTCTATCCATTAGCCATACCCTCAAAATAAGAATCTAGCTAATACAATACAAAAAATATGCCAATAGGAATGAGCACAAAGAAATACAGAAACAACAGACGCACAAAAGCCCTCCCTATCATAAGGAAGGGCTTGGTATTTCAACCTATTAACGTAAGTTAATTATCGTCTGAGTAACCGTATTCTCTGTCTCTAAGGTTTTAGAGTTGGCTTGATAGTTTCTCTGAGCTTCAATCAAAGCAACCAGTTCAGAGGTTAAATCAACGTTGGACTCCTCAAGAGCGCCCCCACGAATACCACCTAACGTACCTGTATTCGCTCGGCCAATGTTTGCCACTCCGGAGCTTGAGCTTGCCACCCAAGCCGTATCACCAGCAGGACTCAACCCATCCGTATTATCAAATGTAGCCAATGCAATCTGACCTAAAACCGCCGTTTGTTGATTTGTATAGGTCGCCATCAAAAAGCCATCTTCATCAAAAGACACTCCTTGTAACTCACCAGCCGCAAAACCATCTTGCTCAAATCGGTCCGTACTGGTTAACGCGTATTGCGTTGTTCCAGTAAGATCCACAGGAATAGTCGCCGTTGGATCAGTTGGATCAAAACCAGTAATTGAAAGCTGAATAGGTGAAGAGATAGCAAAAGGAGGAAACCCTTCATACGTACCCGATAAATTACCCGCCGCATCAAATGTCACAACCGTATCTTCTGGTACAAAACGCGTCTCAGCCGCCGTAACCGGATCAGTAAACGTTTGCTTACCATCAACCGTCACTTTCAATTCGTACGTATTCGACTCACCTTGCTGAATAAAATAATAACCCACTGTGTGCTTCTCACCCAGTGTGTCATAAATATTCTTCGTATTACCGTAAGTATAGCTTGCTGGGTCGGCAGGATCGAAAGACTTCCTCGCCACATTCGTCGGCTCAATCACATTAGCAACCGTCAATGTATCAGCAATCGCAATACCATTTAAATTGCCTGCTAAGGCAAAATCAGCTTGAACCAAGTTAGTAATATCAGTGACTTCCGGCTCTCCCGCGCCTGAATAAAGAACCTGAGATCCTCCAGGTTGAATAACCCCAACTGAATCTCGATAACCATCGGCACCATTAAAAGTAATATGTTGATCGGCTAACCATTCGTTACCCGCATCATCAACAGGAGACCCATCAACGGTTGCATAAACCTGATACGTATTAGGCAGTTCAGATTTAGCATAAAAGTAAGTAACGATGTGATTTTGAGGAGGCACCTGCCCATCCGCCACCGTCTGTGTTTGAGTATAATTAAAGGTCTCAGGATCCGTTGGATCAAAAATAGCGTCTATGTAAGCAGGAACGTCTTCAGACTCCGAATCTAAGTTAGCCTGAATTGAAATGGCCGTTGTAGCTTGCGGCGCAATACGCTCAGTGGGCACAATTAGATTTTCAAGATTACCACCAATGATACCTTCAACGGCATTATAGCCTTGAACATTTGCGCCATCGTTCGTTACCAGATAACCTTCTTCATCTAATTTGAAGTCACCCGCTCGCGTAAACGCCTGAGTCCCCCCCACATCCAAAACAAAGAAGCCAGTTCCATCAACCGCTAAATCAAGGTTGCTCCCTGTATCAGAAATATTACCAGGAGCAAACTGCTGGGCCACATTATTCACACTGACACCAGAACCGATAGCATTACTACTACCTGCACCCAAGACGCTCGTATTATAAAGATCTCCGAACTCAACACGAGAGCGTTTAAAGCCAGTCGTATCGGAGTTTGCTATATTATTACCTGTAACACTCAAAAAATCCGCAGAAGCTTTGATGCCTGAAAGTGCTGTATTAAATCCCATAACGCCCTCCGATTAACCTACTATTTCCAATTCACCAGACAATTTTAATTTACCATGACCAGCAACATTAAGTTCGGTACCATTAGCACCATTAATTGTGACACCCTGAATCTTCGAAGGAAGCAAGGTAGATAACTCAACCACGTCACCCTCAAAGGTTTGTGAGGACGCAGAAAACTGATAATTGCCAGGTGGCAAAGGATTGCCATCTTTATCCATGCCATCCCATTTAAACTCATTCGACGATAAATCAAACTCATCAATGACACGGCCATTCGCATCAGAAACCGTCAGACGTGTCGATTTCGCATCCTCTGGAATACTGACCCTCACATCAATAAGGCCATTCTCAGAAAGCTCAGCCGACTTCTGCGAAACGAACACAGACTTTCCAACCAAGGTCGTCGCTCCCAAAGCTTGACTTGATGTTATTGAGGCCGCCATGTTTTCTAACCGTGAAGAAATTGTCCCAAGTTGCTCTACTTGATTAAACTGAGACATTTGCGCCACCATGTCATTGGTATCTTGCGGCGCCGTTGGGTCTTGATTTTTAAGCTGCTCAATATAGAGCGTCATAAAGACATCTTGATCCCCAATGCTCGCCTTTTCAACAGCCGTTTGAGAATCAATACCTGCAGACGCCTTAGCCTTATCAGTGCCATACTGGGCAATCAAACTGTTTAAACCATTATTTACTTCAGCCATACATCACCCCTTAAGATTGACCAAGCGTCAAGACTTTCTGCATCATACTTTTAGCAGAGTTCATGATCTCAACGTTTGTTTGAAAAGAGCGAGAAGCAGACATCATATCGGCCATTTCCTCTACAGGGTTTACGTTTGGATAAAACACAAAACCGCTTTCATTTGCCATAGGGTGATCAGGCTCATACCTTGGTTCTAAAGGCGCATCAGACTCAATAATCCCCTTAACTTGAACGCCGATGCCAGCTCCCATGCCATTATCGTTAACATTATTCCAACCATGCGCTTGCATCGATTGATCAAACATTTCAGCAAAAACAGGTTTGCGAGCGCGATAGGTTTGATCGGCAGAGCTTGAGACACTGTCAACATTCGCAATATTACTGGCAACCGTATTTAAACGAACACTTTGAGCGCTCATTGCCGAGCCAGCGATGGCAAAAATATTATTTAAAGACATACTTATTGCCCTCCTGATAGAGCTTTCTTCATACCACTAATCTTCCTATCCAAAAACAGGAAACTGGTATCAAACTGCAGTGAGTTTTGTGCAAACTCAGCCTGCTCTCTTTGCATATCAACCGTATTACCATCAATAGATGGTTGACTTGGCGTGCGATACAGTAATTCATCAGAATCAACAGCGGAAAAACCTGACGACTTTGAAAAATGCTTATCACTTGTCGCCGTCATAGATAATTGATTTCGAGTCGCGTCTTGCATCATAGACTCAAAGCTAATATCACGAGCTTTAAAGTTTGGCGTATCCGCATTAGCTATGTTATTTGCCAGAACGGCTGAACGAGCACTACGGTACAACAATGTTTTATCATGCCCAGCCAACGCGCCTTCAAATGTAATAGCCATATCGATAACCTTATTTATAACTTAATTCAATCTACTATTGATTAAGCAAAATGAATGCCAGAAAATAAAAACCATATATTTCAACAGGTTAGTTTTATTCTATTTTAAAAACGGCAAAAAGCGGCAACAGAGAGGCAGTAGGAAAAAGAAATGAAGCAGAAGATAAAAAACGGACAGAAACAGACAATTTAAGGGCTCAACACGTCACAAGAGAGCCCTTTTTGATCACTTAACTCGGTAGACAATACCAGGATGGCACTGAACAATTTCAAACAAAGATGAGAGCCCACTCAACGCCTCGGAACCACCTAAGAACAGATAACCACCAGGGTTAAGTGCTTTGTGCATTCTAGTGAGAATATCAAGTTTTAACTCGGCGGAAAAATAAATCAGTACATTACGACAAAATATCACATCAAACTTACCCAAACCCGCATAAGAATCGATTAAATTCAAATAACGAAAGTCCACTCTACTCTTTATAGGGGATTTGATTCTCCAAGAGCCACTGTCTAATTTATCAAAGTATCGCTTTTGCATACTTTCGTTTAGACCGCGAACAATGGCCAGACTGTCGTACTCAGCCTGTTTTGCGTGCTGTAAAATATTAGTACAAATATCTGTCGCAATAATTTTTTCGCCCGCTCTAAGCTTTCCAGGATTCATTGACTTGTATTCATCAATAACCATACTGATCGAATAAGCTTCTTGACCCGTTGAAGCCGCCGCTGACCAAATTCTAATTGGTCTATCCGACAACTCAGGTAATATTAATTTTTTCAGGATATCGAAGGGATGGGAATCTCGAAACCATAACGTTTCATTAGTCGTCATAGCATTAATAACTTCTTCTTTCAATTTGCTATTTCTTTCCAATAATGAAACCAGGTCTTCTAATTTAGCAATGCCTTCTCTTTCAATTAATTTTCCAAGCCTACTAGCAACCAAATATTGCTTATTGTCACTCAACATAATACCGCATACTTTTTCCAAGTATTGCCTAAACTTTATGTATCCCTGTGGCGTTATTACACTTGTACTACTTAACATTCTCACTCCCAAAAAGCATAAAACCAAACATAAATGCTATATGTTGACATACCTTTAAATTACTCATCTTCACCTTGAGCTTGGACAGTTTCAATTGCTAAACGAGCCAATTCATCAGGTTGGAATTTTGCCAAAAACCCATCTGCACCCACTTTTTTAACCATGGCCTCATTAAATACTCCACTCAGTGACGTATGTAATAGAATAAACAAATCACTTAATCGACTGTCGTTTCGTATTTGAGTGGTTAACGTATAACCATCCATTTCAGGCATTTCTATATCAGAAATCACCATAGAGAATTCTGTCGTAACATCACCGCCATCATCGGCAATATTTTGAAGGTATTCTAATGCTTCACGTCCATCGCATAAAACAGTGGTCGCAAAACCAACGTCTTCCATACAACGCTTAATCTGTTTACGGGCCACACTAGAGTCATCAACAATCAAAATATGATGCTGCTTAGCATTTTCTGTCACAGAATCCGTAACAATGCCAACAGAAATATCTTGTTTAGTGGGTGCGACTTCAGAAAGAATCTGCTCTACATCAATAATCTCAACCATATGCTTGTCGACTTGGCAGACAGCCGTCAGATAATTATCATGCAGTAAGCCTTTTGGTGGTGGCTGAATATCACTCCAGTTCATATTAACGATACGCTCAACACCTTTCACCAAGAAACCTTGAATCCGACGATTGTATTCAGTAATGATGACAAAACACTGACTGATGTTTTCAATAGGCCTATCACCTGTGGCCAAACCCAAATCCAATATAGGTATTGTTCCTCCACGAATGTGAGCGACCCCACGAACAACAGGGCTACTATGAGGCATTGTTGTTAGCTTTGGGCATTGCAGAACTTCTTTCACTTTAAAAACGTTAATGCCGTAAATTTGTTTTCCATTCAAGCGAAATAACAACAACTCCAGACGGTTCTCACCAACAAGTTGGGTACGCTGGTTAACTGTATCGAGAACTCCGGCCATAACTTTATCTCCTATGAACCTTAATGTGTCGCCAAGGCGAACCTCTAAAAGAATATGTAAATATCATCCAATCATAGAGTGATATTTGCTATTTTACTAATATCTTATGCAAACTTAGAGTCAAAACTGTGAGATATTTACCAATATGATCAAAAAAAAATCGTTTCTCGTCTTTATCATTTACAGTTTTGTCTCTGTTTCCCACGCAACGGATTTACAAACCTATATTGCTGACTTTATTGAACATAATGAAAAGCCTAGGTTGGCCGCACGTTATCCAAATGCCGACATTGATATTGAGTTAGAAAACAGAGCCGACTTCAGCTACTTACCCACCTGCATAGAAAACAACCTTTCTATAACCAATTCCCGACGTGATGCTCGAAAACGGACAACGTACACGGTTGAATGTACGTCCCCCGCTTGGAAGTTTTACGTCCCAGTTAATCAAAAAATACTCTTGGATGCTTATGTTGCTATCAGTCCTATTTCAAGAAAACAAACCATTAATCCAACTAACACCGACTTGATCAAAGTAGATATAACTGAACTGAGAGGCGATATTTATAATGAAAAAAACACACCTTTTGGCTTCATCGCGTCACGTAATATCAATATTAACACCGTTATAACAGACAAATTGACAGAGCTTCCAATTATTGTCAAAAAAGGCGCTCGAGTAATGATAAGAGCCCAAAGCAATACGATTAGTGTTAAAATGAACGGAGAATCACTCGAAAATGGCATTTTAGGACAACAGATTCGAGTAAAAAACATAAGTTCTGGTCGAATAGTGTACGGAAAAGTTGTATCGAGCAACGAGATTCTTGTAAACTATTGAAACGACAGTACGAGATAGCCTATCTAACAAAATGTTAGCGAGAATATTCGATAAAAATCTAAAGTTTCTCATTTAATGGTCGATAATTGCTTTAAGAGACAAATTTTCAGGGGCGGGACTAGGTTATGGCAATTAATATTGGTAATGGTTTAGGTAATCAGGCGAGCATTGGCAAAAATGATCGGTTACAAAAAACGACTGAATCGACCGACAACCAAACAGGGCAAACTGTATCAAGCAAAGAAACACTTGCAGAAGACACAGTGCAACTTAGTGGCGCGGCTCAGGTTTTAAAAGATCAAGAAGCGAAGATATCCAGTCTTCCAGTCATTGATATGGACAAAGTGGAACGAATTAAACAGGAAATTGCGTCTGGAGAGTACAAAATAGATACTCAGAAATTAGCAAGCAACATGCAACACATCGATGCTCTTTTTTCTTAATTAAAAATGTCTCTATTTAACGCTTAAGCTGATTATATGGTCCCTGTCGAACCAATTTTTGCTCGCAACAAAGAACTTTTAGTGTCATTGTCTGAACTATTAGACAATGAACGAGACGCCCTTGCTCAATTAGACCCAGATAAAATTTTAACACTCTCAAAACAAAAGAGCGTCATCCTAGATGAACTCGATGCATTAAACATCAAACGACATTCGTTGCTACTCAAATTTGGCATTATTGATCAGAAAAAAGCGGAAGAAGGCCAATTTAAAAAATGGCTACACACGAAATCATCCAATCCAAAATTAATTGACCTTGTTACTCAATGTGAAGTGTTACTAGAAAACTGTAAAGTTAAAAACCATAACAATGAGCAAGTTCTAAATATTTCGCAACAACGCAACAAAACGCTTCTAGAGATACTTAAAGGCACAGACAAAAAAAGTCGAGTTTACACAGCAAAAGGTGGCACAAACCCTGTAAGCAGTAAACACACGATAGGTCGAGCATAAACCTTTAGCAAGCAAACCCGTATTGTTGAAAAAAATTAAATTCTATTTTATTTGCCGTATATCGAAAAATAATGTATAAAATCAATCACTTCTTATGCAAGTAATCTAGAAGTCTCTACTGAGCTCAAAAAAAACAACATACGTCCTCATAGGTAAACAGGATATACCTGCCGCCTCCTAAGCGGCTATTCCAGGTTCGAGTCCTGGTGAGGACACCATCTTTATCAATACAGGCATGTACTTAATAAAACGTGTATACCTATTGAATGCGACTATTCTCAAATACTTAACTCTTTCACAACCGTCTAACCTAAAAGCCCCCCATCATGTCACTCGTATATGCACATCAAAACGTCGTTTTTTGACACCTTATACCAATATAAAAACACTTTTAGTAAAGCAAAAAGACTTCTTCACGGAAAACGTACACGACGTCTTCGATGCCGTTAAAAACATCGCACTGACCGATAAACCAGAAAAACTATCCTACATTTGAACTCAGCCGTAGCCCACATAGAATAGCGATATTTTGGTCGTTTAAAATTAGAAATTATATGTAGGATCGAATAATTTTATACATTTAAATTTTCATAAATTAAAAGGGACCGCGCCAAGCTAGGCGCGGGTAAACCCAATAATTAACCTATTAATTACTCGCGACTAAGTCTGTTACTTTTAATTTATTAACAACACTCGTTACATCGTTAGTATTTTTAGCCATAGTAAACGCAAGATCTCTTTCAGAATCTGATTCTACTTCACCAACAAGCGTTACAATTCCATTTTTAACTTCTACTTCTATATCTAACCCGCTCACTTGTGAATCAAATAAAAATTTTGATTTAACTACTGTTTCAATTTTTGAATCTTTAAGACTTTGCATCATCTTCGAATCTTCTTCATGTGTTTTTTCGTCAATGACAGTGAGCCTATTATCTACTTTAGTAACACCTTCAAGCGAAGCTACCAGTTCTTCTGCTAAGGCTTTATCTACAAAATTATTAACCTTACCAGTTAAAATAACAGTACCGTTTTTAACGTCGGTATTAATATCGAACGAATTTAAATTTCCATTAAAAAGCAGCGTTGATTCGGCTTTACCATCAATCCAGGCATCTTTAGCGCCACCTTCCCAAGTGTTCTCGGCATTAACATTTAAAGAAGTAGCCGTAATAGCCGTTGCCACAATCATTGAAAGAATTGATTTTTTCATAATGTATTCTCCTATTATTAAAATTCACTAAGGATATATCAAAATTGATGCCAACATTTAATTTTCATAAAAAACAACAAGTTATGAATTTTTATTATCATAATGACAACACACTACTGTAACTATTACCGGTGAACAGGTAATAGTTACACATAATAAAATCAACCTTTAACCCGCGGATTCGATGTGGTACATCCTATTTATAAAAAAATCCTATGTATTATGGAGAAATTCTATCCACTACTTTACCGGAGGTTTCTTTAAAACGAGTAAACCAAGTTATATTAATGAAATCTATTTTACTTTCCATTTCCGGTAAAAATCTATTATATCAACCACCACCAATTACTTACCTTAAACAAACTAAAATACAGCCTAATTAATAGGTAATTTTTTCACAGTCAATTATAAAATTTTCATAATGCACAAGAATTTGATTATTAATCAATCAAAAAACATCATTTAAAGGCGTTTTACCTTGGCATGGAATTTGATTATGAATATATATCTGGATAACAACATTCAGTGTAATTAATGACAAACAACAATGGAGCATGAAATGAAAAAATCATTATTGTTAGGAGCACTTATTACCGCTGGTTTTTTAAACTCTAACGTACAAGCACAAGAATATAATGCCGAAAATGACGCGAAAGGACTTTACATTGGCGCAGGCTATGGTTATTTACGAGCAGACGGTGACGATAATTTTGATGATAATAAAGAGGCCTATCAAGCCTTCTTAGGTTATGGGGCGAATCAGTACTTTGCTATTGAGGGTGGCTTTATTGATTTTGGTCACTACGGGAATGAGTTAGCTAACGCTGATACTAAAGGACTTACCTTAGGTATTAAGCTAGGTATGCCTGTATCAGACAACGTTAGCGTTTATGTTCGCGGTGGGCAGCTCTGGTACGAAACCGATTATTCTGTTCTTGGTGTTAGAGACGACATTGATGATGAAGGTTTGTTCGCTGGTCTTGGTGTTAGTTACCATATTAACAAAGATTTGACGGTTAAGTTAGACTACACTGTATATGACAATGATTTAAATGTAGATAGCGCAACAGATGATATTGATAATGCTGATTTTTCCACAGATTTGAAGCATGCATCTTTAGGGTTCGAATTTAAGTTTTAATAACGACAGTCAATGTGTTTTATCCAGCCTATGGACGTTATTATAGACAAAGGAATTAACCCTTTTTTATAAGAATACAGCTAGACACATTTTATTAATTGCAATTTAAATCATTTCTCTAAACACGTATTTTTTGGATTTGATTTTATAAACGGTTGCACATTTCTAATTAAAGCGAGAGTTTTGCTCAATAATGTTTTACAAAACTCTAAATGCTCAGAATCTAGTTTTGAATTTACTTGTGATGAAAAATTAGATACTGAGTCATTAATGTAACGGCGGAGTAATTACTTTTCTTTTACATACATTATGTGCAAGTCGTCAGTGAAGCTAAAAAATGTACAAGCCGGTAACGTGGGTATTGTATTTATTAACGAGTATCAAGAGCTTACGTTAGCGTTTCAGGAGCACTACATACTTGTTTCACTCCATTTTTATAGTCATCCTAAACAAGGGTAAAAATGTTAGACACTCTGTTAATCATCCTCACCGTCATTATGCTTACCGTAACTTTAGCGCCATTATTGCCATCTAATCACTGGCTTTGTCGAGTATGGGAGTTTCCTAGAGTACAAATTGCCATCATTAACGTATGTATATTAGTCGCTAGTTTTTTCCTCACTTCATCAACAACGCAAATAATGTTAGTTGCCATAAATGGCTTTGCTTCCCTTTATCAATTTTTTTGGATATTTCCGTATACCCCCTTTTGCCCTATTCAAGTACCGAAATCATCTGCAGCGAATCATGAACACGCCATAAAAATAATGACAAGTAATGTATTAATGACAAACCATTCAGCTGAAAAATTAATCTCATTAGTAAGGTTACATCAACCTGATGTCTTAGTGACGCTTGAAACAGATACATGGTGGCAGGACGCTCTTAGCCCTTTACATATTGACTATCCCTACAGAGTCAATCGTCCTCTAGATAATCTGTATGGTATTCATCTGTACAGTAAATATAAATTGGAAGATGTCGACGTGTTAGATCTGATTGAAGATAACGTGCCATCAATTCACTGCTATCTACGGTTAAAAGATGAAACAAAAGTAAAATGCCACTTTCTCCACCCAGCTCCGCCAAGCCCTACTGAAAATCAAAGTTCAAAACCAAGGGATAAAGAATTATTGTTAATAGCTAAAAAAGTAAGGGAGAAAACAGAGCCAACAATCGTAACAGGAGATTTAAATGATGTGGCCTGGTCGCCAACAACGAGAGCGTTTAGACGTATTAGCGGCCTAAAAGATCCTAGAATTGGTAGAGGAATGTTTAACACCTTCCATGCAGACTATTTTTTTATGCGCTGGCCCCTAGACCACATTTTTCATAGCGAACACTTTGTATTAGGTACAATAAAAAGAATGCCTTCAATTGACTCTGATCATTTCCCTTTACTTAGTGAGTTGATTTACATAAAAAAATAGTCACGCATCAAAACCACTGACATTATTTAAATTTTTAAGTAAATTCTTTCACGACGCTTAAAAAGAATAGCACAGAATAGGTAACGCTAACGAGCCAATGCGAGCACACAGTAAATAGAGCAAGTAAGTGTAAAAGAATTAACATTTGAGTAATAAAAAAATCAAGAACCTAGTTATCTATTCGAACGCTAGTGGGAACCCCCTCTATTTTAAAATATTTTAAATTCAATTGAACTTGCCGTCTTTTACTGTGTCTTAATTATTACAGTAGAAACAGACTTAGTTGAATTTTTATGTTCGATACCTTACTTAGTTGGTCCCACAATCCTTATGCGATTGCGTTAGGCATCATCTTAATATCATACCTATTAGAAGATGCGGCGATTGTGGGTGCGGCTCTTCTGTCTGTTGAAGGCACGCTCCCCATTCACATCGGTCTTTTAGCCGTTTTTATAGGCATCGCCTCCGGTGATATTGGCCTCTTTTACATTGGCCGTTACAGCCACAAATTTCATTGGGTACAACACAAGCTAGCGCATTCTAAAGTCATAAAAATCCAAACTAAACTGCAAAAAAATGCTTTTATAAATGTCTTTTTAATTCGTTTTTTACCAGGTTTACGTGGTACAGGCTATTTAGTTTGCGGGGCGTTTCATATCAAGCCCTTCACCTTCTTTATCTCTGTGGGTTTAGCCACCCTCTTATGGTCCATCATAATATATACATCCGTCTTTGCTTTAGGTGATGCTCTTTGGGTCGAGGGTTCCTTATGGCGCTGGGGATTGGCCCCAACTCTTATTATGGCCATCCTCTTAATAAACAAAATGATAAAAGTGTATTTTTTAAAGGAACAAACAATTTGAACATCCGAAAAGTAGCACTGCCAAAGGGTATAAATGAAGGAATGCCACCTCTAGAAGTAACAGATAAGCCGGTCTCCTTCTTTGAGTTCTGGCCTGCGTGGGCTATGTACACACCTGTGGCTCTTCAATGTCTTGTGCTTAGCCTAAAATACAAAAACATCGGCTTACCACTTATCGCCAACCCAAGAATCCCTCTAAGTGGCATGGTAGGTGAATCAAAAGCGGACATTCTTGACCAAGCCAATAAAGCCGTTCGCTGGTCTCTATGCGAATACATTACGTCAACAAAACAGGCTCTACTTGATGACGCAACAAACGCTAAAAACACCTTGTCAGCCTATCATAAAAAAGGCTTACAACTTCCAGCGGTTGCCAAACCAGATTTAGGTTGCCGTGGTGTAGGAGTGAGATTAATTGAAACCGAAACTCAGTTAACTGACTACATTAGCGCTTTTCCTAATGATGCCCGTTTTTTATTACAAGAAAAATCCAAATACCAGGCCGAAGCCGGTTTGTTTTACGTTCGTTATCCAGGTGAAAAAAAGGGAAAAATCACCTCTATAACGCTTAAATATACACCATGGGTCATCGGTGATGGCCGCCGCACATTAAAAGAACTAATCATGGCGGACCCTAGGGCCAGTCTATTATCTCATGTGTATTTGCCAAGACACAAAGCCAATCACGACAAAGTGATTGCTGATGGTGAAGCCTTTCGCATTGCGTTTGCAGGCAGTCATAGCGGCGGCAGCATTTTCAGAGATGGAAACCGCTACATCACACAAGAATTAACCGCATCGCTTGACGCATTTTTTAATGGTATGCCAGATTTCCATTATGGTCGTCTCGATGTGAAATTTAAGCACATTGATGAATTAGTGAAAGGAAAGAATTATCAGATACTAGAAATTAATGGTGCCAGTAGTGAGGCCACTCATATATGGGACAGCAAAACAAAACTTTCCGACGCGATCAAAGTGTTAATGCATCAATATCGAACTTTATATGAAATTGGCCATCTAAATCGTAAAGCTGGCTATAAAACCCCCTCATTATCCTCTTTGTATCGCGCTTGGCGAGAAGAGAAGAGCTGGGTAGTTAATTACCCATCAATGGATTAATTTATGAAAACAACCTCTGAATTCAGCCCTTTTCGATTACCAAGAACCACAACAGCGATGAAGTGGTTGGCACCCATACTAGAAAATATTACCGGACTCAAAAGACTGCACCAGCATTATTTACATCGTCCCGATAATACCGATACCTATGCCTTTTTAACGCATACATTGAATTCTTTGGGCATTCGATTTCACGCCACTGGCGAACCCTTAGAAAACATCCCTAAAACAGGACCACTGCTTATTGTTGCTAACCACCCTTTAGGGGGCGTTGAAGGGGTTATCTTAGCCAAGATGCTAATGCAGTATCGTCCCGATATTCAAGTAATGGCGAACTTGTTTTTAAAACGAATCCCTGAGTTAGACAATTTATTTATTGGCGTGGACGTATTTGAAACCAAAGAAGCACGTCGAACGAATATGAAAGCCATTAAAGACGCAGGACTACACCTCAGTTCTGGTGGCGCATTATTGGTTTTTCCAGCAGGAGAAGTGTCTACTTTTGATGAAGCAAATCAATTACAAGATAAAACATGGGGACGGCTTGTTGGTCGTCTAGCTCGATCAAGTAAAGCCAGTTGTTTACCTGTATTTATAGAAGGTCAAAACTCCCCTCTATTCTATAAAGCGGGAAACATACACCCTCGATTAAGAACCGTATTACTAGGTCGTGAGCTGCTTAATAAAAAGAATAAATCCATTGGTATTCGCTGCGGCTCAGTCATTGAACCCCATGAAATTAGCAAGATGGATAACGACCAAGATATAACCAACTACCTCCGTCTTAATACCTACCTTCTGGAACAGAACCAACCGACGTCTCAAACAAAAAAAATCCCCCCCGGCAAAGCCATGCCAGAAAGAGCAGTAACACCATTAATGGAAGACGTTTCATCCACCCTGCTAACCGCGGATATTGATGGGCTTTCACATGAAAACCGCTTAGTCGAGCAAAAACAATTTCAGGTGTTCATTGCAAGCGCCACAGAAATCCCTGTGATTTTGACCCAAATAGGCATTATACGAGAACGTAACTTTCGAGAAGTTGGAGAAGGCACAGGCAGAGCGATCGACCTAGATCAATTTGATGAAAGCTATTTACATCTATTTATTTGGGATAAAGAACAGAAACGTATTGCAGGAGCCTATAGGTTAGGGCTCGTTGATACGCTCACAAAAAATGCGGGGGTGCAGGGACTCTACAGTCGCACTTTATTTAAGTTTGATAATGATTTCCTAACGACTCAACCTAATGCCATAGAAATGGGTCGTTCTGTCATTGATAAACCTTACCAAAAAAGCTTATCACCCCTTATGCTTCTATGGAAAGGCATTGCCACTTTCGTCTCTCGTCACCCTCAATACACGACCTTGTTCGGTCCCGTGAGCATAAGCGGGGATTATAAAGAACTGACTCATCAGTTAATCGTCAGCTGTTTAACCGCTCATTTTTATGATACTGAAAGATCCGCTTTAGTCGAAGCAACGCACCCTGTCCCGCACGCTAATAAACCTTTTTGGTCTGTCAACCTACTCTCCGGGTTAGCCGACATACAGCTATTATCCAATATTGTCTCTCGACTTGAGAAAGGGGCGGCGGTACCGGTTTTAATACGTCAATACCTCTCTTTACAAGGACGCTTTATTAGCTTTAATGTGGATCCAGATTTTAATCAAACCGTCGATGGGCTTATTACGGTAGACCTTACAAAATTAACCCCAAGGGTTCTAGGAAAGTACATGGGTAGAGAAGCCGCCGAAACGTACCTACAGCATCACCAGGTAGAGGGTCACAGCTCTAACGGCCAGGAGGAAAAATGATACCGATTATCAGAGGTAATATAGAAACCATTAATCAGGCGCAAGATCTACTCGACTCGCTTGACGAAGAATCGTATTGCCATATTTGTTCACCTCATATGAGCAGCAGCATTGGTCAACATATTCGACATATCATCGACAACTACCTTGTGTTAGTAGAGGGCATGCCGAACAAACACATTGACTATAATGGCCGTCGACGAGGTGCAAAAGTAGAAACCTGCTTAGATACAGCCAAAGCTGAATTGAAGCAACTACAACACTGGTTACTCAGTGTAAACCAAGACTTTCTCGACTCATCAATAACCATTATCTCAGAAGTCTGCCTTCAGGAAGAGCAGTCTGAACGAATTAACTCCAACCTTCATAGGGAGCTTCTGTTCGTCGCCAGTCATTGCATTCATCATATGGCTTTAATCGGTGTCGCCGTTAAACTACAAAACAGAGAAACACCTAAATTTTTTGGCTTAGCACCTGCAACGGCCACTTATGTACGCCAACAAGAATTAATTAACGCGGTAAATTCATAGTAATGTGTACCATCAGTTGGCTCTACGAAAGCCATGGCTATCAGGTTTTTTTTAATCGTGATGAGCAGGTAAGTCGGGCAAAAGCAAAACCGCCTGAACCGTTCTCCTGCGATCATCAGAAAAGCACCTATCTCATGCCCATTGACCCTCAGGGTTTAGGCTCTTGGATGGGAGTGACTCAAAATGGCGTTACGGTCTGCTTACTGAACTTTTATCAAGGAGTCACACCAAAGGGGCCATTAGTGAGTCGCGGCCAACTAGTCAAACGCTTACTAGAACAAAGCACATTAGTAAGAATGCTGGATACATTGTCGCATTTGAATGTCTTGAGTTACGCGCCTTTTACTCTCTTACTCTTCTCTAGAGAACAAAAAGCCCCTTATGGCGTCTGCTGGGATGGTAAAACCCACCTCAAGAGGACAGAAGTGAAATCGCCCTTCACCTCCTCAGGAATCGACTTCCCTAGCGTCTCACAACATAGGCAAGACAGCTACCAAACGTTGTTAAAACAACATCAGGGCACGATAACGGCCAGCCTATTATTTGACTTTCACAGATCGCATTTGCCGAGTAAATCAATGAACTCCGTATGCATGCATAGGGAAGATGCTCAAACCGTCAGTTTAAGTCATGTTAGCGTTGAGCAAGATGACGTGGTGTACACATACTGGGATGGACCGCCTTGTGAACAACAAACAAAAATAGCTTCTACTTTAGCGCAACCATCATCAATAATATCAACCTATGGTCAGGTTAAATCAAACGAAAAGGTTGTGCTTTAGCGCAACAATTGTCAAGGAGATCAACATGTTGTCGGCCTGAAGACCGACCTACAGGACAACAAAATGTGCGTTTTGTCGGGATAAATCCCGACCTACATAAGTGAAATAGAAATATTTTATTCGACTTCGATTACGTCAAAACTATGGGTAATTTCAACACCACCACGTTCTAACATCAATGACGCAGAGCAGTATTCTTCTGCCGATAGCTTAACGGCACGCTCAACCATAGCCGGTTTCAATTTACGGCCTGTGACGACAAATTTTATATGAATTTTAGTAAATACAGCGGGAACAGAGTCGGATCGTTCGGCATCCACTTCTGCAACACAAGACACTACATCTTGACGCGCTTTTTGCAAAATTTTCACAACGTCATAGGAGGTACAACCGCCAAGGCCCGCTAAGATTAGCTCCATTGGGCGAGCGCCTTTTTCTTGGTTGCCGTCAATTTCAATTGAAAATCCAGAACCAGTTTGCGCTGTAAAATGCACATCTTCTTGCCAAGCAACACGTGTTTTCATCATCTACTCTCTTTTATTCAGTTTACAGTCTGTTCTGCAACAAATCTAAACAATCAGAACCAGACAGGCCATCATTCAATTAGCATCATATAACTTAAGCTTGAAACAGCTCAGCAAGTTTACTACCGGGTTCATCCGCTCGCATAAAGGCTTCGCCAACTAAAAAGGCATTCACATTTTTCGCCCTCATCGCAGCGACGTCTGCAGCAGTATGAATGCCACTTTCGGTCACAATAAAACGATCGTTAGGAATGCTATCCAGCAAGTCAAACGTATTGTTTAAGCTCAAATCAAAGGTGTGCAAATCGCGATTATTAATCCCCAAAAGCTCGCTGTTCGTGTATTTCAAAGCCAACTCAAGCTCTGCTCTATTATGCACTTCAACAAGCACATCCATACTGAGTTCACGTGCTAATTGATCTAGCTCAAATAACTCATCACCCGATAAGCAGGCGGCAATTAATAGCACACAATCGGCTCCAATCGCTCTGGCTTCGTATATTTGATAAGGGTTAACCATAAAGTCTTTGCGTATTACGGGTAAGCGACACGCATTACGCGCTTCCACTAAAAAATCTTCATGACCTTGGAAGAAGTCCTTATCCGTCAAAATAGACAAACAAGCAGCGCCGCCCTTTTCATAAGACGTGGCAATCTCCGCTGGTACAAAGTGTTCGCGTAGAACCCCTTTGCTTGGAGAGGCTTTTTTAATTTCAGCAATAACGCCAGACTGACCATTTTCTACTTTTGCTCGCAATGCGTTAGCAAAACCTCGAACAGGGTTTTCTTTATTGGCGATTAAGGCCGCCTCTTTAACCTTCTCAAGAGGCGCAGTACTCTTCCTCTCAGCAATCTCTTCGTGCTTTCGTGCAACAATTTTTTTTAATATCGTTGGTGTTTCAACTTGCATGACAAACCTTACCTATTTATTCGAAAACACTTTAAAAACAACGAGTAAAACTCGCAAGTGCGGACAATTTTTCGGTCGCTAAACCACCACCAATCACGTCTTCTGCCATCAAAACCCCTTCGGCGTATGAAGAAGCAATGCCAGAGACATAAATCGCGGCACCTGCATTTAACGCCACAATATCGCGCGCAGGATTCACTTTGCCTTTACCGGCCAATGCCTGCTTAACCAACACAAAACTCTCCTCTGCATCATTTACTTGCAACGGATCGATTGACTGACGAGGAATGCCATATTCTTCAGGAAGAATTTCATATTCAGTGACAACGCCATCTTTTAACTCGGCCACATAGGTTGGCTCGGCAATACTAATTTCATCCAACCCATCTTTAGAATGCACGACCATAGCATGGCGGCTACCTAACAGTTGCAACACTTCGGCCATTGGGCGAACCCATTGTTTATCAAACACACCTAACACTTGATTCTTTACATCGGCAGGGTTAGTTAATGGTCCTAGTAAGTTAAAAATGGTTCTTACAGCCATTTCCTTACGCGGGCCAATGGCATGTCGCATGGCCGCATGATGATTTGGCGCAAACATAAAACCTAAGCCAACTTCATCAATGGATCGGCTCACTTGCTCTGGGGTTAGGTTTAAATTAATGCCTGCAAACTCTAATAAATCAGCACTACCGGATTTAGATGAAATAGAACGATTACCGTGTTTTGCCACATGAGCACCCGCCGCCGCCGCGACAAAAGCGGTAGCGGTCGACACATTAAATAACTTACCGCCATCACCGCCTGTACCACAGGTATCAACAAGGTTTTCTTGTGTAATAATGACTTTATTCGACAGTTCTCGCATCACCTTGGCCGCGGCGGTAATTTCTTCGACTGTCTCCCCCTTCATCCGTAGGGCAATCAAAAATCCCCCTATTTGAGCCTGAGTCGCCCCACCTGTCATAATAATGCGCATCACATCACACATTTCATCTATTGTAAGATCTCTCTTATCAATGACAGCGGCAATGGCCGATTTAATGTCCATCAGGAACTCCTATTGAATTGAATCAAATAATAAATTACCGTCATTCTACACACCCACTTCCTTGCTGTCTTCACATAGAAAGCGCAGTCATTACGAATTCAAAAATCTAAGTAGAATAAGCGGTACTTATAAGACGGTATTCTCAAATAAAGAAAGTTGTTTTGGTAAACAGACTCGAGTTAAATCAAATTGCTGCTGTACCGTTTGACGAGCGCTTACTCTTATAGGTTCGATGACATCAGGATGAGACAGTACCCAGTGAATAGCGTCAGAGAGTGCCTTAGAATCAAAAAAATCGACCAAAAAACCATTCTTCCCGTCAAGAATAACGTCTTCCACCGGTTCCGTTCGCGAGGCAATCACTGGAGCCCCACAACTCATGGCTTCCAACATTGACCAAGAAAGCACAAAAGGGTAAGTCAAATACACATGCGCTCGACTGAGTTGCAATGCAGCAAGATAAACCTCGTAAGACACAGCACCTAAAAAATGCACTCGTAGAGGGTCCAACTGATGTCCGATTTCGTTCAAGAAAAGCTGCCTCCAACTTGTTCCTTCTGGTGGTTGCGCACCGTATCCTCCAGTGTCACTGCCAATAATTAAAATATGTGCATCAGGGTGGAGAGCTAAAACATCGGGTAAAGCTCGCATAAAAGTATGAAAACCTCGATAAGGCTCCAAACAGCGGTTAACAAAGGTGATGACTTTATGAGTTCTGTTTAATAAGGGGCCGTTTTGGCCTAATTGAATGGAAACATTATCATTAAAGCAACAAACGTCGGTATCAATACCTTCATGAATCACGTTAATTTTTGGCCACGCCCATTCAGGGTGTACACGCTTTTGGAATGGCGTTGCACTGACGGCCACATCCACATGCTGTAGCATCCACAGAGGCCATAAATTTTTCAACTCTGCCTTATGAACTTGCTCTATAGCCGTAGGAAATTCAGGGTCAAAACTCACATCGGTTTGTGGTGCACAGTAATAATATTCAAACCACCCAATAACCTTGGCCGATGGATAAATCGTCCGGACACTTTGCATATCGCCCCAACCGGTATGCCCAACAACCAGATCCGGCTCCCACCCCTGATGCTTCCAAGCCATTAAAATTGTACTAGCCGCACGAGCACGCACAATTTTACTGTTGATGTCCATTAACCATGGATCAAGCTGAGTGGAATGGGACGATGGTTTTGCCTGCTCAATTATAATTGGCTGGGTAACGAGCCTTTGAACCGCTACGGGGTCGGCAAAGGTTACCCCTCTGACATCAGCACCACAGGTGACAACCGCTGGCAACATATGTTTGAACTGAGCGGGTAAATTGGGGTGCATAAACAGCACTTTTTTCCCCACTAACCCGGCATAAGGAGCGCCATTCAGCATAGGTTCATTCCATCTTCAGCCATTCCTAAACGAGATAACACATTAAAACTGAAAGGTTTCATCTTCATCTTCACCAAAAACTGCATCAATTGTTGCATTTTTGAACAGGTTTTTCTTCTCGTTAATGTTTCGATACTGAATGCCTAGAAACTCCACACAATGCTCTGAAAACATTTGCCCATAAATCAATGCCATAGAGCCATTCGCAACCAGGGTTTTTAATTGCTCTGGCGCCAGTTCATACAAAGCAGCTTCATCAATATGAAATAAACCCTGTATTTTTTTAGCGGTATCAACATCACCCGATTGTACATAAAGATCCCAAGGTACGATCAAATTCATGGAGTCCAACAACTCGATCAGCTCTTTTGTTTGCCGCAAGCCTTTATCGAACATTTTAACCAGGTCTAATCGTTGAGACATGGCTTCGGTCATCTCGCCCTGATCATCAAATAATCGATGATCACCTTCTTCAAAAGAGGCATTAAAATATGAACCTTGCTGCACACATAAAGCCGTTTGATCACTGTCGACTATCGGCATCATGCAGAAAGGAAAACAGCGATAATACAAGGGTAGATAGCGACCAACCCATCTACCACTGTCATTCACATACAAGTTATAACCCGCGTGTAAAGATTGAATGGCAACCAAACTAAATGCACTCTCTGGAGTGCTTTTTACAAAGGCTAACGTCATGTCTTTTAGCATCATAACTTCTGGAATAACCACGGGCACCAAGGACTCGGTCGACGCAAAAAGGTAAGAATCTGGGTCTTTCCAACCCGCATCTCGATGAGTAACTGGGCTTACAGGCGTAACGTTATCAAACATATTAACTCCATAATGTCGTTTCCATAATCTAATCTTCTTGGTCTCAGCGACTTAACTGTAATGAGCTAACTGAGCCATAACAAAGCAAAGTAAAGTATCCGCTTTTTCAGCGGTACTGGATTCGATATAACAACGTAATTCAGGGGCATTTCCAGAGGGGCGAATATGCACAACGTCTTGATTTTTTAACGTTAGACGTAACCCATCTAACGTATTTACCGAGTGTAACTCAGCCGTCAATGACAAGTCTGTAATCGCTATTTTAGGCGCCGCTACCCACTTAGCCAAGACGGCACTCACTCTTTTTAAATCAATATTTTGCAGGCGATCGCTTGCGGTATAACGAGTAGAAAAAAGGTTAACCAGATGAGACAAAGCCGTCTTTTCTAGGTGTGCTTTTGCCAACACAGCCAAAGCTGGCAAGATGGCATCTCGAGTAGGTAAAGCCGCCAAAGGGGTTCCCCCTAACCTCAACCCATCACCACATAGAAAACCGCCATTCGCTTCATACCCGGCTATTCCTGTGGTTGTTTGAGCTAAGGTTTCCATACCCGCAATCACATAAGGCGAGCCGATGCGCGTCCTTTCTACCAGCTTAAAACCAACCGAATCAACAGCAGAATTGGCATTAATAGGTAATGCTACGGCCGTCGCCGCAACGGCTTTTGCACATAAAACACCCAACACATCGCCTTTTAACCAAATCCCTTTCTCATCCGATAATAAAGGCCGGTCACCATCACCGTCCGTCGAAAAAATAGCATCCAGTTGGTATTCTTTTATCCAACCTAAGGCTTTTTCTTTATCGACATCCGAAACCGCCTCTGTATCAATAGGCACGAAAGTATCAGAACGGCCTAATGAAATAACCGTCGCCCCAAGCGCTTCAAAAATAGCACGGTTAAGATCTCGTCCAGCCGCCGAATGCTCATAGACACCAATACGAAAACCAGAAAACAGCGTATTAGAAAACGCGCCAGTATAACGTTGTAAATACCGCTCTTTTGCCTCAGGCCTTTCGTGCAATTCGGCTAAAGAAAACTCAGGTAAAGTCGCTTCATCCGCCATAATCGCCAATTCATCCGCTTTGGTAATTTCTCCATCAGGTCGATAAAACTTGATACCATTACGATCAAATGGAATATGGCTACCAGTAATCATAATCGCTGGTACGTCATCGGCCATAGATTGCAAAGCCAAAGCCGGCGTGGGTAAGACCCCATAAAAATGCACGTCATAGCCTAAGGATTCAAGCGCTCCAGCACAGGCTTGCGCCATAAATAAACTTGAAGGACGGCGATCCATCGCTAAAGCAACCCGTTTAAATTTATAATCGCCGGCCATGGCATGTATAAAAGCAACCGTAAACGCCGCACAAACTTCTTTGGTAAATTGTGTATTTAAGCCTCTCGCACCACTGGTACCAAAGGCGATACCGCTTTCTTTAATCACATTTTTAATCATGCTTCACTGCACCTTTTGTCGCTTTTATTCATAATATACAGAGTAGAGACTCAGCTGACGAATCAGATAAATACAGGCATCTGAACCAGGATCTAAACGTATGCGGCCGGTAAATTCCGGGTCATCAATTACAAAAGATAATGACTGCTCACCTTCAAGCACATCAATATTGAGCATTTTTTCAGGTGAAAATATCGGATATTGAGTGGTTGTGTAATAGAGCTGTACACAACCCGAAACAGGCACTTGTATCGACAACCAAACCCAACACGCCGTGTTAGACGAATTCCCATCCATTGCAATCAATTCAAAAAAAGGATCATTGCCGATCGATTCAACGACTAGCCCGCCTCCCAACGAAGAACGACTGCCAATATCTTCACTCCAATCCTTTACCGAAAACGGATAAGTATTCCCATCAAGCGTTAATGTAGGAGTCAAAAACACCCTTAATAACCCACATAATTGCAACTCCAAATCGGTCAATTTACCGACACTTAATGATCGCAACCACTCAATCGCCAGTGCATTACGCACAACGCGCTGCACCTTAGAAGCATTATCAATCAATGCCCACTCAGACTTTAAAAATGATTCTAATATAAGCAACAAGACTTGAGGGTTCTGTTGCCACAAAAAAGTCAGTATCTTCTTAATAGCCATCGTACAAAGCGCTTGATCTGCGTCTCCCATTCCGTTGGATGTCGAACGAATCGCATGCTGACCAATTGCGGGAGGTTCTGTCGTCCAAAACGTTTTCCAGAAACGTTCAAAAGCGACTCCGTAGCTCTGTTGTATTTTATGGATGCGCTCTTCATTCAATACCAAACCCGAGCTTGAATATTCAACAGAATATTGGGCTAATAAAGCGTTTATTTGATACTTAAAGCCATCCGATGTAGGAAGAGCACTAAAAGAATTCAACAAAGCACGGAAAGCAAATGCATCTGGGCTTAAGGAAGGGTTTACCACTTTATTTGGTCGTGTCAGTTGGCTTAAATCGACCGTGACACCAATGAGCTGTAAAAAATCAGCATAAATGCCTTCGCCCCCAAATTGCGTTTTGTCATACCAACGAACAGACAAGTTTCCTGATTCGACAAACTGAGCCGCGTGTGACAGAACATCCAGATAATAACAGTCCTCAATAATGTGAGCTAAATTCTCATCATTGACGAGAAAACCATGATTTTTCACCGCTTGATTTAACGAGCTGTCCACTAATTGCACCAGATCACGGGCATAACAAATAACTAAAAAATCATAGCCAGTAAAAAATTCAAAAAAACCTTGGGGATCTTGCTTAAAAGTATAAAACAAGGACTCTGAAGAAATCACGACGGTTGTTTCGTTCAATGCACTAATTGCCTGATCGAAGGCACGTCTGTCTTGGCTAGACATCCATTTCAATAACAGTTCCGCATTACCACCAGAAGTTTGGTAGGATTGAGTAAAACCGTCATACCAAGGAAAAACAATGCCTTTACTCTTAAAGTACGCCTCATTGAGAGCAAACAAAGCCTGAATGGCACTGCTCCCTGTTTTAGGCATACCAATGTGAATGATTAACTTTTTAGACGGCAACCCCATTCGAATACAACCTATTCCTTGAATTTATCATTATACTATTACGCTATAGCACTGAGAAAAAGCGTAAACCTAACAAAGTAATGCTATTCGCTCACCGACACCCTAACGGATTACACATTTAAAAGACAACGACATGACCACACCACAGATTACTCAATACCAAGCAGGCCATCACCATATTTATATAGAAGAAATAGACGACTACTCACCCTTTCTCGTCGTTTTTGCGCCAATGGATCGTCTAATCGCCAAAACAAATACCTTATGGGGCGTTGAGTTTATCAAAAAATCCGCTTTGAAGTGCAACCTTATCGCCATCGGAGCGATCGACGAAGAGACTTGGTACCGCTGTCCTATACTACATCAAGCACTCAAAGAAATAGGTGGACGCATAAAACACCGAACCGTCATTGGTTATGGGTGGTGCATGGGTGGGTATGCCGTGTCCGCTTTTTCAGACATACTTCACATGAACGCGATGCTATTAATCAACCCTATTTCGACACTTAATGACGCGCTTGCCCCTTTTGAAACCACCCCAGCCTACCAAAAATACAAACAACTTGACTGGCACGGAGACTTTCACGATGGTGCAGACAACAATACACCAGGCTATGTTATTTACGACCGGTTAAGCCAAAAAGACAAGCGACACGCCAATCGTTACCCCCACTTAAAAAAGCTCAATTTCACAGGATGTGGGCACGATATTGTGCCGTTAATACAGGCCGACATGATACGTTTCTCCCTTGCTTCATTAATCAAGCACGGCCAGATAAACGAACACATTTTCAACCGCAAGGCACGTAACCGCCGAAAAATACAGGCGTGCTATATTCACTTGCTTACCTACGCCACACAGAAAAATAAAACCAAAGCCATAGAGATCATTGAAAAACACCGTCAATATCTAAACGACCCCACCGCGGTATGGGGGCATTTAGACAGTGTTGATAACGGCATGATTAGCGGCTGGTGTATGCATAAAGACATTCCTTGTAGCAGCCTTAATATCACCATTGAAATGGATGGCGACATAGTTCATACAATGACCGCAAACGACTATCGACAAGATTTAAAAGACAACAATATGGGTAATGGTTTTCACGGTTTTCATTGGAAAATACCTTTAACGTTTCAAGACAAGAAACAACACATGGTGGTTATTTATGTTGAAACAAAGGGCCATAGAGTCCCCTTAATAGGGTGCCCTAAACTCTTTACTCAAGGTGCTGAATGCCACGAATAATCACAAAATAAAAAAATGCCCTACTGTAATTTTTTATTATAAGAACTTACAGTCGAACTAGAAACATTGAGATTTAGTCCGACAAGAGATTGATATTATCGGCAATTGTTGCAGCCTGTAGATACCATCTCTCCCAACTACCCGCAACTTAATTTTTTAGCTGTGGGTAGTATTCATTTTGATGATGAATAACACCAAAACAAATTTGTACAAGCTTTCGCATAGCGGCACCTAAAGCCTGCATTTTAGTCTTTCCATTTGCCAATAATCGTTCATATTGGCTTTTAATATCTGGGTTGTGTCTTATGGCAACAATGGCTGCCATATAAAGTTTTGCTCTGACTTTTGCGGGGCCTCTTTTACTTAATCTGCTTCGACCTTTCCATATACCTGACTCTTGAATTTTAGGAATAAGACCAAGAAAAGCCGACACTTGCCCAGCAGATTTAAATCGATCACTATGAATAATGCTGACCATTATGCGTGATAACACAGGTCCAATTGCTGGTATGCTACAAAGTAGTTCTTGGTTCTTTTTTAGATGAGGATGGCGATTAATGTGATCGTCAATATCCTGCTCTAGCCTTAATTTTTCATCTTTTAAATGCTTCATCATTAAGCCTAGAGACTCAATAATACGTTCAGATTCCAGGCTAACCTGAGCTTTCTCTAAGCGATTGAACTCTCTTTGATAATCCATTTCAAGTGCTTGTAGGCGAGAAATTAAAGATCTTAACTCTTTGATTTCTAATGGTTCAGGTTTCCATGCGTCAGGATTCATTGCCTGCCCAAATAAGGCTAGAGCCAAACTGTCTTTAGCATCTGTTTTATGTTGATGGCCTAAGCTCTTTGCAAACTCCTTCGCTCTAGCTGGGTTTACTATGCAAACGATAAAGCCTTGTTGGTGAAGTGAATACGCAACGGCTTCGTGATAAACACCTGTCGCTTCTAATACGACTCTTATATCAGACGCATCTGCCTGAATTTGGTCTAATAGCCAACGCCCTAAACGCTGATGCTCATCAGGCGTATTTTTAAATACCTTTGTTTTCACTTTATTGAGTTGAGGGTCTTTTAGCCACAAGCAATCTAATTTATGTTTACTGATATCTATTCCAATATTATTCATCTTTTATTACCCTTGTTCATGCGGCGTCACTAATCAATAGGCACCTGGATACCATTCAATATAACAAGATGAAGAACCCGGGAGTGCTCTTCCCCCGTTTTAGTAGACACCTCCTCACTACATTGAGGAGGCTTAAATGCCCAAGTATACCCAACCTAGAAAAACATGGTTTTACCCTGTTAGTTTCAAAATCAAAGCAGTAGAACTAAGCTTACGAGACGATATCATGTCAAAGGAGGTTGCTGAGGCGCTTGATATTCACCCGTTAATGCTTAGTCGTTGGAGAAAAGAATACCGAGATGGTAAGTTTTTAACGACGTCGCGCTATCAAGACCGCAATGAAATCATGAGTAAAGTCCCTACCAAAAAAGAGTTGGATAGTATCCAAAAGCTTAAAAAAGAAAATGAGCGCCTTAAGCAGGAGAACGATCTTCTAAAAAAGTGGCAACGGTATCTGGCGGAAGTACATCAGAGCGATTTGGATTCATCCAAAAGTTCGGGCAAGCCTTAGGCGTCAAATACCTATGTTCATGGCTTAATGTTTCACGCAGTGGTTATTATGCTTGGTTAAAACGACCAATATCAGCACATGAGATATCTGATACAGAGCTACTGTCTAAAATTCAGAGAGTATTTAATGCTAACCATCAAACCTATGGTAGCCCCAGAGTGTTTCATGCGCTTAAACGGCAAGGCATTTGTACGAGTAGAAAACGCGTTGCTCGATTAATGCGAGAAAGCGGCTTGAGAGCGAGAGCATTAAAGACATATAGCAAACCTGCGAAAGTAAAGTTCTTCTACAAAGAAATAGAGAATAAACGTAAAAATGAAGACAAACCAACCACCATAAATCAACAATGGTCAGGGGATGTGACTTACTTAAAAGTTGGGGTTAAGTGGCATTATTTGGCGGTTGTTATCGACTTGTACTCGCGTCGAATTATCGGCTGGGCGTTTGGTAAAAATAAGACAACGGAACTCACTCTCAAAGCGCTTAGACTTGCCATCAAGAAAAGGCAACCAACAGACTCAGTGCTATTTCATACTGACAGAGGAGCAGAGTACCGTGCGCATGTGGTTCAAGCATTTTTGTCTAGGCATAACATTAAAGCAAGTATGAATAGACCTGGATGTTGTACTGACAACGCAGAAGTAGAGTCGTTTTTCCATTCACTTAAAGCAGATTTAATACGAGGTAATAAGTTCGAAACGAGTCATAAATTATATTCCAAATTAAAGACTTATCTAAATTATTTTTACAATAGACAGAGATTACATTCGAGTTTAGGATATAAAACGCCAGCTGAATTTGAATTAGCAAAAAATTGAAACGTGGACGGTGTCCATTTTATCGGGTGAAGATCAGAGCGTAATCTACAGGACAGCATTTAGTGCTAAGGTCGCGCACGGCTTCACCGGATTCTTAGAGCCTCTATTAGCTAAACAGAAACTCTAGGAGAGATACAAGGTCGCGGCTTTAGCCCGACAACAAGGTGATATCCTTGACAGTTGTTGCGGCCTGTAGGTCGCGGCTTTAGCCCGACAACAAGGTGATATCCTTGACAGTTGTTGCGCTAAAGCACAACCTACTTTTCGCTTTTTTATACCCCGACAACGAGGTGATATCCTTGACGATTGTTGCGCTAAAGCACAACCTACTTTTCATTTGCTTTACCCCTACAATCCGCGTATTTAACTCAAATATTGTCAGCCTACTATCGACCTATTTCTATGTCACATTCAGGCAGAAGAGTGTGATAAAGGCGCTTTAGCTCCTTCTTAGCATTATCATCACCATGCACAATACGGATATGCGTCGGCTGATGGCGCATACGTTTAACAAAATTCAATAAATCCTTTTGGTCTGCATGGGCACTGTAACCACCAAGAGTATGAATTTGGGCATTAATATCAATACGCTCACCATCTAATAGCACATAACCACCGCGAGGACCGAAGGTTTGAATATCTCTCCCGGGCGTACCTTTCGCCTGGTAACCGACAAATAAAATGTCCGTTCGTTTATCTGGTAACAACGCCTTTAAATAATTCTGTATACGACCACCAGCACACATCCCGCTCGCTGCTATAACGATAGCCGCTCGTCCAGTACGTTTTAAATAATCCACGGTTTGCAAATGTGCTTCATGGCTGTCTATGGTTAACAAAGAATCAAAGCTTAAAGGGTGACGTCCGGATTTCACTTTTCGTTTCGCTTCAGCATCCCACAATGCTCTCAAGCTTTGATAACTGTCAGTGAATTTCGATGCCAGGGGTGAATCAACAATAATATCTAAGTATTCCCAAATTCGCTTGCTGGGCTCTTTATTACCCGAAGACAGCTTCTTATCCTTGCTACCCACTTGATAAATAACCTCTTCAATTTCATATAACAGCTCCTGTGTCCGACCGATTGAAAAAGCAGGTATCAGAACCGTTCCACCATCCTGTAACGCTTTCTCAATCGTTTGCTGCAAAACTTGACGACGCTGTTTACGCGATTCGTGTATACGGTCGCCATAAGTACTTTCAATCACCAGGGTATCCGCTCGATATGGGGATTTAGGCGAAGGCAACAATGGAGAGTAAGGCGCCCCTAAGTCACCAGAAAAAACAACCCTGTGCTGTTTATTAAGATCCACTTCAATATAAGCCGATCCAAGAATGTGACCCGCTACCTGAAACTTCGCCCGCACATTTTCCAGTCCTTTAACATCAAACCACTGCTTATAAGGAATCGCCACCAACAATGAACGTAAGCGAGCCATCAACTTACGAATAAGACGTTTATCGCGCGTCACACCCACTTTAATGGCATCTTCCAACACCAGCGGCAATAAATGTGCTGTCGCCTCCGTCGCATAAATAGGTCCATCAAACCCAGCGGCTAATAAATAAGGTATTCGACCAACATGATCGATATGACAATGAGTCACCAATAACGCCTGTACAGAGTCTATAGGAAAGTCTATTTGCTTCTGGAAAACACCTGCAGCACTCTCTGATTCACGATCAAACGACTCAGCCCCTTGAAACAAGCCACAATCGACCAGTAACGACCCACCAGCATCCAACTTCAATTCATGGCAGGACCCCGTCACACCATCTACGGCCCCATGATGTACAATCTCAAACATCCTTGATCTCCCTTAAAAAATAGATCGAGACTTATCTCAATCAATATCTATCCATCACACACAACATCGTCCTGTCACGGCTTTAGCCCGACAACGCATTGATATCCTTCACGATTGTTACGACGTGTAGGTCGTGGCTTTAGCCCGACAATACGTTTTTTACTCCTACAATTCGTTGAAATGATTGACAATTGTTGCGCTAAAGCACAACCTACTTTTCGTTTGCTTTACCCCGACAATACATTGATATCCTTCACAATTGTTGCGACGTGTAGGTCGTGGCTTTAGCCCGACAATACGTTTTTTACCCATACAATTCGTTGAAATGATTGACAATTGTTGCGCTAAAGCACAACCTACTTTTCGCTTGCTTATACCCCGACAACGCATTGATATCCTTCACGATTGTTGCGACGTGTAGGTCGTGGCTTTAGCCCGACAATACGTTTTTCACCCATACAATTCGTTGAAATGATTGACAATTGTTGTGCTAAAGCACAACCTACTTTTCGTTTTCTTTAGTCCGAATCAAATATTATAAGTCGGGGTTTATACCGACAACTCATTGATATTATTGACAATTGTTGCGACGTGTAGGTCGCGGCTTTAGCCCGACAATACGTTTTTTACCCATACAATTCGTTGAAATAATTGACAATTGTTGCGCTAAAGCACAACCTACTTTTCGCTAGACAATCCGCACATTTACACTCAATTTAGTTCTTCGGATTACGCACTATAAAAAATGGGTTTAATACTTCCTTAGTATTCCCATAGCTTAATGGCTGACCATCAATAGTGACCACCTCTCCTTGCGCTTCTAACACAACAGCGTGTGCCGCGGCGGTATCCCATAGCGACGTCAACCCAAAGCGAGGATATAGATCCGCTACACCTTCCGCCACCAAACAAAGCTTCAACGAGCTTCCCATTGGGATCATTTCATATTCACCCAGAGATGCTAACCAGTCCGTCGTTTCTTGGCTCGCATGAGAACGGCTACCGACTACGTTCCAAGGTCGTGAACTATCATAATGAGAAACAGTGATCTTCTCCGCCACCGCCGAACCAACTTGCTTATACGCCCCCTCACCTTTACAGGCATAGTACAAGGTATCCAACACAGGAGCGTAAACAACACCCAGCACTGGCACACCATCACGTATCAACGCAATATTCACAGTAAACTCACCGTTACGCTTAATAAACTCTTTTGTGCCATCTAGAGGGTCAACTAGCCAGTATTCACCTTGATCATTGGCCCCTGAAAAATCTTCCGTTGCTTCTTCTGACAATATTGGAATACTAGGCGTTAGAGATTGTAACGCAGTCACAATAACCTCGTTCGCCGCCTGATCCGCTTCCGTTAATGGAGACTCATCCGCTTTAAAATCAATTTGGAAATCTTTTTTATAGATCTCCATAATAACCTTACCCGCCTCGATAGAAATTTTCCTAGCTTCAAATAACAAATTTCTTAACATACAACAAAGTTCCTATGTAGGTCGCGGCTTTAGCCCGACAACGCATTTATAACCAACAACACCTTGATATAATTGGCAATTGTTACGGCCTGTAGGTCGCGGCTTTAGCCCGACAACGAGTTGATATCATTGACAATTGTTGCGCTAAAGCACAACCTACTTTAGCTCGATAACACGCACATTTAAATCAAATATTGTAGGCGTGTAGGTCGCGGCTTTAGCCCGACAACGAGGTGATATCCTTAACAATTGTTGCGCTAAACACAACCTACTTACCGATTTCATTTTTTTAATCTAAACCAATTTTTCCCGATTCCAGTAAAACGCTAATCACCTTATCAGCCGCTTCGTCAGCGGATAAGTCATCCGTATTCACTCGCACTTCCGGTGAGGTTGGTTTTTCATAAGCCGAATCAATACCGGTAAAGTTTTTCAATTCACCGCGGCGGGCTTTTTTGTATAAACCTTTAGGATCTCTCGATTCTGCCACTTCAAGAGAGGTATCTATAAAGACTTCTAAAAATTCCCCTTCTTCCAACATAGCGCGAGCCATCGCACGCTCGGAACTGAAAGGAGAAATAAACGCACTGATGACCACCAAGCCAGCATCCACCATCAGTTTACCGACTTCAGCCACGCGGCGAATATTCTCCACCCGGTCCCCATCGGTAAAACCAAGGTCTTTATTTAAACCATGCCGCACATTGTCGCCATCCAGTAAGTAAGTATGCACTCCCATGGCATAAAGCTTTTTCTCTACCAAGTTTGCGATAGTAGACTTTCCAGAACCGGACAATCCAGTCATCCAAAGCAAGCAAGGTTTATGTGCTTTTAAGGTCGATCGCGCTGCTTTATTGATATCCACATGCTGCATATGAATATTTTGGCTGCGGCGTAATGTAAAATTAATCATGCCTGCGGCAACCGTATTATTATTCATACGGTCAATTAGAATAAAGCCACCTGTGTCATGGTTTTTTTCATAAGGATCAAACGCTATAGGCTGATGTAAATTCACATTACAAACAGCAATACTATTAAGCTCCAGTTTCTTAGCTGGAAAATGCTCCATTGTATTTACATTTACTTGATGTCGAATCTCAGTCACTGTAGCACTTAGCACCTGAGTGCCAATTTTCATTAAATAAGGACGACCTGGTAACATAGGTTCATCACTCATCCAAACTAAATTAACTTGAAATTGCTGACCCGTTTGCGCCGGTAAATCAATACTTGAAATAACATCTCCACGAGACACATCAATTTCGTCTTTTAATATTAAAGTAACGGATTGACCTGCAACGGCCTCTGTGAGGTTGCCATCGAACGTATAAATAGATTCTACTGTGCTGGTCTGCCCTGAGGGTTGCACACGTATTGAATCACCCACTTTTATTATCCCGCTGGCAATACTTCCAGAGAAACCACGAAAATCTAAGTTAGGACGATTTACCCATTGAATAGGCAAACGAAACGGTTGAGTTTGAAGGTAAGATTCGTTTACTTCGACCGTTTCAAGAAAGCCCATTAAGGTAGAGCCATTATACCAAGGCGTGTTTTCACTTGGCACCGTAATGTTGTCACCTTTTAGTGCTGACATTGGAATAAATACAATTTCTTCAAATCCCAACGCTTTAGCAAAGTCACGGTATTCATCGCAAATTCGAGCAAATACTTTTTGCGAGTAATCCACTAAATCCATCTTATTTACAGCGACGACAATTTTACGAATACCAATTAACGACATCAAAAAACTGTGACGACGAGTCTGAGTAACAATGCCGTGGCGAGCATCCACCATTAAAATAGCGGCATCTGCAGTAGAGGCGCCGGTAATCATATTACGGGTGTATTGCTCATGCCCAGGCGTATCCGCAACAATAAATTTACGCTTATCTGTTGAGAAAAAACGATAAGCAACATCAATCGTAATACCTTGCTCACGCTCTGCCGCTAAACCATCTACTAAAAGTGCGAAGTCAATCTCATCACCTTGTGTGCCATATTTTTTAGAATCGGTTTCAATAGCCGCTAGTTGATCTTCAAAAAGCATTTTTGAATCAAATAATAGACGTCCAATTAACGTACTCTTACCATCATCAACACTGCCACAAGTAATAAAACGCAAGAGACTCTTGTTTTCATGTAACGCTAAATACTGATCTATGTCCGTTGCAATCAAGTCTGAAACATTTGACATTAGAAATACCCCTCTTGCTTTTTCTTCTCCATAGACGCCGCAGAATCATGGTCTATTACTCGGCCCTGTCTTTCAGATGTTTTGGTCAATAACATTTCTTGAATAATATCAGGCAAACTGGTTGCCGTTGACTCAACTGCGCCAGTTAAGGGATAACAACCTAACGTTCTAAAGCGCACTGATTTTATCATTGGCACTTCACCTTTTTGCAATGGCATTCGTTCATCATCTACCATAATCAGCGTTCCATTTCGTTCAACAACAGGACGCGGAGCAGAATGGTATAAGGGGACAATTGGTATATTTTCTAAATGGATATATTGCCAAATATCTAATTCCGTCCAATTAGATAGAGGAAAAACGCGGATACTTTCGTCATTATTTTTACGAGTATTATAAAGCTTCCAAAGTTCAGGTCTTTGCGCTTTTGGATCCCAACGGTGTTCTGCAGTACGGAATGAGAAAATACGCTCCTTCGCTCTGGACTTTTCTTCATCGCGTCGAGCGCCTCCAAAGGCGACATCGAATCCATGCTCATCAAGCGCTTGTTTTAACCCCTCTGTTTTCATAATGTCAGTATGCAACGCGGAGCCATGAGTAAAGGGATTAATATCTTTTTCAACGCCTTCAGGATTAACATGAACAATTAAATCCAAATCATGTTTTTTCACCAACTCATCCCTGAACTTGTACATTTCTTGGAACTTCCAACGAGTATCCACATGCAATAATGGAAAGGGTAACTTAGAAGGTGCAAACGCTTTCATCGCTAAATACAGCATCACGGCACTGTCTTTACCAATCGAATACAACATGACAGGATTTTTCGCCTCGGCGACCACCTCCCTCATAATGTGTATACTTTCCGACTCTAAACGCTGTAAATGCGTCAATGACGACATAACTTACTCCTTCCAATCCGTAGCGTAGGGATCCCCCTGCGACTAGCTCAATAGATTACATATTTAATAACAGCCAATTAGCAACATACTCTTTGGCTAATGTTTGAGTTAAAACACCCTGTTTTAAATCACTTTTTATCGATCATTTTTCAGGCAGCGCTCTTGATACAACAAGATGTAACGGCTGATGAATATCTTCACGCATGGCCCACTGATTGACTGTATCAGCTCGCCTTAGATCGACCCCAGCAAGAATCAAGGTAATGGGTATATTCACCTCGGCTAACAACAAACTTAAACAATGAATCAACCAAGACTCTGTCGGCCAAGTATTTGAGGCACTCCACATTAGCTTCCGCTTAGGTGACTGAAAAACCAATTGAGTTTTTTTACCCTCTGTTGTGCCAAGAGTAAAACAATGGCCTAAAAAGATACGTCTTTCCTTCGTTAACGTAAAAGAGTCAGATTCCATCAAACGTTTAAGCGCGGGCTTAGAAATAAAGTCCTCGATTTGGTAACTATCTGGCATCATACCTAAGCGAGCTAACAAATGCGTTGCCGCTCTCTCAGAAACGGCTAGCCCATATTCATCTTGAATAAACTTAGTAACACGAGCCCGTGTCCATAAAAAAGGCTGATCTGAAAGCATGGCTTTTCTCACATATTCAACCTGTTCATCATCCAATATAGAGCCAGTACCTTTGACACGACCACGAACTTTTCCTTCTAATGCCTCCCAACCACCAGATAAAAATAACTTATGGGCGTTAATCACAGTAGGCGCACTCAGCCCTGTAAATTGGCAAACATTTGCAACCGTCTCACCTTTTAAACGAAGTTTAACCGCCGTTACTTTGGCTTGATATCGTTTTGCTGGCATAAATTATTTTACTCAACTAAAAAATATAAACTTATATAAAACAAAAACTTAAAAACCAAATCTCATTTTTTGAAAAACTTATTATAGACAGTGTATTAAAAAATGTTTCAAAATACCAATTCTAGATTGTTTTATAAACAAACGAATCCGTTATCAATAAATACTTCCTTATAAAGACACTAGATAAAACACGACTTGAATCTCACAAAAAAGGAAAGAAAAGTTGGATAGCTTTGGAATGGACTGGTTGGTGCTAATCAGTATTGGCATACTACTTATTGTGATTGTCAGTGGGCGAATGAAGCCTGCGACCGCCTTCTCTTCTTTAGCGGTAATTTACCTCACTTGTAACCTGGTCACGCTACCGACTTTCCTAAATAGCTTTACTAACCCTGCGCTCGCTACGCTTGTGCTACTGCTTATATTGTCACTCGTCTTCGAAAGAGCAAATTTACTTGAAAAGCTCGCCTCAAAATTGCTCCGTGGAGGTGAGAAATTTGCGTTAATAAAACTATTAATCACAACCAGCACCCTCAGTGCTTTTTTAAACAACACCGCCGTGGTTTCAACTCTTTTAAGTCACGTCGCTAAGCAAACATCCATTAGCCCATCAAGGCTACTGATTCCACTGTCTTACGCCTCTATTTTGGGCGGGATAACGACACTTATTGGCACCTCAACAAACCTAGTCGTTAACTCCTTTATGATTAATGCGGGCCTACCTGAACTCACCTTATTTCAGTTCAGCCAAGTGGGCATCCCTATCGCGATTATTAGCTTGATTGCGCTTTATTTTGCCGCTCGCCTGTTACCTAAAAGCAATGAAACAGAGCAACAAGAAAATCAGAATCAATATTTTTTAACCGCAAAAGTCGAACCGAACTCGCCATTAATTAATAAAACCATTGAAGCAAATAAATTACGTAACCTAGAAGGACTTTACCTTGTTGAAATAGAACGCAACAACACTCTCATAAGCCCTGTTGCCCCCAATGAAAGAATACAACAAAATGATTTATTAATGTTTTCGGGAGAAATTAGTAAAGCAAGTGCATTACAAAACTTTGAAGGATTAACCATTGGTGACCAGAAAGTCACTCAAGTATTTAACAACAATTTAGTGGAAGTTATTATCTCCAATCAATCCGAATTAGCCGGAAAAACGCTTCAATCTGTGGACTTTAGAACCATGTTCAACGCTGCCGTGATTGGCATACGACGAGGAGACAAAAAACTAAAAGGCCAATTAGGACGCATCCCTTTAAAAGTCGGCGACAGTTTATTAATAACGGCTGGCGCTAACTTCAAAAACCACCGAAACCTGGATCGTAACTTTCACATACTGACAAAAGACCACTATCAACCACAAATAAATACCCTTGTCAGCAGCATGGCGGTTCTCGGTTTTATCGGGGTTTTAATCTTATCCCTAATGCAAATATTGCCATTATTCACCGGGTTACTCTTACTTCTAGGAATACTTATAGGGAGTAAGGTATTGAGCCTAAGTGAAGTACGCAGACGCTTTCCTTTTGAGCACATTGTTATCATAGGGTCTGCGCTTATTATCGCCCAAGGATTGCAACAGTCAGGCGCTGCGCATCATATAACCCATCTAATGCGTTACCTTTTAGAAGGAAGAGATGTTTACTTTACCTTGATCATTCTGTATTTGATGACATGGGGACTCACTGAGATTATCACCAACAATGCTGCCGCGGCGTTGTCCTTCCCAATTGCACTGTCTATTGCTCAGAGCCTTCAATTAGACCCCTTTCCCTTTATCATGACCGTCGCTTTTGCCGCAAGCGCCTGCTTTTTAATTCCTTTTGGCTACCAAACCCATTTAATGGTGTATTCTGCGGGGCGCTATACCATCAAACACTTTTTAAAAGTGGGTAGCATTATTTCTTTGGTTTATTTCCTATGCACAATAAATTTGGTTTATTTTGTGTATATTTCACCATAAAAAACACGAAAGAATTTTAGGAACGGATTAAAATAAAATTTTCAATAATTATAACTATTCATCTATTTGATAGTTGATAGTTGATAAAAAAGCGCCTCTCCCCTTGTTTAGTAGAAAAAAAGAGATAAAATGACACTTACTTTCGATAATAAGTTAGAAGAATCTGACAAAAAGACCCACTTAGTGATGGCTTTACCACTTTTTCTAACCATTGAAAGGTTACTAAACACTACTTAAGAGGGGTAAAGGATGTTTCTTCCTAGAGTAAAATGGGTTGTTTTTTGATGAGTATTTATTTATTAAACAACCCAATCATTCATAATAACTGGGGATGCGCTACATCTGTAGTTGAACTGTTTGGCTATAAAAACCCAGATAAAAAGCCTCTCGCTGAGGTTTGGATGGGTGCCCACCCAAAAGCACCGTCAAAACTAATTTTTAATGATAGCGAAACAGAGCTACACACCTATATTAATCACGACCCTGTCAAAGTACTAGGGCAACGATGCTCAGATAAATTCAACAACAGGTTGCCTTTTTTATTTAAAATTTTATCTGCAAGCTCCCCTTTATCGATACAAAGCCACCCTAAAAAAGATCAAGCACTAGCAGGTTGGAAAAAAGAAAATTCTCTCAATATTCCTTTAAACGCCCCCCATAGAAATTATAAAGATGATAACCACAAACCAGAGCTTGTGTTTGCAGTTACAGAGTTTCACGCACTCAATGGCTTTAGAAGTTTTAGTGAAATCATAGATATTTTTGAGCGAGTTAAAGGCCCTATTCTATCACCGTTAGTTGATCGATTTTCAAACAATGTCACATCTAAAGGTCTACGGTTATTTTATGAAGCCCTAATGACCCACTCAGGAAAGACTATTTTGATCGCTGAAGTGATACGCAATATTCACATGGCAATAAGAGAACAACAAGATAAAAGGCGACTCCAAGCATATAGGCTTGTACTTGAATTAATAGAATCGTATCCAGATGACATTGGTGTTTTAAGCCCTCTTTTAATCAATTATGTCATTTTACAACCGGGCGATGTCATGTTTATTAATTCAGGGACCTTACACTCTTACCTAAAAGGCACAGCTCTTGAATTAATGGCTAATTCAGATAATGTTTTACGAGGAGGACTAACACCCAAGCACATAGACATTACTGAATTATTGAACACTACCGTTTTCGAACCAATTGCATTTAACAGCATAAAAATACGCCCTCAAATCGAGAATAATCACAACGAATTGATTTTTCATACAGAAGCAGAAGACTTTCAGTTTAGAACGATCAAAGTGGAAAACCAAGACATTATTATACCAGTATCATCCGCTGAGATTTTATTCGTACTTTCTGGTGAAATTAGTATCAAAAGAAAATCAAAAAAAGCAGACCACAACAATAAGCATTTAATCGTTAGAGCTGGAGAAAGCTGTTTTATTTCAGCAGAAAATAAATACTATATATTAAATGGCCAAGCAAAAGTTGCTCGTGCAGTCACTCCCTTGTAGCTCAAGCAGTCCACTTTATAAAAGAACTAATAGGATAAAGCAATGATTTTACCTGTAATAATGTCTGGAGGCAGTGGCTCTCGGCTATGGCCCTTATCACGAAAACAACACCCTAAACAGTTTCTTTCTCTCGTTGGTGAAAACACCATGCTACAAGAAACTATATTGCGTTTGAACGGGTTAGAAACCCTTTCACCTTCGATCATTTGTAACAAAAACCATCGTTTTATCGTCGCAGAACAACTAAACGAAATTGACGCATTAGGCGGTGATATATTACTAGAACCTCAGGGACGCAATACAGCCCCAGCAGTGGCATTAGCCGCATTAAAAGCCATTAAAAAAGGCGCTGATCCACTATTGCTAGTATTGGCAGCAGACCATGTCATTACAGATGTAAACGCTTTTCATCTGGCGATTGCACAAGCTCAAAAATGTGCAGAAAAAGGACGACTAGTGACCTTTGGTATCGTACCGAATAAGCCCGAAACAGGTTATGGCTATATACTCAGTGGCCAGCAGATAGAAGGTAGTGATTGCTTATTAGTGGAAGAATTTGTAGAAAAACCAAATTTAAAAACAGCAACCATCTATGTCGAGTCCGGAAAATATTTTTGGAACAGCGGCATGTTTTTATTTAAAGCCAGTGTATATATACAAGAGCTTGAAAAATACCAACCAGATATTCTAACAGCTTGCAAAGCCTCTATAAAAAATGCAGTAACCGACTCCGAGTTTATCCGTGTCGATGCAGAATCCTTTTTGCCATGCCCAGACGACTCAATAGACTATGCCATTATGGAGAAAACGGAGCATGCCGCTATGATACCTTTAAATGCAGGCTGGAGCGATGTCGGTTCCTGGTCATCTATATGGGAGGTAAAAACAAAAGACGCAAATAACAATGTAAACCGAGGTGACGTTAAAAGCATCGATACCAATAACTGTTTAATTGACGCACGAGATAAATTGGTTGCCACTATTGGCATCAGTAATTTGATTATAGTAGAAACCAGCGACGCCGTCCTTGTTGCAGACCAATCTCGGGTACAAGATGTCAAAAAAATAGTAGAAGAACTTAACAGAGAAAAACGCTTAGAGTCAGTACAACACAGAACCATTTATCGCCCTTGGGGGCATATCAACCTCTTACAACGTGGTAAGCGTTATAAGTCTAAACAAATAACCATGAAGCCACATGCACGCTTATCACTACAGATGCACTATCATCGTGCTGAACATTGGATTGTGGTGTCGGGCACGGCAAAAGTACGTTGCGACGATAAAGAATCGTTAATAACCGAAAACCAATCAACCTATATTCCTATTGGCGCTGTGCATTCAATAGAAAACCCTGGCAGTATTCCATTAGTAATGATTGAAGTACAAACTGGCTCTTACATAGCCAAAGACGACATAGTGCGCCTAGAAGATTTATACGGTTTTGATAAAGACTAAGCTCTAACTCGTCAAATACGAATAGGCATTTACAACTAATTGATACTGTTTTTATTGCATATCTCTTACCTAGGTTTTATTTATAATTAATACAAAAGAAATCAAAGTGTTTTAAAAGCTATAGTTGATATCGTTTCATATTTGGCTTTTTTAAATTAAAGGGGAATTAACTTGTCACTAGATAATTACAGAATACTGATCAAAGGAATGTATGCTATTTTACTCTTCAGACTGCCAAGCTCGAAAGAAGTAGAATCTCATGTAAGTAATGGGCCGGCCAATGAAAGCATAAATAATTTTATTAGCCGAAAAGCCATGTCAATAATTTCCTCTTCAGAAAAAACGAAGAAAGCAAATAAAAACCCGTTTCAATATTTTGACATAATGAATAAAGCGGATTTGAAAGATCTTAACCACTTGCTAGATCAGTATCTTGATAAAACAAATGATGCAGAGAATTTCTTTTATGTAGAAGTAAAAGCGTTATTAGGTGAAGTCGAAGTTGATCAGGCATGTGAAATCTATGCTCAACTAAGCCAAGTGAAAAACAACAATATTTCACAGATAAGTAAGGCTCGTTTAATTAAATATAAAAGCAAAAATGAAGATGAGTTTTCATTAGAGAAAAGGAAGTTTATTCAACAATATGAAAAAAAAATGAGTTCAGCAGAACTTTTTCAGAAAGAACAAGATATGACTGAAAGCGCAGTGACCCTTTCTCAGTTGAGAAGATTTAGGAGCGATATGCTAAGGAGCTCGGATGTAATGTCTGATGCACTTGGTGATTACATTATAGACAGCTATGAGAAGCATACTTCCAAAGAACTGATTGATATTTTTAGTTCGGCGTTGATTCTTAAAAATTTTTCTAAATTAGATATTGAAATATTAGCAGACTATTTAAAGAAAATATTAGAATTAAAAATAACAAAACAAACTGACTCGAAAATCAATCTTCCTGTAATTATTACAGGAGGTTTTTTATTCTCTGGCTCAAGCGCAATTTATGATTATTTTAGAACCTTCTCTGGCGTCTCAGTTATAGAAATGGGGCAGAAAGAAGTCGAGAATCCATTGGTTGGAGCTTATTATAGAGCAACTAAAGCTAACACAGATAGACAGAGTGTATTAGATTTTTACTTAAAGTACCTTCTTAATCTCTTTACTCCAAAAAATCATGATCATTTAAATTTAAAGCGACCAACTTTTAGTTTTTTCGAACGTTCTAGATTTGGACTCTCACCTATAGATTTAAGCACCTATATAGAACACTTAGATGTGTTGATATCAGGAGTGCTGAGTAACGAGATTACCGTACAAAGGCAGGCTTTATCGTTATTTTTAAAAGGCTTTTCCTCTAGTATTAACAATCAACCAGAATTTTTACTCCTTAACCAATCCCCTTCAATAATGGGTATACAAGCAATTAATGCTTTACCTTTAGACTCTAAATGTGTCGTAGTTTATCGTGACCCGAGAGATCAATTTGTCGATCAAGTTAACCATGGCGCTTTGAACTTTGGAAAATATCGAGATGTTAATGGCTTTATTGAAAAATTTAGGGCAGATAGACTAAGTTACCTTGCAAAAAAAGAGAACGAGTGCAACTCATACCACTTTGTAGAAACCTATTTTGAAGATTTTATTCTTTCTGAATCAGAGCGTAGACGTGTATGTAATGAACTGAATCTTAGCTTTGAGAACAGTACGCGCTTCTTTAACCCGGAAGTATCGAAAAAAAATATCGGTATCTATAAAGACTGGCATAATCAGAGTGATATATTGGCGATTGAATCAGAACTAAAAGACTATTTTTGGGGTTCTTGAAGACTGTTTTGATGTTACGCTAAATCGATGGTTTTTATAAAAGTGAATTAATAGCTTTTCTATAGGGAATATTTTATTTGGAAAAGTTTAATGAAATAGTTTTGAGGATTTTAATGAATAATTTAGTCATATTAGGTGCAGGAAAACCCTTAGTTGGTGACAGTAATCCCGCCATTAGAAAAGCGTCTTACAATATAAAGGTTACCGATTGGATTCTGCATACGACCGCTTTTTTGGTTGATAAAGTAACCTTTGTGGCGGGGTATCAGGTTGAAGAGATTGTAGACAAATACCCAGATTTCACCTATGTGACTAACCATAATTGGCATAACACAGGAGCAGCAGAATCTCTACTTTTAGCCTGTGGAGATATTAATGGAGAGGTTTATGTTTCATACGGTGACATTGTTTACCGTAAGAGCTTAGTAAAAAAAATAGCCACCTCTGATGCGGATGTGAGTGTGGCAATCGATAAAAAATGGAAACAGAGATATGCCAATAGAACCGCTGAAGATATAGAAATATGTGAAAAAGTATGTCTAACTGAGGAAAAAGTACATCGATTAGGTAGCGATATTCCAGTAGAAATGGCGAGTGCTGAATTTATTGGCTTCCTGAAATTTAGCCCTCAAGTGATAGAGTATCTTAAAAACTGCCGTCCAGAGTTACCAAAGGACATTACCAAACTGCATTTAAGTGGTTTAATAGAGTTTTTAAGAATGAAAGGCTTTGATATACAAGTATTTGATGCGGCAGGAGATTGGGCTGAACTTAATGAGCCAGCAGATTTAGCTCATTTTGTTATGGGGACTAAAGCGCAAACCTTGAAACGCCTTCAAAGCGTAGTCCATAAGAGCCGTATTGAAGATCAGGTAAGCTTTACCGTATCTGAATGGCGTGTGGCGGCGACTCAGATTACGCAAAAAATACAAGAAGCCTTCAATGATAACCGGTTAGTCGTTCGTAGCAGCGCTTTGTCTGAAGATGGTTTTTCTAGTGCGAATGCTGGTGCTTATACCAGTGTGCTTAGAGTCGATTGCTCTCAGCTTTCCGCCATCCAACACGCCGTAGAGGAAGTGATTTCTTCTTATCCCGACAATAATCCAGCCAATCAAGTATTGGTTCAGCCAATGGTAAATGATGTTGTTGCAAGCGGCGTCGCGTTCACTCGTACTTTAGATCATGGAGCGCCCTATTATGTGATTAATTATGACGATGTGACTCGCAGCACTGAATCTATTACGAGTGGGGCCAGCCGTGAACACAAGACCTTGTTAATGCATCGAAATAGTCTTCATTTGTTAGATGCTGTGCCCGATGTAGTTAAAAATTTAATTCCAGCAATGGCTGAAATTGAATCTTTGCTTGACTTTGACTCCTTAGACATTGAATTTGCAATCAGCCAAAAAGGCCGTGTTCATATACTTCAGGTACGACCGATTGCGGTATTGCATGAACTAAAAGAAGAGGATGACTCCAATATTCAGGAAATGCTTGCTCATGCAGTCGCAAGGTTCGAGGATCTGCAAACAAGTACACCGTTTGTTGTTGGCAAATCGGCTTATTTTGGCGTAATGCCTGATTGGAATCCGGCCGAAATCATAGGTACCAAACCTAGCAGGATGTCCATTAGTTTATATAAAGAACTCATCATGGATTCAAATTGGGCGACACAGCGAGCTGAATACGGTTATCGAGACGTTCGACCTCAGCCCCTACTAACCTCTTTTGCGGGCCACCCCTATGTGGACATTCGAGCCAGTTTTAACTCTTTTGTTCCAGCAAATTTAGGTGATTCACTGGCTACTCGACTAGTGGACTTTTACCTCAAGCACTTGGCAGAAAACCCTCATTTGCACGATAAAGTGGAGTTTGATGTAGTGCCTACTTGCTATGGTCTGGATTTTGATAGATGGAAAACGCGCTTAACTGAAAAAGGTGGTTTCAGCCTTGATGATATCAGTCAACTTGAGAATGGATTGAAGAGCATTACACGCAATGCCTTTAAACGCACGACTAACGATTTGTCGTCGATTTCTATACTTAAAGATCGTTTTGAGAAAATAAGTACGTCCAATTTACCTCCTCTTAATAAAGCCCTCGTATTACTTGAAGATTGCAAGCGATATGGTACTTTAGTTTTTGCCCATTTAGCCCGTAGTGCGTTTGTTGCTGTGACCCTACTTAAGTCAGCTGTTAACCGTAATATTATTACTCAGGCGGCGGCGGATAGCTTCCTTGGCTCTATTCGTACTGTGACACATCAATTTACAGAAAATGCGACAGACACAGCGCTTGGCAATATGTCTTGGGAAGACTTTGTCACAAAATACGGTCATTTACGACCAGGAACCTATGATATTTCTTCTCCATGTTACCGAGATGACCCTGAGCACTTCTTAGTTCCAATCGTCGAGCGTGCCAAACAATCACCTCAATCCTCTCATGTGTTAGATAGTCAGCAGTGGGATAGGGTTAAAGCAGATTTTCTTCAGGCTTTAGTAGATGAAGAATTGGTGAGTTCATCAAATTCTATTGAACAATTTATGCGTGATGCTATTGAAGGACGAGAGTATGCAAAGTTTATATTCAGCCGTAACCTTTCAGCGGCACTCGACTGTTTGGTCGTTTACGGCGAATCTCTAGGTTTGTCAAGGGACGATCTATCCTATATAGATATCGCTGACTTAATGCATTGCCAATCGGGTACTGGACTACTGACCAATGATGGAGCTCAAGAGCTGAAACGCCTTGCGGAACTAGGTAAAGCCACCCACAAATTAACCAGTACAATTGAATTACCACCACTAATTACCCAATCATCAGATTTCTGTGTTTTTCTTTACCCTAATACAGAAGCCAATTTTGTTGGTTCAGGTAAGATAAGAAGTGAGTGTGTAGATCTACAATTGAGTACGGAGGCTAATGCTCTCAACCTTAGTGGTAAAATTGCGCTTATTCCGCAAGCTGATCCAGGCTATGATTGGCTATTTGGTCAGAATATTGCTGGTTTAATAACCATGTATGGAGGGGCGAACTCTCACATGGCAATCCGTTCGGCGGAGTTTGGGCTGCCAGCGGCCATTGGTGTTGGAGAAACAAAATATGCCAGCCTTGCTTTGGCTCAAGTGCTTGAACTAGATGCAGGTAATCGACGTATTCAGGTGATTCGATGAGTAAACGTATTGGCATTACCCAACGTGTAGAGGTCACTGCTTCTTATGGAGAACGACGAGACTGTTTGGATCAACAATGGTTTCTACTCTTAGAGTCGTTAGGGTTTTTACCCGTTCCAGTCCCTAATAGTTTAATGGATGTATCTGCTTGGTGCCGATCCATGCAATTAGATGGATTTATTTTATCCGGAGGGAATGACTTGTCTCATTTACCAGGCGCAGCAAATTGTGCTCCAGATCGTGATCGTACAGAAAGCGCTCTTCTAGACTATGCTAGCCTAGAATGCTTACCCATATTAGGTGTCTGTCGTGGAATGCAGTTTATCAATCATTATATGGGAGGCTCTTTATCTGCCGTTACTCAACACGCAGGTACTCGACACTTAGTTGAACCTATCGGTCACTCAGAAGTATTTAATGCCTATGCAGGACAAGCCGTTAATAGTTTTCATAATTGGGGAATTCCAAGCGGAAAATTGGGGAATAATTTGGTTTCTGAGATAGTTTCTCCAACTAAGGAGATTGAAGCTTACAGTCATGAAACCTTACCTTGGATAGGTATAATGTGGCACCCAGAGCGAGAGCAACCTTTTAGTAAATTAGACACAGCCCTTTTAACTAATCTATTTCGGAGTTTAGAGTGAAAGTAATTATCCTAGCCGCTGGTATGGGGTCACGACTTAGACCTTATACCAATGATATACCTAAATGTATGGTGCCTCTTGCAGGTAAGCCTATGTTGCACCGTCAATTAGAAGTGCTTCGTAATGCAGGCCTAAATGATATAACCATAGTCGGTGGTTACAAATATGAGTGCTTAAAGGGAAATAACACTCAGGTTGTATTTAATCAAAAATACGATATAACCAATATGGTTTATACTCTTTTCTGTGTCCAAGAACAGATGGTAAATGGTGAAGATATTTTGATTACCTATGGTGATATTGTATTTGAGCCTGAGGTTTTAAATAAGGTGCTCGACACTGAAGGTGATGTGGTCTTAGGTGCGGACCTTTTTTGGCGTCGACTTTGGGAAATGCGTATGGATAACCCTTTATCCGATGCAGAAACCTTCAAAATGAAAGACACCAATCAAGTAATAGAACTGGGTAAGAAGCCAGATAGCTATGATGACGCTCAAGCGCAATATATGGGTATAATTAAAATCAATGCTAAATGCGTAGAGGCTCTAAAAGCGGTTTATAATCAAATGGATCAAAATGCCACCTATGATGGCCAAGATTTTAATAATATGTATATGACCAGTTTTATCCAGCATTTGATTGATATTGGCTGGGAAGTAAAAGCGGCCTTGGTAAAAAACGGTTGGATTGAAATTGATACAAATGATGAGCTAGACATTTATAATTCACACTATAACTCAGGGGCATTAGACTCTATTGTTAGACTTACATAAAATATAACCATTTATTTGGTTTAAGTAGAGTGTCTAACTTTAAAGTAGCCAGCTTTAATTAAAAATATTAATCGTGTGCTAAAACAATGCTTTATAAAGCAATATTAAAAGGGAAAAAATGTGAAAACTGCAGTTATTACAGGTATTACAGGTCAAGATGCAGCTTATTTAGCTGAGTTATTATTAGAAAAAGGCTACACGGTGTATGGTACATATCGCCGTACAAGTTCAGTAAATTTCTGGCGTATAGAAGAGTTAGGGATAGAAAAAAATCCAAACTTACACCTAGTAGAATATGATTTAACAGACTTATCTTCATCTATTAGATTACTACAAACGACGGAGGCGACTGAAGTATATAACCTCGCTGCTCAAAGCTTTGTTGGTGTTTCGTTCGATCAGCCACTAACAACCGCTGAAATTACGGCTATTGGCCCTGTAAATCTTTTAGAAGCTATTCGTATCGTCAACCCTAAAATCAAATTTTATCAAGCTTCAACCTCTGAAATGTTTGGCAAAGTTCAAGCAATCCCTCAAATCGAAACAACGCCATTTTATCCAAGAAGCCCTTATGGTGTAGCCAAGTTGTATGCTCACTGGATGGTTATCAACTATCGTGAGTCCTATGATATTTTCGCTACTAGCGGTATATTATTTAATCATGAATCTCCCTTACGCGGCCAAGAATTTGTGACTCGTAAAATTACTGACAGTGTGGCTAAAATTAAGTTAGGCAAGCTAGAAACTTTAGAACTTGGTAATATGGATGCAAAACGGGATTGGGGTTATGCGAAAGATTATGTTGAAGGTATGTGGCGTATGCTACAAGCAGATAAGCCAGACACCTATGTCCTCGCAACAAACCGTACTGAAACAGTCCGCGATTTCGTTACTATGTCATTTAAAGCAGCCAACATTGAATTAGAGTGGTCTGGTAGTGAAGAAAATGAAATCGCAAAAAATGCTAAAACAGGTGCAATAGTAGTTAAAATAAACCCTAAATTTTACCGTCCAGCGGAAGTTGAATTATTGATAGGTAACCCTGAAAAAGCACAAAAAGAGCTAGGATGGACCCCTACAACAACACTTGAAGAGCTTTGCTCTATGATGGTAGAGGCTGACTTACGGAGAAATGAAATTGGATTCTCATTTTAACAAACGAGTTCTAATTACTGGAATTGGCGGCTTTACAGGCCGTCACTTAAAAAAGCATCTTGAAAGGCAAGGAATGAAGGTATACGGCACCACCTATACATCGTCTTCTATGGAAGATACATTCCCTGCAAATATCACAGATGCAACCAGTATGGTTGATGTAATTAATAAAGTAGGTCCTGACTATATTATTCATTTAGCGGCTATTTCATTTGTTGGGCACGGAGATGCCGCAGAGTTTTACCGTGTGAATGTAATCGGGACCGAAAATTTACTACAAAGTATTCTTAAATCTAACGCTAAAATTAAAAAAATAATTATCGCGAGTAGCGCTAATATTTATGGTAACAGTAATGTTGATCTAATTTCAGAAACATTACCACCTGAACCTGTAAATCATTATGCATGCAGCAAAATGGCTATGGAAAAAATAGTCTCTAATTATTACAGTAAGTTGCCAATAATTATCACTCGCCCATTTAATTACACGGGTATAGGACAAGCTGAACATTTTTTAGTGCCTAAAATTGTTTCTCATTTCAAACAGCAGAAAAAAGAGATCGAGCTTGGTAACTTAGATGTTTACCGAGATTTTTCTTCTGTTGACTTTATAGTTGACGCTTACTGTAAACTATTAGGTTCTGATGCTAGTGGCCAAATATTTAATGTTTGCAGTGGTAGTAGCTACTCGTTGAAACAAATAATTGAACTACTTGAAACGCTCGCTGGTTACAAAATTAATGTTACAATCAACCCTAAATTTGTACGTGCCGATGAAGTAAAAAGAATTGCAGGAGATAATGGTAAATTATTGAATTTATTTCCAGAACTTAAAGTAGTTGAGCTAGTGGATATATTAAAAAAAATGTTGCATAAATGCAATTAAAAATAATATTTTCAAGATAAAACTAGACTTAATAAAACCTAAACCTATGCACTTAATTTAATATAAAAGATAAAAATTTATCTATTTTTGGGAGATTTTATGTTAACAGAAAATGACGTTATCCAAGCTTATTTGAATTTATTCGATAGAGAACCTGAGAATTCAGAAGTAATTACTAAATGGATGAATATATGTAAGGATAATCAAACATTGAATAAAGCACTTATGTCATCTAAAGAATATAGAAAAAAAACGCCTAAAACCATAACATTTCATTTCGGCTTTCATAAAACAGGCACTACCTCCATTCAAACTTGGCTGGAACTAAATAAAAGACATATATTAAATAATGCTTATGTTTATAACCTTCACAATGGTAGTTCTAACCCTCTTAAATTCGCATGTAATAATTTTGAGCTGGGGAATGGTCAATTAAAAGCCATTGATAATGTCTGTTCGATAATGAAAGATCAGATTGATAGCTTTAGACAAAATAATATAATTTACACTGATGAAACTACTCTAGGTTTACCTCTTGGATTTTCAACTCGTAATAAAGACTATACACAATCTGATGTTTATCCAATATCGCCAATACTTTTAGATCAAATATTGAGCAACTTCACTGAATATAAAGTAAATGTTATTGTAATGGTTCGGCAATATGATAACTGGTTGAAAAGCATATGGAATCAAATGTTTAAACAGTCTAGCTTTGATGGAGGGTTTGATGACTTTAAAAAAGAATTTATGAGAGAAAGAAATTTAGACACGGTATCGAGTGAATTAAAATCTATTTCAAATAAATTTTCAAATGTAACCTTCTATTCACTTCAATTTGAAAAAGAATTCGAAACAAATGATGTGAAAGATTTTAATTTTTTTAAAATATGTCAAATCCCTAGTGAAGTTCTAAGTAAATGCACAACCTCATTGACAGTGGAAAATAAATCAATATAACGTATATTGTTTTTATATATCGAACATTATATTTTAAATATCTTATTATAATGCACAATACATAAATTTAATAAAAAATAAAAAATAAAAAATAAAAAATAAAAAATAAAAAATAAATTATTTAATCTTTCTGTAATAGTTCAATGAAAATTAGAATTTATTTTCGATAGAAAATTAATAATCTTCTACTTTTTTAGACATTTTTAATGGACATGATTTATTATGTAATAATATCAACTAATTATTGCCCAATAAAATTTATAAAATTCAAGCGGCAACCACTAAATGAAAACAGATATTTTTCTATGTTTGATATTAAAATTCTCGAATTAAATTCAAGTTAAATAATTTAGATATTCCATACACCTATAATAATCGTATTAAAAACACACTAATTAGAGTTGGTATTTTCAAATTTTCCTTTTTAAATAGAATTAATAAAGTTGGAACATCATATGAGAATCTGGGTAGATGGACAGTGTTTTCAAACGTCAAGTAATATTCGCGGAATTGGTCGATATGTTATCGATTTTATACGAGAATTATCTATTAACGATATTGAAATTATTATTTCATTAAATGGATCTATACAACAAGAAGCAATTTCAGCCTGTAATTACTTAAAGGGATGTATTCCTAATATTATAGTAAAAATATGGTATGGCACTACCCATAGCCCAGAAAGTATTGCAGGGTATACACTAGAAAGAATGTTGGATGAAGAAATACTTACTGCACATGTTAATGCTATAAAACCTGATATTGCATTGTCAGCAAGCCCATTTGAGGGGGTTTCAGATCACACGTCTCCCTTTATTAAAGTAAAAAATTTAGTCAATATTAAAACCATTTGTATTTTCTATGATGCAATTCCTTATCGCTTTCCCGATACTTATTTACAAAATTTAAATACTAAAAAATCTTACTTACGTCGGCTTGATGAGCTTGAAAATTTTGACACAGTACTTTGTATTTCAGATTTTACAAAAAATGAATATATAGATATTTTTAATAAAACTAACTGCACGACAATTTCAGCAGGCATATCAAATGAGTTTAATCAGCTCATTAATGAGTGGGTTTACGACGAAAATTCTATAGGAGCATTATTAAACCGTTATATTGTGTATGTAGGCGGATTAGATTGGCGTAAAAATATACCTTGTTTAATAGAGGCTATGGCTCATTTACCAGAATGCCAATCAGGGAAATTAAAGATAATACTTGTAGGAAGCTTTTCTGACATTCATATTCAACCTCTTAGAGATATTTTTGATGGTTATAATATCCCTCAAGAGTGTTTGGTGACGACAGGCTATATCGAAGATAACGAGCTAATTGACATATATAAAAATGCATTAGTTGCTGTGCAACCTTCTCGTATGGAAGGGTTTGGATTAGGAGCTTTAGAAGCAATGGCTTGCGGGACACCTTTTATATCTGCATTCGGTGGTGCTGTCGCTGAGGTGGTACAAAATGAAGAGCAAATGTTTGATCCAGATTCATCTGATAGCCTTACTAAATTGCTCAAAAAGCTAATATCAGATGATACGTTTAGAGGTGAAATAATTGAGCATGGTTATCTACGTACAAAAGAGTTTTCGTGGGAAAAAACAGCTGCTATTACGATGCGTGAGTTTAAGGTATTGGTTAAAGATAAACTTGATACAAGCATTAAATCAGAAAATACGTTGTCTGTAGTTGAAGATGCTCCTCGCTTAATTATGGATGTTACGTCAACAGCTCAAAGCCCTATATTATCTGGCATACAGCGTGTAATGCATAATATATCAAATGCAATGCTGGATCAAAATAAGACTTCAGACACAAAAGTGGTGTTAAGTTACAGCCAAAATACAAAAGATTGGTATCAATTAACAAACTTAAATAAAGAGTCTGTTGAGCTAAGCCCATTTAATAGAATTACATATAACCAAAATGATTCATATTTATTATTGGATAGCTCTTGGACCTTTCTTGAAGGGCAAGGACAGCGATTAACCGATGCGTTAGTTATGGGGCAGGAAGTAGTGCATGGAGTTTACGATATAGGACCTTTAACCATGTCGGCCATGACCTCTGAAGGCATGCCGCCTGCTTTTAGACGTTGGATTGAATTTATTCTCGGGTATTCAACCGGAATTGTTTGTATTTCAAAAGCGGTTGCCGATGAAATGTATCAGTTAATACAAGATATAAAATTACCCCGCCCAATGAAAATTGGTTACTTTAGACTCGGAGCTGATTTCTCTGATGCAAAGCCTGATGTTACTGAGCTTAATTTTATTAAAACCCGCCCAACTTTTTTAATGGTAGGTACCATAGAACCCCGGAAAGGGCAATATTATGGCTTGAAAGCGTTTGAGCAACTTTGGGATCGTGGAGTTGATGTTAATTTAATTATTATTGGTAAAGCAGGCTGGGACACTAAAATGTTCCAACTTGCTCTTGAACATCATCCCCAAAAGGATAAACGATTATTTTGGTGTGAAGGAGTATCCGATGCAGGATTAGCTGCAGCTTACGATGAAGCTGATGCACTTATTATGACCTCTTATCTTGAAGGGTTTGGTTTGCCCGTTGTTGAGGCCGGCTTACAGAATACTCCAGTTATATTGTCTGATCTTCCTGTATTCCGTGAAGTTGGCAAAGGGACCCCAAAAGCGAGTTACTTCATTCCGGGCTCCATTAACGGTTTAGCGCAGGCCGTAGAAAAATTTCTTAACGAAGAACTAGAAATTGATTTCAGAGATGTTGATGTTAAATGGCCTACATGGGGAGAAAGCGCCCTTGAGTTAAAAGAAGTGGTTCTTAATAATAATTGGTATAAATATTATGAACCAGAACAGGTATTCCCTAATGTACAGCTTAATGATATTGGCAAGGTAACATTAGTTAGAAAGCTATCTGAACATGAAACTCAGCATAAGTTAACGATAATCGAAGGACCTTTTTTATCAGATGATGGTAGTCATTTACGTATAGCTGTAGCAGTTAAAAATAACAGCAATACCTTATGGTCTAGTAATATTGGTGTGTCTGATAGTCTTGGTATCAATTTAAGTTATCATTTATATGATAAAGGCGGTGACTGTATATTTTATGATAACCCGCGTACGGTGATTCCTTTTGTATTACCACCAGGTCAAGAAATTATAATGCCAATTAGAATAAACTCTGACTGTCTTACAAAAGGCGTTTATTCAGCAGGAATTGAATTAGTACAAGAGGATGTACGCTGGTTTGGTAATGAGCAAAAAATTAAGTTGACTAAGCCCTTTGTTGAAAATAATGACATTGTGGAACTGGTACCAGGAAAAGAAACAAAGGTACCTCAATTAATTTATTTCAGAGGGCCATTCGGAAACTCTTTAAACACAGAGCAATATTTTCTTTTTTCTGTTATTAATTCAGATAAATATACCTTACATTATGACCATGACTCAATGAGTCAATTTTCTTACGCATTAATTGATGCTGAAGGCAATAAAACGCAAAAAGGTGTTTGGTCTGTTAGCCATTTTGATTTTATAGAAGCGTACAATTCAGGTTTTATTAGCTTATTTACGGATACTCAGCATATTCAGAATTCAAAATTCCTGTCTATTACCTTTAAAGAACACACTTGGAATTTTGACCTAGAAACAAAAGCAATAAAACACATTAAATCTCAGAGTAAAATACACCATAAAGCGAATAACTTTCACTGGATAGAAAAACTGGTTGGGAAAGAGTTAAGAAAAAAAGAAATACTTCATTCCTTTTCCCCAAACAGCCCTCTCACGATGAGAGGTTTTAATGCAATAGAGGAGTCACATGTATGGATGGCAGACATATCAGGTGAAATCGATATTAACTCGCTTGTTGATAAAAATACTATAATAACTCAGATCAAAGTTGTTTGTTCACCATTACCTAGTGCCTTAGACACTATTGAGCTCCGCTTATCTATAGGAGATACATTACTTAACAAAATCCCCTTATCCAATGACTTTATGGAGTACAATTTTGATATTGACATAGATAACTTTAAAAATATTGTAAACAATAACTATCGAATTAAATTTTCTACAAATCATCACTACAAAGAAGAGAATGGAGAACGGATGTTGTCCATTTGTTTTGCAAACATATCACTTAATATTTTAGAGTTAATCGACTGATTAAAGTTGATACCCTTTTTTGTTTGTAACAAAGAAGGGTATCAAGCAAAAATAATATCTATTCACGTCTCTATTATTTTTTTGAATAAATCCCAACACTGGAAAATATTTTTTTAAATACTTGTTTACCATGTAAAAATGAATAATTCATATCTACTAATAATTGACTATTTTCAGAAAATTTATGCCATAAAACGTGGTCATCGTATAATTTAATAATTGAATCGACCCACTCTTCTGGTGAATGTGCAATAAGAGTACTGATACCATGAGTTAAGCCCGTACCTTCTGCCGCCACATTCGTTAATACTGTCGGTAAATGATAAGCCATTGACTCTAATACTTTACCTTTTATCCCTGCTCCAGAAAGTAAAGGGGCAACAAACACTCGATGGTTATGATATACATCATCTAAGGATTCAGAGAAACCAACCATCCTAATATTTTCAGCTGTACACTCTTTATATTCTATTGGCATCTTACTACCATAGACATAAAGTATAATATCAGGTCGCTTTTTCTCAAGTAGAGGCATTATTTCGTCATTCAAAAACTCAACAGCTTCCCGGTTAGGAAGGTGATTAAATCCACCAAGGAAGGCAATGCCATGACGCTCTAAAAAATCTTTTCCTTTATTTTTTTCTTCAAGCACCCAAGGGGTAATATGAAGTTTATCTGATTCTGAAATATGACTTGTTATGACAGCATGTTCAGTAGCGTTATAACAAAGAATGGCATCTACCTTTTGACATACGGATAACTCTTCCTCTCGAGTTTTTAGCGAATTATCAAGAAGCTCTTTATTATCTTTTTTCTTTAAGGCTAATCTCATCTCTCTCAAAAAGTGTAGATCCGAATTATTAAAAATAATTTTCGCTCTGGAATTTTTACGAATATAGTCAATGTAATCTTTAGCAATATGATAACGTGTAATATAAACAGCATTAAATTCATTAAGACGTCTTTCCAGCACCTGATTAACACTTAAATAGAAGGGTGTATAAAGGACCTCTATACCCATTTTTTGGAGATGGGCAGTATGCGCACCTAAATGTGCCAAATTAGCAGGGACAAAAGTCACTTTAAAACCTAATGACTGCATTAATTTCATTTCTTGAATGGCGGCATAACTGCCTGCATCTTGATTTTGTATAGGCGTTGCATAATCGATAACGAGTATGCGTTGATCTGCATGACGGTCTTTTTTAAGAGGCAATAAGTCATGATGCGGGATGCCGTTATCGCAATACTCAGAAAACCACTTTTCACAAAAAAGACTTGCATTTATAGCTTGGTATTTTTTTAACCCCTCAGAAATATCTTTTCCATGAGACAGCCCTTCGAAGTGAATGACTTCTGAATGAGGTACATAAACCACTTTATACCCAAAAGATCTCACTTTAAATGAAAGATCCGTATCTTCATAATAGCAAGGACTAAATTCATCACTAAATAGACCAACTTCTTCCCAAACAGATTTTTTAATACATAAAGCCGCTCCTGTTATATAATCTACTTCCCTAGAATAATTATATTCAGGCAAAAGAGCATTTTGATTTCGCCCGACATTCCAAGGATCGCCATTCCCCCAGATAATTCCACCAGCCTCTTGTAAAGTGCCATCCGAGTTAAGTAATTTTGACCCCGTTATTGCTATTGATTGATCTTCATCATGTTTATTAATCAGCTCATCAATCCAAAAAGAAGTTACTTCTGTATCATTATTGAGAAAAATAATATATTCCCCTTTAGCGTATTTACTAGCTTCATTACAATTTTTTAAAAAACGTAAATTCACAGAAGTTCGCGACACTATCAAGTTTTCAATAATTGATTCGGCTTCGGAGGTTAAATCAGTAGAGCAGTCATCCGCTAAAATTACTTCATATGGTGTTTTGTTAAAGGCTAAAGCTATGGATGCGATACAATGATAGGTTAGCGCAAATTTATTAAAAGCGGGGATAATAATTGAAACTTTTGGAAAAGCCGTTTTTGGTAGTATAATTTTAGAGAATTCCGTTCTACCTTCATATCCTTCAACAACTACTGTGTGATATGTAAGAATATTCTGAATATCTGAATATCTTTTATTATTAACCATTGCTTCTAATTGATAATTTAATGATTCATATCTTGTGCTAGATTGCTTTGAAAGAGATAGTATTCTAGGGGTTCTGAAGCTATCTTTTAGGTAAGTCCATGGAGTCTTAATTGGTTTAATATTAACTATTAGTGTCGCAATAATTTGTGTCATTCCTTTAACTGAAACCTTAATAAGGTGATCATTTCCATCATGAAAATGAATTGGTAGTTTAAATTCAACTTTACTGTATTTTTTATGATCACTTAAGAAAATTTCACTTATTATCTCATCAAAAGAATAGATGCAAACTATATTATTGCTGAGGTTCTTATTAGAAACAACATTAAAAAGTATATATCCATTTTCTTCACGAAAATCATCAACACAAAAATTTTGGCTCACACTAGAATATTCATAACTTCCATTCTCTATTGTTTGCCTCGTAGTAGCTTCTACAATACTATAGCTAATTACGTCTTTATTATTATTTGGTAGCTCTTCTATATCAATTTTAAATGCATGATTACCCTTACCAATATTAGCATTAAGCAAGTCTTCCCTATAGCCATTCGCTAAACCGGCGCCAACTAATCGACCATCAGCAATTAAGTTTATATTTAAAGGTTCAATATTACTTGGATCATATGCCCAGCCATAGGCAATTCCAGCTTCAATCAAATCAATAGAACCATGTAAAGTTCTTTTTATGTTTAATAAAGCATTTTCAGCTTTAACTTTTGATGTCTCTTGTTCACTTGACATTTTATATTTCCATAATGAATCAATTAATCAACTTAAATGTGACTTTTAAATTTGATAAACACTTAAAAAAGCAAGAATAAAAAATATAATATAGTAATTTTAATTAACATAAACCTTAACCGTGATAAGGTATATCTCTTTCATACTAGTACATTATTATAAAGAAATGGCTGTATATCGAGAAAACTGGATATTCTATTTTCCACTAAAATAACACCATCAAAATCCTGTGAGAAGTTTGTTTTAGAGTTCAATATTAACTAAATTAGTTTTATTTCTTCACCGCATAGCCCCATAAATTGGCATGCTCATCGGTCATGACTCTTACTTCTTGAAAGCCTGCTAGGGTAAGTGCTTCAGCAAGGCTATTTTTATCAAAGCCACATTTGTGGGCCATAAACTGATTACCCTTTTCTATGGCGCCTTGGTGCCCAAATAATACGTCTATTGGACGAATTGGGCCCATTGGGGATTGGTACATCACTTCCATTAATTTACCTTCTGCCACCCATTCGGCAACGACTTGTATGTCCGGTAAAGTGACTAAAAAGAAGCCACCTGGCTTTAAGGTATTGAGTATTTGCTTTAATGCGGTGTCTACTTGATGCAGGTTGAGGTGTTCCAAGTTATGAGAGGAGTAAATGGCGTCAACACTGTTGGTTTTTACATGAGATAAATCAGTGATGTCGGCCACTATGTCTGGCTCTAGACTTGGGTCGATGTCGAGACGAACTTGATGCCAGCCATGCCCCTGAAAGCACTCCGGTAGACGAATATTGTTTTTGTCACCGCAACCCACATTCAAGAAAATCTTATCAGAACGGTCGACCAGTGTCGGTTGTAGGATGGCTAAATCAGCGGCGCTCATTGTCATAATGTGTCTTCCTGAGAGTGGTCTAGAGTCGTTAACGTTTGATCATGGGAAATTAACCCAGGTAATCGATTGGTTCTGGCTTGTACAGGCCGAGGGGGTAACGCCAATGCGGTAAAAGGTGCATTGGCCAGATTAAGCGATAAATTCGGGTTATAGGCCGGGTCATTATTTAACACATGATGCCAGCGCTGTCTTAAATTGTGCATTTCCCTTTGGGCCCGGGCGGCTTTTTCAGGTACATCGTCTTTGCCTCGGGTCGCGGACTCGGCGTGTATTAATGTCGCTTCGGGCGTCCAAACGACGGCTTTATCAAGTGCTCGTACTTTTAAACATAAGTCTACATCGTTAAAGCCAACAGGGAAGTCTCGTTCATTTAGGCCTCCCACACGCCAATAATCTTCCCGACGAATCAAAAGACACGCGGCGGTTACCATAGAAAACCGTTGAGTAAGCTGATTATTGTTTAAATAGCCAAGATCTTCGTCGGTTAACTGGTTGCCGACGTGCCCTGCTAAACCATCAAATTGGCCGCCAATCACTCCGCCATGCTGCACCATATTATTCGGCCACAAGAGCTTAGCACCTACTATGCCTGTGTCTTGACGCATCAACAAGGCGACCATATTACACAGCCATTCTGGGTGGAGAATTTCAATGTCATTGTTCACCAGACCGATGACGTCACTGGTACTGTGTTGTACACCATAATTATTGATACTGGCATAGTTGAATGGATAGAGATAATCCAGCACGTCAACGTGTGCCGTTCCTCGGCCTATTTTTTGCTTGCCCTGCGCCGTCACATGCTCAAAGTACTCTAAGGTTTCTGCTTTCTGTGATTGGTTGTTCAAGATAATAAGACGAACGTGGCCGGGATAATCGGTCAGTTCAAAAAAAGTATCGATGCATTTTTTCAACAGGCTCAATGCATCGCGTGTCGGTATCACTAACGTGACGTCAGGCCAGGTGTCTAATTGACGTTGTAATCGTAATCGCTGCGGGGTCTTTTCATCTTGGCTTAATGTGGCCATGGCGTCATATTGCATTAAATATTCTTGTCTGGCCAAAAACTCACTTGCACTAATGGCTTTATTTAAGCCGCTGTCATGACGATGAAGTCCAATTTGCGGGAGATGAACCACATCTTGGCTATTGATGGATTTAGCGGCTTTTGTTTCACCTACCTGAACTTCATCCGCATGACTTAGTTCGGCTTTTAGTTCAGCTTTTAGTTCAGCTAAAGCCATAACCAAAGCATAGCTGAGCTGCTCGGGCGCGTTAGGCAACCGAACCAAGCTATGCTGTATTAAATCACTTGAGGCAATGCATAAGGTGGCATTTAAGTAGTTCTGACACCAGAGGCGATCTATATCAAATGCAGGGAGAAAAGCCGGTAATCGTGGTGACTGATGTGGGTTTATCACGGCATCATCATTCGGGTAATCGGCAAGGTAATCAAAATCCGTATAATAGAGCTTGGCTCGATGCGCCTCCATTGCATGACGTATTTGATTCAGTGCCTCTTCCGCAATATGATCTTGGCTCTGTATTTGAGCGATCCAATCACAAGCCTCGGCGGCTTGCTGTAACGTCTCTTGATACGCGTCACCTGAAAGCACTTCCGTCACACTAAAGTGCTGTACGGCAAATGCATCTGAAGCGGACAAAAGTGCTTTTGCTTCAGACGTTGGCTCTCCCAACCAGATCACCCCAAGTGTTGGGCCAGTCGACGCTATTTTTTTCACTTGTTGACTGGATGGCTTTTTCTTAGCTTGGAGGCTTTTTTGTGTTGGCTTAGTCTTGTTGCTAGGCATTTTCGTCTGACTGGAAAAGGTTTCCAACCACAAAGGGTAGTCGTCAAAGCGAACGCTGGGCTGAATCACACGTTCACTGTATTGTGCTACTTTTAATACTAAAGGGGCCAATTTTTCGGTTTCAAACAGGTTTGTTTGCAAGAGGCTCGACAGCCCTTTTGGCCACTCTTGAATGGTAAGTGGACTGCCCTGCAACACTCTGCCTTTGCTATCAAGCACACTCAAGGTATGGCTTTTCCCATCAGCTAAACTCAGGGGCAAATCAAGAGAAAAACCCGCTTCTACATATTTTCCATGAATCGCTTGCCAACGAGTTGGTTTCGCTCTCGCGATTAACCTGTGACCTTCGTACACTAAAATATCTAATGGCTGATCTGGCTCTTGATCGTCCACCAGCCAACCATGCAAACACAGACCAGGTTGCCAAAGCACACGTGAGCTTTCTGTTGTATGAGATGTATCTTGCGGCAACACAGACAAAGACAAACGATGCAAAACGTTTTCCTCGTCATTCGCTAGGGAAATGGACAGTTCATCAACGCCTTTAATAAGGTCGTCATTGAGCATTGTACGAAAACCGTGACATCCATCACCAGGAGACAAAGGGTGAAATTGATCCGCTATGGCTAACCCCACCTGTTTACCGCCTGCTATCACAGAGACAACCCACCTTTTTCCAGGCTTTTCTTCGCTGTGTACCCAGCCTTGTATCAGGTTACTGGAAAAGTTGGTGATGCGCCCTACCGGCGGCACATCGTCCTGATTGGTTAGGTTATTCACTTTTTGAGAGTCCATCGTTGACGTCATTCTAGTTGTCTGCTGTGTTTATCGGGTTGTTTATTCGGGTTGCACCTGAGCGCGTGCTGTTCACATCAGCGCTATTTGCATTCGATCGTTGCACATCCGCAGTATTGGCGTTGATTAGCGTCTTCTCGTTGGCCCATCCATAAGTAAGTTGCTGTAAATTCGTTAGCCAAAACACATTATCCTCTTTTAGCTGATGTAGCATTATGAACCCTCTTTCCATGCTTGCCATACCCTCTCCTTTCATAGCAACGGCCGAGTGATCCATACTATCACACCTATCTAGACAATCTTGACTGATCAGCCAAGGTAAATTGCGCTTCTCATCCAGCAATCGCGCTTCTTGAAGTGTGGCCGGCAAGGTATCTAACAATAAAACCCCATCCAAAGGAAAATGCTGACAGTAGAAATCGACTCTTTCATCGTGTCGACTTAGAGAAAAAGGCATGGGAAAGACCTTCGCCGTTGCAAAAATCGCAGCGTTACTTACTGTAGGGTAACGAGTTGGCATCAAGTAAACAGGGGCTGCTTGCGCCGCCAGCTGATTCGCTAAGTGAATAAATTCGGTTGAAGCAAAGGCCTCTTCCTGCCCGACAACCGCCAAAATAACCGAGTGCTTTTCGGCTTGCCAAGCTTGCCACTTTTGCGGAGCATGATTAAGCAGCGTATCAAGGTCGGCTGCCTCTTCCTTTTCTGCCGTATTTGCTTTTTCTGCTGCATTAAGCACCATCGAATGCGGTGTCGCAGCAACAGAGACACTCGGTACTGTACTTTGCCACCAACGCTTCAAAGAATACGTATCCGCATAAAGTGTAAACACACCCAGCTTCTGTAAGTCTTGCTGCAACAGGTTTATTTGATCAGGGAGCGTGTATTGAATACGCCACGCATGAGGCGCTCTTCCCGCCAGCGTCACCTGATATGAGTTAATACGGGCCAATATGAAAGTATGACCCTGGAAGCGATTCGCTTCTATATCCGTTAAAAACCGCTCGGCCAAGGCTAACGAATGGCAAATTCTTAGCTCGCTTTGCTGAGTTGGATTAATCCTAGTATGGGCCTGTTCGTGCAGCCATACTCGACGAAGGCGATTACGTCCGTGCTTCATGGGGTCACGACGTAAGCAGGTTTTGAAGTTTTTTGTGGAATCCGGGTAGCGTTTTTCAATAATATTTAGATTTTGCATCACCCTAAAGCGTTTTTCTTCACCAAAAGAAAGCCCTCCTTGGTGAGCCACCACAGTGTTCATCGCCCCTAGGTGAAGCCACCCTTTTGACGCCGCGCGATAGCTCCAATCACTCTCTTCTCCGTATCCTCTTCTCAACATGGGATCCAGCCCTCCGACATCGGCTAATGCATCACGTGTCATGTAGAAACAAAAGCCACACCCGGTATCAAGAGGCACACTCATATCTTGAGCGTTCGCAATCGAAGCGGCACGGTCTAACTGGGCTAATTGTTCAGGGGTGAGTGCTTTGGCTGGGTCGCAAGGGGCCAGCAGACTCATTAATTCACCATTATTAGTAAAAGGCGTAACTGAAGCTACCTTCTCCGTGGAGTAAGCCACCTTTTGCAATCTATCAAGCCAGTCTCCATGCACTAACGTGTCTGAGTTCAGTAAGACGACGTCACCTTTGGCAACGCTTAAACCATGATTTACACTGCCAATAAATCCCATATTATGCGCATGATGCCGTAGCGTGATGTGCCCTTCATCGGCCAGCGCCTGCAATGCGTCCACCAACTCAAACTCAGGACTGGCATCATTAATTACCAGAATACGCTGCGGGGTTTTATTCGCCGAATGACACGCTAAAACACTTTGAACACAGGCCAAGGTCATTTCTTTATTGGCGTATACGGGAATAATGACATCAACCGCTGAGCCGATTTTGTTCGTCACATCGCCGATCACTTGCGTTTTATTGGAAGCGTTTTTCTTCGAAACATTTTTTGTTAACTTGGTTTTATTGGAAAAATCCGAAGACAATGCATTAGATACCGCTTTCTCATCTTTCCTCTGATACATTGGTGGCGTTGTTGGCATCCAGATTAAGGGACAACCGACCAACACATCCACTTGCTGACGACCGGCCCTAACCACCCCAACTTGAACCGTTTGATAATCCATTTCTTGTTGTGCAAAAATCACTTCAACTTTAAGAATAGACCACTCTGCATCCTGATAAAGCAGCTCACTGGGGGTTAGCAACATTTGCTTTCCCCCCGTTGCAATGACTAACTGGGGTGTCGCTTGTGATGATTTAACAGCGATCCAACCAATTAATTTATCCCCTTGCTGAGTAACGGCCCCCAATTCTGGTAGATAACCCTCAGGAAGTAGCCTAATCACCGTTAAAATGGATTGTATTTTCGTTAGTTCGGGTAGATGCCAATGGAGCATTTTTTTAGCTAATTGCTCATTTTCGGCTGACTCACTCACTAATAATGCCAAAAAATATTGCTGAAATGCCTCAAATTCAGTTGGAGTCGTTCGATACCATTCCGCAGCTACTGGTCGATAAGCATCTGCAAGCGCTGATTTATCGCTATTCGACTCCACCGATGACAAACGTAATTGATTCGAAAGTAAAGTCGTTAACAGCTGTATTGGAATAGGGCCCGAATCACGCAAAGACAAACTCATCAATGCCGCAAGTGCATACTTAGGATCGTTCTTCTTAGAAGCCATCAAACCGATCCACAAGAGACTTTCGTTTAACAAATCTTCATTCGTTAATCCACCTTGAATCAGCGCCAAAAGCTCGTCGTATTTTTCCTCAGAAAAAAGCGTCCCTAATGACTTTTTGTATTGCTCGTACGTAATCGGCAAAGAAAATCCCTAATACAATCAGCTTTATGAATAATCAGCTAAATACATGAACTCGTTAACCAAAACTCTATAACGCAGTATGGAAAACGCTCTAATCTAGATGTTCCTACTCTAATGGAAAAGAAGTAAATTAAAAAAATACCGTACTGTCAAGCAACACAGTATTCTCATCTCATGAAATAAGTGAATTTTAAATAAGATATACCGCATTGTCGGGATAAATCAAATAAAAGTAGGTCGGTCTTCAGGCCGACATTCTTCGCGTATATGCGTTTGTTGTCGGGCTAAAGCAAACAAAAAGTAGGTTGTGCTTTAGCGCAACAATTGTCAAGGATATCGATGCGTTGTCGGGATAAATCCCGGCCTTCAGGCCGACATTCTTGGCGTATATGCGTTTGTTGTCGGGCTAAAGCCGCGACCTACAGGCCGTAACAATTGTCAATTATATCGATGCGTTGTCGGGATAAATCCCGGCCTATGATTTTAGAAGAGATACATAAAAAAATACCGCACTGAAAAACAGTACGGTATTTTGATTACTAAGTATCGCTACAGATTTTGATTAGACCATGAAGTCCCAATCTGTTTCAGATACAGATTTCGTTTCAAACTCATCAGACTCAACAAACGCCTGAGCAACGATGTCTAGAGAAGCACCGTTTTCTAGTTCGCCTGTCCAGTAAGCTTTGTCTTCTGCTGTCGCATCACGGTTAAGCAGTTGCGTATACAGTAAGTCAACCGCTTTTTCACGATCAGCGGCTACTGTCATGTCTAGGTAAGCCATGTTTGCACCGCTTTCTTCACTGGTTAGCATCCATTTCACTGCGCCACCCAAAGATAGACCGTTGTCTACTTGGTCTGCCCAGTATTGAAGACCATCAAGATCCGCTTGACCGTCTTTACGACCTGCCGAGCTGCTGAACATTTGTTTGTACAGCGTTACCAAGGCTTTCACGTCAGCACTTTGCTCAACCGCAACGGCGCCGTCGGCGAATGTTAGGGATTCAGCGTTAACCACTTGCGTTACATCGCCAGTCGCATTGTTTGTTACGGTTGTTTGCGCACCTGTTTGACTCACAGTGTAATCCGCTTGGTTGCCAGTGAACATCACCGCATCCGCACCTGAACCACCGTATACCGAATCGTTCCCTGCGCCGCCTTGGATAGAATCGGAACCGATGCCACCCGCTAGGTAGTCATCACCACCGCTTGATGCGATTGTGTCGTTACCTTCACCGCCTTGCACTGTTGTGTTCTTATCACCATTCACTGTGAATTTATCCGCACCAGAGGTACCAACAATCACACGCTCAACGGTATTAAAGATAACATCAACACCAGTATTACCATTAAAGATAAACGCCTGGCCTTTAGTGGAGCCTTCTTCTGCAGCAATGATCACTGGACCAGTAATGCCGGTGAAAAGAGCAGGATCAATGAAGATGACATCGTTTTCTGGGTTCGTTGTAACACGCGTGACTTCAACACCTTGTGGATTTACTATCGCATCTACCGAACCCACCCTTAGAAGCGTTGTGGCAACGTTTACTACTGGAGAAAGTGTCGAAACTCCTGGCGTTCCTGGATTACTAGACGCCACCAAATTGGTGATCGCCTGCCCCACTCCCTCACCGTAGGTTTGAACTACCGAAGACGTTAATTCTTCTTGGGTTGTATTATAACTCATATTTATCCCTGCCCATGTCTAGGTTAAGTTATTCAAAGTAATCAAATAAGCTGTCTATAAATCATACCACAATCAATCGATTTTCCCACTCATTTAATGGTTACCTATTTAACAGCCACTACATAACTGTCTAAATCACTGACGAGCAAGCAATGCCTAAAATAATAGTCAAAAAAAACCACACTGAAACATAGCGCGGTTTTTGGATTACATAGCGCTAATAACACGACCAGTGAGCATGGCTTTTTGTCGGGACTACACATAAAGGTCGGTCTTCAGGCCGACAGCCTTAGAGTATATTCGTATTTCGTCGGGATAAATCCCGCTCTACGATTCTATATTTACCTTAGAAGCGATACACAAAAAAATACCGTACTGAAAAACAGTACGGTATTTTGATTACAGAATATCGTTACAGAGATTGATTAGACCATGAAGTCCCAGTCTGCATCAGCCACTGTCTTCGTTGCGAACTCATCAGACTCAACAAAAGCCTGAGCAACAACGTCTAGAGACACGCCGTTTTCAAGTTCGCCAGTCCAGTAAGCTTTGCCATCTGCATCCGCATCACGGTTAAGCAATTGCGTGTACAGCAAGTCAACTGCTGTATCACGGTCAGCTGCAACAGTCATGTCTAGGTAAGCCATGTTTGCGCCACTTTCCGCACTTGTTAGCATCCATTTCACTGCGCCACCCAAAGATAGACCGTTGTCTACTTGGTCTGCCCAGTATTGAAGACCATCAAGATCCGCTTGACCGTCTTTACGACCTGCCGAGCTGCTGAACATTTGTTTGTACAAAGTAACAAGTGCTTTCACATCAGCACTTTGCTCAACCGCAACGGCGCCATCTGCGAACGTTAGGGATTCAGCGTTAACCACTTGTGTTACATCGCCAGTCGCTTTGTTTGTTACTGTTGTTTGTGCACCCGTTTGAGTCACAGTGTAATCTGCTTGGTTGCCAGTGAACATCACCGCATCCGCACCTGAACCACCGTATACCGAATCGTTACCTGCGCCGCCTTGGATAGAATCGGAACCGATGCCACCCGCTAGGTAATCGTTACCACCACTTGATGTGATTGTGTCGTTACCTTCACCGCCTTGTACTGTTGTGTTCTTATCACCATTTACTGTGAATTTATCAGAACCAGAGGTACCAACGATCACACGTTCAACGGTATTAAAGGTAACATCAACACCTTGACCACCATTAAAGACAAACGCCTGACCTTTAGTGGAGCCTTCTTCTGCGGCAATGGTCAATGGACCAGTGCCTAGGAGAGCAGCAGGATCGATGATGATGACATCGTCTTCTTGTTTCGTTGTGATGCGCGTTTCAGTAACACCTTGTGGGTTTACAGATCTTGTCACCGTACCCAAATCTTCAGGCGTTACAGCGACGTGTATCACTGGCGTAGGTGCCGGGCCTGTAGGGTCCGTAGGTGGCAGTACAACCAAATCGGAGACCGCCTTGGCAACTACCTCACCGTAGGTTTGCTCTAAAGAAGCGTTTAGCTCTTCTTGAGTTGAATTATAGCTCATATTTATTCCTTCCCATGCATAGGTTTAAGCTTAGAACTCAAATCCGTATTTTGCGCTTAAAACAAAACACGAATATCAGATCCAATATCTGATTCTTTTAACAGAATTCACTACCCCAATCTAATCCTTAGAGTGAATGCGGGTTCTTCCTTCATCTGTCCAAACTGAATAACTTGTTCCATACGGATTGACTGAGTCATATGGTTTTTCAGGCTTGTATAACGCCTCTGTCTCATCCGATTTCATTAAGGTATTTTCTGATCTTAATACGTCCTTACGTTTTTTTTCTATTGCAAAACGCATACCTATCAAATAATTTTGATCTGTATTACTTTGAATAATTTTATTTTGTGATAACGCGACCACCTGACCATCAGAGAAGGCCAGTTCACCTATCACGTCATAATCGGCCGCATTGTCTCCCTGTAAAATAACGGCAAACTCTGTCATTTTAGCGGCTTGCTGTACGTGACCTATAAAGTCTCCCGCTGAGGCTTGAAAAACTTGGCCAGCGGATTTACAGTGCACTCGAATATCCAAACCTTTAGGCTGGTTAATCCAGTTGAATTTCACCGCTTCTAGGCGCGCTTTACCTTGAGGATGCGCTAGCCACTCACCCGCTTTTACTGTTACGTCACCTAGATTTTCAATATGCCCAGTCACTGTCATTGGCACTGTTTGAGCCCGGCTCCCATTCCTAGCGGTTTGGGTTCGGCTAACCTTGCCAGAAACGGCCGCACCGACTTGTGCTTCTGTATTCTGCCAAACGCTCTGCGGTTGAGAATCAGGTTGTTGCATCGCACTGGATTGTTGCACCGCACTTTGCTGAACGCGATATTGTTGAGCATTAGGCGATTGACTGGACTTATTGGAAGAAGTAAAAGACGGTATATTTAATTTGGCTAATTTATCTGTATAAGAGGTTTCAGAGTGAGTATACCCACTTTCATTATCGCTCAATGGCGTCGACTTTTTCGCCAAGGCTTCTTTGACAAAATTTAAGGCTGACATACTTACTGGATTATCTGCTGTTTTCGCGTTTTTCGTTTCATCAAGAGATTCTATCTTCCAGCGGACATGCACTTGATTTTCCATACGTTTTGGAATGTATTTACTGACAGACAATACGGCTTCACCACCAGAGATTTTAATGACCAGATAATCGCTTGGTTTGGACAATATTGGTTTATTAGCGTGGCAGGTAAATTCTATTTCGCCGGACAGCTCAATAGGTGCTTGACTAATTAGTAGCGGAACCTGTAAATCAGAGGTATCAAAAGAGTTTGACTCTATGGACACATAGCGTAAAACGTAGAGCCCTGATTTTAGGGTAACCATTTTGGTTCCCACGGTAATCGCTTGATTTATATCAACATTAGTTTGCATTCATTATTCCCAATAAAAAAATCGTCCTACTTAGCATTGATTTATTTCAAACAACGCAACTCAATCATTCTTTGCGTATTTTTTCACTTAAATTGTACACATAATACCCTAAGAGGATTAGCCTAATCTATTATTATTGCAATTTATGTACAAAAACTTACTAATTCTATTAAGAAATGCAAGTCTAAAACTAAAGAAAGTCTTTTTGATTTGGATGACATTTACCTAAAATTCGCATTTCAATTGTCGAATTCACCCCAAAAGAGGTGATCCTCATAGTGGCTATTTGCCTAGAGCTTTATTTTCCTAGAGCTTTGATTGCGAAGGTGGTTTTAATTGTGTGTATCGTTATCCAATGTGTAGCTGTCCAGCATCCATCTAAGCGTCTCTTGCAAACGGTACTGAGTTTGATATTCAACATCCTGAATCAACTTACGATTATCTCCCCACAAGGACATAATTTCATTGTCTCGGAGCAAATCAGAGCGAACAATAAACTCTGGAGAATGCTGAGTTAGCTCTGTGAGTAGGCTTAATATCTCTCTTAGAGAGGTTGCGCGTCCGTTAGACACGTTATAAATAGACATGGTATTGGTTTTTTTAGCAATTCGATATTTTCCACTATAAAGAGACATCAGGCGTTCCACAGCAGAGCAAACATCCCTAACATCACTAAAATCACGACTCACATCCATGTTCCCCAAAGGTATTATGTGTTTTTTTTCTGCATAGTGATGAATGAGTTTTGGTACTAAAAAAACATCGCGTTGTCCTGGCCCAATAATATTAAAGAAACGCGTTATCACCAAAGGCAAGTCCTTTGCAAAGTCGTTCGCTAAGGATTCCATTGCAAACTTTGATTTTCCATACTCATTTTTAGGCTTTGGCTCACCGATTCATTGATGCAGCCAATGGCATTCTCCCCGTAGACAATGCCACTGCTTGCAAGCAACACGGCTTGTATTTTATCTGGCTGATGTGCCTGTAACGCACACAATAAATTCTCTGTCGCATCCACATTGGCGGCACTTAAGTCTTCCCATGTGGGGTGATTTACAAATGAAATGCCCGCCAAATGAATAACAAAGTCTGGCGACACCTGCTTAACTCGCTCCGAGGTTAGTGCGCGATCCATTAAATCTAGACGATAATATTCATCCATAAACACATCACACTCATTCCTTTTTGCCACACCGACGACGTAATACCCTTTTATTCTTAATAAAGGAATTAAATGCTTTGCTAAAAAGCCCGTTGCACCCGTTACTAAAACGACCTTTCCTTTATTATTAACCATAAAAATATATGCGAGTAAATTGGTGGGAATAGCGGCCTTTAACCGTCAACATACGTCCGGTCTCATTCATTAGAATGACGCCCCTACTTTTACTCTCTGCAAATCGGCTTCTACCATAATACGACATAATGTTTCTAAGTCTGTCTTTGCTTGCCAGCCAAGATCCTTTAATGCTTTTGTCGGATCACCAATTAATAACTCTACTTCAGCAGGACGATAATAGTCTGGGTTGATCTCTACTCTTAAAGCCCCACTTTTTTTATCGTACGCTTTTTCCTGCTCATCTTTTCCTCTCCATTCAAGATCCACACCAATGGATTGAAATGCCAGAGTAGCAAAATCTCTTACCGTCACAGTGCGCCCGGTTGCTAATACATAATTATCTGGAGTAGATTGCTGCAACATTTGCCACATACCTTGCACATACTCTTTTGCAAACCCCCAATCTCGCTTCGCATCCAAATTACCTAACTGAATGCATTCTTGCTCACCTAGCGCAATTCTCGCAACGGCATCGGTGATTTTTCGAGTAACAAACTCTTTTCCGCGCAAAGGAGACTCATGATTAAAAAGTATGCCACTGCTGGCAAACACACCGTAGGATTCTTGATAATTTACCGTCATCCAGTGGGCATACAGCTTAGCAATACCATAAGGGCTGCGTGGGTAAAAAGGCGTTTCTTCAGTCTGAGGGACTTGCACTACCTTACCAAACATTTCTGAAGTGGACGCTTGATAAAAACGCACACTTGGGTCCACAATACGAATGGCCTCTAATAAATGAACCGCGCCTTTTCCCGTAATGTCGAGCGTTGCAATTGGTTGATCGAAAGAAACACCGACGTAACTTTGTGCGGCTAGATTGTATACTTCTCTTGGTTTGATTTGCTGAATCAAACGCATGCTGGCCGATGGGTCTGTTAAATCGTATTCCACCAGTTTTAATTTAGGATGATCCAATATACCCAGCTCTTGCATTCGCCAGAAATTAACCGAACTGCTACGCCGATACGTTCCGTATACTTGATACCCTAGATCCAATAAATACTGTGCCAAATAGGCCCCATCTTGTCCGGTTATTCCCGTTACTATTGCCTTCATAGTGTTTTTTCTTCCACTAAATTCATTATTTCATTTTTCATGCTATTCAATTGTTTCTCTACCATCCCTGCCGTAAATAAAGACGTGTGCCGATTCGCTATTATTGGCCAGCTGTGTTGTTGCAGCCATTTTCCACGTTCAATTAATAAGGCATCAAACGCATTGGAGGAAGCTCGCTCAGCAAACTCTTTTAAAAAATGATGAATGGGTTCCGCACCATAACCGGCAAGTGAATGCGTCACCTCTCTAACCTCATCAAATATTGGTGCCGGGGTCGTTGCTACATGCTCGCAACTGATTATGGCATTACGTACTGCGCCACTGCATGACTCTAACGTGAACTGATAAGGCAAAATCAAGACATTGCATTCAGACAATAACGATTCACAGTCATTGATCGGTAAGAAGTCGGTGTACCAGTCCACTTTTTCCTGCAGCCCCAATTGCTTTATCAAGCTTTCACAGCGTTCTTTTTCATAAAAAGATGTGCCATCAGGACGAACAGCATTCACAAGACGCAACCGACTGTGCTCAGGAATAGAGTGTCGATCCAGTGCCATTGAAAAGCCTTTGATTAAAATGTCTACCCCTTTATGCGGCAGTAAGAAACCAAAACTCCCCACAATAAAATCCTCAGAAGGGGAATATGGCATGTGACGGCTTGTTGTCTGGCTATTTTTTATTGGAGACATAGGCGCTTTCACACCATGAGGCATCAATAGCACGTTATCGGTTAAACCAAGACGTTTTAGGGTATTTAAATCATCAACCGCGTGCACCAATATTCTGTCAAATAAGCTTAAGCAGGTTACCGCTGACTGCAGGCTGTTGTTATCATAAGACAGTAACGGTCGCGTTGTGTGCAATGTGATATAGACCAACTTCCCTTGCTGCCGCTGATAGGCAATGCCATTCGCCACCTTTTGAGTCAAACCATAAAAAGCGAAATGGTGCTGCAACCAAATCACGTCACCTCTAATGTCTTGACTTAATAAGTCAGGACCATCACCACCATAGACCCAACTGTCGACAAAAGATAACCGTCCATCCAATTCATTTTCAATAAAGCGCCTTTTCAAAGGATGATGGATACAGATTTTTGCACTATTAGGAGACAACCCTGCTATAAGAGAGTGACTATACTCCGCGATTCCACACTCTTCTCCCCAAGTTGAAAACAAATCCACCTGCAAATTACAGGCTCTTTTTTGATCCACCTTGTTTATCTTTATTTTTTGAAATTGCTGAATATTCCAGATAGATAATAAGAGCTTTTGGGTGGCATTCTTTTCAAAAAAGACCGTTTGCACACTTTGGTGTAAGTTATGCGCTTTTTCCTGCAAAGAAACATCACTCACTTTTATCTTTTCAGCCACCAATTGCAAGGTGTTCGCCAACTTAGGAACACTGACTTCCGTCCAGACCGAACGACCATCGTTAACGTGGGTATCTGCATTAGCAAAACGAAAATCCAACAGATAGGCATTCTCTTCATCCACAAAATCCATGTGAGCGCCATATCCAGTAACAATTAAGGCTTTTTTATACACCCCCGCTTCGATTGCCGGTAAATTTAATCCTTCTCCTCTCGTTGGCAACACCACCGCATCCGCCTGTTGATACAAAAGCGCCATTTCGGCTGCACTCATATCTTGCTCAATGATCTGGATCCGCGCTTGTAAATGAGGACGAACATACTGCTGCAACCAGCTTTTGATTTGATTATGAGGGTTGGGAAATGTTTTGATGACTAAATAAAGCGTTTCATCTTCTGCCGCCGCTTGATCAAAAGCCTCTAATAGTAAATCCACTCCTTTTCTTGGAAAACATGACGAGACATGTAGAAACGTCACCTTATCCTTACCCACTTGCGGCAATTCATCTGCAACGCTGGTGAAGGTATCGCCTTCTTTCGCTGCCGTATCCAAAGCCTCAGATACTTGAGGGTAAGCCTCTAAAGGCAAAGGTGTCACTTCAATTGGCAGAACACAACCACTATCAATCAGGGCTTTTTTGACAAACCAAGTGGTCACTAGAACACCATCATATTGCTCATTCAATTGATCAATAATGGCTTGAGCCACCTTTGATTCTTCCCAAAAAAACAAGGCAATCGAGGTTTTATCCTCTTTTTTCGGCGTTATAAGTGGATAATGATGATAAATTGATACCTCAGCACCGTCGCTAACCGTACTATGAATTGGCTTATTTAAACGTCGATTTAACCGCTCTACTTCATCTATCCCTTTTGGCGTATCAAACACCTTTGGCGCCATCTCCCCTTCATAAGGTTGAATGCGCCAATCTACAGAAGGGGTCTCTAGCAAACAGCGATTAATTATATGACGGTTTACTGAAGCCAAGCTGTAACTGCCATTAAAGTGGCCAGTTAAGACAACCTTTTGAATGTCTCGCTCAACTCGCTCTAACCGCTCAGGCGTAACCTGTAAGTCGTCATAGTGTGAACGCACTGGACAGGGGGTTACAGCTAATAGATTTTGATAATCTTCTGCGTTTCCAGGGTCTCTTTTAATAGGCGTAATATTTTGCGGCACAGAAGCCAGTAAACGCTGTAACCTGTGCTTTACAAAAGGTAAGTGATTTAAGATTTTTAAGGCAAAGACTCGTAACCAAGGGATCCCCATCAGTTTTCTAATTAAAGCAACCATTGCTTTCCTAACCGTTTGTGTGATCAGACCTAAAACAAGACGACTTTGTTTTAATAACGGCATTAGTTTGCGTCTCCAGCCACAGGATTAATGGGTTGTTTTTGCGGGGTGCATTCTTGTTCAAAAGCGTTTGAATTATGATTTATTTCTTTAGACACAATCTTTTGATTAATAGCTGGCATTAAATAATTGGTTCCAATAAAAAAAGGCTCGTGCGCATTATTTACTTCAAACACAAGCGCATAATCTAGCCAATGATAATTGGCGTCTAAATGCGTGTCACTTGCATGTAGAGAGATCGATACATTATAGCTTCCCGCTCCTAAATTCGCGGCAAAGGTGGCGTCAATTTCCAGCGTCTGTCCTTTAACGAGTTCAAGCAAAGGTTGCTGTAAATGATGCGTATTGGTACCAAAAATTGTCTGACCAATACGATCCTTGATCATATACCCTACCACTAATTCAGGTAGGTCTTCATGTATATCAAGCTGAATTCTCATGGTAACCATCTGACCAACTAAGAGGTTGCCTACTGGTTGCCCTTGACTGTCTAGCATGGACACTTGCTTCACTTTCGCTTCACCGGTACCAGAACTGGTTTGTACCACCCCATTATCAAGCTGCGTTATTTCTACTGCGCTATTTTTTCTACTGGATAACGTTGCATTGTAATAATCCATTACTAGATCTGGCGATCCGTCTTGAACCACACCCCCTTGGTCAAGCAAAATGACACGATCGCATAAGCGAAGTATGGCCTCTTTATCGTGTGACACAATTAACAAAGAGGTGCCTTCTTTTTGGATTTTTCGAATACGGTCGAAGCTTTTATGCTGAAAATAGGCATCACCTACGGATAATGCTTCGTCAATAATTAATAAATCTGGGCGGAACGCCGTTGCTACAGAAAAAGCCACGCGCATTTGCATACCACTGGAATACACCCTCATAGGTTGATCAAAATAATCCCCAATCTCGGCAAAGGCTTCAATTTTTGGCATGATTTTTAAAATTTCATCATGCTGCTGACCCATTAAGGTGGCAGAGTGGTACGCATTTTGACGTCCTGTTAATTCATTATTAAAGCCCATGCCTAACTCAAGGATAGCAGCAACACTGCCATTGACAGAAATGGTACCAGCGGTTGGCTTTAATGTACCGACAATCAGCTTTAATAAGGTGCTTTTACCTGCGCCATTTTCTCCGACCAAGCCAACGGCCTCACCTTTTTGCATAGAGAAATTAATGTCACTTAAAATAGACGTTTTTTGCTTTGGCTGAGCGCCCGTTAACCAGCTAATAATCCGCCTTATTTCTGTACCGTAGTCTAAATAGGCTTTGCCCACCTGTTTCACTTCTAACAAGTATTTCATCGTCATAACACATCCATCATTTCAGCGTTTGCACGGCGGTATAGCAACACACCAATCACAGACAGAAAAACGGATAGAAAAAAAACAACCAGCAAAGACCCTACATCCGGCGTTGATTGATAAGCCAGTACTTGATGAAAACCATCTACTATATGATAAAGCGGATTCAATGGTAGCAACATTTGAATGCTTTCAGGCACAACATGGGCGGGGTAAACAATGGGGGTAAACCAAAACAGCAACTGTAAAACAATACTCATTAGTTGCCCTAAGTCCCTTATAAAGACATTTAATGTACCTAATATCATACCAACACTCAAAGCAAACATTAAGGTAATAAGGGTAAGTATAGGCAACCAAAGCAGGCTCAACCAATGCAAATGAGACAATAAAGCAAAGGCAATTAACGCAACCACCAATAGTATACTGTAGCCGATTACACTGGTTCCTAGCACAATGATTGGCAGCGTAATTTTAGGGAAATTGATTTTTTTTATTTGATTGCTGTATTCAATAAATACCCCGAGACAACGTTGCACAATATCCGTGAAGAGCGTCCAAGCCAACATACCTGAAATCAAATAAATAGCGTAGGCAAATTGACTGTCGATGCCGGGTAACTTAGAACTGAGGACCGCCGACAAGATCAAGGTGTAAATCAATACCATCGCCAAGGGGTGAATCAACATCCATAGACCACCTAGAAGGCTACGACTAAATCGAGTGGTTAAATCATTGCGGATGGATGAAACAATAAAGTGTCGCCATTGCCATAAATTTTTAAATAACGCTAACATTAGGTAAAAGCCTTTCTCATAAATTCGTTTTCATCCAATAGGATTAACTACGCGCGTTATTAAACGCGTTCCAACGAGTTGCCATCTTTTCTAATAGGTTATCAATAAAGGTTTGCTCAGAAAATCGTTGAGCATTCTCAACACAGGCATCACTATCCCATTCTCGTGCCTCGAATCGATTGATCGCTTCAATAATAGACTCCACACTTGCTTCGTTAAAAAATAAGCCTGTCTTGTTGTCTAAAATTGTTTCCGTTAACGCACCTCGACCAAATGCGATCACCGGCGTTCCTACCGATTGCGCTTCAATAGGCAGTATGCCAAAGTCCTCTTCAGCCGCAAAAATCAGCGCCTGAGCATTGGCTAAATACTGATACAAAATGACATCGCCCTGATAACCTAAATAACAAATGTTAGCCTTTTTCTCTTCATCTAATTGATTTATCTGAGTTTCTAAACGTGCTTTTTCTGGACCATCGCCGATAATTATAAGTTTGCGATTTCCCATTACAGCCAGTGCTTCTGCAATAAGCGGTATGCGTTTATATGGAACCAATCTAGATGCCGCAATGTAATACCCGTCTTTTTCTAAGAAAGGCACAAAATGCTGATTCACTGTGTCTGTGGCAACCGGAGGATAAACAACATCACTAGAGCGGCGATAGCATTTATCAATACGGCGACCAATATACTTAGAAATAGCAATGATATGATCCGGCCTTAAGCTACTTTGACTGTCCCATTTACGAATGCGATGCAGGCTATAACGCATCAGCCATTCAGATAGTTTATTCGGGTTACTCTGCTGTAAATACTCATGCTGCAAATCCCACGCATAACGCATTGGAGAGTAACAATAACTAATATGAAGGGTATCTGGTCCAGTAATTACGCCTTTGGCGACAGCGTGACTCGACGAAATAACCAGATCAAATTTCGATAAATCAAATTGTTCCACCGCAAATGGCATTAATGGTAGATAATGACGGTAATATTTTTTTGCGAATGGCAATTTTTGAATCAAAGACGTGTGTAAGATTTTTCCAACAAGCGGCTTTGGCAAAGCATCCCCAAAAGCATTGACCATGGTAAACACTTCAGCATGGGGCCAAATGAGCAGCATTTGTTCTAAGACTTTTTCCGCGCCCGACCAAGAGACTAACCAGTCATGAACAATGGCCACTTTTAAGGTATCTGAGGTTACCTGCATTATTTTGTCCGTACCGCCATCGTTGGCATTAAGTTTTATCATTGACGCCCATACTTGTCATCAAAACGAACGATATCGTCTTCTCCCAAGTACTCACCACTTTGGACTTCAATTACAATTAAATCTGTTTTTCCTGGATTTTCAAGACGGTGCTTATGTCCTGCGGAGATAAAAGTAGACTCATTTGGACTGAGAAAAAACGCATTTTCATTATTAATGACTTTTGCACACCCCCCTACGACCACCCAGTGCTCACTTCGATGATGATGCATTTGTAATGAGAGACTGCAACTAGGCTTAACGATAATACGCTTAATCTTAAAACTCTCACCTTCTTCTAAAACAGTATAATTCCCCCACGGTCGATAGACTGTTTGGTGCGTGATATGAGTATCTCGACCTTGTTTATCAAGCTCTAATACTATTTTCTTTACATCCTGCTCAGCACTTTTATGGGCAACTAATACCGCATCACCAGTATTAACGATTATTAAATCATCAATACCTAGCGTAGCCGTTAGCTGCCCTGGACTATACACATTAGTATTACGAGTTTTGAGAGCAATCACATCTCCATACAAATGATTACCTTCCGTATCTTGAGGCATCAAGTCACTTAACGCACTCCAAGAACCGATATCACTCCAGCCTATATCGCAGGGAACAACCGACACTTTGTTTGATTTTTCCAGCAAAGCATAATCAATTGATACGTCTTCAACTTTTGCGAACGCGTTAGAAGACAATTCAACTTGTGTTGTTGTCGCGTTTTCAGTAATCGATGATTCTTTAAACGTCGATTTTATTTGTGACAATAAACTCGGTGAAACCGTCTCTACTTCTTGTAATAAAACACCAGCTGTGAAGCAAAAAATGCCTGCATTCCAATAATAATCGCCACTTTCAACATAAGATTGAGCAGTAGCTAAATTGGGGTTTTCCACAAAACGCTCTACTCGAAAGGCCGATGGTCCAGCAACACATTCCGATTTAATGGATTCTTCTTTACTGGAATGAATGTACCCATAACCTGTTTCAGGGTATTCGGGGTGAATACCAAACGTCACTAATTGACCTTCCAAAGCAACATCATAAGCCAGCTTAACGGCTTCTGAAAAAGCGTTTTCGTTTGCAATTAAATGATCTGCAGGCATTACCAACATAACCACATCAGGGCCATGTTTTAGAAACAGTTGATAGGCCGCAGCAACAACCGCAGGAGCGGTATTACGACCAAAAGGCTCTAGTAGATAATGCAGATTTAACGCATTACTGAGTAATCCTTTTGATTGCATTTTGATGATTTCGTCCTTGGTATGAAAGTAAAGATCTCGATTAGTTACTATCATCAATTCATTCGCGCCAGACACCGAAAGTGATCGTTTCAATGTTTTCGCCATCAGCGTATCCCCGTCAGGCAACGCAATAAAAGGCTTAGGATGCTGTTTACGAGATACAGGCCATAATCGACTGCCAACGCCACCAGATAAAATAACGGGCACCAAAGGTATTATTGAGTTATCCATAATTCGACATTTAACCTAGTTATAACCTGATAGGAAACAAGTATCGACTTTAGTCACTACGATTTTATCGGCTATGGAACTCCCAACACATCGACGCGCAATAACATAAAGACAGATTAAAGCTAGCGATATTAACACATTTTAAAATAATGGCTTACAAAAAATTCGAACTTACTTTACGGTGTTACTTTCTCGCTAAAAAGTTTGCCAAGAGGGCATGCCCTGATTGAGTTAATATGGATTCCGGATGAAATTGCACGCCTTCGACCTGTAAAGACGTATGTCGAAGCCCCATAATTTCATCCATATTTCCTGAGTCATCTTGTGTCCAAGCCGTAATTTCTAAACAATCTGGTAATGTCTGCTGATCAACCACTAAAGAATGATAACGTGTTGCAATATGGGGGTTCGGTAGACCGGTAAATACAGAGCGGCCATTATGATAAACCTGAGAGGTTTTCCCATGCATGACTTGTTTTGCCCGAATCACATTTCCACCAAACACTTGGCCAATACTTTGATGACCTAAACAGATACCTAAAATAGGAATTTTGCCAGCAAAATGTTGAATCGCGGCGAGTGAAATTCCGGCTTCATTTGGCGTGCAAGGCCCTGGAGAAATAACCAAATGCGTAGGAGCAAGTGCGCTTATTTCCTCGACTGTAATTTCATCATTTCGATAAATCACAACCTCTTTACCCAGCTCACGAAGATACTGAACCAGGTTATAGGTAAAAGAGTCATAATTGTCGATCATCAGTAACATGGAGCCATGGCCTTATTTCTAGTGTGAATTCTTTTATGAAGCAGGATCATACCTATAGATTTTACAAATAAAACTAAACTGCGTACTTTTTTTCATTTTTTAAGCAAAAAATCATTTTAAAACCAGTACACTTTCAAAGGTATTAACATACTTAATAATGACTCTATTTTATGATTGAGCTAAGAAGCCTATTCTAAAATGACTTATCGAAAGTGCCTAGTTAAACACAAACCGCTATACTGGTTTAAAATAATAAGAGGCATCAAATAAAACACTGAGGTTGAAAAAATCCGCCTCATGAGAGCGCTAAAGCCCGGTATAAGTACTGATTCGTCATTGAAAATCTCTAAAATGCCCCTATTTATCAAGATATTAGCGGGGTAAGGAATGCTTTCCTACATGGCAAACTCCATGCTATTAGAGATTCTTATCCCACTGTGTTTTTATTAAAGGACTTTGCATGTTTGCCATTGATCATCAGATCTTAATTGCCGCTGTACTCTTATTTGCCGGAGTCATTTCCAGTAAACTTTCCCCCCGTATTGGTTTGCCCGTATTGGTTATTTTCCTTGGGATCGGGATGTTAGCGGGGGAAGATGGTATTGGCCGAATTCAGTTTGATGATGTGCAAACCGCCCATGCATTAGGAACATTAGCCCTGGCGGTGATTCTCTTTGATGGCGGCCTGCAAACGTCTCTTTCTTCAATCAAGCTAGTATGGAAACCCGCTAGTGCATTAGCCACCATCGGCGTTGCCATTACCGCTGGTATTACCGGCACCGCCGCGGCGTATATTCTAGATCTCCCATTGCTTATTGGCTTTTTGCTTGGCGCCATCGTTGGCTCAACAGATGCCGCCGCAGTCTTCACTATTTTGCGCGGGGCCGGCATTCATTTAAGTCCTCGCTTGAAATCCACTCTGGAAATTGAAAGTGCGTCCAACGACCCAATGGCGATTTTCCTCACTATTGGTATTTTACAGATCATCACTATGGATAATGCCCCTAGTTTTGAACTGGCATTGCTTTTTGTCCAGCAAATGGGGATAGGTAGCCTAGTGGGCCTGGCCATTGGCTATCCAGCATTAAAGCTAATTAATAAGATCACCTTACAAGCACCAGGGCTGTATCCGGTTATGGTGGCCGCATGTGGCTTGCTGTCTTTCGGTGTGGCCGCCACATTAGGAGGCAGCGGTTTCTTAGCCATCTTTATTTCTGGGGTGATTATTGGCAATGGCCGCTTTGTGTATCAACGCGCCACTTTCCTATTTCACGACGGCCTCGCGTGGCTCTGCCAAATCAGTATGTTTGTTATGCTCGGATTACTCGTTACTCCGTCTTCACTGATTCATGTCTGGAAAGAAGGGTTATTAATAGCGTTAGTCTTGGTATTTGTTGCTAGGCCGCTTGCCGTTGCACCTCTGCTTTCTCTTTTTGGTTTTAATAAACGAGAGATAGGTTTGGTTGCTTGGGTTGGCTTACGTGGCTCAGTGCCTATTATTTTGGCCATCTTCCCTTTGTTGTTTGGACTTCCTGAGGCCCCGCTTCTTTTTAATGTCGTATTTTTCGTGGTGCTAATTTCAGCCACGTTACAAGGCTCAACACTGCCTTGGATGGCAAGAAAATTAGGCTTAATTGAAGCGCCACCCGCCACGCCTTCAGTTACTTTAGAAATGGCCGCTCTAGCCGAGGTGGATGCTGACATAGTGAGATATACCCTAGGAGAAAACTCAAAAGTATCCAATTTGACTGTTTTTCAGCTGGCACTTCCCGAAGGCGCCGTTGTCGCCATGATCGTTAGGCAAGACGATGTATTTCCACCAAGGGGTTCAACAAAACTGCTGCCTGAAGACCATTTATTTATCGTGCTTAAGCCTGGATTACGTGATTATGTCGATTGCATCTTTTCTACTATCGAGCCAAATCTTGCAACAGACTTGCCTAACGGCACCTTATTTTTAAAAGGTTCTTCTACTCTTGAAGATATCGCTAGAGCCTATGGGATTCGAATTGGCGCAGTTGATAACAGCAAACTTTCTGCTTTTCTAAAACAAGAGATGCCCGTCTTAGAAGTGGGTCGTCAATACAAAGCAAAAGAGGGTGTTTTCACTATTACCTCTCTGCAAGGCTTAGAGATAGGAACCGTTAGCTTTACAAGATTAGAGCAAAATTAACCGTTTCTTCCCCCTCTTAGCCTTTGGTCGATATGAATTTCTCCCCCATGATATTTGAAGGAGTAGGAGGCGCTCACAACCCGAGAGTCATTTGTATCACTCATAATTAGCTCGACACAGCTGTAGGTTATCAGTAAATCTATATTTAAGTGAATTACGTTTCTAAAGACATCCAATAACCGTAGACTTTTATTTAGAAGAATTTCATTATGCAGACCTAATTTTGTCACTTCATTTTCATAAGGTATCGGTAACATAGTGACGTCGTCTCTCGACAAAAAACAGGTTCAGTCGCTTCGATAAAGTGATAATATTTCTTTTAATACAATATCTTATTTAGGCGTTCAGGTTGCACTGACGACTCTCGTCATAATAACCTGTAGAGAAGAGATGCGGAGCAAAGCGTTTTTATTATAAACAAATGAGGAGCACACACCATGCAAAATAATGTTGCCGAATTGGTCGATACCCTCATTGTAGAAGACCTATCTGAAAAAGACATTAACCGAGCCTTATCTGATTTAGAGCCGGAAGAGGTTGCGCTTGCTTTAGAGTCCTTACCACTTGACCAACGGATGCAAGTTTGGGACACCATCAAAGAGGAGGAGCGTCTCGATATTTTTGTTGAGTTACGAGGAGAGGCCCGAGCTCTGATTTTAAGAGAGCTTGATGAAGAGAGAATTGATTTACTCTTTAAAGACATGGAAGCCGAAGACCTCCTTGAAATTGACGACTCTCTGCCTGATCGATTGGTTGATATTGCGCTAAAGCGCATGAACAAGAAACAACAAGAATACTATCAACAAGCCAACACCTATGATGATGATGAGGTGGGTCACTGGATTAACCACGATATTTTAATTGCGTCACAGAACATCAAGGTCTCCGAAGCGTTACGCTTACTCAAAAAAGAAGTATCAGAATACAGTGATGTTATCTATTTAGTGAACCGAACAGGTCGGTGGGTCGGTTGCGTGAAATTCCACAGCTTAATTGCTGCGCAGCCCCACGTACCAATTTCAGAGCTAATGATAGAGGATTACCCTTCGCTTCTTGCCGCCACAGATGTCGTAAAAAGTGCGGACGCCGTTGAACGCTCTGGGCATATTGCTCTGCCTGTACTGGATGATAATCAGACCTTACTTGGGCGCTTTGACATTGGTTCGGCGATGGAGATTTTACGAGAAACGTCTGAAGGTCAGTTAATGTCTACAGCTGGTTTGAACGAAGAGTCTGACCTTTTTGCCCCTGTAAAACGCAGTGCTCGAACTCGTGGTTTATGGCTCGGTATCAATTTATTAACGGCTTTCTTGGCGTCTGCTTTCATCGGTATTTTTGAGGCCACATTACAACAAGTAGTCGCACTTGCTGTTCTTATGCCTGTTGTGGCGTCTATGGGAGGTATCGCCGGAAGCCAGACATTAACGCTTATTGTACGTGGTCTCGCCTTAGGTCAAATAACCCGTAGCAACTTATTTTCATTGTTAGACAAAGAGTTACGTGTTGGTGGTTTAAATGGATTTGTTTGGGCTATTGTCATTGGTATCATTTCCGCTTGGTGGTTTGAAAGTTTTGCCCTAGGATGCGTCATCGGGATGGCGATTGTTGTGAATATTATTATGGCGGCACTGTCAGGTGTGCTGATTCCGGTACTATTAGACAAGCTCAAATTAGACCCTGCTTTGTCTGGTTCCGTGATACTTACCACCGTCACTGATATTGTTGGTTTTGTTGCCTTCCTAGGCTTAGGAACCTTGTTTTTAATCTAAGATAAATCGCGTTAATTATTGAAGGTAATAAAATGACTTGGGATACCTTACAAGAACTGGTTGGTTTAGGGCAGAGTCAAGTAAACTGGATTACCAAAATCTTTTTTATTGTCTCTGTTACCCTAATTTTAAACTTTATCATTAATCGATTATTTCTTCGTATCGACAAACAATTAGAACGCACTAAGACCTATTGGGACAACGCCATTCTGAATGCCGCGCATAAGCCTTTCACATCGGCCATTTGGCTCATTGGCTTTGCACTTGCGTTTGAGATTTCCGAAAAAGAATTAGCCCCACAGATGGTTACTGTCATTGATAACATCAGGCAAGTGGGTGTCATTGCTCTTATTACCTGGTTTATTACTCGTTTAGTTAAAAACAGCGAATACATTCTGGTTTCTCCAGAAAAAATGAAACAGCCAATGGATCTGACGACGGCATCAGCCATTAGTAAACTCTTGCGTGCTTCCATTGCAATCACCAGCTTATTGGTTATTTTACAGACTCTTGGCTACAGTGTTTCTGGCGTATTGGCGTTTGGTGGTGTTGGTGGTATTGCCGTGGGTTTTGCTGCAAAGGATCTATTAGCCAATTTTTTTGGCGGCTTAATGGTGTATTTGGATCGTCCATTTTCAGTAGGTGATTGGGTACGCTCTCCAGACAAAGAAATTGAAGGTACTGTCGAGAATATTGGCTGGAGACAAACTCGCATTCGAACGTTTGATAAGCGCCCTCTTTATGTACCTAACTCTACTTTTTCAGTGATTTCTGTTGAGAACCCATCTCGCATGACACATCGTCGTATATACGAAACCATTGGAATTCGTTATGACGACGCCAGTCACATCGCCAAAATTATTGAACACGTAAGAACCATGTTAGAAGAACATGATGAAATTGATGAGAAACAAACGCTGATTGTTAATTTCAATAAATTTGGCCCTTCGTCTCTGGACTTCTTTATTTACACCTTTACGAAAACCGTTAACTGGGTGCACTACCACAAGGTAAAACAAGATGTTTTATTACGTGTTATGAACATCATTACTGATCATGGCGCTGAGATTGCTTACCCAACACAAACTTTGCATATAGCACAGCAAGAAGACATGCTGTTGTCACAAGAGAGCGAAACGAAAGCGAACGAAGAGGCATCGATTCATAAAGCTTAATAGCGACAAATGACTATCACGATTGCGGCGATTCAATGCAAAAGCACCGTACCACAAACGCAGTAACACGGTGCCGATCAAATGGTTAAGGAGGGTCTGGTTTAAATGAGTAGCTCAGTCAAATCATCTGCAACCAGATCAGCGCCCAAGGAGAGCAAATCAATTCCTTGATTATAGCCATAGGTTAGCAACATGCTTTTGAAACCTGCTGCCGTTGCCGCCCTGTGATCGGTAATGGAATCGCCTATCATAAGACAGTTTTTAGGGTCGGCCTCAACCGTTTCACAACAATGCAATAATGGCATAGGTGAAGGTTTCTTTTCTTCTAAGGTATCACCACCAAGCTGCCAAGAAAAATACTCACTGATTGCAAAGTGCTCTAATATTGGCTGGACAAATACACTGGGTTTGTTCGTGACCAGAGCCATTGGGATGCCTGCACGTTTAAAGGCTTTTAACAGTTGCACCACATTAGGGTATAACGTGGTTTTTTCTGTTAAGTGGTCACGATAATACAATAAGAAATCTCGATAACAATTCTCGGCCAACTCGTTGGGAAGATCGGCCCACTGCATAGCTTGCTCTATCAATTTTGCGGCACCAAATCCAACCCATGTACGCACTCGGTCTTCACCAGCCGGATTTGCCCCCGCTTGCAGCAAGGCGTGATCGACCGCTTGAGCCAAGTCAGGCACACTGTCTATTAACGTTCCATCAAGGTCTAGACAGACAAGTTCAGGCCAATCGTCAAACCATTCATTTAGTTTATTCGGCACTCTCATGCGCGCACCGTTTTTAAAGAGGATCGCATGGAATCGATGGCCTGTTTGTAATCTGGCTTACCAAAAATTGCTGATCCAGCGACAAAGGTATCGGCTCCTGCCGCAGCGATCTCAGCTATATTGTCTTGCGTTACACCACCATCAACCTCTAGACGAATGTTGTAACCACTTGCGTCAATCAATGCTCTCGCTTCTTTTAGTTTTTCCAAGGTTTCTGGAATAAACTTTTGACCACCAAACCCTGGGTTAACCGACATCAACATGACAATGTCTAGCTTATCCATAACATGTTTCATATGATGCAGAGGCGTTGCAGGATTAAACACTAGACCGGCTTTACAGCCAGCGTCGCGTATTAATTGCAATGAGCGGTCGATGTGTTCAGACGCTTCAGGGTGAAAGGTAATATAACTTGCTCCTGCAGCCAAAAAGTCCGTTATCATGCTATCAACTGGCTTTACCATAAGATGAACATCGATCTCTGCGGTTACCCCATGCTTACGAAGCGCTTTACAGACCATAGGTCCAATCGTTAAATTGGGTACGTAATGATTATCCATTACATCAAAATGAATAATGTCCGCCCCTGCGGCTAATACTTGGTCAACTTCGTCACCAAGTCGAGCAAAATCGGCGGCCAAAATAGAAGGCGCGATAAAAAAATCGTTCATAGTAAACTCCGTGATCAGATTGGGCTAAAATTATCCATATTCTAACAAGGCAAGTAAGATAAGTATTTATGATAGCGATTAAAAAACGTGGCTTTTTCCAGTTAATCACCTTTGCTACGGGTCTGATTCTTTCTTTGACGACTCTAGCGGCTGAAGATGATGAAACCGAAACACCACCCGCTCAGAGTGCCGCAACCGGTGGTACTCGTGAGGCGATTGATCTTGCCAGCCCACAGGCGCAGCGAATTAACGCCTTAATTGCGTCAATTTCAATCAACAGAGCGCATGAAATCGAAACCATTGAATCTCCTAACGATGCGTTTTTAGGCCTTTTTCGAGAGTCGACAACAGGAGACCCACAAGGCTGCATACTTTTACTACACGGTAATAATGAACACCCTGATTGGCCACAAGTCATCAGCCCCATCCGCAACAGTTTGATTGATAACAGTTGGTGCACCTTATCTATCGAAATACCCGATACCACAAAGCGTTTTGAGCTGCCTTCTTTACCAAACAGAGAGAACGCCACTGGAAACTCAGACGAAAATACAAGCACACAACCCCAGGAGGGAGAAAAAACACTGCCTAATGAAGAGATTGTTTTTAACCGAATTGAGCTAGCTAGGCAACATTTACAAGAAAAAGGTTACAACCGATTGGTTTTTCTGGGGCATGGCTCAGGTGGCGCATACGCATTAAAGTATGCGGTCGATAACGCTATATCAGGCAGTGCGCTACTGTTAATTGAGCCTGTTTCTCCGACGCCTTTTAGCGATTATGAAATTGCAGAGTTAATCGAGGTGGTCCGTTTACCCGTATTGGATTATTATTTTGACACGCACGATAAAAACAATCGATTTGCGCAATATCGATTATCAGCATCTAAAAAAAGAGTCTCAAAATCAGATGCTTACATACAAATAAAAGCGCCGAAAAACAGGCGCTATGGCGCACTCGGAGAAAAGCGACTGACGCAACGAGTTTGGGGTTTTTTGAAACAGAATACCCATCAATCAGATCAAACGAGACCTTTACCAAAGGTGAATAAAAGCCTCTTTAGTGAAGACCCTTTACAAGATGAAGGAGTGTAAAGGGTCCGATCGACTGTGATTATTTGCGGGCTTTTTTAATAAGCTCATACGCCGATTGAATTTCTTGTGTACGCTGTTTAGCCAGCGTCAGCATCTCTTCAGGTAACCCTTGAGCGGCCAGTTTGTCAGGATGGTTTTTACTCATTAATTTACGGTAGGCTTTTTTAATTTCCGCATCCGTCATATCCGCTGTTACGCCCAATGCTTCATAAGCCGACTTCAACAAATCGGTATCGCTTGTTTGGCCATTCGCTCGTCCTTGATTAAATTGCGCTTGCTGTTTAATTTGAATATGTAAAGCTTCAAATTCCGCCACACTAATCCCTAAATGAGCACAGACTTGTGATACAAACGATTTTTCTTCTACGCTGAAGTGGCCGTCAGCATATGAGCAAACCAATAAAACCTCGATAAGCTGTCGAGTCAAAACACTATTCGGCCCCATAATTTGTTGGAAGTGATTCAACACCCCTACTAAATCAAAGTTAGCCGATCTACCTTCATTAAATAACCGTTTTGCTTCCTGTTGAGCCAAGGAAGACAATCCCATTCTTTGCATAATGGCTTCTGCAATTTGAATCTCTGATGAAGAGACATGACCATCCACTTTGGCCAGTCTACCCATTAACAAGAACAGTGTCTGAAAGAAGACGGATTGCTGTTGTTTAAGGTTTTCTCTACTGGCTCTTGTATGAAATATCATAGGACGACGTGTACGATCAGCCGTATGGCCAATGATTAAACCTCCAATCAAACCAAAAACACCAAGCCATAAATACCCTATTACAGCGCCAACTATTTTCCACATGCGAAATTTTCTCCAGTAATCGGTAGCCCACATAGGCTTGGTTAGATTATCATTTAGTTATTTATTAACCCCAATAAGGGAATTACACCATTAATGGGCTATCTACCGCAAAATATTAGTATACCGTGCATCAGTCGATTTATTCCCGCTTGTGCGTTAATTTTTCAAGGTCTTTTCATTATCCCTCATGTTAATGGTGCTGAATGGGACTGGTTGCCAACAGAGGCATTAACTCAAGAACAAAGATCCACCGTCAAGCAATATTGCCGAGGCCAATATATTGATGCTTGGCAAAGCAGTCACAACGGCAATACAAACTTAAGTGCAGATCTAATCTATAAGACACCGGATGGCACTTTATATTTAGAGGGTGCGGCCGAACTTATCCAGCCTCAACAGTCATTAAAAGCAGAAAACATCCTAGGTAAAAAAGGCGTATATTACCAAGCCGAAGGTGACGTAGAGCTACGCTCAAAAGGCCAACTGATTCGCAGCCAGAAAACCTTTTTGGCGGACCCTGAAACCAATTTAGAGACACGCTTTGAGAAAGCCCGTTTTTTACGTCATAGCTCTGGTTCGCACGGGCAAGCTGAGCGCTTAATTAAAGACTCTGAGGGCGTTATTTTCATTGAAGAAGGTTTCTACACGACCTGCGAGCCAAATAGTGGCAGCTGGAAACTGTTCGGATCGTCTATCGTACTGAACCCCAATACGGGGTTTGGTACAGCAAAGCATGTGCAAATTAAGGTAAGTGACTTCCCTATTTTCTATATACCTTGGTTACGCTTTCCTCTAGACAATGAGCGGCATACTGGTTTTTTATTTCCAGACTTCAGTTACTCAAACAGTAAAGGCATTGGATTTTCTGCGCCCTTCTATTGGAATATTGCACCTAACTACGATGCGACAATCACGCCCCACTTTATTGAAAATGAAGGTGAAGGCCTCGATATTGAGCTTCGACACTTATCGAGAAACGGCTTAACACAATACGAAGAAAGTGACTTTTTTCATCAAAAAGACGGCCGTCAAACGGCCCGAAAATTGACTTCAACACAAACAATCAATGATCAATTTACGGCGGGTATTATTCTAGAACAAGTCAATGCCGACAACGACTTTCCATCTCAAACCAGCATTAATTTATCGGATAAAGATAATTATCAAAGACAAGCATACGTTAACTTCAATGAAGGAAACCTCACAGCAACTGCGGCTATAAAAACCTATCAAACACCACTTGATAGCATTGATCAACCCTTTGAATGGCGTCCTAGGTTCGATACCTCCTATCGCTATTCAAATACCCTGTTAGACTATAAACCAACGGCGCAATACACGGATTTTTACGACCCAGATGAAAACCAAACTGACGGCCAACGGTTTGCGTTAAATCAATCGATCGCTCTTAACTTTCAGAATCAGTGGGGCTCCTTGTCACCAGGAATGTTACAACAGTTTCGTGCTTACGATTTGAATCGCTATGACGGTCGTTCAAATAGCTCGGAAGGAATCAATCACATTTCACATTATGTGGATGCAAACATGGCCTTTGATCGGCGCTTTATTGTCGATAACAAAAACTGGACTCAAACTCTTGAACCTAAAATAAGTTATTTAAACGCACCCTTTAAAAACCAGGATAATCTGCCTAATTTTGATACCAGTGAGCCTGTTTTACTCTATGACAATGCCTTTTCTCATAAGCGTTTTAGTGGTAATGATAGAGTGGGAGATACAGAACAAGTTACACTAGGGCTTGAAAGCTATGTTTTTGACTCAAATAATCAGGAACGATGGGGATTTAAATTAGGCCAGATTTTATATTTAGCAGACAGAGAAATTGATGTCGATGGCTCATCAACCAGTGATATCAACAAAAATAACACCAGTTCCCTTTTAAGTGCAATTTCTTATAAAGAGGCTAACAGCTTAAGTATCACAGCGAATGTAAACTATGACCCAAACATTAACTTATTGGATCTTGGGCAGCTTTCTATGCAATTGAGATCGGACAGTGGGGTTGTTGTAAAAAGCAGTTATTTAAAAACAGTCGATAAAAAGACCCGTGATACCGATTTAGAACAACTGGATTTCCAGACTATTGTTCCTTTAGATGATAATTGGCATTTTCTTTATCAACACACTTATGACTGGGTGGAACATGAAGACACTAAGAAAGTAGCGGGCTTTGGCTTTGAAAACTGCTGTTTAAAGCTTTCATTTAGCTACCAGCTCACTAGAGATGACGATAATCAATTTGATGAAGGCATCTATTTACAATTTATTTTACGCAGTTTAAGTGGCGTTGGCAGTGCTAGTAGCACTGATAATATCGCCTCTGAGTACTGGAACGATGGAAAAACCGGATATTAAACATGAAAAAAATACTCCCTATTTTAGGCACTTTACTCTTTTTAACGCCTTTTCAAACAAGTTTTGCGGCACCTCAAAAAATTGATGGTATTGCCGCCATCGTTAACTCTGAAGCGATCTTAGAAAGTGATATCGAAACTCGCTTTCGCATTATTAGAGAAAGAGTACCAAACGGTATTTATAATGCCGACATTCGCCGACAAATACTCACGTCAATGATTGATGAGTATGTGCAATCTAATTATGCCAACAGAGCCGGGATTCGCGTTAGCCCAGCCGATGTTGACCGTGCCATACTTAGCGTGGCCAGTAAAATGAGAACGGATTTAGTCGGTTTTAAACAAGCTTTGCAACAACAAGGCATAGAATACAACCGTTATCGTACTCAAATTGAAAACGAAATATTAATGACTAATATCAAAAGACAAGTCATCAAAGAACGCATTACCATTACAGACCTTGAAATTGATGACTTCCTTAACTCCCCAGAAAGTTTGGCGCAGTCAAAAGACGAAGTGCATCTGAGACATTTATTGGTGCGTTCAAAAGACACCGTTAAGGCGGAAGAAAAAATCAAAGAGATTGCGTCTGTCATTCAAACTGAAGAGGATTTTATCCGTTTGGCCATTAGTCAATCAGATGGCTCGGCGGCCGTTCAAGGTGGCGATTTAGGATGGCGACCTACCAATGAACTGCCGTCATTATTTGTCAGAGCCCTTTCTACTGGATACGGTCCCTTTTATGGCCCAATTCAAAGTAATGCGGGATTTCATTTATTATGGGTAGTCGATAAAAGAGTCTCTGATGTTGAATTGCAAAAACAAACGAAAGCAAGGCACATTCTGATTAAGCCCAACGCCATTCGCAGTGTCAGCCAGGCCCAAGAGTTTGCAGAGAACTTATATAGACGCCTAGAAAAAGGTGAAGATTTTGCGACCCTAGCAAAAGAATACAGTGAAGATGAAGGCTCCGCGCTAAAAGGTGGTGACCTAGACTGGGTCGCTCCTGGAGCAATGGTACCGCCATTCGAACAAACCATGAATCAAACGTTTGTTGGTCGGTTCAGCCGTCCTTTTCGCACTAACTTCGGCTGGCATATCGTTCAAGTTGACGGTCGCCGTAGTGCTGATGTAAGTGATAAAGTCAAAAAAGAGAATGCGGAACGTGCTCTTATCGCTCAAAAACAAGACCTAGTATTAAGTAATTGGCTTGATGAATTAAAAAGTCAGGCATTTATCGACATAAAATAATGCACACACTTTGTACGAGTACTTAATAGGGTCTTTTAGATGACATTACCGATTATTGCGATTACTTCTGGCGAACCTGCTGGTATCGGCCCTGATATTATCCTCAGTGGCTTACAAAAAACCTTCATGGGAAGGCTCATCGTCTTGGCGGACCCAGATTTGTTGGAGGCCAGAGCAAAGCAGCTTGGTCTCAATGCGAACATACAGGTAGTTGAAGATGTAACGACTTTACCTAAGCATTCCGGTGGCCATATATATGTACAACGCATACCACTGAAAAAGACTGTTACCCCAGGGGTACTGGATGTTACTAATGCCCCTTATGTACTAGAAACACTCAAAGTCGCGGGAGAAGGCTGCATTAATGGAAAGTTCGACGCTATCGTCACGCCTCCAGTTCACAAGGGTATTCTCTGTGAAACGGGAGTGCATTTCAGTGGTCATACCGAGTTTTTTCAACAATTAACCCAATCTGATCAAGTGGTCATGATGCTCGCAACACCGTCATTGCGGGTCGCACTGGCAACGACACATTTACCGTTAAGAGACGTTGCCGATGCCATTACACAAGACAGTTTAACGCAAGTAATTCATGCACTGCATACAGAACTGGTTGAGAAATTTGCATTAGCTAACCCAAAAATCTTAGTCTGTGGTCTGAATCCTCATGCAGGTGAAGAGGGGCATTTAGGACATGAAGAAATTGAAATCATTACACCGACATTAGAACGCCTCCGTAAAGAAGGCATGGATTTAGTTGGCCCATTACCCGCTGACACCTTGTTTACGCCAAAGCATTTAGAGAGTTGCGACTGCGTTCTTGCAATGTATCACGACCAAGGATTACCTGTGTTAAAATACCAAGGGTTTGGTAATGCCGTAAACATTACATTGGGGTTACCCATTATACGAACCTCCGTTGATCATGGAACAGCACTCGATCTTGCTGGCAGCGGAAACGCAAATCATGGCAGCTTAGAAGTTGCTATTAATTACGCCATTGATATGGCCAATAACTCAAAAAAAGTTTCCTAAATGAGCAAACCACAAGCACATAAAGCAAGAAAACGATTCGGACAAAACTTCCTACATGATTATGGCGTCATTCGCAGGATTGTTGCCTGTATCGCGCCAAAAGAAGGCCAAAGACTGGTCGAAATTGGGCCTGGTAAAGGCGCGTTAACAGAAGGCATTATCAGTGTTACCAAAGAAATGGACGTGGTGGAATTAGACCGCGACTTAATACCGATATTGAAAGTGAATCTGTTTCGTTTTCCTGACCTTAGAGTACATGAAGCGGATGCCATGAAGTTTGATTTTTCTTCATTGGCGGCGGACGGCCCTATTCGTGTTGTAGGCAATCTGCCTTATAACATTTCGACTCCCCTTATTTTCCACTTATTAAGCCAAGCTAATGTCATTGAAGACATGCATTTTATGCTGCAAAAAGAGGTCGTGGACCGCTTAGCCGCCAGACCAGGTGATAGTTTATATGGCCGCCTAAGTGTTATGACGCAATATTATTGCCAAGTTGAAGCGCTTTTTATTGTCGGCCCAGAATCGTTTGACCCACCGCCAAAAGTGGACTCTGCGATCGTGAGAATGACGCCATATAAAGATTTACCTCACTTTGCCAATAACATCGAACTCCTTGAAACCACAGTAAGAACCGGTTTTCAACAACGTAGAAAAACGCTGAGAAACAATTTCAAGGGCGTCTTAGACGATCAAGATTTTGACACTCTGAACATTGATCCTACACTTAGGCCAGAACGATTGGACGTTGGTGATTATGTTCGTATTTGCAACCATTTAGAACAAAAAGGACTGTAGAATGACCCACAAGGTTACTGTCGATGTCGTTTCGAACTACATAGAAGAGCAGTCTTTACCTGAAGATTTACGTTTTGTATTTGCTTATCACATCACTATAAAAAACCAAGGTCAGCAAGCCGCGAAGCTGCTCTCAAGACATTGGATTATTACCGATGGTAATGAACAAGTACAAGAAGTAAAAGGCCCGGGGGTTGTTGGAGAAACGCCTTTATTACAACCAGGTGAGAGCTTCCAATACAGCAGCGGCGCTATTTTGAATACTATGGTAGGCACAATGCAGGGCCGCTACCAAATGATCTCTGATGACGGCACAGAGTTTTTAGCGGAAATACCTCCATTTACTCTTGCGGTACCGAATCAAGTACATTAAGAGGTATTTATGGCGACCTACGCAATTGGCGATTTACAAGGGTGTTTGACTCCTTTACTGACATTGTTAGACACGATTCAGTTCCAACCAGAGCATGATGAGCTATGGTTCGCTGGCGATCTAATTAATCGTGGCTCGGAATCGCTAGAAACCTTACGCTTTATCCATTCTCTGGGTGATAAAGCAAAAGTTATTCTGGGTAACCATGACTTACACCTTTTAGCCTTGTCCCGCGGCTTTGGACGACTTAAAAAAAGTGACACATTAAAAGAGATTCTAAATGCACCAGACAGGGATCAACTTCTTAGTTGGTTGCAAGCTCAACCACTTTGCTATTACGATAAATCGTTTCATGCCATTATGTCTCACGCAGGCATTCCACCCTGTTGGAACTTAGAGGAAACCCTGCAATACGCTCAAGAGGTTGAAGCCGTCCTACAAAGTGATCAGGCCGATGAATTCTTTGCTATTATGTATGGCAACAAGCCAGAGAAATGGGACGAGTCATTAACCGGAATGACGCGTTTAAGAGCCATTGTTAATTACCTTACGCGTATGCGTTTCTGTAAGCCATCAGGAAAGCTCGACTTGAAGTCGAAAGAAGGTCCATTAACCGCCTTAAAAAACTATGCACCTTGGTTTACCTATCCTTCAAAGTTGCCAAAAGAGTGCCATGTTATATTTGGTCATTGGGCCGCTCTTGAAGGTAAAGTAGATCACCCCAATATACATGCTTTAGATACAGGTTGCGTTTGGGGCGGAAGCTTAACAGCGATTCGCCTTGATGATTGGCAACTTTTTAGCACGCCATGCTCAATTAAAGGACCCAGTAATGACTTATAAGTGCATCGATATTAACGACGCCCTCCCCCTTATTGAAAACAACGCTTTAATTGTTGATATTCGAGATAATATCAGCTTCCAATCAGGCCACATGAACAATGCATTCAATCTGAATAATGATAACATTGGTGCTTACATCGCCGAGTCCGATAAATCATTGCCTCTTATTGTATGCTGCTATCATGGCAACAGCAGTAAAAATGCGGCGGCCTTCTTGGCTGACCAGGGCTTCAAAGAAGTGTACTCTTTAAACGGTGGCTTTGGTCAATGGAGTGCCGTATTCCCAGATCAGTGCTCACAAGATTAACCTTTAGTAAAGATAACTTCATGCCTAAAAGAACGGTGTTTTTAGTTGGCGGAGCGGTCCGTGATGAGCTTCTTGGCCTCAATGTTGTGGACAAAGACTGGCTTGTTACAGGCACTACTCCAGAAGCGTTATTAACCCAAGGTTATACTCAAGTCGGCAAGCAATTCCCCGTTTTTCTCCATCCTAAAACAAAAGAAGAGTACGCGCTTGCTCGCACAGAGAAAAAACAAGGCCAAGGTTATACGGGTTTTATTTGTGATTTTTCAGCTGATATATCATTAGAAGAGGATTTATTAAGGCGAGACCTCACCATCAATGCCATTGCTAAAGATGAGTTAGGGGAAATACACGATCCATTTAATGGCCGGCAAGATTTAGCTAACAAGGTCTTCCGCCATGTTTCGGATGCCTTTATAGAAGACCCTTTGCGAGTGCTGCGTATCGCACGATTTGCGGCGCGATTTGCCTCTTTTGGTTTTACGATAGCGCCTGAGACACTGGCTTTAATGCGGCAAATCAGTCAATCCGGCGAGTTACTAAGCTTGTCGGCTGAGCGTATCTGGAAAGAGCTAGACAAATCACTGCAAACGGCTCACCCCGAGTGTTTTTTTAACGTATTACAAGAGTGCGATGCCTTAGATATTCTTTTTCCTGAGTTGACTTGGCCTGTTGCTTTAACAGCATGGCCGCACTTCACACAGTCAACCGCACCTCAAAAATGGGCTTACTTGTGCTCTGAATCCGCTGCAGAACCCTTAAAAGCATTGCAAAAAAGAGCCAAAGTCCCTAACCAATTTGCCAATTTGGCACAGCAAGTATGTGAATTTGTCAGTCAAAACACCTTACCTTTAAGCCCACAAAAGTGGGAAGCGTGGCTCGCTCAAGTTGGCGCCGTTAAACGACCCCAGCCTTACAAACTGTTAGTGGAAGTATTATCCAGTATAACAGAAACCGATTTACAACTTTGGCTACAACTTCGAGAACAAGTAGCCTCTGTTGGTAGCAGCACTTTTATCAAGCAGGGATTTGTTGGCGAGGCGTTAGGTAAAGCGATTCAATTAGCCAAACAAAACAGTCTTTTGGAATCAATAAACCCGCTCGTTAAACATTAATCATTGAGCGGGTTTATTCAAGTGGAGGTCTTTTCACTCGATCACGAGTGAAGCCAAGACGAGGTAAAATAGACAAGAAAACGGAGTTTATGGATTATAAATAAGCCATTCGAACCTATTTTTAAAAAGTGTCGGTAAGCACAGTCGTCAAAACAACGGTCTCCAATGCCTTATTTCTGACGGTAAATTTTCACTCCTACTGCACTTGCTGTAGGAACCGCCCCTGGTTTTCTTAACGCCATAGACATGGCGTTTATCTCAAACACTTGCATCAACTCGGCACACAAGCGCTCCGCCAAGGTTTCAATCAATTCAAATACATTGTTTGTGCAAAACGCCGTTATAAAATTCGAGATCGCCTCATAATCCAGCGTTTTACTTAAATCGTCGTTCACTGCGGGTACACGATTGTCGTGTTCCATCTCTAAATCAAAGAATAGAATCTGTTTTATTTCTTTTTCCCAATCATAAACCCCGATAACGGCTTCGACTTTTAAACCTTCAATAAATACTGTGTCTTTCATAGCGTTTCCTAGATAGCGGGTAAATCAGATAGAGGCCAGCGAGCTCGTATGGTTAAGCTTAAAGGAGACGATTGACCGGCCTGTAAACGCTGAGCGCCAGCGTACGCAATCATGGCGCCGTTATCAGTACAAAACTCAGGTCGAGCGTAAAAAACACCCGAATTCATTTTTGCTAACTGAGATTCGAGCTTATCACGTAGTCGTACATTGGCACTCACGCCTCCAGCAATAACCAGTTGTGTAAGCGATTCTTGCTCAAGTGCTCGACGACACTTAATAACTAAGGTATCCACAACAGCTTGCTCAAAGGCAAGTGCTGCGTCGGCTTTAAATTGCTCGTCACAAGCCTCTTTATCTTGCGCCGCATGCACCGCCGTCAAAAAAGCCGTTTTTAATCCACTAAAACTGAAATCTAAACCCGGTCTGTCTGTCATAGGACGCGGAAATTTTAAGCCAGAATCGGCTCTCCCCAACTTAGCCAGGGCCGCTATATGTGGCCCACCAGGATAAGGCATACCAATCATTTTGGCGGCTTTATCGAACGCTTCACCGGCCGCATCATCAAGGGACTGCCCCAATAGTTTATATTGGCCTATTCCATCTACTCGAACAAGTTGTGTGTGTCCCCCAGAGACGAGTAAAGCCACGAATGGCATTTTAGGCTGGCGCTCTTCTAACATAGGAGCCAACAAGTGACCCTCCATATGATGCACACCTAACGAAGGAATATTCAAAGCATACGCTAATGAACGACCGATGGTAGCGCCAGCCATTAATGCCCCTGCCAAACCAGGACCACTGGTAAAGGCAATGCCTTCTAGTTCTTTCTTTGTGATACCCGCCTCAAGTAAAACCTCATCAATTAACGGTAAGGTTTTTCTTATATGATCGCGTGAAGCCAGTTCAGGAACCACACCACCGTATTCAGCGTGTTTCTCAATTTGAGAATAGATTTTATGGGATAGCAGTCCTTTATCTGTATCGTAAATAGCAATCCCTGTTTCATCACAAGAGGTTTCTAAACCTAGCACTATCATTTATTTTAATCTCTTAGGAAAACGTTAGCCTTATTGTATACGAAAACGACCAAAAATAAGCGAGCTTGAAATGACTTATCCGATATGTTTGAGCTTTTCAGTAGACTTATTTGGCTTAGGGCTCTATAATGCCGCACGTTTAAAATTATGAATTAAAAGGCAGGTGATTTTTCTTTGTTCCGAAACGGATTCGGACGACTCTATAGATAGACATGAAACAGAACTCTCTTACATTTATTACCGTAATTGAGTCTACACATTAAGAGTAAAAGATCGCTTTGATCACAGAGTGCTCTTATTTTTTGAAAGCACCACAAAATACAGGTATGATGCCCGTGTTTTTGTGATCACAAAAATTCATAACATTAATTATTTATAAGGTACATACATGCCAGCTGTTAAAGTTAAAGATAACGAACCGTTCGACATCGCTCTACGTCGTTTCAAACGCTCTTGTGAAAAAGCAGGTGTTCTTGCTGAAGTTCGTCGTCGTGAATGCTACGAAAAACCAACTACTCTTCGCAAACGCGCTGCTGCGGCGGCCGTTAAACGTCACGCGAAGAAAGTTTCTCGTGAGCAACGTAAATTCCAACGTTTGTACTAGGATTGCTAAACTCTAGCTCAATTCATTTTGAATACTAGAAGTATCCACAAGCGTTTGTTTATTTTGATCGCTTTGAAATAAACAGAGAAAACGGCCAGTATTTTTTACTTGCCGTTTTTTTTGTTTTAGACCTACTACAATAAAGGAGCTCCCCATGTCTGCATTAAAGCAAAACGTATCCGATCAATTAAAAGTGGCGATGCGTGCCAAAGAAAAAGCTCGTGTCGCCCTGATTCGCACCATTATGTCTGAATTTAAAAAAATAGAAGTGGACGAGCGAGTAGAAGTCGACGATGCTCGTGCTTTAGTCGTTCTAGACAAAATGGTAAAACAACGTAAAGATTCTGTGCAGCAGTTTACTGATGGTGGACGTGACGACCTTGCCGCAATAGAACAAGCTGAGATGGAGATTATTCGTGAATTTTTACCTCAACCTCTTACCGATGATGAAGTTGAAAGCATAGTGAAAGCGGCCGTTGATGAAACAGGCTCCACTAGCATGCAACAAATGGGCGCCGTTATGGCCATTGTAAAACCTCAAGTACAAGGCCGAGCCGATGTCGCTCAAGTCAGCAAATTGGTTAAAAAACTATTAGGTTAATCACTCAAGAGTATTCTTTATGGCGGGACGTATACCAGATCAATTTATTGACGAACTTTTAGCTCGAACCGATATTACTGATGTGGTGGCGTCTCGCATAACATTAAAGAAAACCGGGCAAAATTACAGCGCTTTATGCCCTTTTCATAACGAAAAATCCCCCTCATTTAGCTTAAACCCAAACAAACAATTTTATTACTGCTTCGGCTGCGGCGCAGGGGGAAATGCCATTTCCTTTTTAATGGAGCATGATCACCTCGATTTTGTTGAATCCATTGAAGTATTGGCCAAAGAAGCTGGCTTAGAAGTCCCCCGAGAACAAGGCGCACCAGATCGCTATGAACAGAATGCTGGCTTATTAAAAGTACTGACCGAGAGCGCCACCTTCTTCCAAAACCAGTTGATTACTCATCCGGATAAAGCCAGAGCCAAAAGCTACCTCTCTGAAAACCGTGGCCTTTCTGGACAAATAGCCAAGGTATTTGGTCTAGGCTTTGCGCCATCGGGCTGGGATAATTTGATCAAAGGTCTCGACCAAAAAGCCGAAACACAAGAGCATCTATTTCAAGCTGGCATGCTGATTGAAAAGAAAGATCAAGCGGGGCATTTTTACGATCGTTTTCGCGATAGGATCATGTTCCCTATTCGAGATTCTCGCGGCAGAGTTATTGCTTTTGGTGGCCGCGCCTTTGGCGATGAAAAACCTAAGTATTTAAACTCACCAGAAACCCCAGTATTCCATAAAAGCCAAGAACTTTATGGTTTATATGAAGCCAAGCAAAATACACTTAACCTTGATCATATTATTGTGGTTGAAGGCTATATGGATGTCATTGTGTTGGCCCAACACGGCGTAACCAACTCTGTCGCAACCCTGGGAACCTCGGTAAACAGCCAACACATTCAAAAGCTCTTTAAATTAGTTAATAAAATCACTCTCTGCTTTGATGGGGATAAAGCCGGAAGGTCTGCGGCCATAAGAGGATTGGAAGCCAGCTTAAGCGTGATGCAGGACAGCAAACAAGTTCGTTTTCTCTTTTTACCTGAGGGTGAAGACCCTGACTCGCTGATTAGAAAGGAAGGAAAAGACGCTTTTCTCGACCGCCTAGAAGACTCCTCCTCAATGGCGCATGTCTTATTTGATCACGCTCGTAAGGAAGTTACCCTCGCGGACGAAGAAGGTGAGGCTCAGTTCGCTCAGAATGCAATGAAGTACATTCAAAGCATGCCAGATTGCACCCTAAAATCTATTTTAATCAAACAACTTACCGAGCAATCAGGAATCAATGCCGAATCACTTGCTATTACAAGCACGAAGCCGAAATACATCACCGCACAATCTGACCCAAACACAGCCCACTCGGAGCACTATCATAATGACACGCCTCCCGAGTACGATGAACCAGTGGGCTATTATGATGATATAGCTTACGAACCTTACCTCCCCCCCGCCCGTGAAGACAGCGGATATTTTAAGAAGAGCACAAAACAAAACACGTTTAATAATAAAAAAGGCTTCAATGGTAAGCCATTTGGTAAAAAGTCGTCAGTCGATAGTGACCACTTTACTTTTCCGAAAATGTCCTCTTTAACGCCGCTGTCACAAATAGACAACGCCACCCTTTGCCTCTTACTGCACCCCCATGTGGCAAAAGAAATTGATGTATCAGATCCGTTACTACGTCAGCCAGACCCAAAGATACAGCTCTTCAGTAAAGTATGGCGTTACTTCAGTAAGTATCCCGATAAAAATACAGGGAATTTACTCGGAAATTGGCACGGTAATGAAAATTATAATGCTATTTTATTTTTATTAAACCACCCTGACGCACACACAAAGTCTAAAATTAGCAATGTAAAACAAGAAGTTATAGATTTTGTCGACAGAATGGAAGAAAGACTAGGCAGAAATGCCAGTAGCCAAAGGTTGAAAAATCAAGGAAACGAAACCATAAAGGATAATGATAGTCGTACAGAGCTCCGTCAATGGATGGAGCAAATGCGCAAAAAAAAGCGCCCTTAACAACCAATTTCTTTATATTTAGCATGAAGAAATCTAGATAAGGTCGTTTGTTTTTGCTATAATGCGCGGCTTGCTATTTTCCCAAACGTATTTCAAACGATAGGTTGTCGAATGCCAGACACTCAACAGTCACGTCTCAAAGAGCTGATCGCTAAAGGTAAAGAACAGGGCTATTTAACCTTTTCCGAAGTTAATGATCACCTTCCTGATGACCTTTCTGACCCAGAACAGGTTGAAGAAATCATTGCCATGATCAATGACATGGGCATTGTGGTTTCTGAATATGCTCCTGATAAAGATAGCCTTATCATGGAAGAAGGTGATTCTACAGATGAAGCGGCGGCTGAAGAAGCGGCTGCCGCACTGGCCGCCGTTGAAGGCGATGTTACTCGCACAACAGACCCTGTCCGCATGTACATGCGCGAAATGGGGACAGTTGAACTGCTTACCCGAGCAGGAGAAATAGCCATTGCGAAGCGTATCGAAGAAGGTACTCGCGAAGTAATGTCGTCCGTTTCATACTACCCCGGTGCCGTCGATGTTCTACTTGATGCCTATGCAAAAGTTCAAGAAGAAGAAGGTCGTCTAAGCGATATATTTAGTGGTTTCATTGATGGTGACGGCGAAGAGCCGATTTTTGATGAGCCCGCTGTAGAAGAAGTTGAGCTCGAATCTGACGATGACGCTGTTGACGATGAAGATTCAGATGACGACGATGAAGAAGAGACAGAAAGCGGTCCAGATCCAGAAGAGACAGCACGTCGATTCAATGAAATTGAACGTGTTTATGCGGAACTAAACGTCTTACTTGAGACTCGCAACCGTCAAGACCCTCTAGTAAAAGAAAAGCAAGAAGAATTAAGCATCAACTTTGCACCCATCAAACTTGTGCCAAAAATGTTTGATGAACTTGTGCATCGTGTACGCTCACGCATGGACAAAGTACGAGACCAAGAGCGTAGTATCATGCACGTTTGCGTTCGTAAATCGCACATGCCAAGAACAGAGTTTTTAAAACGTTTTCCTGGTAACGAAACCAATACCGAATGGCTGGCTGAGCAAATCAATTCCGGTGCTCGCTACTCTGAAGGTCTGGTGGAAAATGAAGCTGAGTTTATGCGCAGTCAACGCAAACTCCGCAATATCGAAAAAGACAGCGGGTTAAGCATCGCTGAGCTAAAAGAAATCAATCGTCGTATTTCTATCGGTGAGACTCGTGCTCGTCGTGCAAAAAAAGAAATGGTTGAAGCCAACTTACGTTTGGTTATTTCGATTGCTAAAAAATACACTAACCGTGGCTTACAATTCTTAGATCTAATCCAAGAAGGTAACATTGGTTTGATGAAAGCCGTTGATAAATTTGAATACCGTCGCGGTTATAAGTTCTCTACTTACGCTACTTGGTGGATTCGACAAGCCATCACGCGCTCCATAGCAGACCAAGCTAGAACAATACGTATCCCCGTTCATATGATTGAAACAATCAATAAGCTGAACCGTATTTCTCGCCAAATGCTGCAAGAGATGGGGCGTGAAGCCACACCTGAAGAGCTTGCTGTTCGCATGGATATGCCTGAAGACAAAATTCGCAAGGTATTAAAAATCGCGAAAGAACCTATTTCAATGGAAACCCCTATTGGTGATGATGAAGACTCTCACTTAGGCGACTTTATTGAAGACGATGGGGCTGAATCTCCGATTGACACGGCCACCATTGAAGGTCTACGTGAAGCAACTACGTCAGTACTTTCAGGCTTAACCGCTCGTGAAGCAAAAGTGCTTAGAATGCGTTTTGGTATCGATATGAATACCGATCACACATTGGAAGAAGTTGGTAAACAATTTGATGTAACACGAGAACGTATTCGTCAAATTGAAGCGAAAGCACTTCGCAAACTCCGCCACCCTAGCCGCTCTGAACATTTACGCAGCTTCCTTGACGAATAGTCAAACTGGGCAATCTGTCTACTATAAAAACCGCCTCATGGCGGTTTTTTTTGCTCATCCAGTTGCTCCTACTATCATACATTCAGTCTATAAATTACAAATAAATAACAAACATTTTTACGCTTTTTACAAAACTGTCATAAACTTATTTCATATTAAATAAGCAAAGTGGTTGAGAGATCCGCTCTCGCCTGACGGCGGCTTTTATCGAGTTACATAATATGAAGGTCCATTAATTATCTAGAAAAGCACTTGTATTTAACCAGTCTTAGAGGTTGATCAATAAGAGCAACTTCTACAAGGGAGACGCATTATGGAAAAAATATACGTACTTGATACCAATGTTTTACTGCACGATCCGCTTGCGATATTTGCTTTTGGCGAACACAAAGTGGTTATCCCTATGACAGTATTAGAAGAGCTTGATGTCATCAAAGATCGTCGTGATAAAGACGTCAGTAGAGAAGCAAGAGTGGCGATTAATACCATTGACAGAATTGTTGGTCATGCCGCCCCCAAAGAGCTTCTGGAAGGCGTCCCTATTAATACTCACCCAAATACCACAAACGCTACAAACACCACACTACAAAGCCTTGGCAACCTAGCCATTTACCCTGATCAACAAATTGCTAAAATTGATAATGTGCCTTTTTTAAACAGCAATCACGACCATGCAAACGACAATCGTATTATTAATGTGGCTTTGAGCCTACAAGCCACTCAGCCAAGAGATAATGTCTGCTTGGTAACCAAAGACATCAACATGAGAATTAAAGCCAAAGGATCAGGCCTAGAGCGCGTTGAAGACTATCGAAAAGATAAGGTGCTCGACGATGTTGATCTTCTAAGCAAAGGTTATACTCATTTTTCTGGCAGCTTTTGGGACAGCATAGAAAAGGTTAAAACAGAGCAACATGGTAGGCACACTATCCACCTAATCCCAAAATATGCTATCGATCCATTCTACCCAAATATGTTCATTATCGACGATATGGACTTTGTCGGCTTTATTTGCAACATTGATGATAAACACATCTACCTTCTTGATATAAATAAACAAAGCTTAATGCATCAAAGCTTTTGGGGAATCCATCCGCGAAATCTAGAACAGGCGATGGCCTTCTATCTCCTGCGCCATGAAAACTCAGACTTAATGATTATGACAGGACCAGCAGGATCAGGAAAAACACTATTGGCTTTAGCTTACGCACTGCAAGTTACCATGGAGGAAAAACGGTTTAACAAAATCATTGTCGCTCGCTCTACACCGCCTATGGCGGAGGACATTGGCTTTCTACCAGGCACGGAAGAAGAGAAAATGGCGCCTTGGTTAGCCGCATTTGATGATAATTTAGAGATTTTGCATGGTGCAGATGAGCACTCATTCAGCAGCATTGATTATGTAAAACAGAAAGCCAATATTCAATTCAAGTCGTTAAACTTTATGAGGGGCAGGTCTTTTAATAACGCACTTATAATCATTGATGAAGCCCAAGGGCTCACACAATTTCAATTAAAATCCATTGTTACTCGTGTCGGCACAAACTCTCGAATTATTGTCCTAGGCAATCTAGCCCAAATAGATAATAAATACATAAATCCATTAACATCAGGGCTGACGTACTTAGTTGAAAAATGCAAAGTCTTTAATTACGCCAGTGTTATGCATGTCAATGGCATTGAAAGGAGCCGTTTAGCAGAATTTGCAGAAGAAAACCTGTAAGCTTATAAGAACACCTAAAACCATATAATGAAAAACCTCTGGGCGAATTCGCTCCAGAGGTTTATCTAGCAACATGACATTTAGATGGCCAGCATTAGGGCGTACTAACAATTCTAGATATCACTCACACGATTAGATAGCACTCGCTGATTTAGATAGTACTAACCGATTTAGATAGTACTCACCGATTTTGCTAACGCTGTAATTTCATCCCATTTCTGCGCTTTTACTAAATCTTTTGGTACGATCCAAGATCCACCAACACACAACACATTAGGTAACGCTAAATAATCACGAAAGTTTTTTTCACCAATGCCGCCAGTTGGGCAAAAACGAATATCAGGCAACGGGCCACCAAAGGCTTGTAACGCTTTGATACCACCGTTTACTTCAGCAGGGAAAAACTTAAAATGATCGTACCCATACTCCATACCCAATAAAATATCAGAGATAGTTGCTACAGCGGGTAAGTAAGGTACAGGGTATTCTTTACCCACTGCCAGCAAGTCAGCGGTCATACCTGGGCTAATAATAAACTGAGAGCCTGCTTCAATCGCTTTTATATATTGCTCACGACTGCATACTGTTCCCGCGCCCACAATGGCCTCAGGAACCTCTTTACGTAACGCGGTAATTGCCTCTAAAGCGGCGTCTGTACGCAACGTCACTTCCAATACTGGAACCCCTCCAGCCACTAACGCCTTTCCCAGTTGAACTGCTTCATCAACACTGTCTACCACAATCACAGGAACAACGGCTGTCGCGGTCATTACCTGTTCAGAAGTTAAATAAGTCGCCATATCATGATCCTAATAAGATGAGTTTGAGTGTTTAATAATCATGCCAATTTCTACCGTCTTTTATTGGCAGTGCCATCGATGCCGCAGGACCCCAAGAACCAGAAGCATACTCTTTTGGACGCTCGCTGGTTTGTCTCCAAGCCTCCATAATGCCATCCACCCATTTCCATGCGGCCTCTACTTCGTCGTAACGCATAAACAAAGTGGCATCATTGCGCATTACATCCAATAGCAAACGCTCATAAGCCTCTGGGCTACGCTTATTATTAAACGCTTCCGTTAGACTCAAGTTTAAATCTACAGGCTGAAGATTCATACCTTCACTTGCACCTGGCACCTTATTCATCACTGTTAAGGAAATTTTTTCTTCAGGTTGAAGACGAATAATTAGCTGATTTCTTTGTAGCTGACGGTTACTCTCATCACTAAAAATACTGTGTGGTACAGCTTTATACTGAATCACAATTTCAGAATAACGCTGCCCCAAACGCTTTCCTGTTCTTAAATAAAAGGGTACACCAGCCCAACGCCAGTTATCAATATCCGCTCTCAATGCGACAAAGGTCTCTGTACGGGACTCCGGTACACTGCCTTCTTCATCGAAGTATCCTTGTACCGATTTACCGTTAACAACACCTTTTGCATATTGACCACGTACCGTTTTGTTATAGGCATTGGCTCCAGAAATGGGTCTTAATGCTTTTAATACCTTAATTTTTTCATCACGAACCGAATCAGAATCCATTCGGCTAGGAGGCTCCATCGCCACTAAGCACAACAGTTGAATGAGGTGGTTTTGCACCATGTCTCGCAAAGCGCCAGCTTTATCGTAATAACCCCAGCGGCCTTCAACGCCAACCGTTTCCGAAACCGTAATTTGAATATTATCAATATGAGCACTGTCCCATAAAGGCTCAAACAAAGTATTGCCAAAACGAATAGCGAGTAGGTTTTGTACCGTTTCTTTACCTAAATAATGGTCAATACGGAACACTTGCGGCTCACTGAAATTCTGCATTACTTCAGTATTGATCGCTCTTGAAGAAATTAAATCCCTTCCAAGCGGCTTCTCTAATACCACACGCATACGTTCTTGATTCAAGCCATGCGTGGCCAAAGATGAACAAATTGAGCCAAATAAATCCGGTGATGTCGCCAAATAAAACACCACATCGCGATCACTATCGCCTACACCCTTATCATTAAATCGGGCAAAATCAGATGATTCCTGAGCATCAACAGAGACATAATTTAAGCGCTCTTTGAATCGAGACCAAGTCTCTTCATCATTAATACTTGAAGGAACGAACTCATCCAAGGCAGAACGAACTTTTATTTGATACTCTTCATCTGATATATCACGTCGAGATGCCCCAATAATTCTCGTAGTAGGAGCCAACAACCCATCCATATCAAGGTGATATAAAGCTGGCAACAATTTACGCATGGCCAAATCACCGCCACCCCCAAAAATTACTACGTCGCAGGCTTTCAAACTGGACTTATTCATTATGTTCTCCAAAAAATTAAGCGTTTACGACAACCCTATTCTTTCTATGACGGCTCAGCAGCCAAATAAGAGGCATAATTTGCGCACCCTATCAAACCTGGGTGCTCAGCCGTTACCACAAAGGTAGGTATTTTACCGACAAAATCAGACATACGCCCTTTATCTCTCATTGCTTGACGAAATCCGCTGAAGCCAAATAGCTCTATATACCTTGGGATAATACCCCCTACAATAAATACACCACCTCGTGATTCAACAGACAAAACCAAATCACCAACAACACGGCCTAGGTACACAAAAAACTGCTCTAATGCCGCCAGAGCAAGAGGGTCTTCTTTTTTACTCGCCTCCCCGATTTCTTCTGCGGTTAAGCGGATGTTTTGGCCATTTTGTTTCGCTAAAGCCTCATAAATATTTTCTAGCCCCATCCCGGATAGCACTCTTTCTGCCGATACTCGACGATGACGTTTGCGTAAAAAGTTCAAAATAAAATCTTCTTGAGGAGTGCAACTTGCCACATCAACATGCCCACCCTCTCCAGGTAAAACAATGTTCGCGTTTTGTTGCGGTACAACACAGGCCACTCCTAAACCAGTGCCCGGCCCAATAACCCAAGCAGGTGCACTTTTATCGATATCATCACCTGTGCCTACCTGAATATAATCTTTAGGCGTTAGCACTTCCATTGCATGTCCCATCGCATCGTAGTCATTCAAGAGAGCAACCCGCCTGTTTGCACCAAAGAAAGAGTCAACCTCTTCTTTAGTAAAGGTCCATGGGTTATTTGAAAACTGAATCACTTTTTGATTAACAGGCCCTGCGATCGCCAATACAACCACTGATATTTCACTTTCGGACAAAGAGGCGGTTGCTAAATATTTTGCCGCGGCCTCAAAAAAAGAAGCAAACTCTTTACAAGCAAACACGACAATTTCTTGGGGCTGATAGGTATTTAAGGGGACAAGTGCAAAACGGGCATTAGTTCCGCCTAAATCCGCAAGTAATGCATGGGACATAATAAGACCTTGAATAATTTAATGAAATTTTACAACAAACAAGACACCAAAAACACTCTTAATTTCTCTTTAAGGCGTATTTTTGTAATAAAATTACAGTCATCGTATTTTATTTAAAAATTTAAGAACTTTGGTAGGAACACTTCTTTTTCTATTATTTTTATAACTATAGAGGCGTTCGTCAGCCAGTTTCAGCAGTTGCTTATATGAACCAGGGTTATCTGAGTTCACACTGGCACCACCAAAACTAATGGTAATAGGAACCAGGTTTGTTTTGTAGCGTAGAGGATTAGACTGTAAATAATCGTGCAAGGTATTAGCGACCTCCAAAGCATGCTCTATGCTTTTACCGGGCAAAACAAAAACGAATTCATCACCAGCAAAGCGAAAGGCTAAGCCTTGCTTTTGCACGTACTTTAACATTCTTCTAGCAATGTACTCCAAAACTTCATCGCCGCAGTTGTGCCCTAATGTATCGTTAATGGCCTTAAAAGCATCACAATCGATAAAAACAGCGGTCAGGTCACGACCCGTTTGCTTAGAACGCGTAAACTCCCTTTCTAGCATCAGCTCTAGTTGACGACGATTAAGTAAGCCGGTAAGAGAGTCACGCGTTGCTAAATATTCTAATTTTTCCCTTGCGGTAACATTACTTAGGCAAATAGAGATTTTAATCGCTAATTGATCAAGTAAAAACGTATCTTTTGTTGCCGGATTGTAACGATCAACATTCGCATCGGCCTGACAAAACAATCCAACCAAAGCACCTTCGATAGTTAAAGGAGAGATGGCTACAGAGCTAACGATATCGCGGTAAGAAGCAGGAATAATTTCCCTACACGCTTGAATATTTTCATTAATAAGAACGGTTTTATTACCCGCTTTGATGATGTCAATCATGGCACTTCGTCGAGTAAATAAGACCCTATCCTTTAGGTCTGTGGTTTTTTCTAAACTTTCTATTAAATGAGACAAGGGTGCTTCATTAATTAAATTAACCCATACATAAGGTACATTAAATTGCTTTTGCACTTCTTTCGTCAACGTTGAAACAAACTGATCACAGCGCCCAATAGATAGAATACAACGCTCAATTTCAAAAAACTTAAGCGCAATACGCTCATTCTCTCTCACGTTTTCTATCAATTGCTGTATATCATGCATGTATTTAAATCCACGGTTACGAAAGGTAGAAATTGAAACGATCGCATCTACATTAGCGATGATCTTACATCGCTATTACCAGCCCATCTATCATTTATAGACTACATAATGCCTAAAAGCAGTAAAACCTTCCACTGTCATTCACTTAAAAAGTATGACACTTATTAAAGCATAATTTTCATACAAAGCCTGTTAATACTATTCGTTCAATTACGCTCTATGCGAATCTAATCACTCACGTCGAAAACATTAAAGAAATTAGCGGTTTACTCGATAACATAGTTATATCAATTAATTATGTTGGCCCAATGGATATTAGAAACATTGTCGAAACCCAGATAACCCATTCTACCCAAAAGGGTAAAGCGGTATCTGGCAACCCGCAATTTGCTCTATTAATGAGTCTTTTTTCACAACCTGGGCCGACGTTACAAAACACACCTGACAACTTATCTCATCACGAGGTTCATGCCATTAACAGACCGATTCGTTTCTCACACACTATCACCTCTAACCCCAGTGCAAATATTGCGTTACTAAAAGCCTTAGGGGAAGAACCCTTAGCTCAAGGTTTGAGTGAAGCTTACGATGCGGTTAAAAGCATTGAATCATTGCTACCGCCAACTCAAGCCTAAAAATAGCTTATTTATACGTTAATTCACATTCATTAAATAATGTATTCCATGCAAGAGCATGCCTTTTAGACGCCGTTTGATATTTCACCCATACAGAGTTTTTTTCAGTCATTGACCACTGACCAAGAAAGCGATTAAAAGCAACGGGTAAGGGTTGAGTTTTATTTCTAAGCTCATCTAATACGGGTAAAACATTGAATGCGACGGCATTTATTCTAGCAATGTAAGGCTGTATTTTTTCAATATAGTGAACTTTAAATTGCTGTTTTAAGAAGAGGATGGGCTTATCGCAGAACGTATCATCGGTGTTAATCTCTTCTAATGAAGTAGATATAAGGTTTAAATTCTCTGTGACCAAGGATAAGGTTTTCAGTAATTTACCCGCGTATTCACTTTCATAAATAATTTGAAAGTGCCCTTCTAGCGTTTCTGATTTTAATTGAGGCACTCGTTCTAAATTCTCTACTATATTTAACAAATAGGACAATGAATGTTGCAGAGATAAAAAAGAGGATTGATCTGGGGACATGGAAATTACCCCATTAGAAAGACTAAAGAAGGCGCCACTTTCTTTGCCCGCCCATAAACTGTTGGCGAAAGCATTCACTAATTCTGCTTTTTTTACATCACGTATGGAAAATAACTCACTCCTAAGAGTGTCTGACTCTATTTGACAGTGATCAATTGCTTGAATTAAATTCAGTTCATAAAGAAACCGCTGGCTATCCGGCATAACTTTACCCAGAATGCTGTTTCTCTGACCCACCAATGAACCGATACGGCATTGTTGTAACGATAAAAAATCCAAAATACTAATATCAAACTCCGTCAACTCTATTTTTCTTTCTCGTAACGGTGGAAGAGGAATCAGTTGTATTTTTTCACTTGATGGTTGAGAATCAAACCAGACTGATCGATTTAAACTCTTTTTATACTCGTCGAAACTGTGCTGAACTGAGTTTTGGTTCCCACACCCAAAAAGAAATAACGCACACACAAACACACATTTTTTATATAATTTTGTCACACTAAAAAACGCCTTTTTAGAGAGTGTAAAATTAACAGATCAAATAGAGACTTATATGGCACAAGATAACAACCCATTACATGGAATAAAACTAGAGCAAATTCTGCTGGAGCTTGAAGAGGCTCTGGGCTGGGAAGAAATGGCAATTAGAGTGCCTATTAACTGTTTTCAAAAAGACCCTAGCATAAAGTCTAGCTTAACATTTCTACGCCGTACTCAATGGGCAAGAGATAAAGTAGAGACCCTGTACTTAAACACCCTAGTAAATAAGTAATTTTCACTCACTTTAATCGAAAAAGAGTAAGCCATAGTGTGGCTTACTCTTTCAATAATGTAACGACGTTAGTCTAGGGAAGGTGCGAATAACAGGCTTTTATCCACATGCGAAGGCAAGAGGACGACTTATTGGCACCTTCTCTAATAGGATGTACGACGTTTAGCGATTTCTTCCGCTAATTCATCAAAGCTTTTTTCAGCTTGGAATTTTTGAAATAAAGCCTGTTCATTGTTCATTGAGGTCCTAAGCAATGCTTTTGAAATTGACTCAACACCAGCAGGGTCTAGTCCAACTAAAACAACAATACCACCCGTTGGGGTTGGCATTTGACGAATAATTTTCGAGCCAATGAGTGTTTGATCGGTAATTTGTTTCGTTACAGCTGTATTCACACGATCAATGGTTTCAGAATCCCCTGCACCGGTCGTTTCAGCGTATTGTTTGATCATATTTTCTATGTCTAGACTTAACACTTGTGCCAATTCCACTCGCGCGGCAGTAGACGCCATCTGCTTCATAAAGTTAGGCCCAGCCGCTGATTTATCGCTGTATCCTACAGCGGATAACTCGACACCTTCAATTGGCGCACCGCACACCCAGACAGGCGCTTCTACATTTGAACCGTCAGCGAATAGACATTCTGCAACAGACATATTTTCGGGTGTTGCACTGCATCCAGCTAAAACCAGAGCGCCACAAAATACTGTCGCTATAGTCGCCTTTATATTTTTAGCCATTGATTCTTCTCCTAAAAAACAACCTAAAATTATTAAATGACACACAATTATTATGCAAGATTAACAGTCATTTACAAAAAAGGCACCAATACATTGTATTGGTGCCTTTTATATTCGTTAAAAAAAGCGCTTATTCTGCCGCAGCAAAAGCGATTTTTTCTTCTTCTGTTACATCTTTCATAGACAATTTGATGCGACCACGTGCATCAACATCCAGCACTTTAACAATGACTTCTTGGCCTTCTTTCAAAAAGTCTGACACAGCGCGAATACGCTCATCAGCGATCTGAGAAATATGAACCAAACCGTCTTTGCCTGGTAAGATGTTTACAAATGCACCAAACTCAGCCAAGCGAGCCACCGTGCCTTTATAAATTTTATCTACTTCAGCTTCAGCCGTAATTTCATAAATACGAACTAGAGCGGCATCAGATGACGCTTTATCCGCCGCAAAAATACGCACAGTACCATCATCATCTAGATCGATAGACGCACCCGTTAATTCAGTGATAGAGCGAATTGTGGCTCCACCTTTACCAATAACATCGCGAATTTTTTCAGGATCAATCTTGATACTGGCCATAGAAGGCGCATTTGGAGACACTTCAGGGCGAGCATAACCAATCACGGTTGCCATTTCACGAAGAATGTGAACACGTGCATCGCGCGCTTGGCTTAATGCGATGTCCATAATTTCTTCGTTAATGCCTTCGATTTTAATGTCCATTTGAAGTGCCGTAATACCTTCAGAAGTACCGGCCACTTTAAAGTCCATATCACCAAGATGATCTTCATCGCCTAGGATATCAGTTAGTACAGCAAAGCCATCTTCTTCTTTAATTAGACCCATTGCGATACCCGCAACCGGTGCTTTAAGAGGAACACCTGCGTCCATCATAGACAAACTTGCACCACAAACAGAAGCCATTGAACTGGAGCCATTTGATTCTGTAATTTCAGAAACAATACGGATTGTGTATGGGAATTCGTCTTCACTTGGCAATACCGCCTGAACACCACGACGCGCTAAACGACCATGGCCAATTTCACGACGGCCAACACCACCCATACGACCACATTCACCAACAGAATATGGAGGGAAGTTGTAGTGCAACATAAAGCTGTCTTTACTTTCGCCAGTCAAACCGTCCGTCATTTGTGAATCACGACTTGTACCGAGTGTACAAGTGGCAATAGCTTGTGTTTCACCACGAGTAAACAAAGCAGAACCGTGAGTTTTGCTTAATAAGCCAACTTCTACATTAATTGGGCGAACTGTTTTATTGTCACGACCATCGATACGAGGTTGACCATCGATAACACGACGGCGAACAGTACGTTTTTCCAATTTGGCAAAAGCGCCTGTTACATCCGCTTCTGTCAACTCACCTTCTTCGGTAACCATCGCGGCAACAGCGGCATCACGCACTTCACCTAACTTAGTGTAGCGCGCCATTTTTTCGCTAATGCCATACGCTTCTTCAACTTGTGCGGCATAACCTGTTTCTAATGCTTCTTTTAAAGAAACGTTTACCGCATCCGCTTCCCATTCCCAACGAGGCTTACCCGCTTCAGCGGCAAATTCAGCCACCGCCGAAATAGCGACTTGCATTTCTTTATGGGCAAAAAGAACCGCACCTAGCATTTCATCTTCAGTTAATTCTTGTGCTTCAGATTCAACCATTAAGACCGCGTCTTTAGTACCAGCCACAACCATGTCTAGTAAAGAAGAATCTAAATCACTGTAGCTTGGGTTTAAGATGTAACCTGATTCATCATTAAAACCAACACGTGCCGCACCAATCGGTCCATTAAATGGAATACCCGATATTGTTAGTGCCGCCGACGTTGCAATCATGGCCGCGATATCCGCATCTAAGTTCGTGTTTGTTGACATAACAGTACAAACAACTTGAACTTCATTCATGAACCCTTTAGGGAACAATGGACGAATTGGACGGTCGATCAAACGAGAAGTTAACGTTTCTTTTTCAGAAGGACGGCCTTCACGCTTTAAAAAACCACCAGGGATTTTACCTACAGCGTAAGCACGTTCTTGGTAGTGAACGGATAATGGAAAAAAATCTTGACCCGCTTTTGCTGATTTCGCACCGACAACAGTAGCAAGTACTTGTGCATCACCAATAGTACAAAGAACAGCACCCGTTGCTTGACGTGCAATTCGACCTGTTTCTAAAACAACAGTATCGTTACCAAATTGAAAAGTTTTTGTCGTAATACTCACATATATTCCTTTTAAAAATTTAAATGGATTGATCCCAAAGACAATCTTTTTAAGCCAGTACTCAAATTATTTCTTTTATCGTGTTGAACTCTTTTTGGCCCAACAAAAAACAATATGAAGTACAGGCTGCCCTCTGGGAGGTCAATAAAGAAAGGCCATAGTAAACTATGGCCTTTATAAAGTCTTAGCGACGTAGACCTAGTTTTTTAATCAAACCAGTGTAACGTGCTGCATCTTTACGTTTTAGGTAATCCAACAACTTACGACGTTGGTTTACCATACGGATTAAACCGCGACGAGAATGATGGTCATGGATATGAGATTTGAAGTGACCTTGTAGGCCTTCAATGTTCTTAGTCAATAACGCAACTTGAACTTCTGGTGAACCAGTATCGCCTTCAGCCACTTGAAACTCTTTTACCAATGCTGCTTTTGCTTCTGCAGTCAAAGCCATAATCTTATCTCCAATTATAATATGCTATTAATAATATAGGATGTCCGAGCATATTTTCAGCCACCCTAAGTGTTGGATTATATCACTATGTTTAGGTCAATTCACTTGTATTAATCAAACGATGGGGCTTAATTAAACCCCCTTTAATTGAGCCTAAACCAAGAAAGCGCTTATCTACTTCTGAAAATAAACGAATCAAATCAAGATCTAAAAATACATGGTCAACGGATACGGCTCGACCAAATAAGATATCGCGAGTCTGTGACTCTGATAAAGACATCGCCGGTAAATAATCAACGGCCGAGTCCATTGGCAAAAGACACTCATCCAAAGCCTCTTCACCACCTGTCTCAAGCAATGATTCAAATGCATCCAAAGACATCATCCTTTCTGGAGAGTAGGATGCAGAGGAAACTCTATGCAGAGAATCTAAATGTCCGCCACACCCTAGGGCCTCACCAATGTCTTCCCCAATGGTTCTAATGTATGTTCCTTTGGAACACGAAATATCCAAAGTCAAGGAGTCATCCGTTCGCTCTAGCACCGTTAAATTACTAATATGAACGGAACGTCGCTTACGCTCAATAACAATGCCCTGCCGTGCGTATTCATACAAAGGTTTGCCTTCATGCTTTAAAGCCGAATACATTGGAGGGATTTGCTCTATGTCACCACGAAAACGGTCCAGTAGTATTTCAAGATCATTATCAGAAATGGATGGCACAGGCTCTTGTGTCAGAATATCACCTTCTTTGTCGCCCGTTGTTGTACGAACACCTAAAGAAATGCGAGTCTGATAGCGTTTATTGGAATCCAATAAAAATTGAGAAAACTTAGTTGCCTCACCAAAGCAAAGCGGCAACATACCAGTGGCTAGAGGGTCTAGCGCACCAGTATGACCTGCTTTTTCGGCTCGAAATAAACGCCGAATACGTTGTAATGCTTGGTTTGAACTAAGTCCTAAAGGTTTGTTTAATAGCACAATGCCATTAACAGTACGCCACTTAGTTTTTGCCATTAACGACCTTATTTATCATCACTGTCTAGGTGCGAATTATCAGCACGAACGGCTTCATCAATCAGAGCTGACATACGTGCACCATTCAACACACTATTATCATAATGAAAACGCAAGTGTGGCATAATTCGTAGTTTTACTTCTTGAGATAAACGACGACGCAAAAAGTTTTTAGCACTGTCCAAGGCAACTTGGTTTTCGGCTAACTTTTCTGGTTTATCGTCCATCCCCAAGACGGTGTAATAAATATCAGCATAGCCTAAATCTTTTGCGACCCTAACTTCATTAATAGTTACTAAACCCAGTCTTGGATCTTTTACTTCGAATTGGATGATAGAAGCCAGCTCCTTTTGGAGCTGGTCACCAATCCGACTAGTACGACTAAATTCGCCTGCCATGATCTAATCCTATTAAAGTGTACGAGCCACTTCGATGGTTTCAAAGACTTCGATTTTGTCGCCTTCTTTAACATCGTTGTAGTTCTTAACACCGATACCACATTCCATACCTTGACGAACGTCATTTACAGCGTCTTTAAAGCGACGCAAGGATTCAAGTTCACCTTCATAAATCACAACGTTGTCACGTAATACTCGGATTTGCTTGCTACGATAAACCGTTCCATCAAGAACCATACAGCCAGCAATCAAACCGAATTTAGGTGAGCGGAATACGTCACGAACTTCAGCTGTACCCAAGATCTCTTCGCGTAAATCAGGAGATAACATACCTGAAAGTGCTGATCTAACATCGTCAATGATGTTATAGATAATGCTGTAGTAACGAAGATCTACGCTTTCACGTTCGATGAATTGCTTCGCCGATGAGTCAGCACGCACATTAAAGCCGAAGATAACCGCATCAGACGCTAATGCTAATGAAGCGTCAGTTTCAGTAATACCACCCACACCATTAGAAATAATGTTTACGCGTACTTCGTCTGTACTTAGGTCATTCAAAGATTTGATCAAGGCTTCTAAAGAGCCACGAACATCCGCTTTGATAACCACATTCAATGTACGAACTTCATCTTTACCCATTTCTGAGAATAAGTTTTCAAGTTTCGCAGAGTGTTGGCGAGCAAAGCGTATTTCACGGTATTTACCTTGGCGGAAGTTAGCCACTTCACGAGCTTTACGCTCATCCGCAACAACAATAAATTCTTCACCCGCTTCAGGCGTGCCATCTAGGCCAAGAATCTCTACAGGAATCGATGGTCCAGCTTCTGAAATTGGCTTACCATTTTCATCTAGCAAGGCACGTACACGACCCATTTGTAGACCGGCAAGGACAATATCCCCTTTACGTAAAGTACCGTTTTGAACCAATAAAGTAGCCACTGAACCGCGACCTCGATCAAGACGTGACTCAACAACAACACCTTTACCAGGAGAACTTGGCACAGCCATCAATTCCAACACTTCAGATTCAAGCAATACGGCTTCTAAAAGCGCCTCAATGCCTTCACCTGTTTTAGCCGATACACCAATAAATTGAATGTTGCCGCCCCACTCTTCAGGAACGACTTCTTTCGCTACCAATTCGTTTTTAACGCGATCAATGTCTGCACCGTCTTTATCTATCTTAGTGATAGCCACAACCATTGGAACGCCAGCCGCTTTAGCATGCTGAATCGCTTCTTCAGTTTGAGGCATTACACCGTCATCGGCCGCACACACAAGAATAACGATATCCGTCGCTTTCGCACCACGTGCACGCATGGCCGTAAAGGCTGCGTGTCCAGGAGTATCCAAGAAACTGATCATGCCATGTGGCGTTTCAACATGGTAAGCACCAATATGCTGCGTAATACCACCCGATTCACCCGCTGCAACACGCGTTGTACGAATGTAATCAAGTAGAGACGTTTTACCATGGTCAACATGGCCCATAACCGTCACAACTGGCGCACGTTTAATGGATTCACCTTCATAATCAATCGCTTCAATCATGTCGTTTTCGACAGCATTTTCATCGATGTATTTTACTTTATGGCCCATTTCTTCAATAACAAGAGTGGCGGTATCGCGATCGATTGTTTGGTTAATAGTCGCCATAGCGCCCATTTTAAACATGATTTTAATAACTTCAGCGCCTTTTACAGACATTTTCTCTGCCAGGTCAGCCACAGTAATACTTTCAGGAATGGCGACTTCATGAATCATTGGAGCCGTAGGTTTTTGGAAACCATGTTCTTGTTTCGTAGGTTTCTTGCGTTTCAGCTTACCGCGACGACCAAATTCGTCATCACCAGATAAATTGATTTTATTTGAACGCTTGTTGTCTGAGTTGTAGCGTCCTTTTGGCTTATTATCTTGTTTAGCAGCGCCTTTTTTACCTTTAGAAGCCGAATCATTGTCACCGGTTGGCGCGCTTACTTTTTTCGATGCTGGCTTAGGTTTTTTAACTGTTTCCACGGGCTCGTCCGCTCCTATTTTGGAGATGTACGTCTCCGGTGCATTACTTACTTCAGATTGAGATACCGCTTTTTGGGTTTCTAATCTCGCTTTTTCTTCTGCTTCAGCTTTTTCTTTAGCTGCCGCTGCTTTTCTTTCAGTTTCCGCTTTTTCTGCCGCCGCTTTTTCCGCTTGCAACTCCGCTTCTTTACGAGCGGCTTCTTCCGCTAAAAGACGATCTTCTTCCGCTTTACGCTTCTCTAACAACTCTTGCTGCAGATCTTCATCACCATCGTTACGTTTAACATAGGTGCGTTTCTTACGAACTTCAACATTAACGGTTTTATTGTCACCGCCTTTCAGAGTGCTGGTCTTTTTTCGCTGCAATGTAATACGCGTAGACCCTTCATTTTGCTCACCATGTGAACGTTTTAAATGATTCAATAATACCTGTTTTTCAGCTTCAGATACTTCTTGCTCTCCACCAGAATGAGGAAGACCAGCTTCCTTCATCTGAGTAAGAAGCTTCTCGACTGGCGTATTGACCAATTCGGATAGTAATTTTACGGTTTGAACTGTCATTAAGTTCCCCCTTTCCACTCAGATTATTCGGATTCAGCAAACCAAGGTGCACGTGCTGTCATTATTAGTGCCGAGGCGCGCTCTTCACTCATTTCTTCAATGTCAATCAAGTCATCAACAGATTGCTCCGCCAAATCTTCCATCGTGATTACACCTTTTGATGCCAAGACAAGCGCTAAGTGATTGTCCATCCCTTCCATTTCTAAAAGGTCAGCGGCTGGTTTTGCTTCATCCAACTGTTCTTCCGCTTGAAGAGCGATATTTAATAGAGCTTCTTTTGCACGCGTACGCAATTCATTAACAAGATCTTCGTCAAAATCATCGATATCCAACATCTCTTCCATTGGCACATACGCAATTTCTTCTAACGTGGCAAAGCCTTCATTCGCTAATTGCTCAGCTAAATCATCATCAATATCTAAGTGCTGAACAAAAAGATCAATCAACTTATTAGATTCTTCTTGCTGCTTAGCAACAGCGTCTTCGCTCGTCATGACATTTAACGTCCAACCAGTTAAAGCGGATGCCAAACGCACATTTTGCCCATTACGGCCAATAGCTTGAGCTAAATTATCGGCATTAACAGCCACGTCCATAGAGTGTGTATCTTCATCAATAACGATAGAATCCACTTCAGCTGGCGCCATTGCATTAATAACCAATTGAGCCGGATTATCATCCCACAAAACGATATCTACACGCTCGCCATTCATCTCATTTGATACCGCTTGTACACGTGCTCCACGCATGCCTACACAAGCACCAATTGGATCAATTCTGCGGTCGTTAGTTTTAACCGCAATTTTTGCGCGTAAACCTGGATCACGAGCCGCACCACGAATTTCGATTACTTCTTCAGAAATTTCCGGTACTTCTAAGCGAAAAAGCTCAATTAGAAAAGAAGAGTGGTTACGAGTTAATACTAATTGAGCACCACGACCTTCGTCGCGAATTTCAAGAAGCAACGCACGAATTCTATCGTTAATACGGAATGTCTCACGCCCAATTAATTGATCTTTTGGAATAACGGCTTCAGCGTTTTCACCTAAATCAACAATTAAACTGTCACGTGTTACTTTCTTAACTTGACCGTGGACAAGACGACCCACTTTCTCAGCATAACGAGCAACCATTTTTGCACGTTCAGCTTCTCGAACTTTCTGGACGATTACCTGCTTTGCAGTTTGTGCGGCTATGCGACCAAATGATTCAGACTCAATCTCTTCTTCGTAGAATTCTCCAATTAAAATAGGAAGATTACGTTCTTCCATATCATCAATTGTTAATTCATTTACTGGATCGGAGTAATCTTCGTCAGCCACAATCGACCATTGACGGAATGTTTTATAGTCGCCAGTACGCTGATCGATTGAAACTCGAATCAATACTTCCTCTGTAAAACGGCGCTTTGCCGCACTTGCCAGGGCGATTTCAACCGCTTCAAAAATGACTTGCTTAGGCACATCTTTTTCATTTGAAACAGCTTCAACAACCAAAAGAATTTCTTTACTCATTCCTTTTAGCCTCTCTTAAAAAAGTTAAATATTAAAATTGTGGAACCAAATTTGCTTTTTCAATCAAATCGATCGGCAAAAGGTATTCTTCTTGATCAACACGAACGACCACATCATCATTTTCAAGGGACGTTAACTGCCCTTTAAATTTACGGCGCCCATCAAATGGAACGCGTAAACGAAGCGAAATAATGGATCCAATGTATTTTTCATATTGACTTAAATTAAACAGAGGTCGGTCCAACCCAGGTGAAGAAACCTCTAGGTTATATTCACCTGTTATCGGGTCTTCAACATCTAAAATAGAGCTAACTTGACGACTTACTTTTGCACAATCATCAACGCCGATGCCACTCTCAAGATCTGTTTCAATAAAAATCCTCAATACGGAATCTTTACCTTGAGCAAGGTATTCCATCCCCCAAAACTCATACCCCAAGCCTTCAACAACTGGGCGAATCAGATCTTCTAACACGGTATATTTTCCAGACAATCACTTTCTCCGAAAACCAACTAAATTCAGAAACAAAAAACGGGCTCTAGGCCCATTTATTCATAGTATAGATAATAAAAAACCCCATATAGGGGCTCTTAATTCGAAGGTTAATCGTAAAATCCCCCTTCGTCATAAATATAAATAAACCACAAAGATTATTCATTGCAATTTACTTAGCTAGCAAACCTGAACAAATCAGATTTAACAAATAATCTTGTGCGGTATTATACACAAAATATACAACTTTACAAATGGTACCGATGGCCGGACTCGAACCGGCACAGCCTTAGGCCACCACCCCCTCAAGGTGGCGTGTCTACCAATTCCACCACATCGGCACAATAACCTTATTAACAACCAAGGTTTTCACTAATACTAATTTACAGCGGGTAAATCAGTATTTTCATTCGCTTGATTTGTCTCAAGCTGAGGAATATCGACAGAACCTGTATCTTCAACAGCCGCAGGAAGAAAGTCAACAGCGCCTGAAATATTATTTGCTTTCTCACTTGCAACAAAAGCCAGAGCAAAGCTAGTCAAAAAGAAAACCAAGGCAATCAGCGCCGTTAAACGACCAAAGAAACTGCCACCACCATGACTACCAAACACGGTTTGAGACGCACCACTACCGCCACCAAAAGACGCTCCAGCATCCGCACCCTTACCTTGCTGAAGAAGCACAAGAGCAACAATCGCAATAGCAGCCAATACGTGAACAATTAAAATTATGTTTTCCATTATATCAACCTGCGGATTTAATAATACCAACAAACTCTTCAACTATGAGAGATGCTCCACCAACTAATGCACCATCAATATCAGGCATTGAGAACAGCTCTTCACTGTTGTTGGCTTTAACACTTCCACCATAGAGAATTTGAACTTTTTCAGCTATCTCAGCATTCTGAGTTGCTATATGTTTTCTTACAAACTCATGCACATCTTGAGCCTGTTGAGCCGTAGCCGATAACCCTGTACCAATAGCCCATACAGGTTCGTAAGCAACGACTACTTTTGCAAAACTGGAAACACCAATTTCATTTAAAACGGCATTAATTTGATTTGCGCACACGACCAAGGTCTGCTCTGCTTGTCTCTCTTCAAGAGATTCACCAATACATAAAATAGGTGTCAAACCTGACTCAAGTATCGCTTTCGTTTTTTCAGCAACAACGTGATCCGTTTCACCATAATAAGTACGTCTTTCAGAATGCCCTACCAAGACATACTCTACAGATAAATCCTTCAACATAGTGAGTGATGTTTCACCTGTATAAGCTCCGGATAAATACTGAGAAGCATTTTGTGCCGCTAACGATACGCCAGTACCTTTAACTAAACCACTAACTTGAGATAAATAAGTAAATGGCGGCGCAACAATCACAAGAGCGTTTTCTGACTCAATTTCTGCAAGCACTCCATCCAAAAGCCGTTCATTAGTCTCTAATGAACCGTTCATCTTCCAGTTTCCTGCTACAATTTTTTTACGAGTCATATCTACACCCTTAAATTTGAGGCGCTCATTTTAAGGAAAGGAGCGCTGAGTTTCAAGCATTAGTTAACAGCTTTTCAAAATGAAACGCGCTCAATCGTCTAAATCGACCACTTTATCTACTTCGCCTGCCAGATAGGTAATCAACTCATCGACAACAGTAGAATCTCTTCCTTCTACCATAACCCTAATTAAAGGCTCAGTCCCTGAGGCTCTCAACAAAACGCGCCCTAAACCATTTAGCTTTTCATTTGCAACGGCGATGGCCTTTTGTAAAGCCGGAACTTCGGTCGGTTCAAAGCGTTTCTTAACGCGAATATTTTTCAGTTTTTGAGGGAATTTTGTCAAACCAGCCAACAGCTCATCCAACCCCTTCTCTTCTTCCACCATAGCCTGAAGCACTTGTAACGCGGCGACAATACCGTCTCCAGTTGTCGTAATGGAGCGACAAACGATATGACCTGACGGCTCTCCACCCAAACTCCAACCATGCTGAGTAAGCTTCTCATTCACATAACGATCGCCAACCGCAGCACGACTAAAACCAATCCCTTCTTTAGAAAAAGCCAGTTCGAGACCAAAATTGCTCATTAACGTCCCAACAACCCCTCCGCTAAAACGACCTGTTTTCATTAAATGCGTCGCTATAATGAAAAGAATGTCGTCACCATCACGAACGTTACCAAACTTATCCACCAAGATCAGTCGGTCTCCGTCCCCATCAAGTGCAATACCGATATCAGCCTTCTCAGAAAGCACTTTTGCCTGCATTAATTCAGGTTTGGTCGCACCACTGTGCTCGTTAATATTAAAACCATCAGGTGTAACACCTAGAGGAATAACATCAGCACCAAGCTCATTAAAAACGCGAGGGGCAACATGATAGGTAGCGCCATCCGCGCAATCAACAACGATTTTTAGGCCCACTAACTTCAGACCTATTGGAAAGGTGCCTTTGCAATACTCAATGTAACGACCAGCGGCATCATCAATGCGTTTCGCACGACCAATTAGGCTTGATTCCACTACCTCCAATGGTTGATCAAGATAATATTCAATCAACTCTTCCAACTCATCAGAGAGCTTAGTCCCTTCAGAGGAAAAAAATTTAAAGCCATTATCTGTATGGGGGTTATGAGAGGCACTAATAACAATCCCCGCGCTGGCTCGAAACGTCCTGGTCAAATAAGCGATTGCTGGCGTCGGCATTGGCCCCACTAAGCGAACATCGACTCCGGCCGCAACAATGCCAGATTCAAGAGCGGATTCAAACATGTAGCCCGAAATTCGAGTATCCTTACCGATTAAAATTTTCTTACCTTGGTCTTTGAAAACTTTCCCTGCGGCCCAACCCAACTTTAAAATGAACTCGGGGGTAATTGCACCTTCACCTACACGACCTCGAATGCCGTCCGTACCAAAATATTTACGCATAGTTAACACTCTTGTTTAATTCGAGACATCATGGTTAGTAACTCTACATGAGACTTAACGTCATGAACCCTAAAAATACAGGCACCTCTTTCAAAAGAAGAAGCATGAACACCTAAAGAGCCAAATAGCCGCTCATCAACCGAACGGCCTAATACGTCACCAATCAAGGTTTTACGCGATGCACCAACCAAGACAGGGAAATTAAGACTCGCCAATTTATGAAGCTGATTCAGCAACATCAAATTGTGGTTTTTTGTCTTTCCAAATCCGATACCCGGATCCAAAATAATGTTATTCGACAGAACACCAGACTCAATGCATTCCGCCGCCCGCCTTTCTAAATACCCAAAAACATCCTCGACAACCGATGCGTAGTTCGGGTTTTCCTGCATGGTATTAGGTGCGCCCTGCATGTGCATCAAACAAACAGGTAACTGAGTCTTTGCTGCCGCTTGAAGTGCGCCCTCTTTAGACAATGCCCTAACATCATTAATCAACCCAGCACCAACCGCTGCGCCTTCTAGGATGACTTGAGATTGGCTAGTATCAATCGATACAACCACATCAAAACGCTGTTTAATCGCCTCTACCACAGGGATGACACGATCAACCTCTTCTAATTCACTCACGGCAGCGGCGCCTGGTCGAGTAGACTCACCACCAACATCGATGAGAGTCGCCCCATCCATAATCATGGATTCAACGTGCTTCAGAGCCGTATCCAAATTTACGTAGAGCCCGCCATCGGAAAATGAATCTGGAGTAACATTTAGAATCCCCATAATATGAGGAAGGGATAAGTCTAACGACTTATCCCCAAAGCGCATTTCTGACATGCAACAACCTAGTTCTTTTTAATTAACGATCCTTTGGAGCATCGTGTTCATTTAGATTCGCCACATTTGGTGACGCACCATTATCCATATTAGTCTCATTAGGCTGAACGTCTTCGCTCTTAGGTTTTTCGTTCACAGATTCCCCTCCGTTACCAGAATCCTTATCTATCGGATCAGACCAACCTTCTGGTGGCGATGGTTTTTTACCTTCCATAATCTCTTTAATCTGCTTAGCATCAATCGTTTCGTACTGCATAAGCGCCTCAGCCATCACATCAAGCTTGGCCCTATTATCAACTAATATTTGAGTCGATTTTGCATAACAACGACTAATAATATCCTGTACTTCAGCGTCAATAATTTTTCCAGTTTCAGGCGAAAAGTAATTTGCCTTACTGCCAGTAGGTGCGGCAACAAAACCACCGCTATTATCATCTTCTTCGTAAGCAAATGGCCCTAACGCTTCAGACAACCCCCATTTCGTCACCATGTTTCTAGCAATACTGGTCGCACGTTCAATATCATTTGACGCGCCGGTTGAAACACCGTCAAAACCGTGAATCATCTCTTCAGCAATACGACCACCGTATAAACTACATACTTGGCTTTCTAATCCACGCTTACTGATACTGTACTTGTCTTCCTCTGGCAAATACATAGTCACCCCTAACGCGCGACCACGTGGAATAATCGTCACTTTATAGACGGGATCATGTTCTGGCATCAGATAACCAATTATAGCGTGACCCGCTTCGTGGTAGGCCGTGTTTAGTTTATCTTCTTCCTTCATCACCATGGTTTTACGCTCAGCGCCCATAAGGATTTTATCCTTGGCAAGCTCAAGCATTTCCATATTTACTACGCGACGATTGGATCTAGCCGCAAACAATGCCGCTTCATTTACTAGGTTCGCTAATTCAGCACCCGAAAAACCAGGCGTACCACGAGCAATATTCTTTGGTTCAACATCATCATCACAAGGCACCTTGCGCAAATGCACTTTCAAAATTTGCTCACGGCCGCGAATATCCGGTAAACCTACTTGAACTTGACGGTCAAAACGGCCTGGACGCAACAAGGCTGGATCCAACACATCTGGGCGGTTAGTTGCCGCAATAACGATGATTCCTTCATTACCCTCAAAACCGTCCATTTCCACCAACAATTGGTTTAGCGTTTGCTCACGCTCGTCATTACCACCACCCATTCCAGAGCCACGATTACGACCCACAGCATCGATCTCATCAATAAAAATAATGCAAGGAGCGTGTTTTTTTGCTTGTTCAAACATGTCTCTCACTCGAGAGGCACCAACACCAACAAACATTTCGACAAAATCTGAGCCAGAAATAGTAAAGAATGGCACTTTTGCCTCACCAGCAATGGCTTTAGCAAGCAAAGTTTTACCCGTACCAGGAGGTCCACACATCAAAATACCGCGAGGAATTTTACCACCCAAACGCTGGAACTTACTTGGCTCACGCAAAAAGTCCACCAATTCTTTGGTATCTTCTTTAGCTTCATCACAACCTGCCACATCAGCAAAGGTTGTTTTAATTTGATCTTCAGGTAGCAAGCGAGCTTTTGATTTGCCAAACGCCATTGGACCACCTTTGCCGCCCCCACCACCTTGCATTTGGCGCATAAAGAACATAAAAATCGCCAAAATAATGAGTATTGGAAAACTGGCTACAAGAAGCTGGGACCAAATACTTTGCTGTTCAGGCATGCGCCCTTCAACAACAACGTTATTACTCAATAAGTCATCCATTATTTTTGGGTCAGCCGCGGCTGGACGAACGGTTTCAAACGTATCACCGCTCGTACGGCTACCGCTAATGGTATAACCATCCACAACCACTTTGGCTATACGACCATCATGAACTTCTTTCACAAACTCAGAATAAGTTATGCGATTCGTATCGGGTGTAGAATTAAAGTTGTTAAACACAGTCAGTAGCACAGCCGCTATAACCAACCACAACAGTATATTTTTAAGCATATCGTTCAAGAGAACACCTCTTAACGGTTAGAATCAAACCCTGATTTACTCAGGGCCACATTAAATTAACCTTTGTATTGCCTTCCTAGTAAGTACACTTCACGACTTCTCGCCCTTGAAGCATCTGGTTTACGAGTAATGACACTAGCAAATTCTGACTTCATCGATTTCAAATAATCATCGAATCCTTCTCCTTGAAAAACCTTTACAAGAAAGTTTCCTCCAGGACGTAATACTATTGTTGCCATTTCAAGCGCCAACTCGACAAGGTACATAGCTTGTGGTTGATCTGATGCAGTATTACCACTCATATTGGGGGCCATATCTGAAATTACAAGATCAGCTTTCATATCTCCTATTTCAGATAGAATCTCTTCGTATACGTCTTGCTCAGTAAAATCCCCCTGTACAAAGCGCACGCCAGGCAAAGGAGCCATTTCCAAAATGTCTGACGCGACAATAGTACCATTATCACCAATTAATTTCGCGGCGACTTGAGACCACCCTCCTGGAGCCGCACCAAGGTCAACGACTTTCATTCCCGGTTTGATCAACTTATCTTTTTCATTAATTTCCAACAACTTGAAACTCGCACGGGAGCGATAGCCATCTTGCTGGGATTTCTTTACATATTGATCGTCGAAATGCTCTTTCATCCAACGTTCACTACTTTTTGATCTTGCCACTATTTCATAATACCTAAATTAGTTTATATTCCGCTATAATATCCCGTAACCTCGAAAGCCTCCAATAAAGAGGATCAACTAATATGAGAAATTTTAACTATGAGTTTAACAAACGTACAAAAAAAGCAATATCGCTTAATTGGCCATGCTCTTAATCCAGTTGTAATGATTGCTGGTAATGGCTTAACAGAAAATGTCTTAACTGAAATCGACCGAGCTTTAGAAGACCACGAACTAATTAAGGTACGTTATAGCATAGCCGACCGAGAAATGCGTGATGAATTGATTGCTGAAACAAGCAAAATCATGAAATGTGAAATTGTTCAAACCATTGGTAAAGTGGCTCTTCTGTATCGAGCGGCGTTAAAAGCCAATCCAAAGCTGTCTAATCTACTAAGATAGTAGATTAAGCTTAGAAATCCCTGAAGACCTTGTTTTCTAAAAACAAGGTTTTTTTATCCGCCTCCCTAAACTCGTTACCTAACCGACCGTTAACCTTGTATCCTCCTATCAAGTAGGCATCGCGTTATGATCTTCATTGACCCCTTGAGCAAACTGCATACCCGAAAAGAGTTAAAACATTCGCTCCGTCACAATAATGGGAAAAATACACAAATAAGCAGAGACAAAGTTGATCTAAGTGACGACGCTAATTATCTTAATGAATTTAGCCTATCATCAGACGGAGTTTACTCTCTCACGGCCGAAATGAGCTGCACAGTACTCATTCTTCAAGCGGCAATTAAGGCTATATGCGGGAAAGAGCTACTGATACGATCCATTCAGGAAATCAACCTACCCTCAAAAGAATGGCAATTAATCGTCCAACCTCCACCTATTGAAAAAAAGAGTACGGAAGCACTCTATTCCGATAAACACCCAGAAAAAGACTCTGACCCATTTAGCTATAAATTGCTGATTCCTGTGCTAAGTAAGGACGATAAACGACATGAGTTTCAATTAGCTTTAGGGTGCAACCGGTTGTTTGCCAAAAAACATGATTGGCCCATTCCGCCAAAAAAAATCACGGCCGACTCCGTCTCTGCCCCATACTCCTCTCATTTTATTGCGCAATTGGCGGCGTCCATAATATTTGAGTTTGACGACGATGGCGAACCGGATCAATTAAAAGAATTACAACCCAATACCTACAGCAACAACAAGCGATCCACTTCAACGAACGAATTTGAAACCGCAGGGCTACGGATTTGGCTGGAGACACAAAACAACATGACATTATATATTTTAGGGGACACTAATTTGGGCGCTATTTTTGTGGACAACATTGCGCCTCAACCGCAAGAGACACACAAAGAAGAAAACACGATAGCAAAGCACACTACTGCTCATCATTTAGATATTGAAGTATAAATTCATTTCTACAGGGGAGTAGATCGTTTTTTTCGACACATAAAAAAACCTTAAAATAAAAATATTTTAAGGTTTATGCTTACATAGAGACTAAGAGAAAGTCTAAATACTGAAACTCGCACCACAACCACACGTAGTGGTCGCATTCGGGTTTTGAACCGTAAAACGAGACCCTTCTAAATTTTCTTTATAGTCCACTTCAGACCCTACCAAATACTGAAAGCTCAACGGATCAACAACCATAATCACACCGTCTTTAGTTACTGTCGTATCATCTTCTTGGAACGCATCATCAAATGTAAAGCCGTATTGAAACCCAGAACAACCACCACCAGTTACATAGACACGCAACATAAGCTTGTCGTTTTCTTCTTCTTCAATTAAAGCCTTGAGTTTTGCCGCCGCAGCAGAGGTAAACTCAAAAGGCTCAGCTGATTGCACATCACTCATTTCTACTACCACAATCGTTACCTAATCCGTTTTACTAGAATAAGCCAATCTTATCCTAGTAATTTAGTCAAGTATAGAGTCTGCAGCCAATATCAGAAATAGATACATCAATTCCTAGTGCTCGCGGGTTGCCCTAAAGCGCACATCAGGCCATTTTTCTTCAGCCATCATTAGATTTACCCGAGTCGGAGCGAGATACGTTAAATGCCCGCCACCATCAATCGCTAAGTTGTCATAACATTTACGTTTAAACTCTTCGAACTTTTTAGGGTCATCGCACTCAACCCAACGAGCCGTATTGACATTAACGGCTTCGTAAATGCATTCGACCTTGTATTCATCCTTCAAACGATAAGACACAACTTCAAACTGCAGTTGACCCACAGCCCCGACAATAAGCTCATTATTGCGTTGTGGCATAAACAGCTGAGTAGACCCTTCTTCAGAAAGTTGCTGCAGACCTTTCTGCAACGCTTTCATCTTTAATGGGTCCGTTAAACGAACACGACGATAAAGCTCCGGCGCAAAATGTGGAATTCCCGTAAACTTTAAATCTTCACCTTCGGTGAAAGTGTCACCTATTTGGATCGTACCGTGATTATGCAATCCAATAATATCACCAGACCACGCCTCATCAACACTGTCTCGGTCTCCTGCTGTAAAAGAAACCGCATCGGTGACTTTTACATCTTTACCTAAACGGTTATGGCGCATTTTCATGCCTTTACGATAAGAACCTGAACAAATTCGCATAAAGGCCACTCGATCTCGATGCTTCGGATCCATATTGGCTTGAATTTTGAAAATGAAACCAGAAAAAGACTCTTCTCTTGACTCAACATGGCGAGTCAAGGTGTCTCGCCCCATTGGGGAAGGAGCCCATTCAACAAAACCGTCTAACATCTCACGGATGCCAAAATTTGATAAGGCGGTACCAAAAAAGACAGGAGTAATACGACCCGCCAAATACTCATCTAGATCAAACTCATGACTGGCACCCCGTACTAACTCGATTTCATCAACAAAATCGTCGTATAAGTCCCCTAAATGTTCACGCGCTTCGTCTGTATCCAGTCCATTAATCTGAATATCATCCGTCAGAGTGTGACCACGACCTCGGACAAAGACATGTATCGTGTCTGTATAAAGGTTATAGACCCCTTTAAAAAAGTCACTCATGCCTATTGGCCATGTAATAGGTGCCGCTTTAATCTTTAATACTTCTTCTACCTCATCCAATAAATCAATAGGATCTCGAATATCTCGGTCCATCTTGTTAATGAAGGTCAGAATTGGCGTATCACGTAAACGACATACATCCATCAATTTGATGGTTCGATCCTCTACACCCTTCGCCCCGTCAATCACCATCAATACCGAGTCTACCGCTGTTAAGGTTCTATAGGTATCTTCCGAAAAGTCTTCGTGTCCGGGTGTATCCAATAAGTTAACAATTCGATCTTTATAAGGAAACTGCATCACAGAAGACGTAATGGAAATTCCCCGCTGCTGTTCCATTGTCATCCAGTCAGATGTCGCGTGCTTATCCCCTTTACGACCTTTTACCGAGCCAGCGGTTTGAATTAACTGACCGAGCAACAACAGTTTTTCGGTAATAGTGGTTTTACCCGCATCAGGGTGAGAAATGATAGCGAAGGTACGTCGTTGTTCGACTTCCTTTAAAAACTCGGCATTAGACATGAATAGGTATCTTCTGTTGATCAGGGTGGCTTCTCAGCGCAACCTTCTAGTATTAAATTTGAATAATGCTATTTTCGCCGATCTTGAGGAGATACACAATCTAAGTCTGAATCAAACAAGCGATTTGTTTTTTTGACGGTAGGACAGAACAAAAAAAACCACTTTCTAAAAAAACGGCGCTAACCTCTAATATAGGTTAACGCCGTTTAAATTTCGACTACATCATCAATGCCTTAAGAATTGAACTACCATTTAAACTGATTTACTTGCTCGGTCAACTGAGAAGACAAAAGCATCAGCTCTTTGCTCGTTTCCATTATTTCTTTAGTGCTTTGCCCTGTTGCATCAGAGATATCACTAATTTCTAATGTTTGCTTACTGATATCTTTTGATGCTTCTGACTGCTGCTGTGTTGCATTGGCAATCTCAACATTCATACTTACAATTTTATTAACGGAATCACTGACAGCATTTAATGAATCCGTCACCTCTAGGTTTTTTGTCACAATGCTTTTCGCCTGCTGAGATCCTTTGTTCATTGATTCTGTGGCTTCTTTTACCTTCACCACCAGAGATTGAATCATGGTTTCAATTTCAACAGTCGAGTTTTGAGTATTCTGAGCTAGAGTTCTGACTTCATCCGCCACTACAGAAAAACCACGCCCTTCATCTCCCGCTCTTGCGGCTTCAATTGCCGCATTCAATGCGAGTAAGTTTGTTTGGTCCGCTATACTTTTAATAACATCTAGAATATTAACTATGTTGGCCGTGCCTTCCTGAACCTCATCAATTAACCGCTTTGACCCTTCTATATTTTCAGACAAGTCGTCCACATAATTAACAGCATCACGCACAGATAAGGAACACTCATCCACCAGTTTTTTAGACACATCAGATGCTTCAGATACAGCGGCCGTATTATTTGAAACGTCCTCGATAGAAGACGACATCTCGATCATAGCCGTAGCAACTTGATCCGTAGCATTATGTTGCCTAATCATATTTTGATTAGTTTGTTCTGTAATAACAGCTAATTTTTCAGATGATAGGTTTTGTTTTATCGCCGACTCTGCAATATGCTCTATCATAGCTTTTAACTTACTAACCATATCTTGCATTGACTGCTGTAGGAGACCCAGTTCATTATGCTGAGTTACTGATATCGATGTTGTCAAATCGCCACTGGCAACGAGTTGAGCCGCTTTCGAAGATTTTACAATAGGTTGGCTGATGCTTTTGGCAATCAAAAGAGCGCACAAGATAATCGCAAGCATAACACCAATTACCAGAACGATAGAGATCTTGATTAATTGATTCGCTGCTGCAAACGCCTCAGACTCATCAATTTCGGCAATAACAGCCCAGCTAAATTCCCCTACTTTTATTGTCGTAAAAGAAGACAACACAGAATTGCCATTGTAATCTGTAATGAGGCGATTATCCGATTCACCTTCAAAAGCCCATTTTACGGCATCAGTATCTACTGCATTCTTGTCAGCAAATGAAGCGATCACAGAGTGATTCTTAGGATCAAGAAAGGAGTCAGAGCGCATTAATTTATCTTCTCCAACTAAGTAGGTTTCACCAGACTCTCCCATACCGTCTCGTTGCTGCATAAGAGCATTTACTTTATCCAAAGGAAACTGTAACGCAACATACCCTATGTGCTCGCCATTCCCAGCAAGCATTTTTGCCATCATAAACCCAGCTGGCTCATTGTTCGATGGCGGATAAGGTGTAAAATCACTTACCACAACCGCCGCAGAGGAGGCTTTTTTTGCTTTCGTAAAAGCCTCCCCCATACTGGTTCCGGCCAATGCGGATGACGGTATGTTTATTCCTAGATCAGACTCTTTCGCTGCCGTAAAAATAATATCCCCATTCAAATTAATAAAGAAAAGGTCATACCAATGATTGATTTTATTTACCTCTATAAAGCGCGTAGCGTGCTTTTTTTCCGCTACTAGCCACCCTTTTCCAGAAAGACCAGATTGAGTAAAAGCGGCATCAAAGTCTAGAAAGCTTTCAAGGGCATATGGATCATTTTGCAAAACCATCAAGCTGGATTTTAAAGAGGAGAGGTAATTAGACAATTCTAATTTTTTGATTTCTCGAATCGATTCCAGTTGATTGTAGGCTTTTTCTTCAAACGCTTTACTGGAAATATTAAGATTGATAAAGGCAAAAACTAACAAAGGAATAAGGGACAGCGCTAAAAAAGCAACAATTAACTTTTGATTTAATTTCGTAAACTAAGGCATCATACGTGCACTCCAGCTTCAAGAGAAATAATAACCACAACATTCATTGGGTTAATTTCAGAAAAATAGTACAAATAAGTAACTGAAACTGCACCACAGAAAACCGGAAAATTACAAAAGGACACAAAAAGGACACAAAAACCCCAAAATAAAATAGGTAATGTATACATAATACAAAAAACAGAATAAATTAACAGGATAACATGCAAGTTTTTAATAAAAAAACAGAGACTGTCTCCGTTTTAATTCAATAAAAGACTATTTTTTTAACGCTTTTTCTCTGCTATTTTAGCACCTCCTCATAAAGGGCACTTTAAGCAAGAAGGAAGAGAGGCATGTTTTGGACTCTTAAGGCACACTTTTAAACGGTAAAACGTGCCTTAAGAAAGGAGAAGGTCTGACTATTTCCAAATCGCTTTATAGTACTCGCGATAGTTATTGTCTGGATCAAACGTATCTTGCTCACCACCGTTGAATTTTATATTTTCTGGAGTAACAAGATAAACTGGGGTAGAAAAACCACTGTCTTTCACACCAGAGAAAGCACGATTCAGCTCATCAATAATTTGCCATCCATGGAGATTTAAAGGCTCAGGTACCGTTCCGGTTTGATTAAAGTTAGTACGAATACGCGCATACGCTGATTGACTGCCATCTCCGGCGGATAGATTGCGCGGTAGCTGCTCCATTGGTAAGCCAGAAGAGTTCAAAGACGAACCAATATAATCAAAATACAAGTCGTTAATCCCTAACGAATGCGTCCATTTGCCTTGATTACGTTGCAATAAAGAGGTTGTTAACTGCGGCATACGAGTAGAGGTATCCGAAAGCGGCGTGTCTTCTACTGAAATTAATGTGCAGCCAGCGCATTTTTCAATGAGTTTAGCCATGGCATCGGATTTGGCAATCGCGACTTCATAGGCTGAATCCGTAAAAATGACCACCCCTGCTTTACCATCTGATTCAGCAATGGCTGCTAACGCCGCTATTTCTGCAACGTCATCAGCATCGGTTGTAATGTTAGTAAACATATTTTTCTCTGGGATTGGCCCTGGCTTAGGAGCAGAATGCCAGCCGACAATCTTAATACCCAAAGAGGTTGCGGTCTCTAACGCGGCGGATTGTTCTTTAACATCAAATCCACCTAAAACGATACCATCTGGTTTCAGTGCCATGGCTTGATTAAATACGGACGTACGACCAGAAACGGTTCCTTGTCCATCTAAAACGCGCACATTCCAACCAATAAACGCCGCCGCTTCTTCAACACCATTACTTACACCCAATACCCCGCCATTTCTCATGTCCGATGCTAAAAAAACCACGGTTTTATTTGTAACCGCTTTAGGCCCAGTAGTTGGACCATCCCATTCACTGTTATGAATGGTTGCCGCTTTTACTTTTGCTTTAGCCATAGCGACAAAGTCATCGGCCTCAGAAGCATAACTAGACGCCGCCATTAAAACAGACAGAGAAATCGCACTGTATTTCAGAACCGACATATACTTTTTCATCACAACCTCATGTATTTTTTATCATTTTAAAACAGATGAATTTCACCCTTACGCTTAGGTATTTTAAGCGGTGCTAACTATCCTCTTGTTTGAGGAGCCTTTTTATTTTACCGCCTCTACGTTGCGCATATCCGGCAATACCAATTGATATCAATAAGGTTGCACCATTAAATAAAGGCTCAATATAAAAAGCCCCTCCGAGCTGCTGAATACCAGAGATCCCAACCGCTAAAATTGCTACCCCAATAATGGTGCCCAACACATTAACTCGACCGGGGCGAATGGTAGTCGACCCAAGAAATGCACCCACTAAGGCAGGCAATAAAAACTCTAAACCAACGTTAGCTTGCCCAATACGCAACTTAGCGGCCAAAATAACACCGGCTAATGCCGTCAATAGTCCAGAGGTAATAAAGGCGCCAATAACGTATTTACGTGATGGAATACCATTGAGATCAGCCGCTCTAGGGTTCGCACCTATCGCATACAAACAACGCCCTAAAGGCAACCTTTCAGTAACAACCCAAAGTAAAACAGCAATTCCTAGCACATAAAAGGCCGGGGCGGGCAAACCAAAAATAAATGAATTTGAAATAGCATAAAAATCCGCTTCAAGAGATCCAATTACCTGACGACCACCAGTATACCAAAGCGCTACAGAATAAATGACAGTACCCGTACCAAGGGTTGCTATAAAAGAATCAATTTTGGCCATTTCAACCAGCAGCCCATTTAAAAGCCCGAATACCATGCCACAAATCAAAACCACACAAACCGCCATTTGCCAACTCATGCCAAACTTTGTTTGCAGACTAATAGCCAGAATATGCCAAAGCACAATGCCATAACCAACCGTTAGGTCTATTTTACCCGTCAACATAGGCACCATTGCCGCTAATGCTAAAATTGCAATAATGGATTTGTCACTTAGAATGGATCTCAAATTCAATAAAGTTGGAAATGTTTCCGGCAGCAATACGGAAAAAAACACAATTAACAACAGAGTTAATATTGGCAAACCATACACAGGGAGAAAACGGCCAATATGCGATAAGAGGCCACTTTTTAACTGCGATTTATCATTATAATCAGGCTCTAGTGCCGTCGATTTAATTGAAGTACTCATTCTATGCTCTCTATTAATTATTTTTTTTACCATGTCGCCAATAAGAAATGAAAACGCATGGTTAGCGACCATCAGCCGAAGCGGCTTTCAACATATTGGCAAACGTAATTTCATCAGACGTCAGTTCTTTGTGAATCTTCCCTTTACTAAAGACATAACAGCGATTACAAATTTTCTCTACTTCCTCAAAATCCGTTGAAACGATAATGACTGTGAGTCCTTTTCGCACAGCTTCTTTCAATAAATCATAAATTTCAGACTTTGCTCCAACATCGACACCTGCTGTTGGCTCGTCCAGTATTAATATTTTTTTGTTTAAATTTAACCAACGAGCCACAATCACTTTTTGTTGATTGCCACCACTGAGATTCTCAACGGCTTGTTGAGGATCATTTGGGCGCACATCAAATCGTTCAATCAGATCCATTGAGTACGATTTTTCCTTTTGGAGAGCATTCATAGAAAAAAAAGACGCTAGACCTAAAAGAGGATTAAGGAAGAGGTTTTCTTGAACTGACATAGACATCGCCAAGTTTTCAGATCGCTCTCCAGCGACATAACCAATCCCGGCCTTAATCGCATCGAGTGGCGACTCTAATGACAATGTTTCGCCTTCGAGGAGCAATTCTCCAGCGAAAGCAGGGTAATCACCGAAAAGCGTTTTTCCAACTTCACCTTGACCGCCACCACGCAAGCCGATTAAACCAAGAATTTCCCCTTTTTTAACGTTAAAAGAAATTGGGCCAATATGGCCCGCTTCAAATTGTGTGGCTTGTAGAATTATGGGCGCCGTTTGATTAACCTGTAGACGCTTAAATGCTTTCTGTTCTGCGCCGACAATCATTTCTACTAACTCTTTCTCCTGCACTCCCTGAGTATCACACTTCTCTACCAGAAAACCGTCTCTCATAATAACCATGCTATCAGAAATCTCCATGACTTCGTCGAGCCGATGAGATACATAAATCATTCCGACGCCTTGTTTTCGAAGGTCTCTAATAACTTCAAATAAACGCGCTACATCAGAGGCAGGGAGGCTGGCCGTAGGCTCATCTAAAACGAGTATTTTGGCCTTACAATAAACGGCTCTAGCAATGGCTATCAAAGATTGCTCAGAGCGAGATAAACGGAAAACACGAGTACGTGGATCAATGTCTGCCTTGACCATCGCTAAAGCGTCGGCCGCTCTTGCATTTGTTGCCTTCCAGTCAATTAAACCGACTCTTTTACAATACCCCATAGACAGTGCCATATTTTCCGCAACGGTCATCCAATCCACGAGCCCTAAATCTTGGTGAATAAAGGCGATTTCGTGATTCTGACGCGCTTTCTTGCTAAGAGAATCGCCTTGATAACGAATTCCCCCTGAATCTTCTTGATAAACGCCTGCCAATATTTTGATTAACGTCGATTTTCCTGCACCATTTTCACCTAAAAGTGCCACCACAGAATGCGAGCCTACATTAAAGGAAACGTCATTCACGGCAATGGTATTACCAAATTTCTTAGTAATATTACGAAACTGTAGTAATGTTTCGTCTGACTCTATCGGCTCACTTTTGATCGCCATAGAAAACCCCAATAATATTATGTTGATGAGTTCAAAATATAGATAACTTACTAAAGCACCGGCTTATTAGTGAAGAAGTACTTTTCAGGTCGGCCAGTGCTGATCAATACTCAATACCGCCAACTTGATTCTCAGTATCAACATACCTTTATATGTTGGGGATTTCACTGAAAGCGTCACAGCATTCAGCTTGCTCCAGTTCATACACCTGAATAGTTCATTCCATAAAAATAGCGGCGCCTTGCCGCTATCGACCCAATCGATTGCAACGAAGCGTTAAACAACGCTCATTTCGATCATGACTAAGTGAATAAAACTAAGTTACGCCATATGATACCCTAACCCTATAGCGGGATAGTACCTAACCTGAGCGTTATCATTCTATTAACACGCTCTTACGTATGTTTATACTGTTTGGTTTATCTGTATATAAAAATTAATTAATATTTGTGTTTCTGACTTATTTTAGTAAACCAGAAAAATAGTATTAATCTTCTAGAAGTATCAAGGAATGACCATGTGATTACATCACATTCAAGTGTGATATTAGATACGAAAAAGCCCATCTTTCAGCTCAAACTGCAAGATGGGCTTTTTCACCTAAAAGGCGAAATTAACCTGCGGGATGTTTAGACAAGTCCATTGAGTCTTCACCCATTTCTTTCCACTTACGCAGTTCTTCTTCACTGGCCTTTGGAGAGAATAAACCAAACTGAGCATATAAGATGCCCAACACAGGAGAGATCCAGCAAGCAAAAGCTAGAGGAATGTACATTAAGTTTTCAATATTCCCTTCAGCAATTCCTAGCCCTAATGCACTGATAACAAAAGCGCCACCCGCATTCCATGGGATTAATGGTGAAATCAGTGTTCCACCTTCTTCAATGGCACGCGAAAGGTTCAGCGTTGAATATTTCATACCACGATAAACGGGCGCATACATACGACCAGGCAAGGCAATAGATAAGTACGGATCGCCTGCCACTAGGTTTGTCGAAATAGAAGTACAAACCGCGGCGGTTTGGACACCTTTGAAACTTTTAACCTTAGACATAATTGACGCAATGATTGTTTCTAAACAACCCGTTCTTTCGAGTGCGCCACCAAAACCGAGGGCAATTAGTACAAGTGAAATAGTCCACATCATAGACTGAATACCACCACGATTTAGCAGACTGTCAATTTCAGATACACCAGTACTGATTGAGTAACCACTGTTCGCATACGTTAGTACATCATGCACACCGCTGCCTTGAGTGATCATAGCGGTTACACCACCAGCAATGACGCCGGCAAATAGTGAAGGAATTGGTGGCATACGTTTAACAGCGAGAAGAATAACCAATAACGCTGGCAATAATAACCAAGCCGATATTGTAAAATTATCTTGTAGTGTTGTTGTTATTGTATTGATTTTAGAAAATGAAACATCGTCACTGGCAATGAAACTAAAGCCAGCAAGAAGATACACAACAAACGCGATCAACATAGAAGGGACCGTTGTCGGTAACATATTCTTGATATGGGAGAAAACATCCGTACCCGTTACCGCAGGCGCTAAGTTAGTGGTATCAGACAAAGGCGAAATTTTATCACCGAAAAAGGCACCCGATACAACCGCTCCAGCCGTCCAATACATCGGAATATCGAAACCGGCGCCAATTCCCATCAAGGCTAAACCTACCGTACCAACCGTACCCCAAGATGTTCCAAGAGATAAAGAAACCACCGCACACAATACCATAGCCGCGGCTAAAAATATTTCAGGAGAGAGTATGGTTAGACCATAATAAATTAAGGTAGGAACGGTACCACTTGCAATCCAGACACCAACAATCATACCCACACAAATTAATACGGAGACAGATGGTAATGAGATATGAATAACGTGGAAAATACCCTCTTCAATGTCTTTCCACTTAAAACCTAACTTGATACCAACAAGAGACGTAATGGCCAAACCAATGGCTAGAGGAACATGTGGAGTGAAATCTCCGAAATAAAAAATTTGTACGCCTAATACAAATAATGTGAGTACAACTGGGACCAATGCCAAGGTTAGGCTTGGTCTACTGGTCTCGCTTATTCTCTTCGTTTCTGTCATTTTTTTTCCTTAGATGATGGCTCTTAAAAAGCATGACGGCAACGATCGTCATATTAAGAGATTCGCTCATTTATTAAATGAAATTGGTAAAACAACCCCATGTATTATCACAAACACCGAATACCTAGGCTGTTTTAGCAATACGCTTAATTCACCTTTATAGTTCTAACAGGATGCACCGAAGAGGTCTCAAACAGGTCGTAATAGATTGTATAAACATTGTGAATACTTAGAACGCGCCACAAAATGAGCGCAAAGAAAGGAAGGTACAAACAAAAAAAGGCAAAACAGAAAAGAGATGCTGCCCTGCCATTAAAACAAAGATCGCCCGATTTTAACGGGGTTATCCTCAGTGGTAACGCAATAACAGCCGTGCTTTCAGTAAATTTCAAAAAAAAGTAACTCGCTACAAAAATAAAGGCGCTCGTTAATGATTTTTAACACTCTGCGCCTGCTCGAAAGAATTGATTAATTTTTAACGATTGCTTATAAAATAGGCTCTGGTTAGACTCAGTGATAAATAAAAACAACATTTCATTTACAAGATAGTTACAACATTAATAAACTGTTGCCAATCTGATTGAAAGCAGCGGTTATGTTTTCTATATTTACTTGCTATAGTCGAATTGCCTACAAAACTCATACATAAGAAAATAAAGGTTACATGCAAGAGCTTACCTTAGATGCCAAAATACTCGTTGTAGATGACTCTATCATTACAAGAGAAACACTCGTTAGCTACTTTGAACAGGAGGGCTATCAAGTCACCGCTGTTGAAACGGCTGAAGAGGCAGAGAAGATATTACAACACAAGCAATTTGACCTTATTCTACTTGACATACGACTTCCTGGAAAAGATGGCTTAACCCTCACAAGAGAGCTACGGACTCAGTCTGAAATTGGCATTATCCTTGTTACCGGTAAGCAGGACGATATTGACCGTATTATTGGTTTGGAATGTGGCGCTGATGAATACGTTGTAAAACCCTTCAACCCACGTGAAATACTGGCTCGTTGCAAAAACTTAATTCGGCGTGTTAAGAAAATTCGTAAGAATAGTAAAAATGTGGCGCAACCAATATTACGTGATGTTGGAACTTGGCAATTAGATAACGCACGTCGCGCTTTACAGCAAGAAAACACAGACTCCATACAACTTACCGAAGGTGAATTTCAATTACTTTCTACCTTTATTGACCATGCAGAATCGCCGCTAACCCGAGATCAGTTAATGAACAGGTTGAAAAATCGAGCCTGGAATGCAACGGACAGAAGCATTGATGTTCTTGTTGGTCGAATTAGACGAAAATTGGCGCAAGACCCGCACTGTCCAAACCTGATCATTACCGTTCATGGTATCGGCTACCTGTACTCACCTAACAATACTGAGCGTTTTGTCGAGTGAATGTCTCCATTTCAGCTAAACACCTTTTAATCGGTCTACTACTAATAGGTTCTTTTTGCTCTTATACACATGCGAATGAACGGCCTACTATTACGGTTTGTGGTAGTCCAGCCTACCCCCCTATCTCTTGGATAGAGGAAGGTCATATTATTGGTTTAGCTCCCATGTTAGTCGAGAGCATGATCACGTCATTAGGCTACCCAATCAATACTGAGCAAGACAGTAACTGGAGTCGTTGTTTAAAAGAAGTCGAGCTTGGTAATATTGATATGGTTGTCGCCGCCTATCAAACAGAACGACGCAAAGAGTTTATGCAGTATCTAGCCGAGCCCATTGTCATCGAGCCCATTACGCTCTATTACAATAAGAAGAACCCAATTCCATCCGTTCAATGGGAAGACTTAAAAGGGCTCAAAGTAGGCATCCTTTTTAGCGACAGTTTTGGAGACATTGTCGATCAAAAAATACGCGAATATTTACGCATTGAATTTGTCTCTACAGGCGTTCAAAACATTCAAAAACTCGCCATACAACGCATTGATCTTATGCCTTTAGGGGCCATTGGAGGCGTTTTACAAGTTAAGAAATTAGGCTTTGAAAATGAAATTACAAGCTTACCCACACCCATTGTCTCTGATTATTGGCATGTTGGCATCTCAAAACGATCCCCTTTGATAAAGCACGTAGATCAACTGAATAACGCATTGATAGCCCTGAAGAAAGCGCAGGCTGTCGAGCTCGGCATCGATAAATTCACCAAACGTTATATTAATAGTGACCTCAGCCGTAAACCTACCGAGACGGCACCTTAACCTGGGGGTTCACCTATGAAAATCAAGCTATCTACTTTATGCAACTTTTCACTTTTTGGTATAAGGCACTCTCACCCCCTAGCCGCTCGAATTTTACTTACTCTACTTTTGTTTAGCACTCTACTGGCTATCTTTTTAACGTCGATACAGGTTTACAGTGATTATCGTAAAGAAACGGCCAATTTAACCCGCCAAACCGATTACATAGCCTCTTCACATTTAGATGGCATTCGCAAAAGTTTATGGGATCTAAATCATGAACAAATTAAACTACAGCTAAAAGGCATACTCAACTTTTCAAATGTCGAAACCGTCTCTTTGCATTCCAACCACTGGGACGCAGACATTGTTGTTGGTAACACGAAAGTATTAGAAAAAGAAAATTCTTCCGGTACCGTATTCCCTATTTATTATCCGAATAGAGGACAGCAGGACAGATTACTAGGGCAACTGACGGTTTATTATGACTTACAAGCAATCAAAACAGGGCTATTTCACAAAGCCATTCAGATTGGGTTATATCAAGTATTGATGGTCCTCATTACGGGATTAATGTTACTGGTCATTGTGCACTTGATGGTAACTCGCCACCTTGAATTTATGGCGCTTTATACTCGTCAGGTCAGTACAGGAAACTTAACAAAACCTTTGGAGTTGCCTTTTAGAAAATCTAACAGCAGTACCCCACCTGACGAAATTGATGAAGTGGTTTACTCCATAAATCAAATGAGACAAGCTATTTTGGAAGACATTTCCCACAGAGATAAGATCCAAGAAGAATTACGCTATCACCGTGACCAATTGCAAAAACGCATTCAAAAACGTACTCAAAGCCTGCAAAACGCCAAAGAAAAAGCCGAAATGGCGAACCAAGCCAAGAGTCAATTTCTCGCTACCATGAGTCATGAAATCAAAACGCCGTTAAACGGTATTTTAGGGATGGTTGAATTATTAAGTAGGGATACAAAACTGACTCAAGACCACCTCAAAAAACTCGATTCAATATACCAATCTGGCGAAGCCCTACTTTCTATATTAAACGGGCTATTAGATTACGCCCGCTTAGAAGAAAAATCGTATTCACCTGAAATCAGCCTGTTTTCAGTGAAGAATGTCGTACAATCAAGTTGCTTACTCTTCTCAGCCAAAGCGGAACAACAAGGTAGCGTAATTCATTATGATCTAGACGAAAAACTTGCCTATAACTATTTAGGAAGTGACAGTTCACTTCGTCAAATTCTCGCCAATCTTATCTCAAACGCCATTAAATTTACCCAAGATGGTCTTATTACCATTACGGTCAAAGTCGATAAACAGCGGGCTGAAGAGAGCATCGAACACATTTATATTGAAGTAAAAGATACTGGTATTGGCATTGCTGAGTCTTATTTAGAAAGAGTGTTTGAGCGTTTTAGTCAAGCCGATGATAGCATTACCCGAGTATATGGTGGCACCGGCCTAGGCTTGGCTATCACCAAAGGCTTAGTTGAAGCTATGAAAGGCAAAATTGGCGTTAGAAACAATGAAGATAAAGGCTGCTTATTCTGGTTTAACATCCCTTTGCAACCAAAAGAAAAAACCGCCGTAGATAACCAAAAGGAAGATTCGTTAAGTAGCCAATCGAGATTGGCCTCTCGCCCATTAAACATTTTAATCGTTGAAGATACGCCTATAAACGTGGAAATAATGATGGAGCTGATGACAACGGACGGCCATAACGTAGATCTGGCCGAAGACGGTCAAGTCGCGATCACGATGGGAGAAAATAAGCGTTACGACCTTATTTTATTGGATATACATTTACCAAAATTTAGTGGTTATGACGTGGCTAATCATATAAAAAACACACCTTCAATAAACAAAGAAACGCCAATAGTGGCATTGACCGCCAATGTAAATTCAAATAGTCTAAAAAAATGTTTGTCCGCAGGCATGTCTGCCGTCGTTCCTAAACCCTTTAATATGGCGCTTTTCTATCAAGTGATTGAAAAACACGTTTTCCAACAAGAAGACAATGAGTGCTTGTCTTTTCCTATTAAAGACAAGCAACTTTCTTTAATAGATGACCCACTGTTGCAGTCACACAAAACCGCTCTTGGAGCACAACGACTCACTAGACTGATTAATTTATTTAAAGAAAACAGCCTATTGTCTATTGCGCAACTGCAGACTGAATTGGCTAATCAAGACAGTTACGAAATTGGGGAAGAAGCCCACCGTTTCGCCAGCAATGCCGAGTCTATTGGCGCTATTATAGTGGCCGAAAAACTCAGAGAGATTGAATTGGCCTGCGAATCCAATCAAGCCATACCGGAAGTAGCGTCATTAATTGTCGATCTTTTGGAAGTGCACCGAGTAACACTTGATAAATTAGAGGATTACACGAACTAATTAACGCTTTAAAGCTAAGCCTGACCAACGTTCCCAGCGAGATCGCTTTACTTATCCATTTTACAGACGATCGCGTTTTTCATTTAGTCAATAATGCTAATGACACTTCATTTACCTTTTATTATTTTACGAGACACTGTATGCGTTTATTTTTTCACGCACTTTTTTTATTGTCGCTGCTTTCAGTACCTACCCTATTCTCATTACCTATCTATGCATTTGAAAAAGAAGACATCATTATCGTCTCTGGTGACCGTAATTACCCACCCTACGAGTTTATAAATGAAGATGGAGAACCGGATGGGTATAACACCGAACTAACACGGGCTATTGCTGAAGTAATGAGCATGGAGGTGGTTATTAAATTGGGGGACTGGAATCAAAAGCGTTTAAAGCTAGAAGACGGAACGGTGGATGTATTACAAGGTATCGCTCAGTCAAAACAACGCAGCAAAACGTACCAGTTCTCACCACCCCATGCCATCATTCACCAATCTATTTTCACCCGTAAAGGTAATCCTAAAATCACTCAATTTTCGGATCTAAAAGGAAAAGAAATTATTGTTCAAAAAAGCGGGGTTGCTCATGATTATTTACGGCAAGAGGGCGCCACCTCTCCCCTTATTTTGGTTGATACCCATGCGGCCGCCTTACGTTTATTAGCTTCAGGCAAGCACGATTACGCTATTGTGGCTAATTTACCCGGCATGTATGTAGGCCGAGAATTGGCGCTGTCAAACATCATCCCTGTCGGTAAGCCTTTTGGGGCCCAGCATTATGGGTATGCTGTCTTAAAAGGTAATGACGAGTTACTTGCACAGTTTAGCGAGGGTTTGGCCATACTTATTAATACAGGGCGCCAGCAAGCCATCTATGACAAGTGGTTAGGCCCTTTAGAAAACGCTGGCACATTGTGGAAAACCATAGGGCAAATCACGGCCGTTATTTCCATTTTATTATGTGTCATTCTTGGTGGCATCGTGATTTGGAATAGAATGCTGACCCAACAAGTTAACCGCCGAACTGAAGAATTAAAACTGCAACAACAGCAACTTGTACAAGCAGACAAAATGACCTCTCTTGGCATATTAGTCGCAGGAGTGGCTCATGAAATAAACAACCCAATCAGTTTGTTATTACTCAATTTGCCCGTCATAAAAGAGACCTACCAAGACATCGAAGAAATACTAGAAGAACATTATCAAGTTCATGGAGAATTCTATGTGGGTGGTCTGGAATACAGCCGTATGCGTGAAGAGTTACCTTTAATGCTAGATGATATGCAAGCAGGCACGTCCAGAGTGCGACGCATCGTAGATGATTTAAGGGATTTTTCTCGGCACGAGCCAGGTCGTCAGGATGATGCGGTAGATCTAAACAACGTTGTTTCCACCGCGGTTAGATTAGTGGACAATATCATTAAAAAACACAGTGATTGTGTTGAGATTGATTACGCCAGTGACCTCCCAACCTTTAAGGGGAATGCGCAACGCATAGAGCAAGTTATTATCAATTTAATTGTCAATGCTTGCCAAGCACTAGCGAATAAAAATAAAGGCATTAGTATAAAAACGTCTTATAATCAAAAAGATGAACTGCTGCAATTCATTATTATTGACAGTGGATGCGGCATAGAGCTCGATAACTTATCACGCCTAAGTGACCCTTTTTTCACAACTCGACGAGAACAAGGTGGAACAGGGCTGGGGCTATCAGTATCAGCACGAATAGTTGAGGAACACAAAGGTCGTTTAACTTATCAATCTTCTTTGGGCATAGGCACTCAAGCCACACTGTCTCTTCCTGTTACTAAGGCAACCAATGAACGCTAATCGCAACCCAAGCTTCGGCATTTTATTAATTGATGATGAACCCCCCTTTTTACGTAGTTTAAGTATTGCATTAGAGCGTGGTGCCGGCTTTAACCATATTTATCGCTGCGAAGACAGTCGCGACGCCATGGAGATCATTGAACAAGAACCAATTGGTCTGGTCTTGTTGGATTTAACTATGCCACACCTTTCCGGAGAGGAATTGCTGCAGAAAATTGTCCAAGAGCACCCAGAAGTGGGTGTTATTATTGTCAGCGGATTAAATCAATTAGAAACTGCCGTCCAATGCATTCGCCTCGGTGCCTACGATTATTTTGTCAAAACAACAGAAGAAGATCGTTTAATTAAAGGCATTTGTCGCGCGGTACATATGCAGGAAATGCGACAAGAAAATCAGGAAATGCGCAAACGCTTTTTATCCGATACCTTGGAGCGACCAGACGTTTTTGCGAATATTATTACGCAAAATAAGGGCATGCGTTCCGTTTTCCAATATCTTGAATCCGTATCAAATAGCAGCCAACCCGTGTTAATTTGTGGTGAAAGCGGCGTTGGTAAAGAACAAATAGCTCAAGCTATTCATACATTAAGTAATCGTTCAGGTAATCTTATTAGTGTTAATGTGGCGGGCTTAGATGATAATGTCTTTGCCGATACGTTATTTGGTCACAGTAAAGGCGCCTTTACTGGTGCCGATAAAGCCAGATCTGGCATGATTGAACAAGCCACCAATGGCACACTATTTTTAGATGAGATTGGCGACCTCAGCCTTACGTCACAAGTCAAACTGTTAAGACTCTTGCAAGAAGGAGAATACTACCCTTTAGGCAGCGATCGCCCAAAACGAATACGCGCTCGCGTTATTGTGGCAACGCATCAAAATCTAGAAAAAAAACTTAAAACAGGCGAATTTCGAAAAGACCTCTATTACCGTTTACGTATCCACCAAGTTGAGATTCCTTCTCTACGACACCGAAAAGATGATATCCCTTTACTGCTTGAGTATTTCTTAACGGAGGCTTCTGCTGAATTGGGAAAAAATAAACCCACCATTCCTAAGGAGCTCGTTCCCCTACTAGCCAACTATTCTTTTCCTGGAAACATAAGAGAATTAAAAGCGCTGGCCTACGATGCCATAAGTCAACACCAATCGAAGATTTTGTCCATGGAGGTATTCCGTCGTGTTATCGACCCAAGTAAACAAATTGACATTGCTGACGCCGATAAAACCACGTTGTTTAAAAGTGACCAACCACTTCCGACGTTGCAAGAAGTCGGCGATTTATTAATCGAAGCGGCGATGGACAGAGCCCAAGGAAATCAATCTCTCGCTTCTCGTTTATTAGGTATATCTCAACCCGCTCTTAGCAAACGGCTAAAAAAGAAGCTAAACGAACCCCTATAACTTTTGGCACGTCATAACTATAGTAATAGTTACTTATCTTATTGAAAAATAACTACTTTAAATTAATTGCACACCATTTTCTATTCCTTTTGTTATACCCATTCAACCTCTTAAGAATAAAGTAAAACCTTATTATTCAATAACTTAAATCCAATAACAACTCTGGCACTACTATTGCTATGTTAATACTCAACTTACGTACCAAAACAAGTAGTAGCGTACTGGAATGAATTCAAAACGTACTGACAGGGGACACTCTGCAGTACGTTTTGAACCTCAGACATAGAGTTCAACATCAAAAACGTCAAGGTTAATGTCAGCCTATAACCTAGGTTTTCAGACAATCTTCAAAAAATAAAACTAAAAAATAGAAAAAAGGAAATCGTTCATGACCAATGAAACAAAAACCAATTTTTGGAGTGGTCTCGCGCTCTGGAAAAAAATCTTAATCGGTATGGTACTCGGCGTCATTGTTGGCTCTATCATGGGGCCAAGCGCTGAAATACTAAAGCCGATTGGCACTCTTTTCATCAATGCCATTAAAATGCTCATCGTACCACTGGTGTTTTGCTCTCTAATTGTGGGCATAACCTCCATGAAAGATACCAGCAAAATGGGAAGAATTGGTCTGAAAGCCATTGTTTTGTATCTAGGGACAACCGCGGTGGCCATCACTATTGGATTGACGTTAGCCAATATTTTTCTCCCTGGCGTAGGCTTAAACATGACGATAACGGACCCAAATGCCGTTGGTAAAGAAGCGCCGGCGTTAGTTCAAACCTTGCTAAACATGATCCCAAAAAACCCAATTAATGCTTTGGCTTCTGGTAATATTTTACAAATTATCATCTTTGCTTTGGGTCTAGGCATTGCACTCACACTATGTGGTGAAAAAGGCGAGCCAGCCATCAAGGTGTTTGAAAGTTTAGCTGAGGCCATGTACAAGCTAACTGAAATCGTTATGAAGCTTGCGCCTTACGGGGTATTCGGCTTAATGGCTTGGGTGGCTGGTAAGTACGGTATGGACATTCTATTACCTCTAATCAAAGTTATCACAGCGGTATATATTGGTTGTTTATTGCATGTATTGGTTTTCTATACTGGCATGATCAGCGTTATTGGCCGTTTAAATCCAATCATCTATCTAAAAGGTTTGATTAACCCCGCCGCGGTTGCATTCACAACGACAAGCAGCTCCGGCACATTACCGGCTACGATTAAGGCATCGCGCGAAGAGATGGGTGTCTCCAAAGGCATTTCCAGCTTTGTTTTGCCTCTTGGAGCAACCATCAATATGGATGGTACGGCCTTGTATCAAGGAGTGTGTGCTTTGTTCATTGCTCAGGCATTCGGTATTGATTTAGAGTTCTCCGACTATATTGTCATTATCCTTACCTCAACTCTTGCTTCTGTCGGTACAGCTGGCGTACCAGGAGCAGGATTAATTATGCTGTCTCTTGTTTTAACGACCGTAGGCTTGCCGCTAGAAGGTTTGGCTATCGTGGCTGGTATTGACCGTATTTTAGATATGGCCCGAACCAGCGTGAACGTTTGCGGTGACTTGATGGTTACTGTACTGGTGGGTAAAAGTGAAAATGAATTAGATGAGTCTATTTATAATAAAACAGCTTAATAAATAGACTTTGACACTCTAACACGACCCCCCCCTATTGCTCAAAACGCAATAGGGGATTTTTTAATTCATTAAGCTTATGGTACTCACCGCTAGCAGGGCACCCTTAACCAAATTGGTTCTCGCCTGTAAACAATAAGCTCGCTCCTCATTCTTGATTAAATCGCGTACTCAACGTACCGTTAGCCTACTTTAATTAGCTTAATGTTTTTCGTAGGAGACAATGAATGACCTATTTTGTCGGCGCTTATGCTTCTTCACCATCAGGTGAATCATGGAACCCCGAATTAGAAGCGGAATTTTATTCCAAGCTCAAACAAGAACCGAATATAAAAGGTTTAGAGCACCCTTTTCTTGGTTCTTTACATCCTTATGACGACACTTGGTTCCTCGAAAACATAGACCCTACCTGGAACTTCGTTTTTACCTGCATTCCAGGCACAATGAATGAACTGGGGAAAAACCCAGAGTTTGGACTCGCCTCCACCTCCGAGTCAGGTCGTTTGGCCGCACTGGCGTTTCTAGAAAAAGCCAGAGTTGCCATAAAACAGCTTAATTCTCATCTAGGTAGGCAAGCCGTAACCGCTATTCAAATACACTCTGCACCAAAGCAACCGGAGGGAACCTCCTCAAAGTCGGCTTTTCAAACTTCGTTGGACGCGCTTTTAGCGTGGGACTGGGATGGTGCAAAAGTGGTTGTTGAGCATTGTGATACTCTCCTAGATGAGCACCCACCTGCAAAAGGCTTCTTATCGCTTGCAGAAGAAGCCAGCGCCATAATAACCGCAAACCGTACCGCTCACAGGAATAATCTCAAAAACAGTGTGGGAATGGTGATTAATTGGGGAAGATCCGTTATTGAAACACGCCACCCTGAAGGCGCAATACAGCATATACACTACCTTAATGAAAAAAGATTACTCTGCGGTATTATGTTCTCTGGTGTTTCAGATAAAGAGTCAGAATTCGGCGTATGGCAAGACTCTCATATGCCACCAACGGCCGCGACCGAGCACGCTAAAGGCGAGTCTGACTCACTGATGTCAGCCGAAGAAATCCATAAATGTTTACGAACCGCAAAGGCCAAAGAAAACAAAGAACTTATTTTAGGTATTAAATTAGGCATTCGCCCTAGCGCAGCGTCGATTGAAGATCGCATTGCTTATAACGCAAATGCACTCTCCATTTTAGATGATTTTTTTACTAAATAACTTATTAGAGACCTTTAGAGGATAAAAGCGGTATAAGGGCTTAATTTATACACAAAAACAGGCGAACCTAATTAAAAAACAGCAACACGCGTTTTTGTGGATAGTTTGCAAAAACGAAGAGTAGAGATCGACTGGCGACCCTATTTGGTCACATCATAGCCATATAAAGGGTCTAATTTAGACGACACAAGGGAGGGTAAAGCCTTTGATGCCATATTAATCATGTTTAAGCGTATACGGCCTAACGCTCCCCCTTTCATGTGGTATAAATCCGCATTGTCTCGAGACATAGCTTGGACTTTACTGGCTCGAGGTAAGCGTACAAGCGTATACCGTTTTAACGCGTGCTGGACACGCTGTTGATCTTGCATATTGGTGGAAGACAGCTCTTTCGCTAAGACATAAGCATCTTCTAAGGCCATGGCAGCCCCTTGTGCCATAAAAGGCAACATTGGGTGGCAAGCATCACCTAATAACACCACCCGCTTTAAGTGCCACTTAGCTAATGGTTCGCGACCAAAAAGCCCCCATAAGAAAGTTTCCTCTACCGATTCTAATAATTGAGTCACTTCAGGATGCCAACCAGAAAAGGCGCGCTTTAAATGCTCCGCATCGCCTTGGGTATTCCAAGATTCAGAAGCCCATTCTTTTCGCTCTTCAACGGCCACAAAGTTAATGAGCTTCCCTCCACGTAAATAGTAGGTGACTAAATGACGTCCAGGTCCAACCCAAACCGTTGCATCCGGTTTAATCAGATGCGGTGGCAACTTATCCGTGGGGACAACGCCTCTCCAGGCCACTTGCCCGGTAAAAACAGGGGCGTTTACATCATGGTTAAAATCGTCAACGGTTTGCAGTTGAGCAAGTACGTTCGAACGTATTCCATCAGCACCAATCAGAAGGGACGCCGAATCAGTCGTACCATCTTCCAAAGTAATCCTTACCTGATGATCGTCTTGGGTGAAACTGATTAACCTCGAATTAAGTCGTATATCAACACCAATGTCAGTCGCTGCATCCAAAAGAAGTGCATGTAAATCCGCTCGATGCAAATGTAAATAAGGCGATTGATAGCGCTGTTCTGCGACTTTTCCTAATTCTGCCTTTAAAAAATACGAGCCTTTTTGGTAGTGTCTCAGTACCGCATTTTGTGGCACAAAAGCCACCTTGTTTACCTGTTCACTAAGTCCTAATGCTTCTAAGACTTTCATTGCATTTGGGCTCATTTGCAGTCCGGCACCTACTTCACCTAATTGAGATGACTGTTCAAATACCTGCACGGAAAACCCTCGCTGAGCGAAGGACAAAGCCGCACACAAGCCACCAATACCGGCACCCGCAATTACAATCTTTTGTTTCATTAATGGACCTTTTTGTTAAAAAACAGTGAAGATAACGCAAGGAAATATAAACGATACCTACAATAAAAGAATGTTTCGGATCAAAAAAAATTCATTTTTTTTGATCCGAAACATTCTTATGATACGTATTTTCAAGGCATGTAGATTAGCGAAAGCATGGTTTACAACCTATCATTATAAGAGAATAAATCATTTTTAAGAGCACTGAAGTGCACTCTTTCCTAGTTAATCAAAGGTAATTTATGAACAGTCCAAAGCCTAATAACGATCCTAATGATCTTTTTATCTACAAAGTCTTACTTGCACAAGCCCCCATGCTTTTTGTAAGTGGATTAGTTGGAGAAAAGTTATTCATTTTTTCCAGTATATGTGCGTTGGCCACACTACTGCTTACACAAATAAGCTATAGCATGTTTAAAAACACCACAACATTTAGCTTTATTGCCGCATTTTTGATGATGCTCACTTCGGCCGCGTTAATACAATCTCAAATGGGAATGATAGAAGCCCACTTTCATATCTTTGTCACCATGGTTGTTTTTCTAGTGTATCAAAAATGGCAGCCGCTCGTTATTAGCTTGATTACCGTGGCCATACATCATGTTGCCTTTATGATATTACAAAGCAACCATGTGTCTATCGGCGATATGCCAATTATGTTGTTGCCTTACGCTGATCATAGTATGGCCGTTGTTATGGTTCATGCTGCCTTTGCGGCTATGGAGACTGGCACTTTGATCTTTATGGCTCAGCAGATGCGCCAAAGTTCATCCGCAAATAGTAACATAGCGAACGCCATACAAAAGATTTCTGCAGACAATGATTTAACGGTCCGCATCAAAGACCCTAAAACAGAAATTGAATCTGTATTTAATACCTTCATTCTGCAGTTATCGGCCTTGTTTAAAGATTATCAAAACATAGCATTTAAATTGACAGAGGCCAGCCATGTGGTTTTCTCTATTGGGGAGCAAGCAAACCTAAAATCCCAAGAAAGCATTGTGGCGTCCCATAAAATGGCTAATACAGCCAACGATATTACTGAAATTATGAACGACGTATCCGTCAGTATTCATCAAACGTCACTGGAAGCCGCAGAGGTAGAAACGTCTACATTAAATGACAGTACACAAGCCCTTAAAATCATGGATGATATGCAATCTTTGGAAAAGGATACCATTAGTATTGCCGCCTCGTTAAATGAACTCACTACTGATGTTGGCTCAATAACAACACTACTTCAGTCGATCAGAGGCATATCAGAGCAAACTAATTTATTGGCCTTGAATGCCGCTATCGAAGCCGCTAGAGCTGGGGAGACAGGACGCGGGTTTGCCGTTGTCGCAGATGAAGTTCGCACGCTTGCAAAACGTTCGAGTGAATCCACAGACGAAATAGAAAAGGTCCTTGATAGATTAAATTTAAGTGCCAAAAAAACAGTGGAATCAATGGAGTCTGGTAAACACAGAACATCCTCTAATGTACTCAACACCAAATCCATATCAGATGGGCTAGTCGAACGCTCACAACAAGTCAGTAAAGTAGCCCATCAGAGTCAAAAAGCATCTCAAGAGACCAAAGATCAAGAAACCTCTCTTAAGACAATCTCTGATCAGCTCAGAGAAAATGCCGAAGCAACAAATGCTATGGCCTTAACCATGGAAAAATTGGCCCAAACGTCTAAAGATATTCTATTAGTAACAGAAGAATACCAACATAAGTCCGCTGTCTATAAAGTCTAACGAGCTCGTTTAGGAAGGTGAATGCCGCTCACCTTCCTATTGTTTACTCGATCCCATTTGTTAAATGTGCTACTTTCCTGCCCCTTTTGCAAAAAGTCGTTAGTTACTGATTATCGGCTGTACTTTTTAGGAACCCAAACATGATCACTGGTTTAGACTACGGGACCTCTAACTGCGCTCTTTCAGCCCGTCAAAAAAACTCAGCCGAGGGCTCTAAGATCGCCCTAGTACCACTAGAAAATAGCAAACATTTTATTCCTTCAACGCTTTATGCACTTGAAAGGGAGCTTATTGTTGAGTCTGTTGCGAAGAACATACAAAGAAAGGAAACCCAGCAACATTTTATCAACCATCGCCGTAATCAATTAGCACAAGCTAATCGTGTTCGTTTAACCCATGATATTGCCACCAATGAGCAAGCTTTATTTTTTGGCCGAGAGGCCTTTTCACACTATTTAGAGCAGCCGGATGAAGGCTATTTTGTTAAATCCCCCAAATCCTTCCTCGGAAGCAGTGGCTTTCGCCCACAGTTTATTGAATTTTTCGAAGACATTGTTACCGCGATGATGCAGAACATAAAAGACAAAGCGGAAGCGCATTTGGGTGCGGCCTTAACCAACACCGTTATTGGCCGTCCAGTTAATTTCCAAGGCATCAACTCTGAAAACAGTAATGCTCAAGCTCTGTCTATCCTAACAACAGCGGCCAAGCGTGCAGGATACAAAGAAGTCGAATTCCTCTATGAGCCCATTGCCGCCGGGTTTGCCTTTGAAGAACAGTTAACACAAGACAAAACGGTACTGGTTATCGATATTGGTGGCGGTACGTCGGACTGTGCCATGGTGAGAATGGGACCAAGCTATCGTAAGAAAACAGATCGTTCAGAGGATTTTTTAAGCCATACGGGTGAACGAGTTGGTGGTAATGACTTAGACATACAACTCGCAGGAAAAAACTTTATGCCATTATTTGGCATGGAGTCGGAACTGAAAAATGGTTTACCTATGCCGACACAGATTTTTTGGAATGCCGTCACAACGAACGATGTCAGTGCTCAGGCTCACTTTAACAGTTTGCCCACCGAGATGAGTTTAGAGCAAATGTTACGAGATACAAAGGAGCCTAAATTACTCAATCGGCTACGGCTTTTACGTGATAATAAGCAAAACTTCCAACTGGTTCGCGATGCAGAACAATGCAAAATTGCCCTATCTAATGCATTGAACAACCAAGTGGATCTCAGTTACATAGAAAAAGACTTGTTTTGTACGGTATCAAGAGACGACTACCAAAAAGCCATTCAACCACCTTTGTCAAAAATGATGTCCTTAATGACTCAAGCCGTAAAAGACGCGGGGGAAACACCGGATGTGGTCTTTGTTACTGGAGGATCGGCTCAATCTCCTATTATACGCGATGCCATTAAGCAGACATTGGGTGATGTAGACATTTTAGATGGTGATCATTTTGGCAGTGTGGCGGCCGGTTTGGGGGTCTGGGCTGAGCGCATTTTTGCCTAATATGAAAAGAAGTGGCGCTAATGACAAAAAAAGCGAAGTCTACAACCTTTGTTGTAGACTTCGGGAAGGTTGAGTCCTAAAGCGAAATCCTAGAAAAAAAATACCGCTATCCAAGTATAAAGGCAGAGTAAAACACTGATAAACACCGCCGCAGATCCCGTGTCTTTTGCTAACCCTGACAAGGGATGAAAATCAAGTCCAATACGATCAACCGTTGCTTCAATCGCCGTATTAACTAATTCCATTAACAGTACCAACATCAATGAAAAGATAAGAAAAATCCTCTCAAGTTTGGCAACATCCGCAATCAGTGCAATAGGAACCAGTATCAAAGCTAAAATCACCTCTTGCCTAAAAGCCGCTTCGTATAAAACATTATGTCGCAACCCTTTCCAGGAATACCCAGCCGCAAATAAGATTCGCTTAAGACCCGTGTGTTTCGTTATTTTCATGCGTTGAATACCTTAAACTAGGAATAAAAGATCTGATACGAGTGAGACGCTCAGAATTCAGCAAGAGAGCAATGCTGTAAGCCATAAGCCAAGAAAAAATCATGCTCACTAAAGTGTGACTTAAAAAGTGGTGACCAATCAGCATTTTATAGCCCCCCATCAGCCAACCGATCGTTAAAGCACACCCTATGGCTTGAATACGTCCTTTTCTCGTCCTCGCGAGAAAAAAGAGTGACACTAAAGCAAACCCGCCACTGGCATGAGCGGCCGGAAAACAGCGTTGCGCTTGAGTTGGTTTTACCCCTTCAGGATAAGCCTCAAATACAACCACATATGGCACGTTCCCACCATAGTTTGTTAACTGATAAGGACAGGCTACATTACTGATATCTTTAGCAAAAGCGACAGCTAATGGGATGAATACCAAGGATAAAAAGACAACCATTAAGCCAGTAAATCTTACTTTTACCCAAGTTTTATTTCTAAAAAACAACAATAAAATCAATATGGTAAGTGCAAAAAGCACCAAAGACGCTTTCACTCCATCATAAAACACCAAATGCGCAATACTGGTTTTGTCTAGTATCAGAACCCAATGCTTCTCTGAAAAATTATATAAGGCATTCTGCACAACGACATCAAGCGATGTTGTTTCAAATATCATCATGGTTAACAATAATAAAAGAAGCGTGTAGATCACTGGTTTTATAGAAAGGGTCATGGTTAGCCTTCCCCGCCACTGAGCTTGATTAAAGCGGTTTCAGACGCTGGAGGCAGTGTCGTTTCTAAATGGAAAAAGGTCAGCAAGGTATCAAATAACGCATCGTGAGAATTAGCTTGCTGCGCCAGTATCTGTGTTTTCTCTAAATCTAGAGACGTCAACTGACCTGTCCACAACAACATTGGCACATGCGTTTGTGTCTCTGGAGCAAACGCATAGGGTAAGCCGTGTAGATAAACACCCGCTTCCCCTAAGGATTCGCCATGATCGCTCACATACAACATGCTGGTATCAAAAGTGGCATTGGCTTTCAATAATTCAATCACCTTTGACAAAAAATAATCGGTATAACGAATGCTGTTATCGTAAGAGTTCATCACTTCTTGGTTTGAGCATTGAGCCAATTCTGGAGTATTACAAGTAGGCTGAAAGTGAGTAAACTCTTCTGGATAGCGTTTAAAGTAAGCAGGGCCATGACTGCCCATTTGATGCAGAACAATCATAATATCGCCCGATTCTTGATCGATATACTCTTGTAAACCGTCAAGCATACCAAGGTCTCGACACTCTATGTCGCATTGAGTATTCACATCATTGGAATGGAAATCTTGATAAGTCACTCGTAATGCTGCGCCTTTTGAGTCTGAATTATTATCTCGCCATAAAACACTGACATCAGCCTCTTGCAGCAAATCCAACACATTTTCCGTTCTTCTCGTGGTTTTTACATCAAGGCCTTCTCTACCTTGATAAGCAAACATGCAAGGAACCGAAACGGCTGTAGAGGTTCCACAAGAAGAAATGTTAGGGAAATTAATTAATCCTGGTTCTTTGGCGGTAAACTCATTGGTTAAACGATCATAACCATTTAAGGAAAAATGATCAGCACGGGCCGTTTCACCAACAACCATAATAACTAAGCGTCGGTTGTTCCAACGGCTGTCAGGTATTTTTGCTGTTGCTTTTGTATTTAATAAAATGAGTTCTTTGCTTTCTGGCGTTTTGAACATGTCACTAACATAGCGAATACTGGCATAAATGGGATAACTTGGGTTTACGTAATAACGAACGGATTTATGCTCTCTAAAGAAGCTGGCAAACTGCGTACTGTTTGACACTATGCTCAACCCTGAAATAACAAAGGCTAAGAGAGCTAATAAGGCTAAACGAAGAACTTTTTGTAGTCTGCCTTCTTTTTTTACAGTAACGATCAAGATAAACAAGCTAGGTAATACCGCAAAAAACAGTAGCCTTAGTAGCAGACCCGAAGTAACCATATCAAAGGCTTCCGCTGTATTGGTTTCGAGTGTGTTGCGTATCATATCCGAATCAATAACAGTGCCAAAGGTATCGGTAAAATAAGCGGACAATGTAGCGACAAAAATAAAGCCGATGCTGACTATTTTGACGGGAATGACTAAACTAAAAAGGGTCATTAATAAGACTAAAAGCGCAAATAAAAGCACACTTACCGAGGTGATAAATCCAAGGTTATCACCAAGAGAGTATAAGGCTGTCACCTTAGTGAAAAAAACCACATTCGCCGTGATAGCAATAAACAAAGCGACGATAATCAGCACCGCGTAACGCGGTAAATTTAGTTTAGGTAATGTCATTTTATGAGTCATTTTCTGTGTGACCACTCAGTTCATTGAAAGTGCAGCAAATGTACTGAAAACACAGTTAAACCCCTGTTAGGTAAATGTTAAGAAAGTGTTAAATGAAAAATAACGGTAAACTAAACTCGCTAAACGGATTGACGTAGCCCTAAATAGACCAAAGACTCGATAAACATGGGAGAGTGTGTTGCGAATATTAATTGTCGAAGATAACCAGGATATTTTGGAAAATATCTATGAGTATTTTGAACCTCTTGGCTATACCCTGGACAGCGCATTAAATGGGTTGAACGGGTTATCACTGGCGATAGAAAACAGTTACGATGTGATCATATTGGATATTATGTTGCCACGACTCGATGGGCTTCAATTATGCCAACGATTGCGTCAAGAACTTATGTTAAACACGCCTATTATTATGCTAACGGCAAAAGATACCATTGAGGATAAAGTAAAAGGACTCAGGCATGGTGCCGATGACTACTTAATAAAACCCTTCTCTCTTATCGAGTTAGAAGCGCGTTTACAAGCATTAAGTCGACGGGGTTCTAATGCCTATTCAAAGCCACCTTTGACTCTAGGAACCCTGGAATTTGATCCTCAAACATTAGCGTTAACACGAGAAAGCACTCCGCTCCAACTTAAACCCATTGGTTATAAAATCTTAGCCATCTTGATGAAAGACTCACCAAAAGTCTTTACCAGAAAAGAATTGGAATACAAACTTTGGGGAGACTCACCGCCTGATAGTGATGCTTTAAGAACACACATTCATACCATGCGCCAAGTGATCGATAAACCTTTCAGTACCCAAATGATTAAAACCGTCCAAGGTATTGGCTATTGCATGGTATCGACAAATGAGTAAATCCTTAACATTAAAAAATCGAATTTCCTTATCCTATATAAGTTTATCCATTCTAATTTGTATGGTCTTTATTACCATTTTTCGCTTTTCAGAAAGCGTTATTGAAGAATATCTAATCTATCCGCAACTGACTTTTGAGCTCGAGCGATTTATCCACAGTCAAGACAGTACGACTATTGTGCCCCCAGGTATGTCTTTTTACAGTGAAGACAAGATACCTGAGCCATTAAAACAGCTTCAACCACAAAAAAATCTTCAAGAAATGCAAATAGAAGGCAAAGAAGTCTCCATTGTTGTGTCTAAATTCAACAATCAAATTTTCATGGTAGTGGATAATGAATCCATTTTTGAAGGTCTAGAGGAAGCCATTGCCACAACGTTGATGTTAGCGTCTTTCTTTTCAATTCTAATCGCTTGGCTGTTTAGTAAATTCTCGACTCAATCCGTGATCGCCCCACTTTCGCTCATGGTAAAAGAGATAGAAAGCGATTCGGAAAGACTTCATTTTTCGATTACTTCTACGGATGAAATTGGCACTCTGGCACGTGCGATTGAAGAGAGAAACGCCAGACTACAAGATTTTTTAGAACGTGAACGTGTTTTTAGCAGTGATACCAGCCATGAGCTAAGAACGCCTCTGACGGTCATTTTAGGGGCAACAGAAGTACTTTCAGCCAATTTAGCCGATCAACCTAAATTACTTAAAACGGTGAACCGGATCAGGAGAACCACTCTCGATACTACTGAGCAAGTCTCTGCACTCTTGTTACTTTCTCGATCCCCCGAACGATTACTCTTTTCCAAGATAGACGTAAGCACGCTTATTAAAGAACAAGTTAATCAATGTGAACCGCTTTTAAAAAACAAACCAGTCTCGCTGATTACAGACATTCAAGAGGCCGTAGAAATACACTCTCAAGCAGAGCTTATTAGCATAGTATTAAGAAATTTATTGAGAAACGCGTGTCAACATACAGAGCAAGGTAACATTACAATCAGGTTAACCAAAAACACGCTAATTGTTGAAGACACTGGCCGTGGCATAGGTGCCGAAAACCAAGCGCTGCTTTTTAATCGAAGCCGCAACGCGAACAGTCAAACAGGATACGGTTTTGGCCTCAGTATCGTTAAACGCATTATCGATCAACTAAACTGGAACATTCAGTTCGACACGCCAGATCAAGGTGGCAGCCGCTTTATTGTGTTTTTCCATGATTCAAACAAATTACCGTTATAAAAAAGCAAGACAATCTGGGTAATACTGGTCGAAAGTAGAGCAATCAGGTATGCTGCACGCCCACTAAGAAGCAAATGCCATTGGTGGATTATTATTCTTCCTTTGATATGAGATTACCCTATGAGTTTTGCCTCTTTGGGCTTAAGTGCCCCCCTCCTAAAAGCCATTGAAAAACAAGGGTATACTACCCCCACTCCAATTCAACAACAGGCGATCCCGGCTGTTTTAGAAGGACGAGATGTGATGGCCGCTGCACAGACAGGGACAGGCAAAACGGCGGGCTTTACATTGCCTCTCCTAGAACGGCTTGCTAACAAGGCGCCGGTAGAGGGCAACCAAGTACGTTGCTTAGTATTAACCCCCACGCGCGAATTAGCCGCTCAAGTCAGTGAAAGCATTGCCACTTATGGAGCAAACTTACCCCTTCGTTCGGCCGTTGTTTTCGGTGGCGTTAAGATTAATCCTCAGATAGCATTAATGCGTCGAGGTGTGGATATTTTGGTGGCCACACCTGGTCGTCTGTTAGATTTGTACAATCAAAATGCCGTAAAATTTAACAATCTCGAAATACTCGTCTTGGATGAAGCCGACCGTATGCTCGACATGGGTTTTATTAACGACATCAAAAAAGTCTTAAAAGTCTTGCCAAAGAAACGTCAAAATTTACTTTTCTCAGCCACCTTTTCAGACGACATTCGTACTTTGGCCAAAGGCTTGGTAAATGACCCTGTCGAGATTTCAGTAACACCAAGAAACGCCACAGCAAACACAGTCAAGCAATGGATTCATTGCGTAGACAAAAAAGAAAAAGGCGACCTACTCGTTCAGCTTATTAAAGACAATAAGTGGCATCAAGTGCTGGTATTTACACGCACAAAACATGGTGCCAACAAGCTCACAAAACAGCTTAACGAAGCCGGCATCACCGCCGCCGCTATTCATGGTAACAAGAGTCAGGGAGCTCGCACTAAGGCTTTGGCCGAATTCAAACAAAACGTGACTCGTATTCTTGTGGCAACCGATATTGCGGCCCGCGGTTTGGATATCGAACAATTACCGCAGGTGGTTAACTTTGATTTACCGAATGTAGCAGAAGATTATGTGCATCGTATTGGCCGTACTGGCCGTGCTGGAGCAAGTGGTCATGCGGTATCACTCGTTGCGGCCGATGAGGTAGATCAGTTAATTGCCATTGAGCGTCTCATTCAGAAAGTATTAGAGCGCCGTCACATCGATGGTTTCGAAGCCAATCACATGGTTCCTATTACGACTTTAGATTCACGCCCGATGAAGGCAAAGAAACCCAGTCGCGGTGGACAGAATAACGTGTCAGCCCCTGTCTCTCGTAACAAAGGTCGAGGCCGTGGAGGCAATGGCAGCAACCTTCCAAGAGCCAATAAGTCAGAAAATAAAGGTGGCAAAGAGAATCGCTCACCAGCCAAGCCAGCCGTCTCTGCAACCAAAGACGGTCTTCGTAGCCAACCTATGTCACCGAGACGACGACCAGCAAACAAAGCCAGTTAATCTGCAATAAAAAACATCATCTCGTCTTTAAGTAAGCACAAAAAAACGTCAGCTGCGTCCTTCAGGTCTGACGTTTTTAGTGCTTTTACGTCTTATACAGAAACCCTCATTCAAGACTCTAAGGCCATTTTTACAGCATGATGAGCATGGATAGCGGTTGTATCATACAGAGGAATGGTCGTATGCTCTTGCTGTATTAATAACGCAATTTCAGTACAGCCCAAAATAATAGCTTGCGCGCCTTGATCGGATAAATCTTGGATCACCTCTAAATACACCTTGCGAGACAGCTCATTAATTTTCCCTAAGCACAGCTCTTGGTAAATAATCTCATGTACTGAGTCTCTTTGAATTTGGTTTGGCACCACTAGATCAATACCGTATTTTTGCTGCATCCTACCTTTATAAAAGGCCTCTTCCATTGTAAAACGAGTGCCCAACAAGCCCACTTTATCAACACCTGCTTGCTTCAGCTGAGTGGCGGTAGCATCAACAATATGAATCACAGGAAGACGAACAGCCGCCTGAATTTCAGTATAGAGTTTATGCATGGTATTGGTACAAATTAGAATAAAATCCACTCCAGCCACTTCAAGCCGACGCGCCGCATCGATTAAAATGGCCGCCGCTTCATCCCATTGATGAGTACGCTGTAACACTTCTATTTCAGCAAAGTCCACACTGTAAAGGCAGATCTTAGCGGAATGAAGCCCACCCAGTGCCGACTTCACACCCTGATTAAGCAAACTGTAATAACTCGCAGTGGACTCCCAGCTCATTCCACCAATAAGACCAATCGTTTTCATTTCTGCTTCCTCTATCCTGCCGTATTTAGTGTCATAAAGAATGATAAAGAGTATAAATCTCAGACAGCCGAAAAATAGAGACACCCAAGAGAATTAAAAACATACAGATTGTCTGCCCACGAGGCTCTATTAGAGAAGCACGGCTTCCAAATCAACGTATTCCAGCATTACTCCGCCCAAAACCATTCCCCCGTTTCTTCAATCAACAGATTGTCTTTCTGTTTAACAATAAACGTACCCGCTTCGTACACATAATAGTTAAAATCGTCTTTTTCAAAGTAGTAACCTAAAAAACGACATGGTGTCACACCGTCTTTACAAGGCTGATGCAGACTTTCACCTACTAGAGCTAAACGGTAGCCTGATCGCTTTGAAAGCCCTTCAAAGTGGGCATGATTACAGCTCACGTTACCTTCTTCACAACGAGTTTCAACTCGAATACGGTAATTTTCTGTCTCAAGCACATCCGCACTCAAAAGCACAGGTAGCCCAAAGGCGCACAATCCCAGTAAATATTTCATAATCAATCGTCTTTTATAAGAAAAAACACAAAGCCCACACAAAAATTAGCTATAATTGTCGATTATACGATCAACGTAAACATAAAAATGCAACGACAGGGTTCAAATGATAAACAGTATTAATATTCTTTTTGAGATTCCTCAAAACGCCAATCAATTTGTCTACGGAACCCTTGACCCATTAATGGTCATTATTTCAATTCTTATGTCTATTTTTGCGTCCTATGTCGGATTCAATGTGGCCCGCCTAGCCGAATTAACTAAGTCTTCTCAACGTCGTCATTTTTTACTGTTTTCTGGCAGTCTAGCGTTAGCTGTCGGTGTTTGGTCTATGCATTTTATTGGGATGCTAGCCTTCAACCTCGGAACTCATGTGCATTACGACCCTGTTATCACGGTTGTTTCTTTTATACCGGCTTTAATGGCGTCCTGGATTACTCTTAATATCCTAATGGAAAATAAAATTAAGCGTAACACCTTGCTGATTGGTGGAATATTGGTTGGTTCAGGAATAGGGTCTATGCATTATATCGGCATGGCGGCCATGGAAATGATGATGACTCTTCATTATGACCTAACTATTTTTTGTGTATCCATAGTAGTGGCCGTTGTATTAGCGATGCTCTCTCTTTGGATACGCTTTGGTTTGGATAGATTAAATTTTTGTCATTTCACGCCGACTCACACTATGATTATAGCCAGTATCGTGATGGGTATCGCCATTTCCGGTATGCATTATACTGGTATGTACGCCGCTCGTTTCACTATTCCCGATGGGATGGAACTTCTTCCGCCTGATAACCGTGTTTCATTACTTTTAGGGTTAGGCATTGCCGTTATAACATCCGTTGTCATTGGCTTTGTTAGTATGATGAACATGATGTTTCGTTATCAAGATATTTCTCTTGAAGCAAAAGCCAATGAAAGCCACTTAAAAGCCATCACAAATACCTCTATTGATGGTGTTATGACACTCAATTCCCAGGGGGCTATTTTAGATACAAACCATGTGATGAGCTCATTATTTGGTTGGTCAAAAGAAGAATTTTTAAGCAAAAACATTTCTGACATAGTACCCACTCTTTTCCCCAAAAACGATAATAATGAGTTAATCACGCCTCTCACTGAAGCAAAAAATATCATTATGAGCCAAGAGTATGATGTTATGGCCACTCAAAAAAGTGGCCATAACATAGACATACGCTTAGTCATTAGTCATGTAGTGATACGCGGAACAGATACGTATGTAGCCTTTTTGGCGGACATAAGTGAACGCACTAAAATGCAATCCGAGTTACAAGCAAACGAGGAAAAATTTCGCTCTCTTGTCAGTAACCTACCAGGAATCGTTTTTCGTTGTAAGAATACCCGCAATAACCAGATGTTGTTCATCAGTGACGCCATTGAAAAAGTGACTGGATATGAATCTAAAGAGTTTATCTCGTCTAATTTTCGTCATAAGTTCATTGATTTATTGCATCCTGATGATGCCGATTGTTTTTTAAAAAAAATAATTAAAGACGCCCAAGCTTACTCTCTTGAATATCGAATTATCACTAAGGATGGGGAAGTGAAGTGGTTACTAGAGCACAGCCGAAAAGTAAAAAAGAAAGACTCTAATGACTTTTATATTGACGGCTTCATCATGGACATATCTGAACGCAAACTAATGGAACAAGAGCTTCGGTTTTCTAAAGAACAAGCGGAACAAGCCGCCGCATCACGATCTGCATTTTTAGCCAATATGAGCCATGAAATCCGTACGCCAATGAATGCCATTATTGGGTTTAGTGACTTTTTGTTAGATGGTGACACCAATTTGGAAAAGCAGCATGAATACGTGCAAACCATTAACAAATCCGCTCGTTCGCTTTTGCACTTATTAAACGATGTTCTCGATAGTGCCAAGTTAGATAAGGGTAAAATGGATCTAGAATGGAAAACCTTTTCTTTAATTGAAGAAATAGATACCGTGATTTCAACTCTCTGGCTACAGGCCCACAATAAAGGTTTACATATTGACTTAAAACTCGATAAAAACCTGGCCCCTTACTATTGGGGAGCGCCTGATAGAATCCGACAAATTCTAACCAACATTATAGGAAACTCAATTAAATTCACTGAAAAAGGCGAAGTGTCATTAAAGGTTGAGGTGAAAAGCACTGACGACCATATTATTTTCGCCATCAAAGATTCAGGCATTGGGATGTCACCAGAGCAGGTAAATCGTATCTTTGACGCCTTTACCCAAGCTGACGCGTCTATGAATCGAAAATTTGGTGGTACGGGGTTAGGCACCACCATTAGTAAACAATTGATCGAACTTATGGGCGGTTCAATAAATGTCTCAAGTCAATTAGGCGTCGGTTCCGAGTTTATTTTATCCATCCCACTTAAACCATCGGAAAAAACCCTTTCGATAGATAAAAAAGTAACCATTTCATTACCCCCATTAAAGGTTTTGGTGGTTGATGATATACAACAAAATATAGACCTACTGCGCATTTTATTAGAACGAGACGGCCATACGGTAACCACCGCTTCAAATGGAAAAGAGGCATTAGTTCAAATGGATCTAACTGAACCACAACTTGTCCTGATGGACATTCAAATGCCGATTATGGATGGGTTAACAACCGCAAAAACAAGACGACAAAAAGAAGCCACTGAAGGCTTAACTCAGATTCCTATTATTGCCCTGACAGCAGGCGTTTTAACAAAGGACAAAGACGAAGCCTACAAAGCTGGAATGAATGGATTTAGCCATAAACCCGTTGATTTCGCACTCTTAAAATACGAAATGGCTGATGTACTAGGAATTGATTATTCGCAAGTCGTTGAACCCACACACGAGAAGTCACTCGACAATGTCTTGATTGATGAAGAAAAAGGCATTCTTCTTTGGGGAGACAAAGAGCGCTATTACGGAGAATTAGAGGCTTTTGTCACGACCCAGTCCAACGCTATAGAGAGTATAAAATTATTCATACATGAAGAGATACCTGATTGGCCGAAAATCATGCAAATAGCACACTCCTTAAAAGGCGTCTCAGGTAATTTAGCTCTACCATCGCTAATGAATCTGTTTTCCAAGTTAGAAACGCGTTGTAAAGAGCAAAAATTTAATGACTTAGAGAGCACTCATTCTTTGCTGATGAATCAACTGGAAAAACTTGCAGAGAATGTTCACTCTTACAAAAATAATCCGAAACCACATTCTCATGAGAACAATACGAATGTGAATCAAGATAATAATGAGGACTTTTTGATGGTTATAGAGTCATTATTAGAATTAATATCTCACAATGAATATAATGATCAACTATTAAACGATTTAGCTGAATCCGCCCCGATTGGTCAAGAAAAGAACATAAAGATAGTAATGAGCGCTATTGATGACTTTGAATTTGCAGCGGCGGCAGACAAACTTAAAGAAATAAAAGAGTATTATGTCAAACAGTAAACTCATTCACTCATCTAGCATTCCAGATGGGACACCGAAAATACTCATTGTAGATGATGAGCCTACAAACCTGCGCGTTCTTAGGCACATATTGAATGATGATTACCGCTTATTTTTCGCCAAAAATGGTGTTGAAGCATTGCGCCTTGTTGAGTCTGAGAAACCCAATTTAATCTTGCTCGATGTGATGATGCCTGAAATGACTGGGTATGATGTCTGCGCTTATTTGAAGCAATCGAATGATACAAAACACATCCCTATTATTTTTGTTTCCGCTCTCAATGAAGAATCAGATGAAGAAAAAGGCTTTGAACTTGGTGCTGTGGATTACATCACTAAACCGGTCGCACCAGCCCTAGTCAAAGCACGTGTAAAAACGCATTTATCGCTTGTTCAATCCGATGAATTAAAACGCACTCGATTACAAGTCATTCAACGTTTAGGAAAAGCGTCTGAATATAAAGATAATGAAACGGGCCAACACGTTATTCGCATGAGCCTCTATGCAAAAGAACTGTCGCTTGAATTCGGCTTATCGAAATTTCAGGCCGATAAAATACTCAATGCATCACCTATGCATGATATTGGAAAGATAGGCATTCCTGACCACATTTTGTTAAAGCCAGGTAAACTGACAGTAGAAGAATTTGAGGTGATGAAACAGCACCCTCATATTGGTGAAGCGATTCTTGGAGAGTCGGATTCTGAGCTCATTGAATTAGCAAAGTCGATTGCTATTAGCCACCATGAGAAATGGGACGGCACAGGCTACCCCTATGGATTATCTGGTGAAGATATTCCCCTTGAAGGGCGTATCGTTGCTATCGCCGATGTATTTGATGCACTTACAACCGTTCGACCATATAAGCGAGCCTGGACAGTGAAGGAAGCAACCGATTATATTTACTCTCAAAGTGGCAAGCACTTCGACCCAAATTTAGTTGAATGCCTTCCCCGTGTTCTAGACACTTTTATGACTATTATGGAGGAGTGGGGAGAGGATTCATAAAACCCATTTAGAAAGCCCTCTGTTGTTGACTAGAATGACGCATAAAGCCTTACAATACCTGATGCGGCCGACATATCACCCACAATCCAAATCTGTTCAAAGGAATGACTTTCAGGTACATCAATATGATGTTGTAATGCTACGATTTGGTCTGATGTCCAAGCAGGATGGGCATTTCTAATGACCAGCCATACGCGTTCACTTTGATATTGCTTTTTAGCCTTATTAGCCAAAATACGGTTCAACGCGCTTAATAATCGATCGTCAGCAGGAATACTGTCTAACGCTTTTAATGATTCACGAGTGCTGTCTGTCAGCTCTCTCCCTAAGATCATCATGGCTTCGGCTTCACTACCGTATAGATGGGCTATTTCTAGATCTAAACGGCGGCCTTCATATTCACAAGAAACATCAGGACGAATCGGTCTATTATGCCAAATATGGCGAATTTCCTTCCCTGTATCGTGCTCATAACAACGCATAAACAGCTTAGCCGCCTCATGTTCTAAACGAATTTTTTCAGCTTCGCTACCGGATAGAGTCACTTTATACTTCCCCTTTCAGTCACTTAGTTTGGATCTAGCCACACACTTTAAACCTAGCACTGCCAAGGATTAACATGACAATCGATTCTTCCGAGCTGAAGGCATTACCTCAATTAATGCATCACTCAGTATTCATTCATTTACAGCACGGTTTATACATAGTGCTATGGTACTCGCACTGGTTTTGAAATGGCTCTTCCTGTTGCATCAAAGAAAGGGTTTGGCTTGCTTTTACCTAACACTTTCCATATAAGTAATTTTCGCATCATACGAAAAAAAATGCGCTTTTCTGACAACTTACCTGCCATCGCTTTTGGCAAAGGTTGTTCTAAACCTGTTTCAAACACATTGCCCATAATAGGGCCAATAATGGCATTTACATCCTGATCGTCTGCAATAAAAGAAGGCAATAAACCCACTAAAGGAATCTTAGCACTCGCCGTATTGCCAATCGGTGTATTACAACAATTTGTGTACCAACGATATGCCCCTTTATCGGTTAACTTTAAGGATTTAACTTGATCAATGCCTTGTTCAATAGTGACGTACGCTGGCGCTATTTGAAAAATATCGCTGCCACCAAATGCGTTTAATAAATCTGAGTTCAAGTGATGTGCGAATTTTTGACAACTTTGGCAATAGCACACCAACCGATTGCCTTTCCTCAGATTAATGCCATGAACCCGCCCGGTCACTTTTCCACATCCACATTGCAATAATAGTTCTTTCATATTTTACTCGCTGTTTAGTAAGTGAATTTTTTATCGACTATTAATACTTACTGTTAGATCCAAAGTCTTACTCTAGATGCAGAGTTCATTAAGCAAAGACAGCCGCAAAATTCTGTAACTCAGCAAGATGACTTGGTTTATTTTTTAAAATAATGTCTTCATGGATTTTTAAAATCACACACTTAAGCATGTCTGTATTATTTTTGAAGCCATGCTCTTTAGACAAAGACGCCATCTCATTCAGGCTGCTCTGACTTACTTTCATGGAAAGCCTCTTAGAAGATCGTGCTTTCGCAAAATCGTAATGCAATAGGCTTGATAGATTCTTCACACCGTAACGCTGTGAATTTAAAGCATGTAAATAGTATAGGATCAACGCTTTGCCAAAACTCTCTGGTAAAGCGGGATTAATCCGATGAGAAGCAAACAATAAAATGTCTAAATAATGAGCCGGTAAGCGGACATCCACAGAGTATCGAGACGCATCATAGTCCGATTTTATTTTCACCGCGGTTTGAGCGGGCACATTCAATGCTTTATCACAGCTATTACACACAGCCACTAATACTTTTTTACTGACTTGATCCCCCAAGCGAACATCTTTTAGTTTATAGCTTGCTTGAGAAAAACCACAATTAGAACACTCTACCTCTTGTTGATCATCTTCTTTCACTATCTTCACAGTTCAGCTCCATTAAAATGATTAAAAAGTTTGTCTCGCTATCGGTTTAAAATGGCCATGTTAACCGACTAAAACGACTGTGTTTCTATTCACTTACAAACCGCCAGAAGCATCAATAAAAGTACCGGTCACAAATGAGGATTTCTCACTGGCTAACCATAATATCGCTTCCGCGATTTCAATCGCTTGTCCCCCTCTTTGTAACGGTATGTTCGATTTTAGCCGATCGACTCTATCCGCCTCCCCACCACTAGCATGCATGTCTGTGTAAATTAACCCAGGTCGAACAGCATTCACTCGAATACCATCGGCGGCTACTTCCATGGCCAAACCTCGGGTCATAGAGTCCATCGCCCCTTTCGAGGCCGCGTAATCAATATATTCGTTAGGAGAACCCGTTTGCGCGGCTTTAGAAGACACATTCACAATAGAGCCTCCTTTTCCACCTAGCGACTGAGACATCCGCTTTATGGCCTGTTGTGAACATAAAAAACTGCTCATAACATTGGTTCGTAATACATCCAGAAAGCGCGCCTCTGAAATTCCATCAAAACGTGATTGAGTCCGCAAAATACCGGCGTTATTTACTAATACCGTTAAAGCACCCCACTTTTGGTCTACCTGATCGAATAGGCGCTCAACATCACTTGAATTGGAAACATCGGCTTGTACTGTAAGACACTCACCACCAGCGTCTCGTATCGATTGCTTAACCTGATCCGCGGCTGTTCTATTTGAATGATAATTAATACATACAGCGTACCCATTCTGTGCAAACAATTTTGCCGTGGCCGCACCAATACCTCGACTACCACCCGTAATAACAACCACTTTTTGATCTTTCATAGACCAATTCCTTCCTTTTATGTAGATAGCATTTTGTAGATGAATTTAATTACTTCGCAAAATACACAACCTGATATATGATGCGCGTCATCCATTTCTCTAGTGACAACCCAATATGTCTTTTAATGCGTTATATACCGATTTATCAAGTTATTATGATCTGATGTGTGCAGACATTGATTATCACCAACAAAGCATCAGTATTAAAAGACTGCACTCACTCTTTGGCAACAAAGGTAATCGACATCTCGACCTTGCCTGCGGAACAGGTCCACATGTAAAGTATTTTTCTGACTTTGATTATCAAAGCAGTGGATTAGATATTAATCAACCCATGCTTGATATTGCAACTCTACGTTGCCCACAATCTCACTTTAGCTTACAAGACATGTGCCACTTTAAAACAGAAGCACCGCTAGACCTAATTACCTGCTTTCTTTATTCGATTCATTACAGTGGCAATACACTGAGATTAAAAGAGTGCATTGAAAACACTCATGCGGCTCTGACGGCAGGAGGCGTATTTTGCTTTAATGCCGTTGATAAAGACAAAATTGATAATCTATCTTTTGTAAAGCATAGTGTGCAACAAGGCGAAGACTTTTTTACCTTTGCTTCAAAGTGGTATTACAAGGGAGAAGGTGATGCACAAACATTAGATGTGAGAATAGAAAAAACCAACCAGGGTCAAACTCAATATTGGCAAGACTCCCACCCTATGGTTGCCATTAGTTTTGAGCAACTAACGACGTTATTAGCGCCCTATTTCGACGTGCAAATTTTTGAACATGACTACGAAAAAATCATTCCTTGGAATGGGGGTTCTGGCAATGCCATTTTTACCTGTATCAAACGATAACGCGCTTTCTACAATTGGCGGGTTGAAACCACTGGATGCCGAAGGCGCGTTTAGGCCGTTTAATTCGTTATTTCGTTATTTCGTTATTTCGTTATGATATCAAGGTGACATGCTTTACTGACGCATCAAAAAATTTCGCTCTTACTTTTTCATAATCATCGTGACTAAAGAAATCATTCGACCGATCTTCAGAAGGAAAAGCCAAAACAAAAACGCGATTAATGGGTGTTCCAGATTCATTCATTAAGGTGTCCGATACCTTAAAATCATAACGAAAAAAACCACCGTATTCTTTTAATAACGCACTTATTCCGTCACGATATTGCTGATACAAGGCGTTATCAGACACAAACAGACCAACACAATGCTCGAACATAATCTCTTTCCTTTTAAGTTCCATTTTACGATTAACTATGGCGAATCAAAATAGACCCAACCAGGATTCACTTCGTTACAATACCGGTTAAAATTGCCTATCAAATACCGTCACATTTTCGGGAATTTGAAACCAGTCTTGTTTTTCACTAACCCAAATATGAACGGTTGGCTGGATAATACTGGTATCGGATAAATTCGACGGTTTTAACTTAATTTTCTCAGGTTCAGCCGGATTAAAATGGTATATACGGTTACCGCACGTTGGGCAAAATTTAGCTGAACTCACATTGCCGCTATCAGATGATCGACTCCATTCTTGCATCTCGCCTTCAAACTCAATGGTATTGGCATCCACCATCGCCGTGAGACTAAAGGCACTGGTCGAAAGCTTTTGACACGCTTTGCAATGACAAGCGGCAATTAAGTTTGGCGCGGACAAAAGAGTGTATTTAACACCGCCACATTGACAAGATCCACTTATAGGGTATGGCATTTTCTTCTCCTATTTTATTCTTAGTTTACATAATTCGTTCCATAAAAACACTGTTTGGATCTAACGTGTAATCGGCAAAAGGACCACAATAAGTAAATCCATTTTTTAGATATAGACTGCGCGCAGGTTTAAAAAAATCCATTGAACCTGTTTCCAAACTCAATTTTTTATATTGTCTTTGTTGTGCCACATTCAGAACATAAGCAAGCAAATGTGAAGCCACGCCTTGATTACGCGCTTTTTCACTGGTTCTCATTGACTTCAGTTCGGCGTGATCTGAATCAAGCTCCTTCATCGCGATACAACCAACGACGTTACCATCAATTTCGGCGGCCCAAAAGGAAATAGAGTGATGCTTAAGGGATTCTGGATCAAGGGCGTGCACGCTTTCGGCAGGCGATGTCGCGTACATGTCAGCCAGATGTTCGTCTAATAGTGCTAATACCCCACCGTTTTCTAAATTATCAAGAGAAATAGACAACACGTTATGTATCTCCTTAAAATCACAGCTATCTAGTTTTGTTTAGTAGGAGTAAAACCTGTTAGATCCAAAGGATAAGACTGTCCTAGCCAACTGGCTCCTTGCGTATGATCTACATAATCATCCCCCGTTAATGGGTGCAAAAAGACATCGATGTCACCACGATTCAACATCAACCAAGGGATAAAATCACCAAACGTCTCGGCGGCAAAAGAAAGCTGACAACTCCATAATGGATGAGGACCAACAGGACGTTGATGAAAACGGCCTACTTTTATAGGAAATGTCTCTAACGCGGCCTCAGCTATCTTCATTGCCGCTCCCATACTAGTGGCATCATTAAAATAAAGGTGAGCATGATAAGCCACAATATTACTACTCGGTATTGAAGACATAAATACTTTCTCTGTTACTCATTCGTAAATAGGTAATACGTTATTCAATCAGAATACCCTATTCAGCCCTCTTATTTAAGACACTTTAATCAGCTCTTCTTTGCCAGAGGCAATGTCTTCAATTAACACCGCATCTTGATTACAAAAAGGTTGAGTGTTCAAACACGTTGGCGGTAACGCTTCTTCTTGAATGGGTTCAACTTTCGTTAACTCAGCTACGTGATACTGCAAGACAACCACCGCCAACAGGCCAAACACAACAGTCCCCACGGCTTGTCCGTAGAGCACACCAACAGCACCGAACCAGTCAGATCCTAAATAGACAAAAGGTAGGGTACCGATCGTCGCTCTTCCTATACTTAAGACAGTCGAATAAAGCGGTTTACCTAAATTATTAAAAGAGGTATTGGCGACAAATATAGCCCCATTAAAAATATACGAGATAGCAATATAAGTACAAAAAGCACGTACTATGAGGGTAGCATCTCCCTGCAACCCAAACCCTTGAATAATATAGTCTTGTAATAGGTACAATAAAATACAGACCAGTACGGTATAAACCGTCGTCACTATAAAAGAGTTTCTTAAGGTCTCTTTTACTCTGTCTACTCGTTCGGCGCCTAGGTTTTGCCCTAAAATCGGTCCCACGGCCCCAGATAATGCAAAAATCACCGCAAAACAAACAGGAATTAATCGACCAATCACCGCAAATCCTGCAACGAAGTCTTCTCCAAATTGAGCAATACTGGTGGTCACAATGGCATTGGCAATTGGCGTCGCCGTATTGGTTAAAATAGCAGGTACTGCAATTTTCAAAATAGCAGAAATGTGATCTAACCATAGATTGAAATTTGGAAGTTTTACTAAATTATGGTACTTAATCAAAGGGTAAAGCGAGAAAAACAAAACAGCGAAGCGAGCAAACACCGACGCCAAAGCCGCTCCCTCCACATTCCAATTAAACCCAAAAATAAAAATTGGATCTAAGATGGCGTTAACAATGCCGCCAGATAAGGTCGCCCACATAGAACGCTTTGCATCACCAGCAGACCGTAATCCAGCCCCTGCCACCATAGCCACGGCCAAGAAAGGACCACTAGGCAAAAGGATATGTAAGTAGGCTTGAGCTCTTTCGGCCGCTACGCCTTGAGCACCAATCAATGACAAAAGTTCAGGCGTAAAAACATACATAAACAAGGTAAACATCAAGCTAATCGCAAAGGCTGTCACCATAACACTGCCACTGATCAACCTAGCCTGATCAAACTGTCCCGAACCAATGGCCTTTGACGTCAATGCGCCCATCGCAATGGACGTCCCAATGGAAACCGATGTCGAAAAAAACAATAACGTTCCCGCAAAACCGACAGCAGCGGCCAATTCAATTTGACCTAACATACTGATAAAAAGCATGTCGATTAAGTCCACAACAAACAAGGCCATCAAACCAATGGAGCCAGATCCAGACATCACCAAAATATGGCGCATCGTTGAACCTTCAACAAACTTAGCCTTTTGCACTTTTTTCCTCCTCCAAAAATTGACTTCAGTTAACCTTGACGAACGTATCGACAAAAGCATAACAGACTATTATGGCAACTGAATTTAGAACAGGTCATAAAATTAGATGGGATTAATAGAAAAATTTGATATGACACCACGCGCAGTAGACAGCGTGGCTCAAGAACCGTAAAAAAACAACGACCGTTACGTTCTGTAATACACTCGCTAGCACACCAAATAAGGTAATGTGCTAGCAAACAACTCCCCGTTAATTCCTAGAACTAGAATCTAGAATAATGCGCTCGACCCATTTCGCTAATGACAATACATGCTTGTCCTCACCGTTAGCGGCCGTCAGCATAACACCAATAGAGTTCCCTTTGTGTTGATAAGGTAGCGATACACTACAACCATCCAGTACATTGGCTAATGTCGTATTGCGCAAACACAATAAATTAATACGATCATAGTCTTCATTGTTCACAAGATCATCCAATTTAGGCGGAAGCACAGCGACGGTTGGCAGCAAAAACACACAATTATTGGCTTCCTCTTGGTAACGCTGTATTAAACTCTCTCTTTGTTTACAGGTTTCTAAAAATTGAGATTGGTCAATTGTCGACGCTCTCTTTAAACGTGAAGCAACTCTTGGGTCGAGTGCGTTCAGATCGACTTGGTAATGTTTAGAATAGTATTCCATCGCCTCAAACGCCGAAAATTGCCACACTGGAAGGGTTTTATACTCGTCCAAAAATGGCAGCGCTTTTTCTTCAACGCACACACCTGGCGTCTTTTTTAGCACATCAACAATGGCCATAAAGGCCTGTTTTACTTCCTCATCCAATTGATCCAAACCAAAATTAGTTGGAATAACAAAATGTGCCACTTCAGCAACGGGGGTCTCTGCCTCATTATTAGCTAAAACGCCCCAAGCTAATTCGCATTCTGCTACCGTATGAGCAATGGGTCCTACACTGTCTAAACAGTCGGATAAAGGCCGTACACCTTGCCGGGAAACGCTACTTTGGGTTGGTTTAAAACCTGTGACGCCACAAAATGCGGCCGGAATACGTAATGAACCACCAGTATCCGTCCCTAAAGCCACATCCGCTATGCCCAACGCAACAGAAACCGCCCCGCCACTGGTTGACCCTCCAGCAATACGCGCTTCATTCTGATAAAGAGGCGACATTGGCGTCCCATAATGTGGGTTCAAACCTAACCCAGAGTACGCCAGTTCAGTCATGTTAGTATGACCAATAAAATACGCCCCAGCCTTGCGTAATGCCTTAACCGCTTCAGCATCTTCCGATGCGGGTTCAGTTGCTTCTAAAAAAATGGACCCAGCTCTGGTTTTATACCCCTTCACGTCAACTAAATCTTTAATAGAAACGATCGCATTCTTTAGCGACCCCTCCCGGTTATCGTTTACCGCTATCGATTCCTCAGAATTAAATAATTCAGTAAAAACCCTCTCTCCTTGGCTCTGTATCAAGTGCTCTGATTTTATTAATTGGTCAGTTAAATCACGCTGATTCCAAGGAAATTTTATCGTTTCTGTCATGATTAGATTCTCGTAAAAGAAGACGTTTAGTCCTATTTATTTTACCGCTGGCAGCTCAACAGTATGATACTCAGACTCAATAGTACGTTGTAAAACCGGATCATGCAGAGACATTCGAAACTTAGGTGTTTTGCGCACACCACCAATGGCTGCAAATGTACCACACAACATGGCGTTGTTGTCTTTCAAGCTAGCCTTTTTAATGGGGCCATTAGCCGAAGGAAATGTTGAGAACATTGCATTACCAACATTTAAATTGGACTGGTTTTGTAGCGTAAATGAAATCACGCCTCATCCATCTAAGTCACCGATTATGTCTTTTTCACGCCTTTCGCGGCCTTATCATGATTTGATATCAGAACTAATGCATCGATACGGTTCTGTAGGACAAATTTTTCCCTCAACGTCTCTTTCGACCAGCTTTGAAATGATTGCCTCAGGCATTGGCATTGGCGCGCTCCCAACCCAACTTGCACAACGATTTATTAATGACAAACGTATTAAAAAGTTTGATCCTGGATGGACACCAAAAGATATGCTTTTTACTGCCTCTTATTTAAATGACCCACGCTCAGAAATCACGCATAAAGCCGCCATACTAGCAGAGGAGATTGCAGTTCAATACGCAAAAATAAAGATAGAAGTGGATAAAAGGGAGTAAGCACGTAAAAAATCACTCAAAGAAGAGTGATTTTGCAATCAATGGCGTTTAAATAGACTCTTATTTAGAGTAGATTTTTGCCGTGCCAACGGCCTCAGACGCAGTATCCACACTGTATAGCGTATTCACACCTTGAGTAAGAGCAGCCTGCGCTGTAATAGCGTTATTTTGCTGTCCTGTCGTTGCATTATGAGCCGCATTAGATAACGCCTGGCTGGTGGCAATCATAAAGTTACCTGTCGCAGTGGCAGGAGCATCTCCAAGTACTTTTGTATTTACTTGGGAAACTGAATCGGTAATTTGAGCATTTACAGCTGTTGGAAAAGCCATACAGGGCCTCCTTTATCGTATATAAATAATGCGTTCCAATCATTTCACTTGAATAAAACATCTTTTAACGCCATGCTGAATCCATAGATTTACTCTAGTTTATTTTTCTAAAAATGACAATTATAAGGTCATTCTATAACGTAACGGCTTTTTCGCTCTCTTTGAATTCAAGTCTTTTCGTTAGATAAAAAATCAACTTAACAAAATATTTTAGGATAATTAAAGCTTAACCAAACCAGTTCGCCATGAAAATGCCATTTATTCTAAATCGACTCTATCGAAATTTGCTCACAAGTATTAAAATCAGCGCAAATTCCCAATCCCTTAACTAAGGATCTTTCATGACTCTGTCGACCGGCCAGTCAACTAATGTCGTAGTTGTTAGCAACTCTTCCGATAATCCATTTGCAATTGATGTTGCTTACGCAATGGGTCAACACGAGGACATCGCTGATTTAATCAGCATGAAGCAATTCATGAACTCTGAATTTTGCCCTCGTTTTATCTCCGACGAAACCGATTTCGATAATATTGGCCGTAAATTAAAAGGCAAATCTGTCATTATCGTCAGTACTGGTAGTCATGTAAAAAGCCGCCAAGAACTGGCCATGACCAACCTGATCATTGCCCGCGCTGCAAAAGAAAACGGTGCGGCGCGCGTTATTCTGGTAGAACCTGATTTATTCTACAGTGCCCAAGACCGTGGTCCCCATAAAAGTCTAGGTGAGACCAGTTTTGAGCGTGATATTAATGACGTTAAGAAATTTGATGGTCAGCCTTTCACCGCTAAGCTTTACGCTCAAATGCTCAAGTTATCGGGTGTGGACACAGTGATGACCATCCACAATCATTCTGACTCCGTACAAAAAATGTTTACTGAAGTATTTGAAGGCGACTTCCATAACCTAATCCCTTATGAGATTTACGCACATTATTTACTGAACTCAAATATTTTAAACTACGGTGACGATGGTGAAGGCTTGGTGTTGTGCGCACCAGACAAAGGCGCACGTGATTTTGTTAAACAAATGTTCAAAACACTGGGGCTAAGCAAAGCAAAATTCATCATGCTAGACAAGGATCGTACCGCTGAGCGTAAAGTCGAGATCACGCTACACAAAGAAAGCGAACACACATTCGACGGTCTAGACGGTGCCAGTATTGTGTTGTTTGACGACATGGTTCGTACCGGCTCTACTGTCGTCAAATCCTGCCAGTTCCTGCAGCAAATTAACCCAGAACGCATGGTATTTGCCGTATCTCACTTTTATGCAAGTGATGAAGGTCGTGAGCGTATGGCGCATCCTGCGATTGGAGAAATTTTAACACTCAACACTCTACCAACTATTTTAAACCGTGATGAGCAAGGCCGTCTGCGTAAAAAAATGGTGGTGTTAAAGGTAGAGAAGTGGCTTGCTCAAGAATTGTGTGAAATTCTTGGTTTACCGCAGTCAGAAGAAGAAAACCCCTACAAGATTGATATGTCTTCTAAGAACCCTCGCTTTAAACGCAAAATCTGGTTCAGTGAAGAACTACACGAACTAAAAGAAGGTAAATAGGCTTTTCCCCACGATCCAATACAAAATTAGGTCGAATATAAGCAAAAGCACGATAATAAAAGGAACGCCGAGGCGTTCCTTTTATTATTCAACGACAAGAACCAGTCGCGAGACATTATTTTCCCATCAAATCCGCTTTTATAATGTAAAGACGATTCGCATCAACGGTGTTTTTATCTAACATTTTTTGCTCTAACCGACCTTTAGTGGACCAAGTGGCAAAATCGTCATCATTTAACACACCTAAATGATGCTCATCAATCACCCAAAGCCCTTCCATTTTGTCATGAGGGTAAGCCACTTCTTTGACCATGTCGGCCACCAGCACTTTACTCACCGGTTTGATGCCTTTCTTAGCCAATGCATCCCAGCCATTATTCTGAGCGTATTGCTCTAACGTCAAGCCATCAATCATCAAACCGTGGCTCGCATCACGCTTGATAGACGCCGACAAAGCCACAGTCGAAAGGGGTGTGCCTGTACTCAAATCAAAACGATATACCTGCTTTTGCACATTTGGATTCGCTTTAACCTTGCCCAGAGGTCCACCAAACAAGAAACCACCATCACGCTCAATAACCAGAAACTCATGTTCATTCAATGTCGCTAATTCAGAGTTGGAGTTTTGCGCTTTTTCCTGACGATATAAATATTGCTCAGTGTGTCCGTTTCTTAAGTTCACTGTCACAATACGGGTTAAATCGCCTTTTTGTGCCGCTTTATCGGGGTTTTTCATGGTGGATTGCATAATACCCACTAGGGTACTTTCATCCGGCGTAATGGCTAAGCCCTCCATACCACGGTTAGCGCGACGGTGCTGAAATACGGCTGGCAAATGATAGACATTACGCTCATCCTGTTGAAACGCATTAATCCGACCGATCTCAACACCCTTTTTATCAAAATGCACCATGTGTGGACCATATTCATCACTGATCCAAAAACTGCCGTCTTTTAACGCAACCAGCCCCTCCCCATCTAAGCCGTAATCATCTAACTTGATTGGGTTAGTCTCTTTGTTATACGGTTTACTCGCATCCATCAAAACGGGCTCTCCGTTTGCGTGGTAAGGCGTTTCACCAGTACCACCCAGTGCTGACGTGTTGGGTAAACCAGAAATCAAGCCACCTTCTGGGGTTTTAAGTAAGATACTTTTCACCATAGAAACATCGCCATTACTCGCAACTTCAAACAAGCCAATTCGTGGTGTGTAAGCGGCAACTGGAAAACTCTTACCTTTACCGTAATCCCCAGTGTAATTGGCATTAGGGCCGCGATCCGTCAAAGCATAAAATTGATTGGCTTTATTTGGATTGGCTGTCATGGCCGACCCATAACCTCCATTACGAATTTCGAAGGGCTTATTGGTCTTTGCATCAATCAGGTCATTACGTAAAACACGATAAGGTAAAACACGGCCCTGCTTCGAAAATGACGCCGTAAATTGTGTATTATCTTTGCCAACACTGGTTACTGTTGCCTGATCCATTTTAGCTGAATTGCTTACGCAACCGGATAAAACACCCGCTGAAATCAAACTCACAATCAAAACTTTATTCATCATTATCTCGCTCTTACGTGTTTTTAATGAAATAGCAGATACGCATGTCATTACCTTAAAGAGCCTAAGTGACAATTGGGTGACAGCTTAGTGACAGAGAAATGACACGTTGGCCATGCCATCTGACAATGCAGGATACGTGTCTGTTTTATAAAAAAGAAATCGAGAATTATTTGATGTGATGGTTCAATTTTTCTTCATTTCCTTGCGTTATATCAACCCCCACTTTTCAATACCATGCCACACTGATTCGCTTAAACAGACACCAAATAGGATGAATACCATGAGTAGCACTTTCTATATTCCAGCCGTCAACATAATGGGTGAAGGCGCGCTGAACGATGCCATTAAGCAAATCAAAAACCTCGGTTTTAAACAAGCTCTGATCGTATCCGACCCAGGAATGACCTCACTGGGCATGGTTGCCAAAGTCGACTCGTTACTAAAAGAACAAGGGGTAAACAGTCTTATTTATGATGGTGTTCAACCCAATCCGACCATTGACAACGTGAACGCAGGCTTAGAGGTATTGCATACGCATCAATGCGACTGTGTCATCTCATTAGGCGGTGGGTCAGTCCATGACTGCGCGAAAGGCATTGCTCTTGTTGCAACCAATGGCGGACACATCAGTGACTATGAAGGAGTAGATGTTTCTAACAAACCGCAACGGCCGTTAATCTGCATCAACACAACCGCTGGAACCGCGTCTGAAATGACACGATTCTGTATTATCACGGATCAAGAGCGCCACATTAAAATGGCCATTGTCGATCAAAATGTCACACCCATTTTATCCGTTAATGACCCAATGCTCATGACAGGCATGCCAGCGTCTCTTACCGCGGCAACCGGTATGGATGCACTGACTCACGCAATCGAAGCCTATGTTTCGATTGCCGCCGATCCGATAACCGATGCCTGTGCGATCAAAGCCATTGAACTTATTCGTGATAACCTGCGAGAAGCCGTTCGGGATGGTGCCAACATGGAAGCCCGTGAAAAAATGGCCTATGCTCAGTTTTTAGCGGGCATGGCATTTAACAATGCGTCTTTGGGTTACGTGCACGCAATGGCCCACCAGTTAGGTGGCTTTTATGATTTTCCCCATGGCGTCTGCAACGCCGTACTGTTACCACATGTTCAACGCTATAATTCACAAGTGGCCGCCCCTCGCTTAAAAGACATAGGTAAAGCCCTTGGCGCTGATGTCACTGGATTAAATGATCAAGCTGGTGCTAATGCGGCGATAGTGGCAATTGTACAATTATCTCAGGACGTAAATATTCCATCTGGTTTAAGTGAATTAGGCGCAAAAGAAGATGACTTCTCAACATTAGCAAGCAATGCCATGAAAGATGCCTGTGGCTTTACTAACCCAATACAACCTACTCACGAAGATGTAATGGGGATTTTTAAAGCGGCGATGTAGTCATCCCGCTGACCACAAAACGTTGTAAAACACCTGGAAGCATGAAAAGCTAAGTTTGGGTTTACACTTGGCTTTTCATGCTTAATAAAGCAAACAATGGGTGGGTTAACGACCTCAGCATAAAGAGCATTCGTGTTACGGCTTCCATCTATACCTTTCTCTTCTTCACCAATCATCAGGTCAAATAGCATGTAGAAATTATTCCCTTGGCTAGAGTCAATCAAGTAATTCACTTACACATTTTGTGACTAGGTAATGCATTTAATGTCCGCTTTCGGACATTGTGACCTAATACTGCAATAAATACGTCACATAATACCCAGGTAAATTCATGACTGGTTCGTTAGGAGAAGCCCCATGAGGGATTGGCTATATCGTTGGCATTACGCCGCGACGGATGGAATAAGAAAAATACGACAACATAAGTTCTGGCTTGCGATATTGCTTTGCCTTTTTATTAGCTTACTCACTCTCAACCTTGCACAAGGAGAGCGAAAGCCACAAGACCATTGGGTATGGGTAGATATTATAGGCGAAGGTGCCACTTCAATTTGTATTGTCATTTGGTTGTTGTTGGTACTTTCAATACGCTCCTCTGGCCTAGTGACCAACTGGTTTGCGATGGGGTTTATCGGTATTTTTGCCTCTGCCTTTCAGGGCTTTCTTGATAAGTGGCTGTACTTACCTTCAACGGCGGTCTGGGACAACTGGGTTGAATCTTTCCCCATGGGTTTATTGGCCTTAACCATGGCCCTTTGGCTGTGGCGTAAAGAACAACATCAAATAGATCTGAACTTAACCAGGCGACAAGCCATTTATAAAAACCCCTTTCCGCTCGATTCGATTACCAATTTATCCAACACAACACATTTAAGCACTCAGCTCAAGGAGGCCTATGAAAAAGGTCCCATCAATTGGAAACGTCACGCTTTAATTCTGTTAGATGTCGTGCCTTTTTCATACATAAGCTATCGGCATGGGGGGCGAGAAGCGGAGCGTTTTTTGATGACCATCAGCGAACTCATCACGCTCACACTACGCAGACACGATGTCTTATGCCATCTAGCAGAAGATAGGTTTGCCATCGTATTAAAGAATGTCGATCGACCACACGCACAACGACTGGCATTGGAACTAGAAGCGCTGATTAACCAATTTCGTTACCGCATTGAAGGCATGGATGACAGCATAGCCGTTGGGGCTTCGATGACTATGGTGATGGCTGAGCAGGGTTCTGATTTACCAGAAACACTGCTAAATAAAGCGACAGCGGCGTTATCGAGACAACACGATTCCGTCTTTTCAAATACGCTCAGCTAACCCATGGAAAGCGATTGAGGGGGTCAGCGACTCTCCAAAAAAATGAAAAGCGTATCACACCCGTTATCCAAGGCTTCTGTCTGCAAGACGCTATTTGCTTCGATGGGCTTGTTCTACCAACCAATCAAAAAATAAGGCCGCCGCACTATGCAACTCAGTGCCGGATTTACGTACTATATAAAAAGATTCACTGGCTTCTATATTACGTCCAAGTGGCGCAATAAGCTTGCCTTCGGCTAACAAGCCTTCCACCATAGAAGAACGAGCGAGAGCAACGCCTTGAGCTAATTCAGCCATTCTCAACGTCGATACCAAAGTATCAAATTGCATGCCTTTAGAAGAATCAATCGACGCCACTCCCATGATGTTCAACCAATACCCCCATCCCTCTTCATAACCTAAAACATGCAACAAAGAATGATTTACCAAATCCGCCGGAGTTGAGAGTGGCGTAAATTCCAATAGCTCGGGTGAACATACAGGAACCAACGCATCCCAAGTTAAACGCTGGGCAATCAAGCCAGGCCACCCACCATGACCCCAACGAATTTCCATATCGTCTTCGCCATCAACCTCTTGCATCCAAATATTGCTTACATAGCGCAGATCTAAATGAGGATAAATCGCCGTGAAATCCGCTAATTTTGGCGCCAGCCAATGGGAAAAAAACGACAAACTACCACGCACTTTAATGGTTTGTTTGTTATGTTCACTAAAAATTTCATTGGTGCCCACCGCTAAGCGCGAGATCGCATCTTTTACCACTGGGAAATACGATCGGCCTTCTTCCGTTAAACTCAATCCACGGGGTAAGCGTTTAAAAAGAGAAACACCTAAATGACTCTCTAATAAACGTATTTGTTGACTAACCGCGCCTTGAGTAAGACACAACTCCTCAGCAGCATGAGTAAAATTCAGACAGCGTGCCGATACCGCAAAGGTATGCAGCCAATTAAGAGGAGGGAGGGATTTATTATTCATCATGAGAACCAAAGGTAAGCCTTAACTCAGGGTAGCCAAGGCTTACCAGTGCTAAAGCACTTGACCCAAAAATCGTTGTAATCGAGGGTTATCGGACTCAAAGAATTGCTCCGGCGTTTCTTCAAAAACCAATTCGCCGTCTTCCATAAAGACGACTCGATCCGCTACTTCGCGAGCGAACCCCATTTCGTGGGTGACCACCACCATGGTCATTCCATCATTTGCCAGACTTTTCATGACGTCCAGCACTTCCCCCACCATCTCAGGATCAAGCGCACTGGTTGGTTCATCAAACAACATGATTTTAGGCATCATAGCTAAGGCTCTCGCGATCGCCACTCGTTGCTGCTGACCACCTGACAAATGAGAAGGGTAATTATTCATGCGCTCGGCTAAGCCTACTTTTTTAAGTAGAGTACGACCCTCCTCTTCAGCCACAGCACGGGATTTTTTTAACACTTTAATCGGTGACAGGGCGACATTTCCCAACGCCGTTTTATGAGGAAACAGATTAAAGGATTGAAACACCATGCCCACTTCTTCGCGGACTTTATTTATGTTGGTTTTTCGATCCGTGAGGCTGACTTCGTCAATCAGAATAGTGCCTCCAGAAATGGTTTCCAATTGATTCAAGGTACGTAGAAAAGTTGATTTTCCCGAGCCACTTGGCCCAATAATGACAACCACTTCGCCGCGATTGATGTCTAAGGAAACGTCCTTTAACGCATGACACCCATTTGGGTAAATTTTCTCAATATTACGAGCTTTAATGATGCTCAAATCGGTCGCATTAGTCACTAGCGGATAACCTCTTTTCAAGACGCTGAATAGCCCAAGATAAGGCCCCAGTTAATACCAAATACATAAGTGCAACAGCAAACCAAACTTCAAACGGAGCAAAGGTAGAGCTGACAACTTCACGGCCAGCTTTTGTTAAGTCTGTAATAGAAATAACCGACACCAAAGACGAATCTTTTATTAAGTTAATAAACTGTCCAGCCATTGGAGGCAAAGTGCGCTTAAACGCTTGGGGCAGAATAACATTGACCATAGCTTGCACATAATTCATCCCCAGACTACGAGCCGCTTCCATTTGACCCGGTCCAATTGATTGGATACCAGCGCGAACAATTTCAGCAATATAGGCGCCCGTAAATACGGCCAACGCAGCCACACCGGCGGTAAAACGGTCAAGCTCAAATACCGTTCCTATAAAAAAGTAAAAGATAAAGATTTGAACTAATAAAGGTGTTCCTCGAATCAACTCAATGTAAGTGATAGACAAATAACGTAATACTGGATTACTTGAAATACGCGCCAGACCCGTAAACAAGCCAATAACGACAGCAAACACCAAAGACACCACAGACAATTTCAGTGTCATTATCAGGCCCCATGTTAATGGCCCAATATTCCAATTTTCGATTTCTGCGAGCACATCGCCTTCAAACACTAAGTCCCCATCATTAATCATTAATTGATCAAATTTCTTTAACACAAAGGGATCGTCGCCGTAGTCAGAAATGACCGTTAGCGTCTTTTTATCAATGGAAGCCGTGCCATCAAAAGGAGCACGTATCGTGTCCGCTTCGGTATTAATAATGTACTGGGGAATGCGTTCCCAACGCCATGTGTAATCAATGCTTTTACTAGCGGCATAAACCCCAAAACCAAGCCCTATGATTATGAGAACAAAGACCGCTTTCCAAGCAAGCAAATGAGATTGTTTTTCCATCTATGATAGGTTCCCCGTAATGTGCTTTTCTAATGTATTCAGAGGAAAACCTTAACAGGCTTAACTAGAATAGGATGTTTTATCTAATGCCGCACGTCCCTGTGCGGCTTTGTCTAGTCATTCAATAACAGACGATTACTGTACGTTTTTAATCCAAGAGTCACTTACAAACCATTTGTTATAAAGCTTATCGTAAGTGCCATCGCCCTTAATTTGAGCAAGATAATTATTCAAGAAGTTCATAAAATCAGGGTCCCCTTTACGAATCGCAAATCCCAATGGTTCGTATGTAAAGGACTCATCCAAATGCACTATTTTGTCTGCATTTTGAGAAGAATAAATGGCATTATAAGGTAAGTCATAGATGAAGGCGTCCGCATTGCCGTTCACCACTTCAAGAACCGCCTCAGACTCAGTTTCAAACAAATTTAATTTTGCTTTACTCATGTATTTCTTAGTCGCGTAATCAGACGTTGCTCCTAGCTTAGTCGTAATAGTGTATTTACCATCGTTTAGGTCACGGTAGTTTTTCACTGTTCCTTCTAACTTAGGGTTCAATAGGATCGTTTGTCCAACCACAATGTAGGGGTCCGTAAAGTTCACTTTTAAATTGCGTTCTGGTGTGATGGTCATACCAGAAATAATGATATCGCATTTAGCCGTTAACAAAGCCGGAATAATACCATCCCAAGCGGTATTACGAAGGTCAACTTTGACCCCCATCGCTTTCGCCATTGTTTTCGCAATATCGACATCAAAACCAACAAGGTTGCCTTTCTTGTCGCGCATATCAAACGGCATATAACCGGCTTCTAAACACACTTGCAGTTCGCCACGATTTAAAATCTCATTTAAAGTCGATTTTTCCCACAAGTTATTATCCGATGCTGATACGGTTGCCGTACCTAACAAAGCCGCTAGGCCGAGTAAGACTTTTTTCATTTTTATGTCCCCAGTTTTGAGTAAAAACAAATCCACGTTCTTCACGCTTCTTATCAAAATGTCATTTTCTGGCACCGAATAATACATGAGTTAATGAAAACAGTCCTTAGAGAAAGACAATAGAGGCTCTCTTTTTAGCTGACTAAAAGGACACATTTACTCAATACTTTAGCATTATACGCCCACCGCTTTATGACAGCACTTATTAACAAATTCAAACGCTTGCTTCAGATCAGAAATTAAATCTTCTGTATCTTCAATTCCCACTGAAATTCGCACCAATCCTTCAGAAATCCCCAAAGCCAAACGCTCTTCAAGGGTATTTTCTACATGACTTGTGGTTCTTGCTGGTCCATATATAGTTTCTACCGCGCCCAAGTTTCCAGCGCAATGAGCGTATCGTAATTGCGGTAATAAGGTTTTCACTGTGTCCATGCCACCGATAAGCACAAAGCTCAACATAGAACCAAATCCATGCATTTGCTCACAAGCAATGTGATGATTTGGATGGTCTGGTAAGCCAGGATAATTCACCGCTTCAACCATAGGCTCAGTTAATAAATACTCCGCTATCGCCTTGGCACTTATTTGCTGCTGACGAATCCTTAAGGCCAACGTTTTCATACCGCGAATAATTAAATAGGCTGAGAAAGGATCAAGCGATGCGCCATTAATTTCTCGATAATGGCGTACTTTTTCCATCAAGTTTTCTGCACCACACACCAAACCTCCCATGGCATCGGCATGACCACTTAAAAATTTCGTCGCACTATGAACCACAATATCCACACCCAAGGCCAATGGGCTTTGATTTAACGGTGTAGCAAAAGTGTTGTCGGCAATGACCAGAGCACCTACTTTTTTCGCCGCTGAGACTAGGCGCTTAATATCAACAATTTTTAAGCTTGGGTTAGTGGGCGTTTCTAAATAAAGGACATCACAGCCTTTAGCGATTTCATCTTCTATCTGTTCGTGACTGTGCGTTTCGCACAAGGTGACACGGACGCCCATGCGAGGTAAGAACTCTTCAAAGACTTTATTCGTACCACCGTAACTGTCTTTAGTAGACACCACTCGACAACCATTAGATAAAAAAGTGTACAACACACTACTGATGGCGGCCATGCCTGTACTAAATGCCACGGCAGACTCGGTATTTTCCAAACCACAGATTTTGGATTCAAGGGTTTCAACCGTTGGGTTGCTCATCCGACTATAAATAAAACCTGGAGCCGCACCTAACGCCACATCGTACCATTCATCGATATCTTGGTAACCATAAGCGGCACTGGCGACGATTGGGGTCTGAGTCGCTCTGTAAGGGTGGGCCGTTTGCTCTCCACTCCAGACCGCTTTCGTTCCTTCTCCAACATGATTCAATGGCATTACACCCAGATTTTTATTCATTCTTTTTACTCATTATTAAATGGCTTAATAACCAATACAAACACAGATTAAGTTCCACTATAGCCAAAGGCTGAAATAGAAAGAAATCATAATATCAAGGAGTAAGGTACGATTATTTTAATGGCTAAGAGAACGGAATAATGATTTATACTAGGGAGATAGGATTTTTCTTTTTGCCTTAGGAGACTCAATGAAGCCCACCTCTTTGGCTAACAATACGGTCGATAAAAACAGGCTAGGTGTTTTTCGCTACAGTCGTCGAGCGATCAGCTTGGTATGGCAAACCTCGCCAGCCCTAACAATAGGATTGGCGATTGCCACATTCATTGCCGGTGTTTTGAGCCGATTCAGAGGTTCTATTATTTCAGAGGTTCTATTATTTCAGAGGTTCTATTATTAATGAAAACGACCTGTCACACGGTTACGTCCTGAGTGTTTAGACTCATACATAGCAAGATCAGCACGCTGAAACACTTCACTTTGAGTCATAGTATGCTCCCAATTAGAGACACCAACGGAAATAGTAATGCAATTACCAATTTGAGGAATCACTTCTTGCTCGACACTCATTCTTATTTTTTCGGCTAGATCCATTGCAAAAAGCGGTTTTTTATTGGGTAAAATCACGATAAATTCCTCTCCCCCAGAACGAATTAACACACCTTCATTCTTTACTTGCTTCTCTACTATTCGAGTCAGTGCTTGCAATACTTCATCGCCCACTCCATGACCGAATGCATCGTTTATTTTTTTAAAAAAATCAATATCAAAGAAAATTACACTAAAAGGCGTTATTTGATCTATTAAGCCCGTTACTAACTCATCCATCCCGCGCCGATTCATCAACCCAGTCAGGGCGTCTTTTTTTCTATCTTCATCAAATCGAGATACTTTATCATTCAAAAAATCAATTTCCTGACGAACCGCTTTTTTCAACAAATACGCCTCATAAAACCAGGCCTTAATTTGAATACCCCGATCACGGCTTGTCGTACTTCGGGCTAATTGACGAAGCGGTTGAGCAATAAAATATGACAATAGGAGAATCAGTACCAGAATAACGATTTGCCCTGGAATGGCTTGCTTGATCACCAACCATAGTTGCCTATCTAACTCTTTCAAAACACTAGCTCGTGGGCTTTGAGCAACAACCCCCCACCCGGCCTCTTTAATATATGAATAGCCACTGACCATGGCCACACCTTTAGAGTTGATGACTTCCAATGCACCACTCTCCCCCTCTATAACTCGATTAATAACGGTATTATTCGTTACTTTTTCTCCTATTCGTTCGGCGACAGGGTGATAAATCAAATCTTTTTTTGGTGATACAACGTAAACATATGAACCATCCATATAGCTGTGTTCTGACAATAAGCGAGCCAGTAGCCGATTTTCGTGCAAATAAATAGTGCCTAATACATTCCCAAGATGCTCTCCAGCTTTGTTCAATATCGGGTGAGATAAAGCCACTAAAGCGGTGCCTGTTGGGCCGATAATGGGGCCAATAAATTGAACCTTATTGCCTTCAAGTTGTTGCAGAATAGGGGCACCTAAACGACGACCTTGTAGCCCTATTTTTTTGGGGGAAATAGAAAGAACCACGCCATTTTTATCTAGAATAGAAACCGAATTAAACCCTTGGCTCATGATTCTGATTTGATCTAACTCTCTTTGCAGCTCAGTAGAGTCAGGCTCGTTAGATTCTATAAAAGGAGCGATTATGTCAGCACTAATAATCAGTTGAGATTTCGCATTTTCTAAAAAAATCTCTGTCATATGAGCCAGTTTCTTCGCATAAACTCGGTTAGCTTCAAGAGACGCGTCGATCAGGAGATTCTTTTGAACTTGGTAGGTTGAATAAGACCCATTCCAAATGGTAAACAAGACACCAGAAAGGCAAAGAGAAACAATCAGAAACCGAAGTGATAACATAATACTAGCGCCCTATTCCTATCTCAATGCCTATTCCTATCTCAATGTAAGCACATTGAATCAAACGTGTTTCCCCTCAGCTAACTTAAAAATTGTTATCGGGAAATATTTAATTTTGATACAACAAGGCATTTTAGCAGAAATATAAAACAATTGAGTCCTACATTTTACGAAAACACAATGGAATGGACGTTTAATAGAGAAAGATAACTCGATCAAGTAATGGATGCTCTGTATTAATACCGCCACCTCTGCTAGCGATTATCGATCCAGATCAGCTTAGTATTACTCGTCATAGCATAAAATAAAAAAATAGCTCTCGTTCTGGGAAACCAGAGCTATTTTTTAGAGACACTATCCAACAAATACCCTAAGAAAGATTCGCTATCAAGGCGTGTTACCCGAAAGCACAAGGTTTTCCACCTGCCCTAACCCAATTCTCAATTGATCATCACCACAGTAACCTTTCAGAATAATCCGGTCACCGTCTTCAACAAACGTACGTTGTTCACCATTGCTTAAGGTAATAGGATTTTTTCCACCCGTCGTAAGTTCAAGAAGAGATCCCGATTCATCAAGATGTGGGCCTGACTGAGTACCACTACCAAACAAGTCCCCCGGTTTAAGGTCACAACCATTCACGGTATGATGAGCCACCATTTGTGCAATGGTCCAATACGAGTCTTTAAAGTTACTTTTTGACAGGCGTTCTGCAGGCTGATTGTCCGCACGCATTTTGGCCGTTTCTATCCAAACCTCTAACTTAATATCGATCGCGCCTTTGGCTCTATTCATTTTAGAGTCTAGGTAATCAAGCGGTTGAGGGTCTTCAGAGTCTCGTTTCCAATCACAACGGTAAGGTTCTAGCGCCGCCATTGGAACCACCCAGGGGCTGAGACTGGAAAAGAAATTTTTCGACAAAAATGGCCCCAAAGGTTGGTATTCCCATGCCTGAATATCACGAGCAGACCAGTCGTTAAACATCGACACACCGAAAACATGCTGTTCGGCGTCAGCCATTGAGATAGACGTTCCTAACGGGTTGCCTTGGCCAATAAAAATGCCCAACTCCAACTCATAATCAAGGCGTTTACAGAGTTCCAATACTGGTCGCTCGGCGTTAGGTGCTTTTAATTGACCGGCTGGACGCTTAAATGCTTCGCCCGAGACTCGAATGGAAGACGCCCGACCATGGTAGCCAATCGGCACCCACTTGTAGTTTGGCAATAATGGATTATCGGGGCGAAACAAAGACCCGACTCGAGTGGCATGGTGCACTGACGTATAGAAATCGGTGTAATCTCCTATTTCGCAAGGCAGATTAAAAACAACCTCAGACTGATCAACCAAGCAAGGCTCCACCTTATCTTGGAAATCACGGTTGCTCAGCAATTCCGTCAAACGAAGACGCAATGCATTCCAGTGTGCATACCCTAATCCCATTAATGGATTAAGAGTACTGTGCTTGACGGCGTCACGTAAGCTTGGATCGAATTGATCAAACAATCCGGCTTCTTCCAGAGCATTAAGGTTGGCAATTTTGTCGCCTATGCCAACCCCAATATGCTGCGGTTGATCTGCGCAGGAAAAGACAGCATAGGGCAAATTCACTAAGGGAAATTCACAGCCTGCAATATTCGCACTCGGCAACCAACTGTTAACGTGATTAGTATTCACAGAACATCTCCTTAAAGCAGCTTTGTTTAGTATTCATCATAGTTTAATTCACTTACTGTTGAGCATCCGCTTGAGCTTCTGGCACGGCTTGCTTAAATGCGTCTAGCGCAAGACAGTTAGCCTCGATACGACACAGTTTTGGGTAGTCGGTTACATCGAGATGAAAACGACGAGCGTTATACATCTGAGGAATCAGACAGATATCCGCAATCGATGGCGTATTACCATAACAAAATCCATCGTCTTCAACCATTAACGCCAATGCGTCTAAGCCTTCACGTACCCAATGTTGATACCAAGAGTTAACCGCTTGATCATCTAAGCCCACGCTTGTACGCAGGTATTGTAGAACACGCAGATTGTTAATCGGATGCGTTTCACAAGCCATTACTTGCGCCATGGCACGAGCTTTAGCTCGAGCAAAAGGTTCTGTAGGTAGCAAAGGCGCATCAGGGTAACACTCATTAATGTACTCGATGATGGCCAAAGATTGGGTTAATACGCCTTCTTCACATTGCCAACTTGGTACTAAACCTTGGGTATTTAATGACTTATAGACAGCGGAATGTTGCTCACCGCCACCCTTAACCAAGTGAACGTAAGAGGTGTCATACGGCAAGCCCTTTAGAGCAAGCGCAATTCTGACTCGATAAGAGGCAGAAGAACGCCAATAGGAATAAAGTGTCCCCACACTCTCCATAACGCTGTCCTTACGCATTGGTTTCGATGACGCCACGAGCCACTTGATCGCGCTCTATGGATTCAAACAAGGCCTTAAAGTTACCTTCCCCAAAACCGTCATCGCCTTTGCGTTGAATAAATTCGAAGAATACAGGGCCCAATTGATTAGTGGAGAATATTTGCAGTAATAATCGTGGAGAGCCGTCGGTGGTTCCATCTAGCAAAATACCGCGCGTTTTTAGCGCATCTACCGGCTCTCCATGCCCAGGAAGCCGCTCTTCCAACATGTCATAATAGGTCTCAGGCGGCGCCGTCATCAGCTCGATACCGCTGGCACGCAAAGAATCAACGCTGGCCATTAAGTCGTCTGTGCGCAATGCGATATGCTGAATGCCTTCGCCATTGAATGACATCAGGAACTCTTCGATTTGACCCGAGCCACCAGCCGCTTCTTCGTTTAACGGAATACGAATTTTCCCATCAGGCGCCGTCATCGCACGTGACGTTAAACCCGTATATTCTCCCTTAATATCGAAAAAACGAATTTCACGAAAATTAAACAGGGTTTCATAGAAGTTGCCCCAATAAGCCATACGACCTCGGTAAACATTGTGAGTCAGATGATCAATCTCATAAAAGCCATGTCCAACAGGCTTTTTATCAACATCAGGCAAAAACTCGAAATCAATATCATAGATAGATAAATCATCATCGTAACGGTCAATCAAATAAATCGGTGCGCCACCAATGCCTTTGATGGCTGGCAGTCTAAGCTCCATAGGCCCAGTGGGAATATCCATTGGCTTAGCGCCTTTAGAAAGAACATACTGATACGCTTTTTGAGCATTTTTTACACGAAATCCCATGCCTGCCGCCGCATTACCGTGTTCCTGACCAAAATAATAGGCTTCGCTACCTTGTTCTTTATTTAAGATAAAGTTGATACCGCCTTGGCGATACAGTTCAACGTCTTTCGAACGGTGTTTCGCAACTAATTCAAACCCCATAATCTGAAAAACTTGCGCTATTTGTTCCGGGTTTGGCCCTGCAAATTCAACAAACTCAAAACCATTTAATCCAACTGGGTTTTCAAATAAATCAGCCATGTCTGTATTCCTATTTATATATTTAATTTAGTCATAATGTATTTTTGGCATTTTTTATCTAGCTGAAGGCGGTGGAATTGCGATCCCCCGAACACTTCGGGACCAGTGGAGAGCAATGGATAATTGTAAACGAGCACAAGAGTGATTACCCATTATGCTTGCCCACTTTTGTTGTTTGACTGTTTGGTCTCTGACCTATCAAAATTGGCAGGCTGAATGCCTTTCCAACAATCGACATACTCTTTTTGACGTTCATCAGCGTTCTCCGCAAAGTGAGTGATTCGCTGAGGTGCGCTGGTTTCAAACATAAACGCCAGCGTTCCAGATAATTTATGAGGGGACAACTCAGACACGGAAGCGTTTGAAAATGCCTCATAGTCAGGACCGTGTGGCGAACCGGCATTATGAAGACTGGCACCGCCAGGTAAAAAGCCATTTGGCTTGGCATCGTATGCGCCGTAAATCAACCCCATAAACTCAGCCATCACATTACGATGATACCAAGGTGGTCGAAAGGTATTTTCAGCTACCAACCAACGATCACCAAACACCACAACATCAATGTTCGCCACGCCTGCGGTTTGGCTGGGAGAGGTCAGTACTGTAAAAATCGATGGGTCAGGATGATCATAGCTAATTGAGCCAAGAGTATTAAAGCGCCTCAAATCATATCGATAAGGCGCGTGATTACCATGCCAACCTAAAACATCGAATGGCGAATGCTGAAGCGTGAATTCACGAAAACGCCCTTCTCTCTTTTCAATCACCCAAGTAGCGGTTTGTTGCTCTAGATAACTTGCCGTTGGGTATTCGAAATCACGCTCATTCGCTAGCCCATTAGCGCCAATGGCACCACGGCTTGGCAGTTCAAACGGTGATCCATAATTTTCTAATAAATAAATTTGGGTCGTGTTTTCTGTACTGAATTCAACAAATGCCGAACGTGGAATTACGCCTAGAGAGCCAACCCCAATCTCCAATACCCCATATTCCGTCCGCAATGTGATAGAAGCGCTTATAGGCATCACTAACATTTCGGCATCATGGTTTTGTAGCACTGGCTGTTGTGGTTGGTCATTAGGCTCATGAAGCGTGGCAATACTCGCCGACATACCAATTTGGGCCCCCGCAGAACCAGCGACCGTCAAGGTGCGAACCGATTCAACCCAATGTCCCTTTGTAGCCGCTAATGGATTCCATCTAAGCGGGTCAAAGGCGATTTGCGTATGGTGATCGTCGGATTGAGACACCCAATTATCGAACGTCACCAATTTGCCCTCTTCTCGATGCGCAACGCTAGGTCGAATACGGTACATCCAGCTACGCAGGTTATGTCCTTGGGGGGCGGTGAACGCTGAACCACTTATCTGTTCTGCATATAGACCAAATGCGCAGCGCTGAGGACTGTTTTGTCCAGTAGGCAAAACACCGGCTAACGTCTCGGTCGAATGATAATTTCTAAATCCGCTGAGATAAGACATGATTAAAACCAAAATAATAAGTTGAAAAGGCATAAAATCATTTCAAATGAAATGAGTCAAGTCATTTCATTTGAAATGAAATAAATAATCCCCCCTGTAATGGTTGATTTTTTTTATAGGTTGCTGGTGAGTAAAGCTTTAAACTATGGCTTAGCACTCTACTTTCATCAATCAGTGTTGTAATTATTTTATGCGTTTAAGGGCAAAAAATGTTTGATCTTAATAATTTCGTTCCCTATCGCCTTAATCAGGCCGCTCAGCAAACGTCCGAAGCCTTGGCTCGTAAATATAGAAATCAATATGGTTTAACCGTCCCCGAATGGCGTGTGCTGGCTCACTTAGGTAAATATGACAAGCTCTCAGTAAGAGATTTGGAAAAAGCCATCGGTTTAGACCGAGTCGCCGCTTCCCGCGCGGGGGCCAGTCTTCACAATAAAGGCTGGGTGCAGAAAATAGCCAATGAACAAGATCGTCGCTTAGTCGAATTTTCCCTGACCAGCATCGGTCGAGAGCACTATAAGGAAGTGGTCGTCCTCGCCACCTCAACAGAAGAATTACTGCTAAAAGACTTAAGTAAATCGGACCAGAAAAAACTGCTAGAACTGCTTTGCAAAGTAGAAGAAACCGCCAAAAAAATCACCTAACAATTTTGACCTTGATCCTGAATATAATCCGAAAAATCCAATATTATCAATACGTTGCCGGGATAAATCAAACAAAAAGTAGGTTGTGCATTAGCGCAACAATAATCAGCAATATCAACGTATTGTCGGCCTGAAGACCGACCTACAGGACGCAACAATAGTCAGTAATATTAACGTCTTGTCGGGCTGAAGGCGAGACCTACCCTAAAAGAGAAAAGACGAAGATATTTTGGTGACTCAAGAAAGTTTCAGTGCCCTGTAGTAGATTTTTCGAGTTAAAGCCGAGACGTTTATAAACGTCCCGGCTTTTGATCTTTACTTATCTGCTGTTCTAGCGTTAGGTCCTGGGCAGGCTCATTTGCAACCACAGCCATCATGCCCATCACTCAGTTCTTGCCAATTTTTCAATTTACTGGTGCCGCCGATACCTGAGTTGAAGCTGTTGGTTGGGTCGGTTTTTTGATAAAACTCGCGCAAGGCCGGTTTAGCAAGATACTCATGGCCGACGTTATGCTCGGCGGGGTATTCTGCGCCCCGGGCATCGTAGCTGGATAGAATCTGTTGCTTCACCGCTTTGGCATCAGCGCCTTTTTTCATAATGTAGTTTTGATGCATAACATGACAGAAGAAATGTCCGTAATACATTTTGACAGCGACTTTGTCTTCAATGTCTTTTGGCAGCTCTTCAAACCAATCACGTTCATTACGCGGAAACGCCACGTCAATCGTCATGATAGAACCCAAGTCTTTTTTGTTCATAACGTGATAGCGCGTCAATGCCCCGCCAGTCACAAAACGATGCAAAATGGCTTGATCGGCTTCTCGTTTGGTACAAGCAAAAAAATCACCTTCGTTGTCTTTAAAGAAGTTCTCTAAATAGGCTTGTGCTTCAGCCACTCCCTCATTGCTGGTTTCGACAATCCAATGATGTTCGTATTTTTCACGAAAATCTTCCATGCGTTTTGGTAGATGATTCGGGAAAAGCTGACTTGCGTATTGCATCATGATGTCGGAAAACTTACTTGGCATGAACTTGAATTTACCAGCCCATCTGTCCACAGTGCGTTTCAGGGCAAACATTTTAGGAATGTATTTGGTCCCCAGTTTGTCGATCACTAAGTAGCTGTCTTTGCCGTATTTTTTGCTGATGTCGTAACTGCTACTGTGCATGTATTCACCCGATACTGGTAAATGCGTAAAGGTTGACAACATATCCCGGCGCATCTGCTCCATCACGGCTGGATCATTGGTTCCAATGTAGAAAACTTGATATTTATCAGGGATAGGAAAGGTATCGATTCGCACAGCAAATACCGCCAGTTTACCCGCACAACCAGAAGCTTCGTATAAACGGCGTGGATCGTTATTAAAACGTGACGGCGTATCGGCATCCACATCTCGTATGCGTTCATGGTATTCATTGTCTGAACCACGCTTGTCTGGAGAGTGAACGTCTTTTTCTTGATAGGTTTTGTTTTGCAGATTGGAGAGAATTTCTTCTGGGTCCGTACCCAATTCAATGCCTAAATTGTTCACTAGTTGCAGTTCACCATCGTGGGTAACTTGAGCAAACAAAGACATTTCGGTGTATGCAGGGCCCCGCTGAACCAAAGCACCACCAGAGTTGTTGCAGACACCGCCTACGATTGACGCGCCAATGCAAGAAGACCCAATAACTGAGTGCGGTTCGCGCCCATAAGGTTTTAGCGTATCTTCAAGTCCAAACAAGGTGCTGCCAGCGAAACCAATAATTTGCTTGCCTTGATCAAGCAGCTGAATGTCATCGATGCGCATGGTACTAATAATAACAATTGGACGATCATAATCGGCCCCATTTGGCGTGGACCCTCCCGTCAGGCCAGTATTGGCGGCTTGCATAATGACAATGACATCGGCTTTTACACAAGCTTGAAGTACTTGCCAAATTTCAACCAAGCGGCCTGGACGGACAACCGCATACGCCTTACCACCACCAAGGCGAAACCCCTGACTGTAAGGTTGCGTTTTGTCTTCATCTGTTAAGGTATATTGATTTCCGACTATGGTTTTTAATTCATCGGCCAAATCTAGGTTGAAACGGGACGTTGTCATAAAAATACTTCGCGCTCTGTGGAGAGAAAAAACAATTATACTCGACTTAGTTGAAGGTAAAAAACCCAAAAAAGAGAGTTTTTACGACTCTCCTTCTCAGTATTTGTCTGTTTGTCATGCGAAAATGTCTGGCGACCAATGAATCAACCAGACTTGTCTCGATTTTTACTCCACAGCGATGTAAACATCCACACTGCTCTCACTGGTATAACATTCAAAATCCACACTAAACGCTCTGGCATGAGGGCAAGTTGCATCGGCAAAGTAATGCCAAATCTGCCCCCATACCTCAATCACAGCCTGAGGCATGTCACCTTCTGCGGAAAAAACCAAGTAGTCACCAGCTGGAATGAAAACGTGTTCAAGGGCAGAATCGGATTCCACCATGTCAGTCTCAGCACCCACAAGTACGGTAAAGTCACCCGAATGGTCCGATTCATATTGATGATAAACACCATATAAACACGCACCTTGTTCATATTTCACGGCGGCTTTTTGTGAAAAGGTCTGATGTAACTCGCCAATCTTTGCTGTCTCGGCCTGCATTTCCTTTGCGTTATTCGTACGAATGCTTAAACCGGTTAAGCGCTTTTCCACTAAGGCAATCTGTTTCACTGTATTCTCCAAAATAGGTATATCGGTTAATAAGGATCGGTTAACTGGCACCCACTCACTGTATCGATAATAATGCCATTTTATGACACATTAAAAATACGAACCGATTTAATACAGAAAAGTACGTTATTCAACTAAACTAGACTCCCCATTTAAACGCCAAAGAGTGAAGCACTATGCCGACAAAAATGAAGTACTTGATAGCTCTGTTATTAAGCATGCCTTTTATGTCCACAAATTTGATCGCGAATGACACGTTACATGAGGCGAATAAAGCGGCTTTTTTTGCGACCATCGCAGCGAATGATAAAGCGTCCAAATTAGTCGCGCTTCCACGCCATTTAAAAATTGAATATTTAAGCGCAACCTTACTCGGCTCACCTTATGTCGATGGTAGCTTAGGTGAGGGCGACCAAGGAAAGTACGATAAAGACCCTCTTGTACGCTTTGATGTGTTTGATTGTACAACGTATGTTGAAGCCGTACTTGCTGGGGCTATATCAACGTCACCCGATGAATTTATGCAAAACTTAATCAAACTTCGCTATAAAGCGGGAGACGTCTCTTTTGTTACTCGAAACCATTTTCCAAGTCTCGACTGGATCCCCAATAACAAAAGTCACTTAATGGATATTACCGACCAGATCGCTGGTAAGTTCGTGAAAATAGCAAACACTGTGATTGATAAACCGGCTTGGTATGAAAAAATGACGGTGGATCGATTGTCGTGTCCAGACGAGACATCAATAACATGCAACGCCTTGCTGCAACAATTGCAAGCGGAAGGCAAAACGTTTCGCCCCGAAACCGTTGCTACGCCTTATGTTCCTCTCACGGCACTCTATCTCAATAATAAAACAGCAAACCTCGCATTATTAGATAGAATCCCATCTGGCAGCGTGATCAATATGGTTCGACCCAATTGGGACATCAAAAAATGGATCGGCACAAACATGAATATTTCCCATCAGTCCATTGCGATTCGTCATGGTGACACTCTCTTTCTTCGCCATGCGAGCCAGACTCATAAAAGAGTCATAGACGTTCATTTTCTGGAGTACTTCTCCGAGTATGACGAAACGTCATCTTTGAAAGGCTTCAATGTTCAGGCTTTAAACTAATTCTAAATTCACACCTACGGTCCCATTCTACACTCTTGATTGAAAGACTCCCTATCATCTGAAAAGATCCTTATTGCAGTCGGTAGAAGTTAATCAAACGGTCTCATCTATAAAGCCAAAATAGCGGTCTTGACTCTTTTATCTTGATGCTTCTTAATAATATGACATATTTTTAGTTTTATTAGGTATTAATGATTTTCTCTAATAATTTCGATAACGCAACGGTAGTGGGTTTAATCGCCAGCGCCATTCGAAGAGACATTTCGTTTGGAGAGCTTTCACCTGATACACGGTTAAAAATTGAAGAACTTAGGATTCGTTATGGTGGTTCCAGTCATTCTTTACGCGAAGCACTGACGCTTCTAAGCAGTCAAGGACTGGTTGAGGCTAACGCCCAGCGCGGCTTTAGGGTGTCCTCAGCGACGGAAGAAGACTTAAAAGATATTATCCAGTTCCGTTGGGAGATCGAAAAGTTAGGTCTGGAATGGTCATTAAAAAATGGCGACGTTAAATGGCAAGGCAAAGTCATCGCCGCAAGTCATGTTCTTTCCAAAGCTCAAGAAAGAGTGATTGTGTCGCCGATAGACGCCGCTCTAGAATGGGATGAAGCCAATAGAGCCTTTCATATTAGCCTTATGGGGGCCTCTGATTCACCTAGACTCATCACCACACAAGCACAATTATATGACCAATCTCGTCGCTTTATTTTAAGAGCGCTGAGAGAAAACCAGCTCAACTTCCTCTCAATAGCGGAGAATCAAAGCCATTTGGTTCAGGCTATTTTAAACGGAGATCAAGAGGCCGCACTGACATGCTTGCGTCTTGACATTGAGGGCAACCTTGCTCATGTAATTAAAGATAACTAACACGGCCTTCTTTTTAAAGGTCTACACAAACAGTCAATAATAATAACAAGGAAAAACGCAATGCAAAAAACACCTAAAATAGCGACCTTAAAATTCATGACATTAGTAGGCAGTGCGGCCGCTTCTATAATGATCTCTCTCCCCTCTTATGCCGATGACACCAAAATCAATGTTGGAGCATTGCGTTTTACCAGCCATGCAGCCAGTTTTGTGGCGTTTGAGCGCGGATATTTTAAAGACGAAGGTTTAGATGTTGATTTTAAGTTTTTTCAAGCCGCTCAACCAATGGCGGTTGGTGTCGCCTCTAAAGATATTGATTATGCTGTTACAGCCATTTCTGGAGGATTAATATCATTAGCCGAAAAAGGCGCTATCAAAGTGATTGGCGGAGCCTTAATAGAAGAAAAAGGCATTGATGGTCAGAAAATTGTCGTGTCAGACAAGGCCTTTAACGCGGGTATTACCAGCCCAGATAAATTAGATGGCAAATCTTTTGCTATTACTCAAGCAGGCTCCTCTTTCCATTACATGGGCGCTAAAATGGCCGCTCAAGAAGGCATTCAGCTTACCTATAAGCCTCTGCAAAAAGTCGGTACCATAATAGGGGCACTAAAATCAGGCCAAATCGATGGTTGGTCTATCGTGCCGCACATAGCAAAACCGCTTGATGCTGGTGGCGCCGTACACATTATAGGTAATGTGGCTGATTACATCCCTAACTATCAAGTAACAACCGTTTTCACATCAGCCGATCATGCCGCGAAAGAGCAAGCAACCACAAAAGCCTTTTTAAGAGCATTTTCAAAAGGTGCGTCCGACTTCAATAAAGCACTGGTTGATAAAACCGCAGGCGAAGCCGCCGCAGAAGATATGATTAAGCTAGTACATAAATACGTTTACGCAGATCGCCCTTATGAAAAAGCCGCTCCAAGTATTCGTAATGGCGCCATGCGCATTAGTCCTAATGCATCGTTAAATATAGAGTCAGTGAAAGACCAATTAGATTGGTTTAAATCTGAAAAATTAATCAAAGATAGCATTACCCTTGATACATTAGTCGATACATCCTACTTGCCATAAAATCGTTGTGTGGCAAGTTGCGCCATTGCCTTGCCACAGTCTAAGTACATTGTAACAACTTACGATTGCGCAAACATCGTCGGCATTTTGCTGCAATTTTATTTAAGAAAAAGGTAAGGTATGGATCTTAGTCTTAACAGTATTGGCCATCAGTATGGCAACATGGAAATTATGCGTGATATCAACCTCGATATCCCTGCTGGAAAAATTGTCTGTATTGTTGGCCCTTCAGGCTGTGGAAAATCTACGTTATTACGTATTATTGGAGGGCTTGAGAAAGCCACTTCTGGAGAAGTAATTCAAATCGGAGATCCTCCGTCTGAAAGCATTAACCCTTTAACCTATATCTTTCAAGATTTTGCTTTACTGCCATGGAGAACCGTTGAGGGGAATATCAGCTTGGTACTCGAAGATCATGGTATAAATGGAAGCAAAGCCGAGGCGATTATTACCGATGTCCTGGCTCGTACGAAATTAACCGATTTTCGTAAGGCGTACCCCAAACAACTGTCTGGAGGAATGAAGCAACGAGTCGCTATTTCTCGTGCTTTAGCCGTAAAACCTGCCGTAATGTTGATGGATGAGCCTCTTTCTGCTCTCGACAGTCAGACACGAGAATTATTGATGGATGATCTAATCAATCTATGGACTCGTGAGCCCTTTACCGCTGTCTATGTCACGCATAATTTAAATGAAGCCGTTAGATTAGGTCACTCTATCGTCGTTTTGTCACGTCGCCCAGGCAAGATTCGCGAGATAGTTGATATAACAACACCTTTAGCGGATCGTAAATTAGGTGATATTGAACTAGAACGCCAACAAGAACATCTGTGGAACCTCATGAGAGAAGAAGCCGCCGAAGCCGATAAGGAGTTAATTAATGTCTAATCACGATCAGGTCCCAATTCAAAAAGCGATCGTTTTTCGTGGCGGTGGCTTTGCTCCCAAATCTAAAAAATGGCTTGGTTTTGTGGTTTTTTTTGTTCTTATTAGCGTTATCGAAGTAGGTACGAGAGTTGGTTTTATCAGTAACCTGACGCTCCCTCGCCCTTCAGATGTATTTACTACTTTTGTTGAGTTATGGGACAGCGGTTTGCTTTGGGATCATCTCATTCCATCCATTACTCGCCTTTTTGTGGGCGCATCACTGGGCGCATCGCTAGGTATTGCCGTTGGTATATTAATTGGTTTATTTTCACTGGCTCGAGGAAGCCTTGTACCAGTAATAGCCGCCATCTTCCCCATTCCCAAAATAGCGCTATTACCACTCTTTGTTATCTGGTTTGGTATTGATGAAACGTCAAAATACGCTTTAATCGCCTTTGGTACTTTTACGCCAACAGTCGTAGCAACCTATGGCGCGGTTGATAATGTTGATAGATCACTGATTCGTATGGGGCAAAGCTTTTCGCTTTCCTGGTTTTCAATCGTCACAAAGATAGTGTTACCGGGGGCCATGCCAGGTATTTTATCAGGGCTCAGAGTCAGCCTCGCCATCGCTATTATTTTATTAGTTGCCGCTGAAATGCTTGGTGCCGAATATGGTATTGGTGCTTACATTTTAGAAGCGGGCTCTCTGTATAATTTAGAGCGTTTATTTGTCGGTGTGGCCATTCTCTCCATTCTTGGCGTCAGTGTCAGTGCCGTCATTGGAATGATAGAAAATAGGTTATTAAATTGGCGGATATAGCACCCAAACCTCAATAATAACGCATTAGATACAGTAAAAGATTAGGAACCGAAATGACAATTGATTTGCACACGGTTGCAGGCGTCACAATACAAAAGAAACACAGGGCAACTTGCCATTGTGGGAGTGTTGAGTTCGAGCTCAACTTACCAAATGGGCTTATTGATTTAAGACGCTGCAATTGTTCATTATGTCGCCGAAAAGGCATCATTTCGGCTTCCATTCCTCTGTCATCTATTAACATTATAAAAGGCGAAGAGACCTTAACGCTTTATCAATTTAACACCAAAACCGCAAAACATTATTTCTGCAGCCGATGCGGTATTTATACCCATCATCAACGCCGATCCGATGCCTCTCAGTACGGATTTAATGTTGCCTGTTTAGAGGAAATAAACCCTTTAGACATACCTAATATCCCAACATCTGACGGCATAAATCACCCTTCAGACCGATAATGGCTCGGTGATATTCATTTCCTTTAAATAGAAATGTAAATTCGCTCGTTAATCTACATCCTATTATCTAAAACGCCCCTACTCTTATGCTTTTTTACAGTGGATAAAAGAACGCCACTTATAATAAAACGAACCAAATAGTTATCTTTTATTGAGAGTCGAATTAAGTCGAGCTAAACTGCTCTCATGTAGATGGATGTAAGAACAACGCGTCATCTTAATTATGACAATTACCTATTGGAACGCTGTTCGGAGCCACTATGCTACCTACTTTTCGCTGGATCAATTTGATCGTTCTCGCGCTCGTTTTCTGTGTCGGTTGCGCCGCTATCGCACGCATGGATTTGAACGAACTATACGGTGAAGAGACACCAACCAATCGCACAGCCAGCATTATGGAAATGCAATCCAGTTCAGAGTTTGAACAAGCGAATGCGGTCATTGAAAGCCGCTGCGTTGTATGCCATGCCTGTTATGACGCGCCTTGTCAGCTAAAAATGACATCAAGCCATGGTATCGAACGAGGTGCAAACAAAGTCAAAGTTTATGCAGGTTCTCGCCTTGTTGCTGAGAAACCGAATAGATTATTTGTTGACGCATTTGACACCGAAGAGTGGCGCGAACGCGGGTTCTTTCCCATGTTAAATGAGAGAGAACAAACACCAGAAGCCAATACTCAAGCGTCGGTTTTAGCCAAGATGTTACAGCTTAAGCAACAACATCCATTACCAGAAAATACCTTACTAAATGATCAATTTGATGTGAGCTTAAACCGAACTCAAGAATGTCCCGCCATAGAAGAATTTGATCAATACGCGAAAGAGCAGCCTCTTGCTGGTATGCCTTACGGATTACCAGGGTTATTACCTCAAGAGCATGACAGAGTGATTAACTGGATTAAAAATGGTGCAAAGATGCCAGTCGATGTGCCGCTTTCTAAGGCTCAAAAAATTGAGGTCAATAAGTTAGAGCGCTTTCTAAACGCCGATGACTTAAAGATGCGTTTAAGTGCACGCTATATCTATGAGCACTTATTTACCTCGCACTTGTATTTTAGCGAGTTAGCCGAGCCCAATACTCAACCACAATTTTATAACCTAGTGCGCTCTAAAACGCCGCCAGGGCAACCTATTCAGGTCATTGCTTCACGCCGTCCTTTTGATGATCCACAAGTCAAACGAGTCTACTATCGCCTACAGCCCGTCATATCAACTATAGTCAATAAAACCCATCAACCTTATGCCATTCATGATGACCTTGTTGGTAAATGGCAGCAATGGTTTATAGAGGCCGAGTACCAAATCGATACGTTACCAAGCTACGAACCAAAGGTGGCGGCTAACCCATTAACCGCCTTTACCCAATTACCTGTTAACGCTCGCTATCGTTTTATGCTAGAACGAGCTGAAAACACCATTATGGGCTACATCAAGGGTCCTGTTTGTCGAGGACAAGTAGCGTTAAACGTCATCAATGATCATTTTTGGGTGGTTTTCTTAAAACCTGAAATAGCTGATTCGCCGGATGTAGAAGCCTTTTACCGATCGCAAAAAGACAACTTAAGCCTACCGGCGGAACAAGATAGCAACGCATTTGCTCTTAACTGGATTCAATATGCGGAAAACCAAGGTGACTACCTTAAAGCCCGGCATCGCTTTTTGAACAAGACATTTAGAGACAACCGGCACCTACAAATAGAAGGAATTTGGGATGGGGATGGCGAAAATACCAATGCCAGCCTAACCGTATTTCGTCACTTTGATAACGCAACGGTCGTCAAAGGCCTAGTCGGTGAGTCACCAAAAACAACCTGGGTTATTGATTATGTCTTGCTTGAACGCATTCATTATCTACTTGTCGCGGGGTTCGATGTTTACGGTAACTATGGACATCAACTGTTAACCCGCTTATACATGGACTTTTTGCGCATGGAAGGAGAATCCAATTTTTTAGCCTTGCTGCCACCTGAAACTCGCCGTACTGAAGCAAAAAACTGGTATCAAAAATCCAGTCAGGAACTGAAGGACTTTATGAACGACTACGCCTTCTCTTTTGAGCAACAGGCCAGCATCCACTTCACAACACATAACCCTAAGCAAGAACTCTATGACAAACTCAACCAGTATTTGGAGCCGGTACAACCGAAAAGTCATGAGCTTACTAGCAGCGAGCTCAGCCCTGAAAATCAAGCGATCTTAGCCGAACTCGGCAAGATTAAGGGTAAAACCGCTAGCATTTTGCCAGAAATCACCATGATCATGGTAGAAACTGGAGAAGGAGACAGGGCGGACATTTTTACCTTGATACGCAACAGCGCGCATTTCAATGTAAACAGCTTATTTGATGAAGAAGACAACCGTGATAAACCGAATGACAACATGACGCTGGTGCATGGCCCATTAGGCAGCTACCCAGATGTCTTTTGGCACCTTGATGCAGCAGAACTTAAACAGCTGGTTAACACTGTTAAGCACGTTTCTACAGAAGAAGATTACGCCGTCCTACTGAATCAATTTGGTGTAAGACGAACACAAGCTGATTTTTGGGCATTTAGCGATCGCTTTAATGCTATATTCCAACAACACAACCCCATTGACGGTGGTTGGCTGGATTATAATCGCTTAGAGAATCGTTGAGATAAATGAGGAATGGCTTAACTTCATAAAATTAACAAAAGGGTCAACTGGTCTATCTGACGAAGTGGCTAATTAAAAAGGCTATAACGCATCTCCTTTACTGATAGGCAAATATAAAAACCAGTAAAGGGGACATTAAAAAACGTCTTTATCAGTCGTTTTTCATCTCGTCGTCATTGTTTTGAGCGTCTTCGTCTGGTCGCTCTTTTTCTTCAATATCATGCGGTATACGTTGCGCGGGTAAAGCGAGTATTTCCAAGTAAAAAGAAGGCCATTCTTGGCGTTCAGCAGAGCTGATTTTTTCATTAATTTGGCCGACGCGAATAATCTCAGCACTTTCAACGGTTTGACCAAATTTGCAGTCAAAGCCCCAATAATCCGCCTGTTCAGGTAAAGACTTATTACGTTCTCTTTTTAAATACTTTTTAACATCGCTTTTCGCCGCTTCAATGAGTCGAGGGTAAGCTATTTTTGGATGAGATAATTCAAATGTTTTTTTCATTAGTTTCCTAGAAAATAGAGGATAAGGACGTGATATCACACATTCCTGTTGGCGTGCATAATAACGGATCACGCCGTATGCAGCCATGAATAAGTAGACAAATAACTCAAATAAATCCATGTCAAACTTCGGTAAAGCATAGATACCAAAAAACGTTACAGCCTATTACCCTAAACTTTGCCCAACTTCTAAATAATACGGTAATTCTATAACCTTTTTTTCAATGGGTGCGCCATTTAAACGAGCAATCATTTGTATCGCGGCTTGGCGACCAATTTCTTCACGGGGGGTCACTACTGTCGCTAACCTTGGAATCATCGCTTTCGTAATATCGTGTCCATGGAAACCCGCAATCGACATCTGTTCTGGAACCGCAATTCCTTGACGTTGGCATTCATAAAGGGCACCAATAGCCAAATCATCGTTCGTACAAAACAATCCGTCTGTTTGAGGGTTTTCATGTATTGCATTAAGAAGTAATTTAGCTCCCATAGTGAAAGAGGACGCATCAACTGTTTGCATCGATTTTGGTTGTAAATTGGCATTCAGCATGGCCGTTTCATAACCTCGTATCTTCTGCTGAGTTCGTTCGTCCATCCGAGCCGCTAGATAAACAATATGGGTTCGTCCTTTTTTTATCATCAACTCCGTCATCTCTCTCGCGGCGGCTTCATTGTTAATACCAATTGCTTGTTCCATCGGTGGCAGCACAGAATCCATGATTTCAATTACAGGTACGCCGGCGACAGATAACATCTTACGGACTCGTTCAGTGTGAACACTTTCCGATAAAATTAATCCATCAACATTATAGGAAAGCAGGGTCGCTATACGGCTTTCTTCAGCTAATGGACTGTATCCGTAATGCGCCAACATAGTTTGGTAACCTGAAGGCTCTAACTCCGTTTCGATACCGCGAATCACTTCTGCAAAAACTTGGTTAGTCAAAGAAGGAACTAACACACCAATCGCATGACTTTTCGAATTAGAAAGAATATCAGGCGCTCTATTAGGGATGTAACCCAACTCTTCTACTGCGGACTCAATAACGCTACGAAGTTGTGCGGATACTTGTTTCGGGTCACGAAGATAACGACTAACCGTCATCTTCGTAACCCCAACTTTATCAGCCACATTTTGCAGGGTTGGGCGCTTATTTTTCTTTGTTGTCATGAACTTAACCGGAAAAAACGACAATATTCAAGTTACCACAAAGCAACGAGTTAAAGTAGTATTTCAGTACGCTCATCACTTTGCTATGAAGTTTAAAAGTATTAAATTAAAGATGTATCGACTCTTAGATAAGAATGGGCATCAAACAGGCGCACTAACCCCTTGCACGCTAAAAGCGTTTTTTTTAATACTAACACCCACCAGCCTATATTCTGTATCGGGACAGCTTAAGATCAAATGTTGCCCCGTCACAATCAGATCAATACCCCTGAATCATTTTTGTTAGAATTAAGCATCTAGCTCTCTCATGTGCTTATCATTATGGTCATTTAGCAGACGAATAATGTTATTCACAATGGCGTTTGGCTCCGGCTCAATACTCACGATATACGCTTCTTCATTGGTCGGTTCGACGAGCGTTTCAAACTGACTGTTTAGCATAGATTTGCCATTAAAATAATGACCATCTCTCTGCTGATGTCGACGCCATATAAGATCAAAATCGCCTTTCAAATACACCAACCTCAACGCATCGTTGCCTTTTTTTAACGTTGCCCTATAAGCTGGAGTGAGACCTGAACAAGCAACAATTAAAGCCTTATGCTCTTGGATTAACGTGTTCAGTTTTAATAACCAACCTTCTCTGTCTTCATCATTCAAAGGTTGACCTTGACGCATTTTTTCTACGTTCGCAGGAGGATGAAAGTCATCACCATCAAAAAAAGGAACATTAAGTTGATTCGCTAATTGACTGCCAATCAAAGATTTCCCAGAACCCGATACGCCTAAAATTACAACTTTCATTGCCGGATTAACATCCATATCTACTTCCACCATAACGCCAAACTAGGGAATAATATCACCAAGGTCAGTACCACTATTTGTAACCCTATAAAGGGCAACAAGGCACTGAATATCTCACCCAAACTGATGTCTTTTGGTGCAACGGATTTTAAATAAAATGCGGCAGGACCGAACGGAGGAGAGAGGAAAGACACTTGCATATTTAGACAAAATACAACGCCAAACCAAATAGGATCTAAACCAAGACCGGTGATAATTGGTACGAAAATTGGCATCGTTAATAATGCAACACCAACCCAATCTAGAAACATCCCAAGGACGAGCAGAATCACCATCATGATCAAAATGGTTGTCATAACGTCTCCGCCACTCAGAGATAAGATCAATTGCTCAACGAAATCAATACCACCCATAAGATTGTAGACACCGACTAATGCCGTTGCGCCAATACCAATCCAAATAATCATACCGCAAGTACGCATAGTCGCTATGGCACTTTCTTTAAGCATCTCAGCACTGAGTTCACCACGAATCCAAGCACTGATACCAATCCCAACAACACCTAACGCAGACGCTTCGGTAACGGAAGCGATACCACTGTATATACTGCCTAAAACAACCAAGACTGACAGTAATGGGAAAAATAAGGCTTTAAAAAACTTAGGCGGCTCTTCCATTGCTAACTCTTCGTCTGTTGGCAAGGGTGCATAACTTGGATTTAAGCGACATAAGACTAATACATAGATCATGTATAACAGCGCCAATAACAATGCGGGAACAAAAGAAGCTTTGAAAAGGTCCCCTATAGAAACGCTGGCCGTCAGTCCGTAAATAATTAACACTATACTAGGTGGTAACATGGTGCCAAGAGCGCCACCAGCACAGGTCGTACCGATCGCGAGTTTACGGTTATACCCAAGACGTAACATTTGTGGTAATGCCAAGATGCCTAAAAGGACGGTCTCGCCACCAATGACGCCTGACATGGAAGCCAACACAACGGCCACCAAAAGCGTTTGTACGGCCACCCCGCCTCGTACCTTTCGGCCGACAACTCGCATAGCATCAAAAAGGTCTTTAGCGATACCTGAACGATCCAATAAGGCCGCCATTAACACAAACATCGGCACGGCTAAAAAGACATAACTACCAACAAAACCATAAATTCGACTGGTTATCAAAGGCAGCACATCAACACCAAACCAGCCGATGGCAAACACCATAGCCACTAAACAAGTTGAAAAAGCCAACTGCATGCCTGTTAATAACAGTAAAATCATTGCGGCTAACATGGCTAAACTGGCGTAGCCAATTCCTAAAAACGTAAGATCAAACATATTACAGCTTCCTAATTTTAATTATTTCGGCCTTTATATGCAGAAGAAATTGCACAAACATTAGGCAGGCAGTAAACAAGATCAGCGCCTTTATATAGGCTGGAAAAGAAGGGTTCCAAGCGGATCCTGACGTTTCTAGGTGAATGTCTCCAAGGGGGGAGAACCAAGCACTCGATACCATGCGGTAAGACGCAAAAATTAACATTGCAGACATTAATAATCCCATCAGGTGATGGAACATATTTAAATAATGTCGAGTTCGTTGTGAGACAATGTCATACACTAGTACGACTCGAACATGCTTATCTGTAGCCAATGCATAGGCGCCACCAAAAACAAATAATGCCCCGCCAACAAAGGAAGCCGTTTCATGCACCCAACTTGTCGGGGCATTAAATGCATAACGCATTAAGACTTCAAAGAATGAAATGGCCACAGTAAAAATAAACAATAAGCTGAGTACATTACCGACTTTATAAATCATCGAATCCAGAGAATTCAAAGTAGGTTCATCCTGCTCATTTAAATGGTTATCGTTCTTCATGAAAAAGAGTCCGAACTAATTGCGGAAGTAAAACAGGGGCGTACCCCTGTTACTTAAAAGGAAATGACTTACAACAAGCCGTTGTCTTCAAGGTATTTCGTTAAAGAATCATACACTTTCTTCGCATTATCTGAGCGCGTTGAAACCACTTCCCATTGACCACGGGCAATAGCACGAAACTTTTTACGTTCTTCAGCAGACCAGTCATGGATCGTAATATTTGGATTAGCCATCGCTTCTTTTACCGCCGCTTGATCCGCAATACGTAATTGAGTGGTTATATCTTGAGCAAAGTCGCGTACTGACATGGTAAGAATGGCTTGCAAGTCTTCCGGTAATGCATCCCATTTTTTCTGGCTCATAGAGACATCAATTAATGGCAATGAATGGAATCCAGGTTGAACAGGATGCGTCGCAATATCATGCATCCCTGATTTATGGTTCGTCGAGAAAACAGTGTAATCTGCCGCATCGATAACGCCTTTACTTAATCCTGTGAATACCTCAGACCCAGGTAGATTTACAGGAGACGCGCCCGCCGCACTAAACACTTGTTGAACTAAGCCTTCTGGTGCTCGTAACTTCAGCCCTTTAAGGTCTTCCACTCCATTTAAAGGTACTTTTGATACGAAAGATTCAACACCTGTCGTTGATCCTCCAATAAATTTCACGCCATAAGGGGCATACAGTTCATTCATCAACTCATAACCACCACCATAATTAATATATTGCAGCAGTTGTGACGTATCAGACCATGCTCCAACCGTATTACCAATCAGGCCAAACGCGGGGTCTTTTCCAGAAAAATAGCTTGTTGCCGTAATATGACCATCTAAAATCCCCATTTTTATGCCATCAAGTGTTTCTGTATGCTTAAAAACACTGTTAACAGGCATTAATTTAATACTGATTCTGCCACCCGTTAAACTACCAATTCGGTCGGCCCAATCTTTTTGGACTTGAAAGTTTTTGTCTCCAGCTGGGTCAGATGATTGAAATTTAAAATTGTAATCCGCTGCCAATGCACTTGAACATACGACAGTTGCGACACTAGAAACGATAAAAGTTTTAAGATTCATATTAAGCACTCACTATATATTATTTTTTTAAAAGCGATTTGTTACCGGTAACAGATGCAAATGTTACCGGTAACTATTGTAATTTGTCAACGCTCTTCAACAAAGTTTAAACAATAAGGTAATCACCTGTATTGTGAATAGGACGGCCCATCTCTTAATTAAAGTCGACAGATTAAAACCTTGGTTATTACAACGCATTGATTATAAAACAAATAGTTAACCTTATTGACCTCAACAGTCACATCAACTGAATTCAAGTAAACCACTAGGGCAACCTATAAGACTTTTACGTAATTACTCAACATCCGACTAAACTCATCATAAAGTCTATTGTAATAATTCTCATTTCGTTACAATCTTGCTCCCATTTCATTGCATCAACTCTCGACGAGCGCTATCGATCTGATCGTTTCATATTTAAGCGAGTCAATAGTTAACAATCGGCAATGGGGTAATAGTTAGTTAGTGGTCACTCATTCATTTTGATTGTTTCTCAACCACTAAATTGAATCGAATAAATGGAGTTCTACATTATGGTTATCCAACTTTTCCCTCTTTGGGCTGTTGTGCTTTCAGTACTTGCTTTTTTCCAACCCGAATTTTTTGTCGGTTTGAAAACCCAAATTGTTCCATTACTCACTGTCATCATGCTAGCAATGGGCCTTACTCTAAGCCCCACTGACTTCAAACAAGTATTGAAGAACGGTAAAGCGGTTGGTGTGGGCGTTATTTTACAGTTTTTGGTGATGCCTATGGCCGCTTTTGGTGTGGCTTTCGCTTTTGGTTTTGACACTGAACTTACCGTTGGAATGCTGCTTGTTGGTAGCGTTGCGGGTGGTACCTCCTCGAATGTTATGTGTTACCTAGCGAAAGGAGATACGGCCTTGTCTATTTCCATGACAGCCATTTCAACCTTAATTGGCGTCTTATTAACGCCTTTACTTGTCTCTATGATGATAGGCCAAAGTGTTGATGTTCCTGTCGCAGGCATGCTGATGAGCTTATTTAAAATTGTTCTGTTGCCCGTTGCTGCAGGCGTTTTGATCAATACCTTCTTTTCAAAATTTGTCCGTAAAGCCGAACCTGTCTTTCCATATATTTCAATGTTCGCCATTGTCTTGATCATTGCCATTGTCGTGGCCTTAAGCGCGTCTAAAATTGTGCAAGTAGGTCTGATCGTCGCAGCGGCGGTAATATTGCATAATATGATTGGGTTGGTATTAGGATACTGGGTAACCTACTTACTGGGCTTTGATGCACGCGTATGCCGCACTATAGCCTTTGAAGTAGGATTACAAAATTCCGGTTTAGCCGCTGCTTTAGCGGTTAAATTTTTCACTCCAATGGCCGCTCTGCCAGGCACTATTTTTAGCGTATGGCACAACATTTCAGGCTCGTTATTAGCAAGCTATTGGAGTCGTCGCCCAGTAAATAAAGACAACGCTAAATAGACATCGTAGACTCATAAAAAAGGGAGGCTTTATGCCATCCCTTTTTTATGGATACAAGATCCAATAAAAGTTTCTATATGCACTTTATTGGGCAAAGAGTATCTAATTACGACAAAATATGACACTTTTATGACAGAAACTAACCCATTCCCTTCTAATATCAAATGAGTATGCTATTAAATAGAGCACTCTCAATCGTATTTTAATAAAACCATAATAATTAATATAAAAGAGGAATATATGAATAAGTTAAGTAAAGCGCTTATCACCGGAACCATCATGGCCAGCATACCGATGACATCGGTCGCGGCCGAAATTAAAAACGTCATCTTAATGATAGGTGATGGTATGGGCCCACAGCAGATTGGCCTACTTGAAAGTTATGCTCAATATGCGCCAAATTCTATTTATAAAGGCCGTTCAACGTCTTTACATCAATTGGCTAAAGACGGTGTTATTGGATCCTCTCTGACTAACCCTACCGACGCTATCGTTGTTGACTCCGCGTGTTCGGCGACTCAACTTTCCACAGGAGTGTATTCTGGCTCAGAAGTCATTGGTATTGATGCTGATGGCAATCATGTTGAAACCATTCTGGAAAAAGCAAAGCGCCTTGGTAAAGCCACTGGACTCGTGTCTGATACTCGACTTACTCATGCGACACCGGCCGCTTTCGCAGCGCATCAACCGCATCGTTCTCTTGAAAACGAGATTGCAGTAGATATGTTAGAAACCGGTGTAGACGTGATGCTGTCCGGTGGACTTCGTTACTTCATACCTAAATCAACAAACGATAAAGGCGATACGTACAACGAATTAACGGACCTGACAGAAGGCAGTGTTTATCTAAAATCAAAACGTAACGATGAGCGTAATCTGTTGAATGAAGCTCAAAACGCTGGATATGGTCTCGCCTTTAACCGCACTCAACTTAATGCACAATCTGGTGATAAGCTACTGGGGCTATTTGCTTATTCTGGTATGGCAGATGGTATCGAATATCGCAAGACTAAAAACTCTGAAGAGCGTACTCAACCAAGCCTTCAAGAAATGACAGAAAAAGCACTCTCCGTTTTAGAAAAAGACGAAGAGGGATTTTTCTTGATGGTAGAAGGAGGCCAAATCGACTGGGCGGGTCATTCAAATGATGCAGGCACAATGTTGAATGAGCTCGTTAAATTTGATGAAGCCATTGGTAGTGTATACAAATGGGCCGCGGGTCGTGACGACACGCTTATCATTGTTACAGCCGATCATGAGACAGGATCTTTTGGCTTTAGCTACTCTTCGGCTAACCTACCAGACGGGCAAAAACGCGCCGGAGAAGCCTTTGAAAAACAAGATTATAAGCCCAATTTCAACTTTGGTAGTTTCAATATTCTAGACGGTTTATACAATCAAAATTTGAGTTTCTACTCAATGACAAGCGAGTTTGAAAAACTGGATAAAGCCCAACAAACACCCGCAGCGTTAATGGAGATTGTCAATGCGAACTCTGAGTTCAAAATTAACGAAGAACAAGCCGAGCACATTTTAACAGATAAAGAAAATCCTTATCATGCCCATGACCACTCTTATCTATCTGCAGAACAAGTGCCTGCGATTACGGATTTTGATGCCTTTTTTCCTTACAACGACCGAGGTAACATAATGGGTCGTGAAATGGCGACAGATCAAAACATCGTATGGGGTACGGGAACTCACACAGCCACGCCCGTCAATGTTTTCGCGTGGGGTCCTGCAAGTAAAATATTGCCCGTTTCTTCTATCATGCATCACTCCGAATTGGGGCAATACATGAAGAACCAAATCAATTAGTCACAATTGAATTGATTTACTGAGCCTTCGTTCTTATAAATGTGAAGGCTCAGCGTTCTCGTGACCAAATTAAACAGAAAAATACTCTTTCAGGTTCACTCCATCCAACATTACTCGAACACTTTTTTCAATAAATCTGTAGTACGAGCAACAGGGTTTTGACGAATTTTCTTTTCCTCCGCCGCCAGCATAGTGAACAAACCATTCAACGCTTCTTCAGTCACATAGTGATTAAGATTAACATCCAGTTTATCGCCAATAAGAGGAATATCTTTGGCTTTTGTCACTAAGACATTATAGTAACGAGTTGCATCAACTTGCTCTAAAGAGTCCACTACCGTTGGTTGAAACAAAGACCTCAGTTTTTCGCTGGTCTTCTCTTTGAAATACTCTGTTGCCGCGCCATCAGATCCCGAATAAATCTTTTGTGCATCGTCAAAGCTCATTTCTTTAATGGCAGAAACAATTAACGCCGTCGCTTCTGGAGCCGCTTTTTCAGCCGCTCTGTTCATACTTTCTTCAAAGTCATTTACCTGACCTTCTAAACCGTACTTTTTAAGTAATGAAGACGCTTTTTCGACACTGTCAGGTAATGGAATGCGGATGTTTTGATTATTAAGATACCCCCCTGGCTGACTGATTTCTTCAATTGCTCGACGGCTACCGACTTCTAACGCTTCTTTCAAACCCTCTATTAGCGTATCACTACTTAAGTTAGATGTTTTTCCAGAGGCCGTGGTTTTTTCCTCTGCCGTTGTGCCTACCGCCTTATCAAGTACTTTTTGTACATCTTCATCTTGTACCGCTTCTTTAAGCTTATCCGCCCACCCAGCATAGATATTAGAAGAAGAGATTGAAGCCAATAGAAGTGACGCTAAAAGATAGTTTTTTTTCATTTCATTCATTCCATGTTTAGTAATAGTGTAAAGCATATCAGACAAGTAAGAATGACGCTTATGTATGTACTCTTATTTAGCACTTACTAAAGGTAAAAATATATGTAAAAATCCCCAGTAACTCATTCATAATATGGAATAAAAATGACTTTTACTCGTTCAACTATGGCTATTGCCGTCGCCAGTACCTTAGTCGCCTGCTCTGCCCCACAAGTAGACAATACCCCAAAACAACCCACCTCGGTATTAACGGCCAAATTTACTATGAATGGATTGTACCTTCCTGACCATAAAGGAACCCAAACCGTTTATACCCGTGAGAATATGCGAGCAATCGACCAAGAAGCTAAATTCGATAGCTTTTATATGCGTTGGGCAAACTACGATCAATCTTTCATATTCCGTATGGAAGACAAATTATTGTGGGATGTTAATCATGACAAGGAAACGTATCGAGAGTGCCCTATAAGTGGCTGCAATGATGTGTTTGCAGAGTTCATGGCAAAAACTCAAGACGCATCAGAAGAAGAGGAAGAGTATGAAACCTACGAAGAAAAAGGTTGTGCAGTAGAACTGGCCACCAATAAGTTTGACGTTGTTGCTACAAATAAAACACGTAAAATTGGCGGTTTACCCGCACAAGAATACACCGCTCGCTGGACCACTGAGTTTAAAGACAGTAAAGGTAAAGTTGATCTAAATTTACTTCAATTTGTCTTCTGGACAACCGTACCAACGGCTGAAATGCAAAATGCCTGGAAGGTTCACGAAAAAGCCACTGATAACTACCTTGACGCAGTAGGTGATAATAACCCTTTAGTTCGCTTACTTGGCAGAGAAGGTTATAAAGCAATTAGCGCATTCAGTGGCGATGTAGAAAAAAGCGATGCATCTCAATTTAATAGCATCACCAAAAAGCTGTCGACTATCGAAGGGTATCCACTTTCAATCAAACTTGAGTGGTTCCAAAACAGTGAAGCGTGTGCTGTGGTTAAAAAGAAACGATCTGATGAAGCAATTGATTTATCGCAAGGCATTGGCAACGCAGCATCGACTTTCTTTGGGAATATGATTAAAGATGGTGCGGATAAAGTCGTTGATGACGTAGTAGCAGATTGGAAGAAAGAGGCGCGCGTTCGTTATATATACGAAGTGACTTCCGTTTCTGAAAAAATGATCAAAGACACAACATTCGAAGTCCCTAACGATTACACTCTTGAAGACAGACAGTAACAAAAGAAGACGTTCAGCTTAGCTCACATTTTGCTGTAATGACTCTCTGTTTATTGAATAATAAAGGGGCGGCCAAGTAAACTAGGTCGCCCCTTTATTATTCCAGTCAGATACACCATATAGCCGCATTACATTCACTATTCACTATTCACTATTCACTATTCACTATTCACTATTGTCAAAATACTCTTCTATTGTTGATGCGGCAGAAGAAAAATCAAGTCGATCTATTTGTATTTGAAGTTCTGATAAAAGTGGATTGTATTTAGTTGAATCCACTCTATTCAGATCGTTAAATACGTTAATTGCCTTCATGTTGGACGCTTTTAAAAGAAGCTTAAGTTCTTTTAGATTAATTAAAAATTCACTTTCATTGATGCTATGTTTTTTGTTTGTGGGGGCTATCACTTCATTTTGCTTGATATACATTTCAATTTCTTCAATTGTAGTTTGATACACTAGATTTAGCTCATGTAGGTCCACGCTATGAATCAACAAAGCACCCGCTTTAACGTCAGCTTCAATTTTTTTCAGCTTGTCTACAAAACGATCTGTACCAACCGTTGATGCCATCCCCCTAAATGTATGAAGGAGTGAAGAGAACGCCTCACTATCATTAGCATCCAATGTATCCATAAGCTGAGCCCATAATGTGGGCGCTGTTTGCAAATACCCAGCAAGCGCTTTGTTATAAAGCCCTTCATTTCCGCCAAATCTTTTAAGACTCCCTTCGGTATTTAAGACAGGGTTTTCTACTATTGGGAGGTTCGATGTGCTTTCAATAGCCGTTAAATTGACTGGCGTCAAAAAGGCTTCCTGCTTGATCAAGGTATAAATTTGTTTGATAAGGTCATCTGCATCGAATGGTTTGCTAACGTGCGCATTCATGCCCGCCTCAAAAGCCTCTTTTTTATCGGAATCCAAAGCATTAGCGGTCATAGCAATGATAGGAATAGTGGGTAAATGATTGCCCTTACGAATTTCTTTGGTAGCCGTATAGCCATCCATTACAGGCATTTGAACGTCCATTAATATAATATCAAACCTTATCGAACTGCTTTCGTTTAAAAGTTTGATCGCCTCCAGGCCATTAGATGCAATCAGCACCATTGCCCCTTCTGCCTCAAGAATTTCTTTAGCCACCAATTGGTTAATGGCGTTATCTTCTACTAAAAGGATAGTTAACTCTTCTAATAACCTGTGTTTCGAGAAGAACTCTGGAGAGACAACCAGCTCGTTCGGCGTGCTCTCTAAATAACGATCTTCCAAAATCGATGCCGTTAGAGGCTTACTGAGAATAGAGTTGACCACTTTTTCTCCATTATGGGTATACTTTATATCTGTACTGCCTCCATAAGCGGTGACAACAAATATCTTCCCACTGAACACATTCTCTCCAAGCTCTTTTATTTTAAGAATGGTATCCCATCCACTCATTCCAGGCATTTTCCAATCCATTAAGATTAGATCAAATGGTTTATCTGAAGCCGCAAAATGTTCAATCATTGTCAGCGCCTCGACACCACTGGATGCTAACGCGGGTTGCCAACCAATGGTATCAATTACATGAGATATCGCTTCTAATGATTCTTCTCGATCATCCACTACTAGAACGTTTACATTCTTACTCGTTTTCTTGTAGGATTTTGTTAGGTGACTGTCAGCATAAGGCACTTTAATAAAGAAAGTTGTACCAACATTCACTTCACTATCACAAGATATACTCCCCCCCATAAGCTTAAGTAACTTTTGCGTAATAACGAGTCCTAGTCCTGTTCCACCATACTCCCTCACGATAGACGCTTCTGCTTGTGAGAAGGGTTCGAATATCTTTTCTTGTTTCTCTTTTGGAATCCCTATTCCAGTATCAGAGACAAGGATAGTTAAACAGTTTAAATCGTTAATGTCCGCCATCAGCTTGACACTAACGACTCCAGAGTGAGTAAACTTAATGGAATTACCGACCAGGTTGACGATGATTTGCTGAAGCCTAAGCGAATCAAGTGTGACATAGGATGGCAGTTTTGGATCAAGGTCAATGACCAGCTCTACGTCTTTGTCTTTGATATTGGGAGACAAAACAGTCATCACATTTTCAACCAAATCGGATAAACAGAATGGGTGCGGGTCGATTTCAAGTTTGCCGGCTTCTACTTTAGAAAAATCAAGAATATCATTGAGAATGTGCAGTAACGATTTTGCAGCCGAACTAGATTTACTCACATAATCAAGCTGTTTTGATGTTAATTCAGTCCTGCGGAGTAATTCTAGTAAACCAATAATAGCGCTCATCGGTGTTCTTATTTCATGACTCATATTCGCTACAAATTCAGACTTCATTTGATTGGCTTGATCCGAGACTTCTTTTGCGGTTTTTAAAGCCTGTTCGTATCTCATTTGGTCGCTAATGTCTTTGTTAACACCGACCATAGTAATGGAGGTGTCAATTAGATTTGTCTCAACGGTTGCCGTTGCCTGTATGGTTTTTCGTATGCCTTTTTGCGTCATTATATCAAATATAAGATCTGTGCCATTGCCTTCTTCGGCAAATCGCTTGAAGTGCTCTACCGCTCGCTCACGATCCTCATCAACCACCATACTAACCCACTGTTCAAATTCAATGTTGGCTCCTAGTTCAACATCATAGATGTCAAACATAATCGGGTTCCAAGTGATGCTATTTGTTGATGTATTCCAACTCCATATTCCAATGTCCGCGACTTCAGATGCTTTGGTAAGCTGATCCTTTAATACTTCAAGCTTATTTTTATGATTAATGATTTCTGTGATATTGGTTGCCATTCCAAGATAGCCATTAATTTCTCCATTAGCGTCATGCAAGGAGGTAACAGACAAATACACAGGTATTTTACTGCCTGACTTTGCGACATAAGTCCATTCATGTTCGTTTTTTAGCCCTCTAAATGATTTCGCAATAAACACATCAAAGCCAGGTTTGATGTCTTCTTTTAGCTCTTTAGTAAGATCAACGGAACGCTGTATCACTTCCGATTCCAGATGAAATAATTGTGGCGTCTCTTTACCAACTACCTCACTGGAAGAGTACCCTAAATACATTTCAGCAGCGGGGTTAAAAAGGGTGATAACGCCATGAATATCGGTAGCAATAACAATATGTGCGGCATTGTTTAAAATAGCCGTTTGAAGACCATAAGATTCTTGAAGCTCTAGCGTTCTTTCTGCGACTTGCTGCTCTAGCGTGTGGTTGAGTTCTTCAAGTTCGTCCGCTACCTGTTTTTTCTCTGTGATGTCTCGAATGATTTTAGAAACACCAATGATTTTTCCAGATTCATTTTTGATTGGTGAGGCCGATACAGAGACATGTATTAACCTATCGTTTTTTGCCTTTCGAACACTTTCAAAAGCCTTAACCTGCCCACCAAGTCGCAGCGTTTGCCTTATGTTTATTTCTTCTTGAACATTATCACTCGTATGAACAATATCTTTAATAGATTGACCAAGTACATCCTTTTTAGAAAAGCCAAACATTTGACCGGCACTCGGGTTCCAATCGGTAATTTTTCCATCCATCGTGATAGCGATAATGGCGTCTTGACTGCCTTCAACAATCGAACTGTTTCTTGCCTTTTCTAAAACCAGCTCAGTTTGGCTTTTTATACTTTTTCTGTATAAGGTGAAAAGTATTAAAAATATGGCCACACTAATAATAAAGATAAAAAAAGCATAAAAAGTATTCGTAATGGCGTTTAACCAAATAGTATTTTTTGATTCTATAATCCTTATGGTTACAGAATTTTTACCTTTCATTAATGGCAAGCTAACCAGTCCAGAGATTGACTCTTTTGGAGACACTAAAAGTGAGGTATTACTCTTTGAGGTATTACTCTTTGAGCTGTTGTTGATATAGTCATTCCAATTGATTCCATCGCCCAACTCAAAATCAAAAGCCACTGTGGAATCTGGATGATATAAGAATTGTTCATTGTCATTTAAGACAAACATATTCATTGTCTTTGGTAAATCAGCCACTAAATCTTCAAATAGAGGCGTTATTGATTTGTTAATAATAATAAAACCAAACAAATCACTTGTATCTGTGTATACCTTAACGGCTAATCGTATTGTTGGGTTATGGGGAATTTGTATCTTTCCAAGCTCTCTATTGAGTGTAATATCTGAAACAAAAATTCCGTCTACTTCGGCTGATATAATGTCTTTAAAGTAGTCTCTGTCACCTTTTTTTTGCAATACAGGCTCAGGGGTAATACGTGCTCCTGAAACCGTTCTATCAACACGAACTAATTCTCTGCCCCCATTCTCAAGACCGATGTATCGGACTTGGTATATGTCATCATGAGAAAGTACATAGCTTTTAAAAATTTCACCTAATCTGGATTTCCAGACGTGTAATGAACTTTGGTCTAAAGGATCAATTCCATCATTTTTGTGCGCCCTAATAATACCTTGTACAGGTGGGACCGATTGCATGAATGTAAGATCGCTCGAAACCTCATTAAGCTTTGTAGACAACATCTGAGCGTTGGACTGCGCTCGGGTTTGTAATGAGCTGATCGCTTCTTGCTCTAAACGCTTATAGTTGGTCTGGTAGGTAATATATGTAATGGCAGATAACAATAAAACGATGCCCAAAATAGTAACCTGCCAGTGGTATTTAAACTTCATAATCACCCACTTTCCCTAACGATATGACGACTTTAAGTTAAACATAAGTTAGTCTAAACTTGACATTTAAACAAATGAATAACAATTATAGTTTATAATCAGATTGCTGTCGCAGAATAGCATTACTAAACAACGAATTGTAGAAACCCACTATTATTGATTATAGTGGGTTGACAGGCATCGCCAACCATACCGTGACGCCACACTAAATTTATTGCTTTAAAGGACAAAACAGGATGTTTAATTCAAATCATCGTGCATTACCCTCTATTCTTCTTATAGACGATGTCCCTTCCAATTTACAAGTCCTCTACGATGCTGTGGAAGGGTTTGGAGACATCTATTTTGCGACGGATGGACAAAGTGCAATCAAAAAAGCAATTGAGTGCATACCAGACGTCATTTTGTTGGATATTGAATTGCCAGATATGAATGGCTATGAAGTGCTCCACCAACTGAGACAAATACCAGAACTGCAAGAATCGTCGGTCATATTTGTCACTGGCCACAGTGATAATGTACATGAACTAAGAGCGCTTGAATCTGGTGGCGTCGATTTTATACAAAAACCTATCGATATCTCGATTACCAGAGCGAGAGTTGAAACACAGTTAACACTAAAAAAACAAAAAGATAAAATTGCTAAATCGGCAGAAGATTTATCACTACTGGTTAATGCCTTGCCTGCTTTCATCGCTTATTGGGATAAAGATGACAAAAATGTTTTTTGTAATGATATAGAGGGTCGTTGGTTTGGAATCTCTGCTTCAGAAATGCTTGATCTTGGACTTACAGATGTGATGCCTGACAATGTTCATGATGATATCCAGGCCAACATTAATAGAGCCTTCCAAGGAGAAAAAATAAATATAGATGTTAGCTTATCTTCTATTCAATCATCTAGTACCTTTGGTCAATTATCGATTATACCTCGCTCAGGAATGGACAGGGATCTGGGCTTTTTAATGCTTATAACCGACATAACATCAAGAAAAATGGCTGAACAGGCGCTACATGATGAAAAAGAGCGCATTCGAGTTACCCTCAATTCAATTGGTGATGCTGTTATTGCGACGGATATAAATGGTTTTGTGACTTTTTTGAATCCCATTGCAGAAAGCATGACAGGGTATTCATTAGAGCACGCCAGAGGTAAAGAGATCGAAACGATTATGCCTTTGATTGATTTGGAATCTGGAATGACGCTTAAAAACCCAATAAGAATCGCTTTAGAAGAAGAACGCATTGTTGGAATGGCATTAAATTGTGTTTTACAACACTCACAAGGAATAGGCGTTGAAGTCGAAGATTCCGCCGCCCCAATACGTGATCATAAAGGCGACATAACGGGCGCCATTATTGTCTTCCATGACGTTAGTGAAGCAAGAGCAATGGCCATAAAAATGACGCATCTTGCTCAACATGATGCTTTGACAAACTTACCTAATCGATTGCTTTTGAGCGATCGTGCGCAACAGGCTATAAAGCAAGTTGAGGGGTCAACGAAAAAAGCCGCTTTAATGATCTTTGATATTGATAATTTTAAAAGCATCAATGAGCTTTTAGGGCATGAGGGTGGTGATCGTTTGTTGCAGCAAATTGCAAATCACCTGCAGACCATTTTAAAACCGGATGAGACCCTATTTCGACAAGGAGGCAATACATTTATTTTGTTGCTCTCAAACTTAGACAGTACGATTCAAATAATGCGCTGTATTAGCAAACTGCAAAAAGCATTTAATAACAATTGGAGAGTCAAGGAAAATGACTTCACACTTACCATTAGCGCTGGAATTTCAATTTACTCAGAAGACAGTTTTAATATCGACGAACTTTATCGTCATGCTGATACCGCATTGTTTACCGCGAAACAGTCCGGAAAAAATAAAATTCTTTTTTACAGTCAAGAGTTTGAGAAAAAGCTTCTGCTAGAGCAAGAATTGGAAAAATCATTAAAAAATCCGAGTTCTGATAGTCATTTTGAGGTTTTCTACCAACCTAAATTGAACGTATACACGAATAAAATTGTGGGTGCCGAAGCACTCGTAAGATGGAGAAATGCTAAAGGCGATCTCGTTTTCCCAAACGATTTTATCCCGTTGGCAGAAGAAACAGGACTGATCATTCCATTGGGAGAGAAGGTTCTTTTTCAAGCATGTAAACAAGCCGCGCTATGGTATCAAGAGGGTTTTAAAATACAAATTGCGGTGAATGTATCTTTAGTTCAATTTGAGGATCAAGATTTTTTAAGTACCGTAAAACACGTTTTACATGAGACAAAGCTTAAACCAGAATTACTCGAGTTAGAGCTAACAGAAAGCGTTCTTGCCAAAGATGTTGGTCATGCTAGATCACTTATTAGCAATATCAAGAAGCTTGGCGTTGCCATTGCGCTTGATGATTTTGGAACAGGTTATTCCAGTTTATCTTATCTTAAAGACTTCAAAATAGATGTTTTAAAAATAGACCAAAGCTTTATTCGAGATATGTTCAAAAGTGCGTCAAATAAAGTCATTATAGCGGCCATCATACAAATGGCAAAAGGCTTACAACTTAAGTTAATTGCAGAAGGCGTCGAAACGAAAGAACACTCTGAACAATTAGCCGAAATGGGCTGCGAGATTATGCAAGGCTATTTATACAGTAAGCCAATCCCAGTGCAAGATTTCAATGCGCTTTTGGCGCTTAAAAATAATGAAGAAATAGCGCCTCTTTCAGTTTGACGCATTATTCCTATTCTTAAAAGTGGCACTTTATAGTAAATATTCTTTTATTTTTATTAAGTAACAATATTATGCCTTGGGGAACGATAAGAGTTCTATGCGCCTTAAACGACGTCTAAAACTAACCATATTCTATAAACACCCACTAACAATGCATGCCTCGCGCCAAAATAAACTTTTAGACAATTTATCCTTTAATGAGCACTTCTTTTCAAACTACGGCCTCTTGGCTCATCTCCTTCCTGCAAAACAATGTCGGAATGAAGAAATGCGGCCGCTTCGGCTGAGTCTTTTACTTTGATCGAACTGCGTTCTAACATGTCGAACTCAAATTCGGTTAAGACACTTTGTCTTACACCAAGATCACGCCACGGCGAAAAAGCGTTACACTCTTTAGATATTCCACGAGCCAAAGCCAAAGCATCCAATAGAGCTTGATTCGCTCCTTGTCCTTTAAAAGGACTCATCGGATGGGCCGCATCACCAATCAAGGTTACTTGCGCGCCTTTTTGTAGCCGCTCGGCCGTTAGCAATTCTCTATCATAAACCGGGTAACCAGAAATTTGAGCGTCCGAAGTAGCAGACAATATTTGAGGGATAGGATCATGCCACTGAGTTCGGCGACACGCTTCCTCTTTGAGCGCTTTAACACCTTGAGCACTTAAGTATTTTGCGTCTTCTTCTGCCATAGGAAAACTCAGTTGCCACATTACAGAATTCGCATCAAAAGGCATAATATAAATTCTTTCATTGCCATTGGCCGTTTGAAAGACGGTCGCTGAATCAAGTAATTCACTTTTAACATGGTCTAGAGCCGCTAAAGGACAAATTCCTAAGATGACAATGCACCCCAAGTAACGCAGAGGCGTCTCTTCTTCTCCAATTAACAGTCTACGAACCGAGCTACGAATGCCATCGGCCCCAACAAGAATATCGGCTCGGGCCTGCTTTTCCACACCATTAACCAGAAAACTAAGGCCGACGCCTTTAGATTCGCCTTCCGTAAAGTTCACTAATTGATGATTCCATTGAACAAGATCATCTCCGCCCAGTTGTTCTAATAAGGCCAAACGTAATGACTGACGAGCGATGTGAACATTCGTTCGTTTAGGTGTCGTTCTACTATCAGACGGAACCCACTTCCTAATCCCCCACTCACCGATCACCCTACCTTCTGTTGTATGCACCACATGCCTTGTTGATATCACACCATCATCGAGAGAGAAAATCCCTAACCCTTCAATGGCTTTACTCGCTTGCTGCAACGTCAGTCCGTATCCCTGGGAACGAGCGTCGAAGCCACTGTCTCGCTCATAAAGAGTAAAAGGAATGCCTCGATGCCGACAGGCTACAGCCAAAGCAACACCACCTATCCCACCACCAACAATAGCAACATGAGGATAGTTTTCTTTATCCGCCTGAGGAGCGCTATCTGACACAAGCAATCCGGAACCGGCACAATTAGGACACGAGTCAAGATGCCCTTTCGGTCGAACTGGGGCGACCCCTTCTCCCTTTGATTTTTCAAATGCCTCTAATTCTCTTTGATAATTAAGCCGAGCCTTTTTACGAATTCGTTTGCTTTTTTTCCCCCTTCCTTGGCATTGCAGACACACAGTCCAGCTGGTTGCTTTATTGTTCAACTTGTTAGGTTCCTATCTACTTTACGAGATCATTACTGCTTTTTATAAAAGAAAAGCAAATGCGGTATTTAGAGCGGTATATCTTAGCGAGATTAAAAATTCAATCATAATAAAAAATGGCCACTTTATAAAAATGGCCATTACGCAATTAAAAATCAAAAATTTACAGAGTATTTATTCCGTACGGAATCGAGCCACCATAGAATGCAGCTCTTTACTCAACTGATCCTGTTTCTGACAAAGTTCTGCCACATCACCCGATATGCTCGAAACACGATGCGCGGATTCACTAATGGCACTGATATTATCGTTCACACCTTCCGTTACCGCACGCTGCTCTTCTGCTGATGCAGCCGTTTGCATTGTCATATCACGCATCTGCTTCACAACGTCTTCTATTTGCTCAAATGAATCCAGAGCTTGATCTGATAGTGAAATCGCACTCTCAGACTCCGCTAAACTGGTTACCATAGAATCTGAAGCCTGATTCGTTTTATTCGCTAACAATCCCAAAATACGACTGATTTGTTCAGTTGATTCCTGCGTTCGCCCTGCTAACGTCCGTACTTCATCTGCAACAACAGCAAACCCTCTGCCTTGCTCCCCTGCGCGAGCCGCTTCTATGGCCGCATTCAACGCCAATAAGTTAGTTTGTTCCGCAATACCCTGAATAGTCGATAGTATTTGATTAATATTACTGGTTTCTTGTTGCAGTTCAGTAATAATCTGATTCGACGCCTTCAGACGCACACCTAAACGGTTTACCCCTTCTGCACTGTCCTTAAGCAAGGATTTACCCGCTATCGTCGTTTTCAATCCTTTCTCAGAAAATTCTGCTGAGTTAGCACAACTTTCGGCCGCTTCATTAGAAGCAATCAACATTTGTTGTCCTGCTTCGGCAATCAATTCAATCGATTGCAACTGAGTGGTTGAGGATTGAGCCACTTCACTCGCTTTCAATGACGTTTCCGCCGCGATCTGATCAATATGAGAGCTAGACTGTTTTATACCGAGAATCAATTTGCAGGTAGACTCAATAAACTGATTAAACCAATTCGACAAGGTCCCAGTTTCATCATTGGTATTGATATCAATTTTAGAGGTCAGGTCACCCTCACCTTCTGCTAAAGTACGTAAATGACTCGAAACCGATTCGATTGGGGTAATCAAACTTTTCGCCATTAAGAAAGCCACAAGACCAAATACAATTAACAGTAATACACACACAATGGCGGTGGTTTGAACCAACTCTACTGTACTTGAGTAAATCTCGGAAGCAGGCATTAATCCAACAAACTTCCATTTCAAGTTTGGAGAGGTATACACGTTCGCATAATAAGACTCGCCATCAAGGTCAAAACCAAGGATACCCTCAGTCGTATTCGCAATCTGTTGATACGCGTCACTTGTTACTTCAGCTATTTTTTTGAAGTTATTTTCAGGGTAAAGCGCATCCACCAAGATTGTACCGGTATTTTCGATGACCATAATGCTGCCAGAGGTGCCTAACTTAGTTTTATTTGCCATTTCAGTCAGGGTTTTAATAGACACATCAACCGCAACAACACCATTGACAATATTACCTTTTTTATAGGTTCTTACGGCTGAGACATAAACAGCATCATCAGGTTCCCAATAATAGGCATCACGCAAGGTCACCTTTCCCGGCGTTTCCATAGCCCTTGAATACCAACCTCGTTTTTTAGGATGCCATTCAGCGTATTCATACGTCCCTGGCCACTCTAAATAGCCGTCACCCTCATCTCCCATATAGACATAAACAAAATTTGGATTGTTCTTTCCTATGTCTTCAAATAGGTTAAATGCGCTTTCTTCCCAACCGCCATTTTTCTTAGCAACTAAGCTAGGTGCTTTGCCTTTTGCTTCAAAATAAGTGGTTAATGGCGTCGCATCCGTCGTGGTAACGGCCTCACTGTCGCCAATAAAACCCACTACATACTTAATATCATTGATAAATTGATCAAATGATTTTTCGACAGCGCCTAAAGTTTGTCCACTATTTTGAGAGAAACTGTTAAGCGCTTGGTCAGATGCCATAAAGGCGGTGATTGAACTAACAATCAAGACAGGAAGTAACGTAGCAATAGAAAAGGCAAGAAGTAATTTTGTTTTAATTCTCATAGAGTTTTATCCAAAAAGTTAATAAATAACCATGACAGTAATTTTTTAAATAAAAACGAGAATCAATAGTACCAATAAGATTCATTTGACATTGAGTCATATTTTGTCTTTTGATACATTAATATAAATCGTTTGAGTTTTGCCTCTCCTTGGGTTTATTTAGTTAATAAAATACTGTCTATGGCAAGTATAATCTATAAATCAAAAAAAAACGTACTTGAAAATATTTAAATTCATCGAATTAAACATTACTTATGATTCAAGAGTGGTTTCCATTAATACACACTGTGTATTTCGTTTTCTTGTCTGTTAGGTAGGCACTCTAATTGGTCTATATTCTTCTCTTGTTGATTACATCAAGTCCAAAGAAAGAAATAGTCGAGTTGTATTTGAGTTGATCGAAGGCGAGCGATGAACCAGCCCCCCGCCAGTATTATTTGGCCAGCCCTCTCCTTTTAACAAAGCAACATCACCACAATTCACTTGTTGAATCATTGCTTTTTCTTGAATCAAACCTGATGACTCATCCGCGACACCTTTGCTTGCATGACCCAACTTGCTACGCTCTACACTTGCGTGTTCTAACCATTGGGTTGCGGGGCCATTATAGGTGGTTACCAAACGACAAGTCACATTATCAACATGAAATCGAGGGCATGTAGCAGAATGTGATGTAGCCAGTCGTAACCCCACTTTCTTCGTATCAAATAAACAGCAGAATATATCCACTAATTCTGCAATGTCCTCAATCAAACTGATGTGATTTGCCGTAGTAGGTAATCTAGATAACAATATCTTCTCAGCACCTTCAGGCGTAACCACCTCCATAATATTAAGGGATTTCCCCGACTCAATTAACGACTGAATAGAAGAACCAATCTCAGTTGATAATAACCGTTGCCAAACAAATAGGTTGACGTTTTCCTGATAAATAGCCGTCATATCCGCAAGGTCGTTAGAATAAACGGGGGAACGATCTAAGTCCGCAAACGCAATGGCCGTATTCATGCAAGCCCCACTGTATTCCGCAAACACAACTTTGGACATTTATTATTAACAACAAAGAAAAGAAGCGTTTTCCTGATCTTAACTGGTTCGAGTACGACACAAATGGAAAGCTTAATAATTAAAGACATCATAACACCCTCAAAAAAGATATGTTATAATATAACACACAAATACAAAAGATAAAGACGATTCACAACGATTTATATGTCAATCTAATATAGAAATAGCAGGCTATGTAATAACGGAAAAGTTCAAACCTTATGAAACTTTCCGTTACCATTATTTGAATATTAGACATTATTTGAGCTCTTCGTCCTTGTTTCAACAAAACAATTTAGCTCAGCAATAGAACGAACGACATACACAGACTTGTTTTCTGATATACCCTCTACATATTGTAAGAAATTGTCATTCCAAAACTTTGGACACAGTTTTAACACTTTATAACTTTCTAAAGAGCCTTTTAAAACTGAACTTCCGTCCGGCCAACCTTCTGGTTTAACAAACATTCCTTTAAGAAGTCTTTTCGTTACCAACCAATAACTCAAAGCATAAGGTAAATCTATATAAACTAATGTATCCGCGGCTTCGAGTCGTTTATTAAAAGAACCCATTGGGCCGAAACCATCTATTATCCACCTTTCAAAAGAAAGTATGTTTGAATGCTCGTTATCAAATACTTTCCGGTCAACCAAATCACCGTTTTTTTTATAGAGAATTGAGTCAAGTTGATACAATGGTATCCCTGTCGCTATTGACAACTGTTTGCTTAAAGTCGATTTGCCACTACCAGGTTTACCAAAAACCGCTATTTTTTTCATACTACCTCCTTTGATTAAGATTCACCCATGAGGCAGAAAGAAAAAACCCGCCTCTTGGGCGGGCTTGACAATTTTAGACGCATCAAAACCCCACCATCCCTAAGGAATGATGATAATTCGATCTATTTTCTGAGAAAATATTATATTCATAAATTTATATTTATAGATGATCTAAATATTGTCAACAATAAAGTATGGCCAATTGACATCAAAAAAACAATGAATTAACCTTGATATTAATTCAGCTCAAAAAGGATTTATTTAGTTGAATTAAAAATCACTTTCCATTTAAGAATCATAAAAAAACTGAGCGCTTAGCGGCTCGAACTCAAGGGCATTCAAGAGTGAATAGCCTTACACCTGTAAGATAAAATATTAAGGATAATTAACTATGTCACGTCTTTATAAAAACTCAATTGCTCTAAGTTATACTTCAATTAGACATATCGCTTTTGGCGGTGGCGGTGGCGGTAGTACACATGGGAAAAATGGATCTCATAATGTTTATAGTAACAATACTAGTAATATGACCCATAGCTATGGATGGAGGTCAGACCGAACGAGATTAGATAACAACGCTAATGATGAATGCATTGATGATGCTGTGAAATCAGGTATAACAGCAGGCATAATATCTAAGAGACCAGATATTGGCTTAGCAACAGGTGCTGTTGATTATGTGACCTGTCGCGTAATGGATTAGTCGTTAGGCCAAGAGGTGTTGCTATTTCCTAGCAACACCTCTTGAACTGAACAATAACTCTCTTGGTTTTAAATAATGAATATACAAGAAATCATAATGGAATATTATTACATACCACCTATTTTAATGATGTGGATTCTAAAAAATAAGAACGATCACTACAAAACGCTATTTTCTATTACTTATTCTATATTGTTTTATAGTTACTCTGATAACATCAAATTAACACTGCTTATATTTATCTTTTCTTTTTCTGTCGTTTTTGAATTTAAATTCAAAAACGTCTATTACTATTTTAAAAGACATTTCACCTAACTGTATTAAAGAAAAAATACACAGCAAACGCATCAACGGATGCCATGCCCTAAGTTCAGGATTAAACTAAAGGGTAATAAGGTGTATCAAACAAACAGACCTGCTGACTTCTGACCCTTGGTCTAACGTATTCCTCATCCTTGAGTTTTGTTTTTCGAGTGTAGACTGTGATCAGAGAGACGTCATTAATTCGCTGTCTTAGACTGCCGTTATCCAGTTATAACCATAACGTCTTATCTCTATAAAGGTAGAGAGTGAGTGCTGTTATTGGCTCTTTCTATAGAGATAAATAAGCGTATTTAATCACTATTAAACGCGGCTTTTCCGATAGCATTCAAATCATCCCATTGAAAGCGCCCCTGCCAATCGGCTTCATAATGCTCTTCAGGAAAGTCATCTGGTGAGCGTCCGAGCTTAAAATATTCAGCACACTGCCTGGCATAACGACGATTTTTTTCACAAGAGGGTGTTGCGGGAATATACATTACATTCCCCCAACCTTGTTGATTTTCAACTGGATCCACTCCGTGGATCATATCACAATGCCACCAAACCGAATCGCCCGCTTGCAAATCTGGAATCAACGCTTTCGCTCGCAACAAAAGGCTATGCCATTTTTTATCAATAGGCAGCACTTTACGTGGAGACACACCACATAAACTCTCCTCCGGTACATCATCAAGTAACGGTCGAATCAACAGATAGGCCATAGCGCTTGGCACAGGCACTGTAAACAACACACCTTGGTCTTGTTTAATATCACTCAGTGCCGTCCAACCTTGGAAAGTACGAAATGCCGAGCACTTGGTGGTCCCACTTTCGTACTCATTTACTTCAGGTCGATATGCCGCGTCCCAAGGATCATAAAGATCAAAATCGCCATTCAGAAGGTGCCGAAATACTTTCTGGTAAGCCGGTAATAACCAACGTTCTAAGGCACCAGAATCCGTGTGTGGGCCCAGTCCATTCGATGTGGTCCCTGGTGGGCGACGACGAACTCTATCCGGATAAATGCAGTTTACTTTTGGATCAAACCACACTTTACCTGCTGATTCTGCTTTCCAAAATCCATTTAAAAAGACTTGAACCTGCTGCATGCGTTTACTTTGGTTTGCTTCCATCTGCGGTTTTGACCAGTAAATAGGAAAAATCTCCGGACGTGACGCAGACAGTGTGCTAAAGAAGTCATCTCCAGGCCCTCGATACTGATTGTCAAAATCGTTGTCTTCGATATAACTTACTAAATCTTGATCCCACTGCGTTGCCATTTCTTCAGAAAAATGCTGACGAACAACTAAGCAGCCACGTTTTTTGATCCGTGATAAGACCTCAAGGCTTACTGAATTTGTCTCAATACTCTTATAGTCCACTTCAGGCCAAGGGTTCATGCCTGCTTTTAACTCGGCTTCGATAGTATCAATCTCCATTTCTAGGTGAGCAATAATGCGATCCATTAACCCAGAAACATCACCAATACTTTGTTTCCAATAATTTTTTGTAGCGAGAACAGCCTCAACAACATCTTCGGGGAGTGTATTTTTTATTTGTGAATTGGACATCATGACCCTCTTAAGCATTAAAATTAAATAAGTAAGGTTTCCTAACTTGTTTTTCCAGAGTAATCTTGAGTGCCGTTTTTGTAAAGTCATTTTGGCATAATAAACGCATTTACGACCCGTTTAGGTTAAGGGAATTTAAAGTGAAACCAGCTCAATCTCATAAACCCAGTAGTCTGGCGGCCGCAACTGAACGCGCCTTTTTCCAATGCTTAAGAAAGCATGGAACACTTTCTAGAGCCAATATTGCTCAATTAACGGGGATCTCTAAACCAACAACTTCCGAAGCCGCACAAAGGTTGTTGGTTAAAAATGTCATTGTAAGATCGTCAACTCCCGACACCAGCTCAAAACGACCTGCGATTTTATACAAGATAAATCCATTTTTTGGATGCACACTCGCTATCGCATTAGAAGAACGCTCTAGTCAGCTGCAATTACAAGATTTTCAAGGTGAGGTACTTATCAGAAAAGAGCTTAACTATTCAAATAGTCGCTCAAAACCTGAATTTTTAGCTGATTTATACCATTCAATCGATACCATCAAAGCGCAATTTGATCACCCTCTTCGGTCAATAGGCTTATCCATTGCCGCACCTATCCATCCAAAAAGCGGAACAGTAATTGATTTACCCCACCCCCCTTTCCCATTAGCACAAGGCATTAACCTTTATGAGATGTTGCAACGGCATTACCAATGCGATGTTGCCATAGACAATGATGTAAATTGGGCAACATTGGCCGAAAATCACGACCGCAATTTAAATGATTTTATGTATGTCTACCTCGGGCGAGGCATCGGCAGCGGCTTATTTTTTGAGCATAAACTCATTCGTGGAGCAAACGGTCTAGCAGGAGAGATTGGCTATCTTAAAAATGAGGCGGGGAAAACCCTATTGGAAAGCGATTACAATCATGCTTTTTATCAACGGGCTATAACCAATCAAATTAACACGCAAGATCCTGCTTTGGCCGCCATTCACCATGCTCTTAGCACCCTCTGTCAACTAACGGATCCTCACACGATCGTGCTTGGTGGCCCTCTATCTGCCATACCTGAAATAACAAAATCAACCCAAGAGCATTTTAGTCAAGAGCGACCTAATTGCCAGGTTACCCAAAGTCATTACAGCCACTTAGGGCCTCTGATCGGCGCCGCTCAAGGCGCTCACCAGTTATCACTCTCTAGACTGAATTTAATTGATGATAACTCAGACTCTTTCGACATGGGGTTCTCGTCTTTCAAAAACGAGTAGCAAATGATTACTCATCACCGCATAAGCTCGAATATCGATAGAGAAGATCTGAGCATCACCATCGATAACCAAAGGCATTCCATCTATGTTCTGTATTATTTTGTTATATTATTTAACGTCAAATACAACACTCTTCGCGACACATTTCCTACCCTCTATTGTTAGATTAACCGTAGCCTCTTTATTCATGTACGCAGGCCCTTTCATGTGTGAAGCAAGAGGCGGGTCTATCGTTAGCGTCTTGTCACAACGTTCAAATAGACTTTTTTGGGTGATATTCCCTGCGTTTAACTTAAACATAATCATGCGAGAAGAATACAAACGAGCCACAAGGACGTTTATCGTACCTTCAAATTGATAGGCGTTATATTCAGCTATTTTGTTCTGCCTTGCTTGTTCTAGCTCTTTTTTACTTGCCAGTACCTCAACGTCAGTAAATTTGCACCATCTGGCAGAGCCGCCAGTACTTGTGAGTTTAACTAGTTGACCATTTAATAACTTTAGCTTCGAACCTGCATGCTGCTCAAAAAACACCTTGGCCTCATTGATTGAAAAATGCTTATCAAGAAAATACCCCCTGCAGTTTGCTGTCCCCGCGTCTTCCTTTTCAAGAAAATTCAATTGAATAGGTAAAGGGCGTTTCACATCAAAAACACCTAAACTCAGAGGGCGATCGACTTTAAATTGGTAACTCTGCTCCGCAACAAACTCAGGAGCAGACCATGTTTTTTCATCCTTTAGCACCCCTTGAATATCCCCGATGCTCTCTCTAGTAAGAGTGGATGTGGCACCACCTGCAAAGGTAGAAAAACTGAGAAGAGCTGACACAAACAATAACATCATCTTAAACATTTATTACTCCATATAAATTAGTCATAGATTACATTAAACTACCTTCCACAGGTTAAAAGTTTAACCCTGTAGCGGCATAACAAGGCTGTAAAATCATTCATTCTCAGCCCATTGAATTAATATAAACCCACAATATTTTAACTAGATCCAGGTTTCAATAAGTGATTTTATGTTCAACAGCAGATTGATGTTATTGAACCGTAGGTGATGTCGCCGTCATGATGAACACTCTAGGTAACAATGCAGCCCAACAACGAGCTAACGATATTAATGATGTCATCGCGACACCAGAATGTTCGGAGCTCAACATAGTTTTTGAGGAATCTGCAAACTTTACTCGAACAGAAGGCAACGATATAATTGCTGACTGCAGGTATCATATTTGATGCAGTAATCGCCAATAATGATGAAATCACCATTCGAGCAATGAAAGCAGGCGATCTCGATGCGACAGCTCAAGGTAAAGAAGCAATGCAAACTCGGCTTAAGCTGATGAAAGGTGAAGAGGTCGATTAAAAAGTGTGGATTCCTTTTGAACTCGTCACGTCAAGCACTATGTACGAGTACATCAAGCTTAGCTAGTTTTCGATTTGTTCGCTTCCTCGAACACACATTGGCTTCGCGCGTCAAAAAAAAAGTGCGGTTTTTTATTTTTACTAAGCCTTTCTCCACTTATTAATTCTATCTTTCCACTTACTACCTATAACTAAAGAGCAATAAAATGAGCGAAATATGGAATGGATTCACTCTTTATCAACCTCGAAGCATCGGCTAAGGTTATGTTGGTTGTGAAACGCTTGCTCAGAATGCGATCATTTTTGATCACTGATAATAAAAACATTAACCAAGTCAACGCCATCAGCTGATGGACAACACAGAGGCCTATAATGAAAAAAACAACAATTACGTTACTAGCAGCACTATCCCTTTCTTCCACTTTAAGCTTTGCCGCTTACCCAAATAAAGATGTCCAAGGCATCATTCAATGGGGTGCAGGTGGTTCCACTGACACGGTTATGCGTTCGATCTCTCCTCATGTTGAGAAAGAACTAGGCACAGACCTCATTCTAACGAACAAAACTGGCGGCGTTGGTGCGATAGCAACGAAATACGTAAACGCAAAAAAAGCCGACGGTTACACCCTTCTAATGGGCGCTGAAAACCCTCAGATGTACAAAATTTTGGGACTTTCAGACATCGATTACAGCGACATGATCGCTATCAACGTATTGGCACGTGGTACACCAATCATCGTGGCAAACAACGACGCGCCTTTTAACACTATGTCTGAGTTAATTGAATACACAAAAGCGCATCCAGGCGAAGTGAAATTTGGTTCGACTGGTGCAGGTGGTCTAACGTCTATTGTGACAGCCATGCTGGATTCCCAGGTGAAACTGGATTACATAAGTATTCCATACAATGGTGATGGCCCAGCATTAACAGCATTACAAGGTGGCGCTATTGATGTAATGCCTGCCGTATTAGGCGCAACAATCGAGCAAATCAAAGCTGGCCGAATGAAAGCCATCAGCTTGGTTGATGTTGAGTCTAACAAGTTACTGCCAAACCTTGCACCAATCACCGACACATTGCCAGGCATGAAATCTTACCTACCATGGGGGCCTTTCTTTGGCATATTCGCCAAAAAAGGAACGCCTGATGACGCCGTTGAAAAATTGCAAGCGGCATTCCAAAAAGCCGCTTACAACAAAGACTTCATCGATCTAATGCAAAAACGCGGTTTCACTATAATGAATATTTCGGGCGAAGAAGCGGATTACTTCCTAGAAGCTTACCGCTCAACGTCATCATGGTTAGTACACGACGCAGGCTTTAGTAAGTTTTCCCCTGAAGAGTTTGGTATCCGTAAACCATAAGAATACCGTTCTTCACTTTATCTAGACGCGCCTTACTTTACGGTGAGCGCGTCACATTTTTTGTTTTATCTGGAGTTTTAATGTCCAGTCAGTCCCCTTTAATAAAAACCAGAAAGCCAGGCGAACTCTTATTTTGTTTTCTGCTTGTGATGGGCAGTACCTACCTATTTTGGCAAGCCTATAATATTTCTGGTCTCAGCTCGTTAAGTTCTCCTGGTGCTTTCCCACTTGCTGCGGCCGCTGTCATGGTATTGGCGTCTTGTGTGGCTTTTTTGAATACCTTGAAGTCACCAGCAGCCGAAGGCGTTAGGTTCGTTTATCACTGTTTCCCTCCTGTCATCGCTATCATCATGGCCTTAATATTGGTCTACTCCATTGTGCTCGACAGCTTAGGGTTCATTCTTTCCAGTTTTGCCTTTCTGTTCATCTCTATCCAATTTTTGTATCGACGTAGCGTTCTCACGACACTCACCATTACACTGCTGTCACTGATTGTCGTTTACATTGTGTTCCGTCTCGTGTTTCAGGTTGTCTTGCCAGAAGGCATCGTTCCCGAGCGTGAAATTCTGTCCGTTATAGAATCTTTGTGGAGATAGCCATTTTATGGATGCTTTAAATTATTTCGCCATGTCTTGGCTGTCACCTGAACTGCTGGGGCTAACGGCTCTTGGTACTTTTTTAGGTATTTATGTTGGCGCTATTCCCGGCTTATCGGTCACTATGGCCGTGTCTATTCTTATTTCGTTTACCTTTTCTTGGGACGTCAATTACGCGTTGTGCTTAATGGTCGGCGTCTATATGGGCGGCGTTTATGGTGGGTCTCGTACTGCCATTCTCCTCAACATCCCGGGGGCACCTTCTGCGATTGCCACGGCATTGGATGGGTATCCGTTGGCGAAAAAAGGCTTAGCCGGTGAAGCAATTGGATTGTCTACCGTGATGTCTGTTGTCGGCGGTTTTGTTGGTATTATTGTGCTTGCGCTTTCTGCACCAACGATCAGCGAGTTTGCCATCACCTTTCAACCACGTGATTACATGATGTTAGGTGTGTTAGGCATTATGCTGGTAGGGTCTTTATCTGGCAGCAGTCTAGCAAGAGGCGTTTTTGCTGGAGCATTAGGTCTGTTGATCGGCACGGTGGGTTTGGACCCTATGACAGCCGAGGAGCGCTTTACTTATGGCGTGGTTGAGCTGTGGGACGGTATCAATCCGGTTGCCGTCATGATCGGTATGTTTGGTATTTCAGAGGCCTTACATCAGTTACACAACATGAATAAAGCCGTGGTGAAACAGAAGATATCTCGCATCATTCCCAAATGGTCTGACGTGAAAAAATACATGCCGTTGAGCCTGCAAACGTCTTTTATTGGCGTCATCGTGGGGGCATTACCGGGCACAGGTGGTGACATTGCTTCACTGATGGCGTATGACCACGCAAAACGTGTCACCAAGAACCCAAAAGTGCCTTTTGGGGAAGGAGCAAAAGAAGGCTTAATTGCGCCAGAAGCAGCCAACAACGCCGCGGTGGGTGGCGCTTATATTCCAATGCTTACGCTGGGTATTCCGGGCGACGCGGTAACCGCGGTCTTCATTGGTGCTTTGTTTATTCATGGCTTAAACCCTGGACCTTTATTGCTGGTTGAACAACCCCATATGTTCTGGTTTACCGTTGGCAACCTAACACTGGCCAACATTTTCGTACTCATTTTTGGCCTAACAGGCATCAAGCTGTTTTCTAAAATTGTGGAGTGTCCAAAAGGGATATTGATTCCGCTTATTTTCCTATTGTCTATTGTGGGGGCTTATGCAATCAATAATTCCGTCACAGACATTTGGTGGATGCTGGCATTTGGGGTGTTTGGCTATTTCATGCGTCTTTACGCCTTCCCTGTTGGCCCTGTAATTTTAGGGGTTATTTTGAGTTCACTAACAGATGAAAACTGGCGACGTGCTATTTTGTCTGAACGTGGCAGCGTAGGTGATTTGTTTATCAATTTATTCCACAGCCCTCTTTCCACTGTTCTCTTTAGTGTGATTGTGCTGATCCTGTTTACTCAGTCTCCAATTTGGACGAAATGGCTAAGAGACAAAATTTTCCACCCTTCTCATTAATCCAGAACAATCTTGCCATGGACGGCATGACCGCTTCCCTTTCTTTTTAAGAACTCTCCACACGCCTGAACGCCCCACCATTCTAAATTCGCCATCATTTTTCCCATTACCCGCAAAAATGTCTCAAAATGAGGCAAACACACTCATAAATATTGGGCTTTCCAGCTGTCCGTAACAATACGAAGCCGAAGTGTGGATGCTAAAATGCGAGTTAAAACGAACGTCGTGGGTAATGGGTCTTTTATCACATACATCCAACATGGCCAAACGGGGCTAGAGAAGTAATTTTAGACTCAGCAAAAAACAGCTATTAGGCTGATTTTCTGCCGCAGATTTGACGTCCAGAATGGTACTACGAGCCACCAAGTCACCTGCAGAAGAGCGTGGATTATTTGATGATACAATAACAGATTAAGCCCTTTTAAACGGTATGCTCAAGCACCCCATCTTAATGAATCGCTCCATAATTTTCTCGCCAAACGGCGTTAAACTCTGTAGACCAAGTGAGTATGTGCTCAATTTACTCGATCAATGGCGAAAAGACCCCTATTACAAAGAAGAGGGTGCAGTGGTTATAGATGAACACGAAAATAGAGCGTTATAAATAAAAAAGCCGGAGGAAGTTGCCTTCCTCCGGCATAATTTCCTCACAAAAGGGCACACTTAAAATACCTCTTCCCCCGCCATGACAATGATCTATTTTTTCTCTTGGCGCGCCTGTGAGGCAAGACGGACAAATGCATTCACTTCACCATATCGACTGTAATCACCGACTCGTTGTACCACCTCAAAAAAGACGCCATGCATTTCTTCCGTATAGAAATGGAAGAATTCACCTTCATCGTTTTGGTCATACATGATGTTGTGCGACTGCAATTTTCTGATCACCTCTGAAGACAAACTAAAGCGCGCTTCAATGTCTCGATAATAGTTTTGTGGAATCGGCAATTGCTTTTCACTGTCAATATTTTTCGCCGCGGCAAAAATATTATCACAAGCAAACGCAATCTGGTGAACCCCAGAACCCTTCGACTTTTGTATAAAACGTTGAGCAGATGCACTGCGTGCATTGGTCATATTCAAAGGGATACGCACGCGCTTGTCTTTACTTAATGCCGTCCGACTTACCACCAAACCATGGATATCGGGCAAGTCTTGGCTGGCGTCGATGTCAAAACCAAACAAAGATTTATAAAAGAAAGAAGCCGACAGGAAATCCGTGTTGGACACGGTTTGACCAATGTGATCAAAACGGGTCAGACCAACGCCAGTTTCCCCTTGAACACCTTGCACAGGGACAAAATCGACATCAAAAAATCGAGCTGAAGCGTCCGCTGAAACAAGGTAAACAAGGCTATCACCAATACCACGAAGTGCCGGAATATTTAACTCACCTGGGCCTGCTTGATTGTCAAAACGATCAACTTTGTATCGATCTGCCAACAGCAAAGTGGCTTTCACATCCTCAGACGCAAACGCCATAGCGCACACAGACACGCCGTGTTTTTGGAAGTATTCATGAGCCTGGCTTTTTGTTTCACGGTTCAATATCAAATTAATATTGCCCTGGCGCATCAAACTGACATTTTTAGAGCGATGTTTGTGCGTTTCATGGAACCCTAATTGTGCCAACGTATTGATCAAGGTTTCGCCACCTTCACCTTCAATCGCGAACTCCAGAAACTCAACGTCATGGACTTGTGGCGCAACAACCGGTGCGGCTTTTTCTTCACGCTTACTGACAGTTTGGTCATCAAGCCAAATCAATGACCGCATGCCATCAATGGCTTTTTCTAACGGAGAAGACGAACGGAACTCGTCGTTGAAAATCTCATGAGACAAATAGTCATCAAAGCCTTTTTCTTTCAAAACTTGTAAAAAATCGACGACTGGCATGTCACCTTGCCCGGGGAAACAGCGAAAGTGTCGACTGTATTGCAACACGTCCATTTGCAGACTGGGCGCATCGGCCACCTGTACTAACGCAATCTTATTCAAAGGAATGTCATCACGCAAAACATCTAAGGTGTTGCCTCGAGAAAACATGTGGAAGGTGTCTAAGATAATACCCAAATTAGGGTGGTCGACTCGTTTTACCAAGTCCCAAGCATCTTCGTAATCGGCAATATGGTAACCCCATGCCAATGCTTCGTAACCCAGCATGATGCCTTCTTTTTTCGCTATGTCCGCAAGAGCGAACAAATCGGCGGCGCACACATCACGATCCGCAGACGAGTATGGTTGAACATTACTGCAAAACAACAACCGATTCGTACCCAACTCATGCGCCACATCAATCTTGTGTTGAAGCATTTTGGCCTTTTGAGAACGCATAGGTTCAGGCATCCCTTCCATATCACGGAAGGGCTGTAAGGCTATAATCTCGAGTCCCAAGTCTTGCGCCATTCGACGCGCATCTCTTGGAGTACCATCAAACTGGGTTAAGTCGTTTTCAAAGATTTCTACTCCTTGAAAACCGGCTTTTGCCGCCGCTTCAAATTTTTCTCTTAGCGTACCAGATAGGGTAACGGTTGCGAGTGCTGTTTTCATTTTTACGCCTTTGATGTCTGCATTCCATAACGAAAATGATATACGAGGAACAAACCTGCTTTTTGCTCCTATATTTACTATTATTGATGCTAGCACAAGATTTTTGCCTTAAGAGCCACTTCAAGAATGAAATAACGCACTAAAAATATATCGAAAAAGGAATGCATAACCTCTTTTAAAAAGTACGTCATAGGAGTGTAATATAGGAAAATAATTCCCTTATTAGCGTTTGTAACAAACCTGATTCCTTAGTGTTTCTTACTTAGTGGCTGATTACCTAATAGACAATTAGCAGCAACTGAAACCATGCGTGCACGATGGGAGACTTCTTATGTTAGAAAACCGTATTAAATATCGCCACCTTCAATGCTTTTTAGAAGTTACTCGCCAAGGTAGTGTTGTACGTGCCGCCGATGTACTAGCACTAACTCAGCCAGCCGTATCCAAAAAGCTTAAAGAATTAGAAGACATTCTGGGCGTACGATTATTAGAGCGCAGCAAGAAAGGCGTGGAACTCACCCCTTTTGGCAATGTGTTTTTAGAGCACGCCAGTACCAGTGTGGCCGCGTTGCGAGAAGGCACCGAGCGTGTTGCTCAAGCACAGCAAAAAGGCTTCAGTCGAATCAGCATTGGGGTATTACCCACCGTCGCGACCAGTATTTTGCCAGAATCCGTGAAACGTTTTCGCATGGGGGGGGTCGATGTTCGGCTGCATTTGGTCTCTGGTCCTAACGCATTACTAATGAGTCAATTGCGTGTAGGTGAACTCGACTTGGTGGTTGGTCGATTAGGCGTTCCCGAAGCCATGTCAGGACTATCTTTTCAGCACCTATATTCGGAGCAAGTGGCGTTCACCGTTCGACCCAATCACCCTTTATTGGCGAAGGCGAATTTTCAGATCAGTGACATTGCGGATTACACGGTTCTTTATCCACCCAAAGGCTCCATTACTGCACCATACGTGGACCGCTTTTTATTGTCCCAAGGGGTGGGAACCTTGACCGACCGAATCGACACCGTATCCGATTCATTTGGCAAGGAGTTCATACGTAACAACGATGCCGTCTGGATCATTTCTCGTGGTGTTGTCGCACGAGAAATCGCCGATGGTGAATTAGATGAGCTGCCAATTGATACCAAAGAAACTCTAGGTGCCGTTGGACTCACCACTCGGGCCGACTCCATACCCTCGATGGCATTAAAGCTCTTTATTAATGCGATTAGGGATACGGCACAGACTTTGGACAGTTATTATAAACCTGTGGATCATCATAAAGATGACCCTGTTATTTGAGCATTCAGTAAATAACAACCGTGATAGGACGCTCACATGTTGACCATTGTTGCCACCACCACCCCCATATTCATTATGATCTTATTGGGTTATTTTGCCGTTCGGATCAACCTAGTTCCTGGTGAAACGATTGCAGGCATGGCAAAAATCGTCATGTATTTTACGCTTCCCGCCTTGATATTCAGCACTTTGGCGAGAATGGAATTCGATCAAGTCATCATTCCGAGTTACATCGCTACCTACGCCACTGGCTCACTATTAGCGCTGTTTATAGGCATGTTCATTAGCTCAAAAATCATGAAGCGCCCTTTAATCGAAAGTACATTAAAAGGCGCAGGGATGGCCTGTTCCAACTCGGCCTTCTTTGCTTACCCTGTTATGTTACTCGCCTTTAGTGACCCACCAACGGCCGCTTTTGCCATGGCGCTGATCGTAGAAAACCTATTCGTTTTACCGATTATCTTTATTATTCTGGAAATCAGTTCATCCAGCGGGCAGGGCTTAAACCCTCTCAGCATGCTCTATACGGTTGTGAAAAGACTGGTTAAGAATCCGTTGATCTTGGCCGTCACAGGAGGCGTATTAGCATCGACATTTCATTTAAAACTGCCAGATGTAATCGACCGTGTATTAGTGATGCTGTCCGGCGCATCCGCTACGCTTGCACTGATTGTACTTGGAGGGTCTCTCGTAGGAACCAGCCTGACCGGCAATATCAAAGACATTTGTTTTGTCACTACAGGTAAGCTAGTACTGCATCCATTGATGATTGCTGTCGTGGCGTTCTTTATGCCTGAAATGGACCGCAACCTTTTGCTCGGAGGCATCTTGATTGCGGCCGTACCTATGATGAGCATCTACCCTATTATTGGCAGCCAATATGGATTCCGCTCGCTTTGTGCAAGTATTTTATTGGTCACCACATTAGTGTCATTCGTTACACTCGCTGTTATTTTGTCTTTGATGGGATTAAGTTAGCCCCTCAACAATCACCGTCAAGATTACGCTTTCAGTTTATGCACTAAGCCTTGAATGCCTAACACATACCCTTGTACGCCCATACCAACCACAATGCCCACTGCAGAAGAACCCATGGCGAGCATCTCTAAGCCTCGCATCATGAACGCCTGCCCACGAAACGGGCAACGATGTAAGGCCAACGCCTGATAGCAGATATAGCGCTCTATACCGAATAGGTAATGCGTTTAGTTTCAGCGTTTCGCCTGGTGGCCGTTTTCCAGTCACAATATCGGAACGAAGCGATTTGTCAACAGATTGTCCAACCAACTTACCATCATCTGGGTTCATCGAAGAAAAATCTCGGAGTCATGGCGTTTTTATAGTAATACCCAAACTAAAAGACGCCATTAGGCCTTTTCTCACTTATTCTATGGTTTATTCGCCTTCCTACAATCCCTAGATCAATGAACTAACGACATCGTATTTTTCACAAAACTGATCCCAAACTGGCTGTACATCCGTGACGTTCTGACCAGTAAAAATTTCAAAAGCATCAATACCTTGATAAAAAAACAAATCAAAACCGGATACAATGTGCAGGCCCTTGTTTTTAGCCTCTATTAAAAATTCAGTATCCATTGGAGTATAAACCGCATCAAAGGCCCATTTTTGCCTTTGAATGAGCTTTGCAGCCAAAGGCATACCTGGGCTTTTCAAGTGACCAACTGGTGTGCAATTAACCAAACCATCCGCTTCTTCTGCGGCGGCCGCTATGTCTTCTTTCGCAACAACGCGTGCTTTATAACCCGCTTTATTAATAGCATCAACTAAAGATTGTGCGATGTGTTCGCTTAAATCGGTGACCAACACTTCTGTCGCCCCCACTTCAAACAAAGCAAAACCAATCGCGCGCCCTACTCCACCAGCGCCAATTATCAATACTTTACCTGCTGGCACATTTCCAGCGCGGGCATGTCCCATTCGGCTTTTATAGCCACGAATAAAGCCGGTGTAATCTGTATTAAAAGCACACACTTTTCCGTCTTTTAGTAATAAGGTATTACTCGCGCCAACCTTTTTAACCGCGTCGTTTACTTCATCCGCACTATCGATAGCCATTTGCTTATAAGGGAAGGTTACATTAACGCCAACGAAACCCAAGGCGCGAATTTCAGCAAGCTTGGCCTTAAAAGACTCGGCCGTATCGTCTTCTGGCACTTGCAACTGATAATCCACCGATAACTGATTTAACTCTCCTAACATGGCATGTAAAGAAGGAGAGCGGGAAGACGCAATAGCCTGACCAATAAGACCTAGATTTAACATTGTAATTGCCTCCAATGTATTCCAAAAAAGAATGTCATAACAAAAATAATTGAGTGATAAAGAAAAAAACGCGGCCTTTATCAGGAATAGAGAAAGCGTATACCAAAACGCGTGTTTTGTAGTATGACAATTTGACATGTATTTTGACTGGAAAAATCATATCAGTATGACAACTCGATAAAGCCCAGCGCTAAATGGCATCGCTCATGGCGAACAAGTGTAAACCTTGAACATCGACACCCTGTTGGAACCGTGCCTGTCTTTACTTTTTCTAAATGTCCAGAGTAATTGAAATTGTGCACAGGGCTCTGTGGTTGGTTTTTTTAGGTTCCAAGAAAGGGTTTCTGATTCTAAAGAAGCCTGTAGGGGGGAGTCCCGACCTAACATTTCATGCTCTAACATCAGGTTATTCTTCATCAAAAGAACCTGATAAGAGACACAAAGCCTTTGTTTCGTCGGCGCTGACGACGACAGTGACGCAAGCCGAAAAGGCGAAGGCTTTTTACTTTATATACGGCTTAATAGAGTTGTCGGGGTGAATTCCGATCTCTTTTAACGCCCCTATACGTCAAATGACGTATACCTCTGCGTCAATCAGCGAATACCTTAATACTTCATTTTTCTCAATACTGAACGGGCTTACTTATATAGAGGCGCCGCTGTTTGATTGAGTTCATTCATGATGAGTCAGTGCCGCTTATTCAGTCCATTTTTCTTAATTAAAAGGTACAACACGATGAAAATGAAAACGCTTGTTGCTTCAATTGCTTTAGCGGGTGCGACTTTGGTTACCTTTAATGTTAACGCAGCCGATACCATTAAGGTGGGTGTCCTGCATTCTCTTTCTGGCACCATGGCGATCAGTGAGACCACACTGAAAGACACCGTATTAATGATGGTGGCCGAGCAAAATAAACAAGGTGGTTTGCTTGGCAAGGATTTAGAAGCGGTTGTGGTTGACCCGGCATCAAACTGGCCTTTATTTGCGGAGAAAGGGCGTGAACTTCTGACACAAGATAAAGTGGACGTCATTTTTGGTAGCTGGACGTCGGTTTCTCGTAAATCCGTTTTACCTGTACTAGAAGAGCTAAAC